>JAZORO010000040.1:0-29945 GCA_045656605.1 Eubacteriales bacterium
CGAGCTTCGCAAAATGGAGCTCTTTCCCGTAGGCAGGCTGGATAAGGACACGACGGGGCTTATGATACTCACTAACGACGGCTCGCTCGCTCACACTCTTCTATCCCCGAAGCACCACGTGGAGAAGGTATACCGCTTCACGTCGGCTGAGCCTGTGCGCAAGGGAGCGGAGGAGTACTTCAAGGATGGGTGCGTATTAAAGGACGGATATGAATGTAAGCCCGCTCTTCTCGAGTGCGACCCTGACAGACTCGGCGGATTCATCACCCTCACCGAGGGTAAGTATCACCAGATAAAGAGGATGATTGCCTCGACGGGCTCGAACAGAGTGACGTCTCTTGTGCGGATACGGTTTGCAGATATAGCTCTCGACCCTACGCTTTCCCCGGGCGAGTGGCGACTCCTTACCGAGGAAGAGAAGGATAGCCTTTACCGTTCGGCGGGGCGCAGCTCTATGAGCGAGTGATGATTTGAATATAATTTTAAGGAGCATATAATGGACATTTTAAAGACTTTAGCTAAGGAATTCAACGTAAAAGAGGAGCAGGTTAAGGCGACGGTCGACCTTATCGACGAGGGTAATACCATCCCCTTTATCTCCAGATACCGTAAAGAGGTTACGGGCGGACTCGACGACACGACTCTGCGTGAGCTCTTCGACAGACTCGGATATTTACGTAATCTCGAGGAGCGCCGTGTGCAGATTTCCGGCATAATCGAGGAGCAGGGAAAGCTCACCGAGGAGATTACCTTTGCGCTTAATAATGCAAAGACCCTCGTAGAGCTCGAGGATATATACAGACCCTTCAAGCCGAAGAGAACGACGAGGGGCTCTATCGCAAGGACGAAGGGACTCGAGCCCTTAGCGCAGTATATTATGGAGCAGAGAGACTCCTACGACCCTGCAATCGAGGTATACGCAGAAGAGTTCATCTCGGCTGAGGAGGGTAAGGAGGTGCCCGATGCTGCGGCGGCGCTCCAGGGCGCATCCGACATCATCGCCGAGGATGTATCGAACGACGCCGAGATAAGAAAAATGCTCCGTGAGTTCACTATGAGGTGCGGCTCTATTACCACCAAGGCGGCGAAGGACGAGCCCTCGGTGTACGAGAACTACTACGACTTCTCCGAGCCGATAAAGAAGCTGAAGGGTCACAGAGTCCTCGCTATAAACAGAGGAGAGAAGGAAGACTTCCTGAAGGTTTCCGTAACGCTCGCAGAGGACGAGGGTATAGCGCAGCTCGTATCCCGTGTCGTCACAAACAAGCAGTCTCCCGCTCTTCCGAGAATTATGGCGACTCTCGCCGACGCATACGACAGACTTTTGTTCCCCGCTATCGAGCGTGAAGTGCGCACAGCGCTCTTCGACGATGCTTCCGAGGGTGCGCTGAAGCTCTTCGCAGAGAACCTGCGCAACCTTCTTCTCGTATCTCCGCTTAAGGGTAAGACCGTCCTCGGCTACGACCCCGGCTACGGCCACGGCTGTAAGCTCGCCGTTGTTGATAAGACGGGTAAGGTGCTCGACACCGCCGTCATCTATCCCTTCAGAACGAAGGGCAGAGACAACGATGCCGACCTCGATAAGTCCAGAGACGTAATTCTTCGCCTTGTCTTAAAGCACAAGGTTGATATAATTTCCATAGGAAACGGCACGGCATCCCGTGAGTCGGAGAGGTTTATCGCAGAGAGAGTAATCAGAAATCCTCACTGCCCTAAGGGCGTTAAGTATACGATAGTCTCCGAGGCAGGCGCATCGGTATATTCCGCATCGAAGCTTGCCGCTGAGGAGTTCCCCGACTTCGACGTAATGCAGAGGAGCGCAGTATCTATTGCACGCCGTCTGCAGGACCCGCTCGCCGAGCTTGTTAAGATTGAGCCGAAGGCTATCGGCGTAGGTCAGTATCAGCACGATATGAAGCAGTCGAGGCTCACCGAGGCTCTCGGCGGTGTTGTCGAGGACTGTGTAAACGGTGTCGGAGTCGACGTGAACACCGCATCCTATTCGCTTCTTTCTTACGTGTCGGGTATAAATCTCACCGCCGCTAAGAATATAGTCAAGTACAGAGAGGAGAACGGCGAGTTCAAGACGAGAAAGCAGCTGCTCAAGGTACCGAAGATAGGCGAGAAGGCGTTCACACAGTGCGCAGGCTTCCTTCGTATACCCGGCGGTACAGAGGTGCTTGACAACACGGGAGTGCATCCCGAGAGCTATGCGATAGCAGAGGACCTTCTTAAGAGGTTCGGCTTTACCACCGACGACGTACGGGCGGGTGGCGGAAAGCTCGCACTCTTGAAGTACAATGCGGAGAAGTACGGCACGGCAAAGCTCGCACGTGAGATGGGCTGCGGCGAGCCTACCCTCATCGACATTATCAGCGAGCTTGAGAAGCCCGGCAGAGATATCAGAGACGATGCGCCCGCACCCGTGCTCTCGACCGACGTGCTTGAGATTACCGACCTTAAGCCGGGTATGCAGCTCAAGGGCACTGTCAGAAACGTAATCGACTTTGGCTGCTTCGTCGACATCGGCGTGCACCACGACGGACTTTTGCACATCTCCGAGATGTCGGATAAGTACGTAAAGCATCCTTCCGACCTGTTCTCGGTAGGTGACGTTATCGACGTAATAATCAAGGACGTTAACGTCGAAAAGCACAGAATCTCCCTTACGAGAAAGGGTATGGGTAAGGCGTAAGCCGCACCCGATATAAAAGGACGGCAGCTCCCCGCACCTTCTGCGGCTGCTTCGACGGTTTTCGGTAGCGGGGTGCGGTGCAGCCTATCCGCCCTTCACACGGGGACTCGCACTTAAAATTTTTCCCTACGCTTATGAAAGGAGCTTTCCTTATATGTTCGGATACGTGAAGCCTGACGTAAGAGAGCTTCTTGTAAAGGAGCACGAATTCTATAAGGCTACCTATTGCGGTATATGCCGCACTATGAAAAAATATACGGGCTCGTCGAGCCGTATTACACTGACCTATGACAGCGTGTTCCTCGCTCTTATCAGGATGGCGTATATGGACGACTCACAGCTCCGCTCGGGCAGGCATATCTGCCCCTTGCACCCGCTGAAAAAGCGGCTGATGCTCGAGGACAATCCGGCGCTCGAGTATACGGCGAAGGCTTTTGCCGTCCTTTCCTACTACAAGCTCGAGGACGACGTCTCGGACGAGAGGCTTATAAAGAGGCTCGGCGTCGGGTGTTTAAAGCCGATAGCGAAGAGGGCGATGAAGCTCTCGGGTATGACGGAAATCGAGAGTGTAGCGAAGGAAAAGCTCGAAAAAATCGCAGCCTTCGAAAGAGAAGGCACAGCAAGCGTTGATATACCTGCGACGCTCTTCGGAGAGCTGCTCGGCGAGATATTCTCCTATGGGCTTTGCGACTCCGACAGGCTGGTCTGTTACAGGGTCGGGTATCACCTCGGAAGATTCATTTATTCGGTTGATGCCGCTGAGGATTACAAAGAGGATGTAAGACTCGGCAGGTACAACCCGTTCCGTCTTCTTTACGGAGACGGCGGCCTTTCGGAGGACGTAAGGAAGGCTATACACTCGGCTCTTTTGCTCGAATGCAGGGAGCTCGAGGGGGCTGTTAATCTTGTCCCCTTCGAAAGAAAGATTACAGTGGAAAATATTGTTAATAATATAATTTACCTCGGGCTGACCAAGAGGATGGAATTTCTTCTTGAGTCTGAGGACGTGGGAAAGGAAAAAGAAAATGACTGATCCTTATTCTATTCTCGGGCTGGGGCGTGACGCATCGGACGATGAGATAAAAAACGCATATCGCAATCTCGCCCGTAAGTATCACCCCGACAACTATAAGGACGATAACCCTCTGAAGGATCTCGCAAAGGAAAAGATGCAGCAGATTAACGCCGCATACGACGAGATACAGCGTATGAGGGCATCGGGCAGCTACTCGAGCACCGACAGAGACTCGTCTAGAGACTCGTACACGGGCGGCGCTAAGACCTCGGGCATCTACGTCGAGATAAGGAACAAGATAAATGAAAGAAAGATAGGCGAGGCTGAGTCGATGCTCGCATCTGTCAACGAGTTCGACAGGACTGCGGACTGGCACTTCCTTATGGCGGTGTGTCTGAGGTACAGAAACAGGAATATCGACGCTATGCGTGAGCTTGAGATAGCCTGCACTATGGATCCCTCAAATATGGAGTACCAGAAGGCGAAGGAGAGCTTCAACTCTGCGTCGGGCGGCTACGGCAGCACCTATTACGGTGACGGCGATCGCTCGTACAGACGGCGCTCCACCGCAGACGATGCCTGCGACTGCTGTACTAACCTTATCTGTATGGACTGCCTGTGCGAGTGTATGGGCGGCGACCTTATCAGATGCATATAGCGGTATGAAGAGTACGAAAAAGCTGACTTTTTCGGCGGTGCTGGTTGCTCTCGGAGTGCTCTTTATGGTGCTCGGTGCGGTGTTCGATATACTTGACCTTTCGGCTTCTGCGCTCGCATCGCTCCTTGTGGTTTTCGCTTATATTGAGATAGGTGCACCGTACGTTTTCTTCGTGTGGATTGCCACGACTATTCTCTCGGCGGTGTTCTATCCCGGGAGCCTTATGTGGCTTTCCTATTTTCTCATATTCGGTATTTATCCGATACTAAAGTGGTATATCGAGAGGCTTCCGAGGGGCGTTTGGATTTTAGTCAAGCTTGTGTATGCGAATCTTGCAGCCATAGCCGTCGGCTTCCTTTCGTCGAAGCTACTCGGCATCGAGCTTGTCGACTCGGCGATTGCCGAGAGACTCTCTCCCGTGGCTATCTATACCGTGCTTCTTCTTGTTGCAAATCTCGCATTCATTGCGTTCGATTTCTTCATAACCGTTATGGTGCGCTTCTATAACGAGAGAATTTACCCTAAGATAAAGAATATTTTAAAGTAATCCGCCCGTGCAGGGCGGCACGGTTTTTTAGCTGCCTCATCAGGGCTTGTAAAAACCGACCTATAACGACTTTTTGAAAAGTGCGTTTTGTTTTTTAACACCTCGTCAGGCGTAAGGCGACTTTAGCCTGCCGTGACCTTAAGAAAAGCAAAATGCCGATATACGACCGACGGGAGCGGACGTATTCCGCCCTCGGGAAAGGCAAGAAAGTGACAAAGGTTTCATTTATTTCGCTCGGATGCTCGAAGAATCTGGTCGACACCGAGGTAATGCTCCATAATCTTTATAAAGCGGGCTACGAGGTAACCTTCGAGGTCGAAGAGGCGGAGATTGTTCTCGTAAACACCTGCGGCTTCATCGAGAGCGCAAAGGAAGAGGCTATCGCCAACATTCTTGATTGCGAGGAGCTTAAAAAGTGGGGCAAGTGCAGACATATTATAGCGACGGGATGCCTTGTCGAGAGATACAGAGAAGAGGTAATGCGTGAGATTCCCGAGATTGATGCGATAGTCGGCGTCGGAAGCCTTGCCAGGGTAGCCGAGGCTTGTATGGCTGTCGAGAGAGGGGAGCGTGTAGCGATTCTCGACGATAAGGAGACGTCTGCGCTCGGCGGCGGCAGAATTCTTACGACCGCCCCGCACACGGCGTATCTTAAGATTGCCGAGGGGTGTGACAACAGATGTACCTATTGCGCCATCCCTCTGATAAGAGGCAGAATGCGCTCGAGGAGTATCGAGGATATCGTCCTTGAGGCGCAAAGGCTCGAGGCGACGGGTGTGAAGGAGCTTAATCTTATCGCCCAGGACACGTCCAGATACGGACTCGACCTCTACGGGGAGTATAAGCTTGCCGAGCTGGTTAGGGCTATCAGCGAGAAAACCTCTATCCCGTGGATAAGGCTTCTTTACTGCTACCCTGATAAGATTACCGACGAGCTTATCGAAGAGATGAAAAACAACACGAGGCTGGTCAAATATATGGACCTGCCGATACAGCATATATCCGACTCGGTACTGACACGTATGAATAGGCACGGCGGCTCGAGCCTGATTCGCACCACTCTCGAGAAGCTCAGAGCCGAGATACCCGGCATCACCGTCAGAACTACCGCTATGGTAGGCTTCCCCGGAGAGAGCGAGGACGATTTCAGAGAGCTTTGCGAGTTTGTAAAAGAGGCTCGCTTCGAGCGCTTCGGCGCATTTACCTTCTCGCCCGAGGACGATACCCCCGCCGCTCTTATGGACGGACAGATAGACGAGCAGGTAAAGCAGGATAGATATGATATACTTATGCAGACCCAGCTTACCGTCGCTGAGGATTATTCGGCGTCCCGTGTCGGCAAAAGCGTTGTCGTTCTGTGTGACGGATACGACAGCGTAGCCGAGATTTATTACGGCAGGAGCGAGGCGGACGCACCCGACGTCGACGGAAAGGTGTACTTTAAGGCAAGGAAAAATTTGTATTCTCCGGGTGACTTCGTTCAGGTCAGCATAGACGAGAGTATGGATTACGACCTTATCGGAACGGCTCTTCGAAAGGTCATGTAACGTAGCCTGGGCATAGTTTAGCCGCGGGCGTTGCCTAAAGCGCACTTCTCTGAAATAAGGCGCACTCCGAAAAGCGCTCTCAAAGGAGAAAAGCTCCCGTAAAAGCCATGCGCCCAAAGGGGGAAAAAACGCTCTTTTACGAAAAAACGCACACCTTTAAAGGAAGGACGAAAGATGAAAAAAAGCGTATTAAACATTCCGAACACACTCTCGCTTATCAGAGTTATGCTTGTTCCCGCATTTGTGGTGGCTCTTCTCCTGATGCGAGATATTCCTCTGTGGGGCTGCATTGTGCCTACAATTATTTACATATTGACCGCTTTTACCGATATGCTCGACGGTAAGATAGCGAGAAAGTATAACCTCGTTACCGACTTTGGTAAGTTTATAGACCCCCTAGCCGACAAGTTTATGGTAATCGGCTCGGGCATCGCCATTCTTGCGAAAATGCTTCTAGTCGCCCGTGGAGATGCTGACAGAGTATATGCGATTCTTTTCCTCTCGCTTGTCCTTGTTATACTTTTCCGTGAGCTTGGAGTTACGAGCCTTAGACTCGTCGTTGCGGGCAAGAGCGGTATAGTCGTTGCGGCGAGCCTTCTAGGTAAGCTTAAGACGGTATCTCAGATGGCGGGCACGGTTGTTATTCTCCTCGAGCCCATCATCCCCTTCTTCTGTGACAATCATATGCTATCATACGTGTTTATGGCTCTGATGCTCTTTACCACTCTCTTCTCGGGGTACGATTATTTGAAGGCGTACCTGCCCTATATAAACACTAACGAGTAAGACACGGTATAGGCTTTTTCGGAGCAAATCAAGGTGTTTCGCCGTATGCTTTTTGCTCACGTAAATACAGCGCTCCGTATGCCTTAATTATAAAGAACAAAATAAAAAAGCGCCTGTGGCAAAGCTGCCATAGGCGCTTTTTTATACCTCGGGAAAGGTTAGATAAGAGCGGGGGCGTAGCGGTGTATGCGCTACTGTCAGCCGATTTCCTTTTTAACGTAGCCAAAGACGCACAGGGGAAGGAGATTGTATCCCTCGAGCTCTTCGTAGCTTGCTGCGACGAAGTGTGTGGTCTTGTTATCAAGGTTGTCCGTACCAGTCACGCACAGCATTTCGCTCTCGGATATTCTACACTCGTATAGGAAGTAAATCTCGTGGTACATCGTGCCGCCCGCTTCGAAGATGTTCTCTAAGACGTCGACTCTTTTGAGCCTTTCGGACTCTACGCTCAGCCCCATCTCCTCGCCTATCTCACGCACGAGCGCCATACGGGAATCCTCGCCGAGCTTCAGTCTGCCGCCGGGGAGCACGGAGTTGAGCCCCACCCTCGAGACCTCAATTACGCATTTGTCGGGTGTGTGCATTATCACACCTGCTCTGACGTTGAGTACTCCCGAGTCGAGCTTGATTTTTAAATCAGGATTCATTTTGTCTCTCCTTTTTTCGTTTTTCTTCCGAGTATATAACGTGCGCTTCTCTCTCGCTTCGCAGCCCTTTGAGAAAAATAGGGAAATATCGAAAAATTTTTATCCGAACAGAAGAATATCGAAAAGCCTACTTGTCAAATTTAATTATCTTTCTCACATTTGAATACGTAGGAGAGCGCCTTCGATTAATTCGATTTTTTTAAAAAAGTGGAGTATCAAAGTTCCAACGGCATATTTAAGCTGCCCAAGACCATTTTAATGCCGAGGCGTAAGCGACATAGAGCGCTTTTTAAAAAATTCGAAGCGCCGAAAACCTTTTTCTTACCTTGCGCTTCGGCATACGGGCTTGTATTTGCAGCTCTCACAAGGTCTGTCCTTCTTGTTAGGCTCGGCTCTGTATACGCCGCTCCGTATTCTTTTCGCTACGTCTATGACGGCGGACTCGATAGTCTCGTTGATTTTCTCCCAGTCTTCCTCGGAGTAGAGCTTGTCACCGGGCTTTTTCGGGTCGAAGGGTAAAAAGTCGGGATTCTCAGCCATAAGCGCATCGGGGTCATCGAGCAGCATTCCGTCACGCCCCTGCGCCGCCTTCACCGCATCGAATGCGAGCGAGTCGTCGTAAGAGCGTACCTTAACGTCCTTGACGGAAGCCTTTACGTACACAACGCCGGCAGGCAGGAGTTTCTGACCGTCCGAAGCGCCGAGCGTATCGAGGAAGCCCTGCTTTTTTGTTCCGACGACGCTCTTTAGGTACAGGAGCATTTGCAGGTTTCTGCCCTCGGAGAGCTCCTTCGGCGAGAAATCCTTTCCGCCTGTCTTGTAGTCGACGACACGCACGAAGAATTTGTCGTCGGTGGAATAGGCATCCACACGGTCTATCACACCGCCGATAATAATCCTGTTCCCGTCGGGAGAGGTTATCTTTACCGTCGACGGCGCCTTCTCGTCACGGTCGCTTATCACAGCCTCGAAGAGCACGGGGGTAAAGCGTGAGGAGCTGAACTCATCGCACAGACTGTCGATGACGGGAGATGCCGAGCGGCACAGGCGCTTTATCGCCATAGCTGTCCTCGCAGAGTCACGTCCCGAGGGCATAACGCTCTCGATATAGCTTCTTGCGCTCCTTTCGGTGAGCTCCGCCTTCTCGCCTGCCGTAAGCTCGCTCGGCGATATGCCCCTTCTTGCCACCTCGGAGAAGAAGCTCTCGAGTATCGAGTGTACGAAGGTACCGATGACCCTTGCATCTAGCCGTGCAGGCTCGCCTACGTCGAGCTTCAGATTGTATTTTAAGAAGTAGCTCATAGGGCATCTTAAGAAAGAGTCTATCTTTGTCTGCGAGAGATATAGCTCCTTGCCGTATATTACACCGAGGACGTCCTTCGATAGCGTGAGCTCTGCGTTCTCGATATCCTCGAGAGATTTTGCGAGCAGGTGAGAGTGCCCTGCGGCTATCAGCGCCTTTTTGATTTCTTCTCTTGCATATGCGTTTTCCGTATAATAGTCAGCAGCCGCCTCGGGCGTGTAAATCATATCCGACGGTGGGAGCTCCTTGACCCTCTTTACGCTGACGAGCCCGCCCGTGAGGTCCTCTATTGCCGAAATCGCAATCGACGGACCCGCCTCTGCAAATGCGGCGGTACGCTCGGTGTAGGTCACCGTCGCCTCACACTCCGCATACGCAAGCGCACGTGAGAAGCAATAGAGCTCACGTGAGATGTCACCCTCGGTCGCAGGCAGTGCGCCGAGTCCCTCGGAGAGCAGAAGCGCCTTCTCTCTGTCGTTGAAGAAGGACGAGTCGGATACAGAGGCAGGGAATACGCCTCTGCTTGCGCCTATAAGATATACGTATTTCTTGTTTTTCAGCCTGATTTGATCCGACGAGCCGACGGTTACCTCGTCCTCGCGAGCCGGAATTCTGCCTATTTTTTCTTCCGAGAAGATGACCGACAGCATACTTATAAAGGACTCGGCATCGGCTCCAAGATCGCCGAGCGTATCAACAAGCACGTCGAGCGCCGAGCATATCGTGTCATAGAGCCTTTCGTTTTCCTCTGCGGAGTTGCTCTCTCCGAGACGGTAGAGCTCTTCGGCTCGCTCGTCGAGCTTTTCAGCAAGCGAGATGCGGCAAATAAACCTATAAAGAGCCGTTGCGTGCTCTCTGACGGTGCCTGCCTCGGATATCTCGGTCTGAAGTCCCAAGAGGGGCTCGACAAGACTCTCCCTTACTCTGTTTATTATGGCGAGCTTTTCTGCGTCGGCACAGCTTGTCACCTCGTAGCCCCTCGGGCTCATATTCCAAACAATTCCGTCGGTAAAGCGTGAAGAATCTATCCCCCACTTCTCGACGTAGCTCTCGAACAGGTCGCCATCCGAGCGTGAAATCCCCGCAAGACCGCATTTCATATACGTCAAGAGGTCTTCCTTGCGGAATCCGCCCTTTACGGTCAGATATGCCGTTCTTATGAGCTTTATAGCCTCGAACGAGGTTACGTCCTTGCCAAGAGATATGAAATGCGGAATCCCCGAGCGCAAAAGCGCTGTATCAAGTATGCCCGAATAGCTCTCGGGGCTCTTTGCGACGATCGCTATATCCGAAAACCTCGCACCCCCCGTAACACGCCTCATTATATCTGCGGCTATAAAATCGCACTCGTCGAAGGGGGTGTCGGCGGCATATATGCGCACTCCGCCGTTTCCGCTTTTTATAAGGTCGGATTCGTCGCTCGTCAGAGCTGCGCCGGGCGTCCACATAAGCTCGGCTATCTTTTTTATTATACCGATATCCTTCTCCTCGGGGCGGACGATGCTCCTTTTTGCGCCTATATGCATAGCTATGGCTGAAAGCCGCCTCTCGGTCTCAATTATTTCCTTATATTCGAAAGCCGCACGCTTCTTGTGCGATACGGGCAGGCAGACACGTACGTCACACAGACGTATAAGGGTAGAAATAAGCGTGTACTGCGGCTCGGTGAAGGATGTGAAGCCGTCGATGTAAATAACGCTCCCTTTAAGAGAATCCCCCTTTTCTTCGAGCCTCTTCGCAAGGATATACATATCCGCCTTTACGTCGCCGTACCTTTCGTGGTAAAGCTTCGTAAACAGGGAATAAATGAGCGAGACGTCACAGAGCTTCTCGTAGAGCCTTGCGTCAATCGCCTTTATACCTTCCTTCACTTCGGCTACTCTCTCACAGTCTATACCCGCATTTTCCATCTCCTCGACAGCTCCGAGAGCCTTTTTCACGTGGCCGTAGGACGGATTCTGTCTTCCGCCGGTAAGGCTGATTGTCGAAGATAGCTCGGTGAGGGTGCGCCACATCAAAAGCGATTTTTTCACCTTATCGCCGTATTCCTTTTCGAGTCCGCCTAGGTATCGGAATATACTGTTTGCAAATCGGGTGAAGTTCGTCGCCTCGAAGTACAGGGGAGCAGACTCGGGCAGAGCTTCGCACATTTCACGCTCGGCGGTTACCGTCAGCTGCTCGGGAAGTATGAGGTAGGAGCGCTTTTTTTCCTCGAGCGCCTCTTTAACCCCGGATATGATTAAAGACGAAATTTTTTTAAGATCGCCTGTTTCAATCAGTGTGAGCATTTAGTCCTCCAGAAATTTTCTGTCTACGTAGTAGCCGAGCTTCCTTGACGAAAGTATGACCTTTTCACCCTCGCCTTCGAGTTTCTCTCTTAAGTAATGGATGTACACGTTTACAACACCGCCGTCAGCCTCGTTATCCCATACACGGTCTATTATTTCCTCACGGGATATGGGCTCCTTTGCCGTAATCAGAAGAGAGAGCAGCCGTGACTCGACCTCGGTCAACCTTATACGCTTAGAGCCGAATATCGCCCACTTCCCGTCCTCGGAGAGGGATAGCGTCTTCTTCTTTTCCTCGTTCCTTTCGATTAAAGAGGGAAGTGCGGAAAGACGGAAGGGAACAGCCACCGTGCCCGCCTCGCCTGTGCGGGAGAGCCTTACGGTAGCGTCCTTGGCGTCCTCGACCGTGTCCGTGTCGAGAATTACCGAGTCGAAGCTCTCTCCTGAGCGCACCGACGAAGCCACGGTCACCTCGGCTATTCCGAAAAGGCAAAGACGAATCTTCTGCCCGAGTCTTCTATCCTTTGTGAGTACAAGTACGTTTTTCACTGCCGCACCTCTTTTCTAATTTATTAGATTTATTATATAATATTTTATAAGGATTGTCAAGCAGGCGGCATACACGGCTTTACAAAATGCGTTCAGTGCAATATATGCAAGGTTTATGTCAATATTTGCAATTGTTGTAGGGGCGGTGGCGGGTGTATAATTTAGGTGTAAAATATTTTATATAAGGAGATATCGAAATGAACGATATGATGAAAGAGCTCTATTCCATAGGCCTTATCCCCGTTATTAAGATTGAGGATCCGCTCGATGCAGTTCCGCTTGCAAAGGCGCTAATCGACGGCGGACTTCCCGCAGCTGAGATCACCTTTAGAACAAAGTGCGCAGCTGAGGCTATAAAGAACATCACCGAGGCTTATCCCGAAATGCTTGTCGGCGCAGGTACGGTGCTTACCACCGAGCAGGTCGACGCTGCTATTGCGGCAGGCTCGAAGTTCCTCGTTTCCCCCGGTCTTAATCCTAAGGTTACCGCATATGCGCTCTCGAAGGGTGTGCCTATGCTTCCCGGCTGCTCCAACCCCTCTGACATCGAGGCGGCTCTCGAGCTCGGGCTCAGCACCGTAAAGTTCTTCCCCGCAGAGGCGGCAGGCGGTCTTAAGATGCTTAAGGCAATGGCTGCTCCCTACGGTCAGCTTACCTTTATGCCCACCGGCGGAATCAATCAGGATAACCTTCTTGAGTACCTCAAGTTCAATAAGATAGTTGCCTGCGGCGGCTCGTTTATGGTTAAGGACGAGCTCATAAAGGAGAAGAAGTGGGATGAGATCACCGCTCTTACCAGAAATGCGGTAAAGGCAATGCTTGGTCTCGAGTTCGTACATATGGGCATCAACAACGAGTGCGCCGAGGAAGCAGAGAAGGGCGCCAAGCTCTTTGAGCTTATGTTCGGTATGCCTCTTCGCACCACTTCGAAGTCCATTTTCGCAGGAGATGCGTTCGAGTTTATGCTCGGTAAGGGTCCCGGCAGATGCGGCCATATAGCTATCCGCACCAACTTCGTCGACAGAGCCATCGCTTACTTCGAGAGACTCGGCTTCGAGTTCGATAAGAATTCTATCACCTACGACGACAAGACCGGAAAGCCTAAGTTCGCATACTTCAAGGACGAGATATGCGGCTTCGCTATTCACCTTGTGCAGAAGTGATTTTTACCGTTGGCGAGCGCCGACTCATTCTCAGACAACGGCGTGTGCTGAGACCTTCAGCTCCCCGCTCGGCGCATTGCTTCTTTAAAAAGGCAGAGAACCTCGCTTGTTCTCTGCCTTTTTCCGTTCATCGGTGTTTTCTGTTCATCGCTACTTTTTCTGTTCATCGGTATAAAAGAGAAAGCCGAGCGACCCCATTTTGTTCACTCGGCTTTGAAAATGCGGAAATTGTCAGAAGACGGTTTTTTCTTTAAGCACCTCGGGATGCTTCTTGATATACTTCGTCCATCTGATATATCCGTAGGTGGTATTCGTAAGGTATCCTACCTTGAGCACGAGGAGCACCCACTGACCTGCGAGAATATTCATAATAGTCTCGAGACCTGCGCAGATGTACCAGGCTATCCACTGCTCTCTGAAGCGGAAGAGTATCGCAAGACCGTTCATAATACCGACAGCCGATGCGCAGGCATCGAGGTAGCATACGACGTTAGCGAGAAGCTCGTTGCCGCCGAAGATATCAGTAGCGATATCAAGACCGGAGAGGAAGTATCCGACCACGATCGTCCACACTACGATGCCGCCGATGAGCAGCGCTTCCTGCCAACCCTTGAGCGTTCTGACCTTCGTGATTTCTTCTTCGTCTCTATCCTTCTTCTTATTCCAGTTGATGAAGCTTGCGATATCGCAGGGCAGCCAGAAGAAGAGAGTAACAGCCATAGTAGCGAATCTGTAAGCGAGAACGAGGCAGACGGCAATCTCGACTATCTCGACGAATACCGAGACGATAAAGTTCCACTTCGACTGCTTCGAGATAAGGAGCTCGCAGAGTATGTTAAGGAAGGTGTCGGCAAGGTACAGAGCCATAATCAAAAGGCCGCTGAACCCGTTGATATCCTCCTCGGGGAAGATGACGGCCACAATGCCCGAGAGCACGAGTATCGACATAAACCATATCTTCTCGTAAAGAGAGAACTTGTCTCCGAAGAATACGACGACTCCGCAGGAAACGGAAATCATAAGTAGAGCGAGCACCGCAGTGAAGAGGGTAGCCGAGTTCTCGATGTTCTTGTTTCTGACGGCGGCTTTAAGCTCCTCGTCGGTTGGGTCTGTATCAAGATTGAAGACTACGTATCCGTCGCCGTCCTTCTCGTGGTATACGCGGAAGAACTCCTCGTCGTTATCTCCGAGTGCGACCCACTCATCTATCGTGTAGTTGATAAGGGTGGTGTAGTTTTGGTCAAAGGAGACGTAGTAAACGGGGCAGATGGTATCGGAATCCTCAGAGTAGCCCTCGTCGTCCGGGGTAGTGGTTCTGATAAACAGAACGTCTCCTGCATATTCATACGTCCCTATGGGAGCAAACACACCGGCAACACCAATGACGCAGCTGATTAAAGTAGAGAGGATAAGCGCTACAAGAATAGCAAGACCAATGTAAAAGTTGCGACTTTTATTAGTGAATTTCATTGACATTTACTCCTATGTGTAAAATAAAAATTGTCGAATGATATTATAGCACAAAACAAAAAGCCCGTCAATAGGTAACGGGCTATTTTTATTTTAAAGAAACAAATTTTTATGAGCTAAGCTCATAACAGTGCGTCAGCTCTCGAGAATTTTTGATATAATACTGCCAAGCTCGGAGCAGAGCAGCTCGGGAGACTTGCTCCTGCCGTCTGCGACCCAGCTCATAAGAATCTGAGTAACACCGCCGACGAGCATAAATGCGATGGTATCTATCGATGCGGGCAGAGTCATACCCTCGGAAACACTTTTTTCGAGCCTTGATTTGGTTTCTTGATAGTTATGCTTTGCTATAATTCCGACGAGCATCTCACGTATACCGCTCTGCATAATTTTCTCTGCGGCGAGGTAGTGCTCGTTGAGGTAATGTATGAGAGACGATACGTACGATACGTAGTAATCCTTAGTGTTCATAGGTCTGTCGGCTCGCCACTCCTTAGCTTCGAACTCATCTCGGATAGAGCCGATGAGCTTTGTAAGGAAGTCGTATTTATCTCTGTAATGCTTGTAGAACGTAGCGCGTCTGACTCCTGCAGCCTCGCAGAGGTCGTTTATGGATATTTCTTCGAAGGTCATTTCGCTGAGCATTTTGAAGAAGCTGTCGTTCAGACTTTTTTTCGTTCTTTGAACTCTGAGATCCTCTTTCCTGGTTTCGCTTTTTTCTTTCTTAGCCATACCTATACCCCCATCGGAACGTCTTTTTACCGATATTATAACTCAAAGGGCGTTTGTTGTCAAGTGTTCATTTACTATTGCCCGAAAACAATTTTAATTTACAAACTCGCAAAAATGTAAACGCATAAAAAGCAAATGAGAGCCGATTCGCCTATATACGGCGACGGCTCTCACGGAGAAAGGGCAGTTTTTACATATTATTTACGGTGACTGTGGCTATCCAGCTGTTGAGGTGAGGTAAGCCGTTTATCGTTCCCGCTCTGTGCTTGTATTCCAGAATATCCTCTTCGAGCTCGGGGATAGAGTCGACTCTGCCCTCGAGGTATTCGATAAGCCGTCTTTGGCAGGACTCGAGTCTCTGTCTCAGTGCGCCGAGACGCAGGTCCTGTACGTCAAAGCCGTGCGGCTTGTTCTCCTTCATCCACAGAGTGCGGAAGCACTCGTAGAACTCATTCAGACGGTCGATTGTCTCATCGTATGAATAAATCAGCTTCCGAAGCGCATCTTTGTCGCCCGATTTGTATATCTCTCTCGTCCTCTTGCCGAGGTCGTATTTGAGCTCGAGCACTCGGCACAGAGCCGCCTCACTCTTGAATATATATGCGTAGCTTTTCGAGTTCTCGGCGAAGCGTGTGAGTATGTCGGCATAGAAGCTGTATTCCTCGCCGACACCTTCCTTTACAGTCGAATCAAGGAAGCCTAAGAACGGGTCTGAATAGAGCATATATTTGCACGGGTTAGCCTCCTGATGCCTGTTCCCTGCGATGCGGTTCGGTACGTCGAGGCTCATCATTGCGTCGAAGCTCTCGCCAGTCAGTCGGTTGAACTCTTCTTTTATTATCTTTGCATCGGTTACGCCCTCATAATAACAGCGAATCATAAAGAGCGAGGGGAGTAGTGAGTAGTAGGAGCACTCCTTACCGTTATCTCCCCATAGGGTGAAGAAGATGTTGTTGATATCTCTCTCACGGCAGGACTCTACTGCGAGAATCATACTCTCGACACTCCACAGGTTGGAGGGGGCGAAGCCCTCCCAGCTCCAGCATCCGCCGGCAAACCATACCTCGTTTCCGAACTTTTTATGTGCGTCGAGCATCGCATCGTAGGTATCCTTGTCGCCCTTGTAGTAGTCCCAGTATACGAGACCCATCTCCTTCGGACAGAGGCTTACGGCACTTGCGTCCATATTCTCTTTCGGGTAGTATTCTCCGCCGTTTGCCAGCCGGAAGAACATATCCGACCACATAATAGGCTTGAATTTATACTTCGAGCAGATGTCGATAACCCGTTTTACGTGCTCGATAAGAATTTTATGTCTGTCGGGGAAGCCGTGCTTGTCGAGATATTTGCCGAGCCCTATCATATGTGCCTCGTCCATACCGATATGTATGTACTCCGAGTCGTAGCACTCCCTGAGCGTGGAAACCATATTTTCGATAAGCTTGTACGTCCTCTCCTCGCCGATAAGAAGTATATCGGCAAAGTCGTTTACATAGGAGAAGTCGCTCCAGCGGAATATGCTCCCGAGGTGGGCGAGCGTCTGTATGCAGGGGATAGCTTCGACACCGATGGATGCGCAGTAATCTACGATGTCACGCATTTCTTCCTTCGTATACCTGCCTCTGAGATAGCCGAAGTACGGCTCTCCGTCCACCTCGTACGTATCCTCGGTATACAGCATAATCATATTGTAGCCGAAGCTCTTGAGAGTTTTTGCGAAATTCTTGACTTCGCTCGTCTTCATAACGCCGTTTCTCGACATATCGAGCATAGTGCCGAATCTTTTCATTTTTCTTCCTTTCTAATCTTTTCATACAGTTTGTAAAGACTTGTGTCCTGGAAGGTAACGTACATATAGCAAGCTCTGATTAGGTTATCCATATTGTTCTCGCCGTATTCGACGTCACGTGAGAAGCCCGAAAGTATTGCGACTACCTCATCGAAGGTGTACGCCCCCTCGCCAAAGCATATCGCCGCTCCGACAATAGCATTCAAAAGAGCCCCCTTGAGCCTAACGCCCACGGTATACTCGTCGCACACTCCCTCGAGCACGTAGCGGTATATCTCGTGCGCAAGCAGCCTCTTGAAATAAGGAGCGAAGAAGCCGGACAGATAGCTGTCGAGTCCGCCTAGCCGCAGCTTTTCACGGGCGGTGGAGAGCATCATAGGCAGGGTAGTGTCTATGTGGTCGAAGGAGTCGACGTAGAACTCGAGTATTTCGTCGAGCACCTTTACGTCGGGTATAAATCTGTACCCGCCTGAAACTCCGTAATATTCGGTAAAAAATGCGTCGGAGCAGAGGTCGAAGGACTTTATCGTATTCTCGGCGTAGGGGATAAAGCTGGCGATTAAATCCGCAGGCGTGTTCTCTTTATCGAAGATGTCGATAAACATCTCCTCACGTATTGCGAGAAGCTCCTCGGTCGATCCCCTGCCGAGCATACTGCTACCGTCCCAAAGCTTCTCGGAATACTCGAAGGGAGTAAGCCTCGCCCCCTCGTAATCGCTCGAGAGTATGAGCTCTGCCGCCATAGGGCAGGCGAGTGAGACGCCCCCCTCGTAGTAGTAGTCGACACAGGTGAAGAACCTCGGATGTCTTCTGCATATTTCGGGGGCGGAGTCGACGCCTCTTTCCTTCATTATTTCACACAGTCCGTCAGAAAGAAGGAAGGGGCATCTCTTGTCCTCGCAGGTCTTTATCTCGTAGCCGTCGTTCGTTTTCTTTATCGCTTTTTTTAGCTTTTTAGAGAGCGCATCATCCCCCGACGTGAGTGTATTCTCCGACTCGGAATCCATCTCGACGTCCCAGCCGATACAGCAGGAGTGAGGGCAGTCGCCCATAAGGCATTTAAATTTAGAATAGTAGCTCGGGAAATTTACCTTCATAGTATATCCTCAATATAAAACGAGTAATTTGCAAATATTACTTTACTTTATAGATGTATTTTTCCTTTCTCGGACGGGTGACGGGGTAATCGCCCTCGCAGTATCCGAGGGCAAGATTTCCTATTCCCTCATAGTCTCCCTCAATACCGAGCGAAGCGAGAAATTCCTTTCCCTCCTCCGAGTCGTACATCTGTCTTGCTCTGTGTATCCAGCAGGCGCCGAGCCCGAGGCTGTGAGCGGCGAGCATCATATTCTCAAGCACGACGGAGCCGTCGTACAGATACGTGTCGGCGCTTCTGTTGGATATTACGGAAATGATGACGGGAGCGCCGTAGAAGGGGTCGTATTCCGAGCCGAGGATTTTTGCGTTCATTTTCGAGAGTTTATCTCTCGTCTCTTTATCCGAGACCGCAATTATGACGGGCGCCTGTCGGTTCTTTCCTGTCGGCGCAAACGTGCCTGCCTCGAGCACGAGGTCGATCAGCTCCTCGGGTACGGAGGTGGATTTATACTTCTTTACGCTTCTGCGTGTCTTGATTGCCTTCAATACTTCGTTCATTTTATACCTCTGCTACAAGACCGTCCGTTGCAAGCTCGGTTTTAATTCCGTATTTCTCGTTTATCATTTTTACGTCGTCGGGGAGCTCGGGGTATCTGTCAAGCCCTCTGTAATGGTTGATATAAATTTTCTTTATCTTGGCGTTTTCAAGGTAGGGGAGTATATGCTCGACCTTGAAGTGCGCCATCTCGCATACAAAGAGGTCGGTCTCGTCCGACAGAGCCTCGACGGGGAAGTCACCCTCTGCGAGCTTTCCCGACATATCGCCGGAGAATACGAGGCGAGAGCCGTCTTTTTTATCCGTTACGAGTATCGAGTACGACGGCAGTCCTACGTACTTCATATGAGCGTTAGGGTAGTACGTGACCTTGAGGTTTTCGTCCTCGTAGACCTCGCCCGCCTTTGCGACTCTCAGTCTGATTCTCTCCCTGTCGAAGTTGACTTCAGTACCCGTCGCCACACAGAAGTCGTATAAAGCCGTTGCGAGCTCCTCGCGTGTTAAGAAGATGTCGAGCTCGACCGAGCGATAGCACCAGTTGTATAAGTCAACGGCGCTGACAAGCCCGCCCGTGTGGTCTCCGTGCGAGTGGGTGGTGAACACTGCCTTGATTCTTTTGGGGCTTATCTCTCTTCGAATCATAGCGTCGACTATATTCGTACCGCCGTCGATGAAGTATACGTCCTCGCCGCACTCGAGCATAGTAGCCGAGGTTGTCCTGTCACGCTCGGGGATTCCGTGGCTTGTTCCGATGAATGTTACCTTAATCATGCGTTTTCTCCTTAAGAATGTGCTAGATAAGTTAATTATAACTCTGTAAGGGCTCAAAGTCAATAAAGGCAAAGGGTAAAAGCAAAAATATAATTTAAAGTTAATAATTTAACAATTTTTAAAGTTAATAATTTAACAATCTCTATTGACTTAATAGTTGAAATATGTTATTATTATCGGTGGTAAAAAACCAAGTGAATTTTTAATTAAATTTATCATAAAAGGAGAACAAAAATGGCAGCTTACAACAAAAAGACCATTGAGGACGTAGACGTATCCGGCAAGACCGTCCTCGTTCGTTGCGACTTCAACGTTCCTATGAAGGACGGAGTCATCACCTCTGATAAGAGAATAGTAGAGGCGCTCCCCACCGTCAGATACCTTATGGATAAGGGTGCGAGAGTTATCCTTTGCTCTCATATGGGCAAGCCCCATAACATCTTTACCGAGGGCTTCGGCTTGACTAAGAAGGAGAAGAAGGCTGTTGAGGCGCTTCCTCAGGAAGAGCAGGCAGCTGCAAAGGCGGCGTACCTCGCTAAGGCGGCTACCGCTGATAAGAAGAAGCTTACTCTTAAGCCCGTATGCGACAGAATTAACGAGCTTCTCGGAGAGAACAAGGTAGTATTCGCAGAGGATATTATCGGACCTGACGCTAAGGCTAAGGTTGCATCTCTTGAGCCCGGCTGTGCAGTTCTGCTTGAGAACACCAGATTCGACGCACGTGAGGAGAAGAACGGCGCAGACTTCGCACGTGAGCTTGCTTCCTACGCAGATATTTTCGTAAACGATGCATTCGGTGCGGCTCACAGAGCTCACGCTTCTACCGCAGGCGTTGCCGATTATATTCCCGCTGTTTGCGGATACCTCATTCAGAAGGAAATCTCGGTTATGGGTAAGGCTCTTTCCAACCCCGAGCGTCCCTTCGTAGCAATTCTCGGCGGCGCTAAGGTTGCCGATAAGCTTAACGTAATTGACAACCTTCTTACTAAGGTTGATACTCTTATCATCGGCGGCGGTATGGCGTTCACCTTCGCTAAAGCGAGAGGATTTGAGGTTGGTAAGTCGCTTCTCGACGAGAGCAAGGTTGACTACTGCCGCGATATGATTGCTAAGGCGGCTGAGAAGGGCGTTCAGCTTCTTCTGCCCGTAGATACTGCGGTTGCTGACGGATTCCCGAATCCTATCGACGCACCTGTCGAGGTTGAGTACGTTGATGTAGATAAGATTCCCGCTGACAAAGAGGGTCTTGACATCGGTCCTAAGACCGCTAAGCTCTTCGCCGATGCAGTTCTTGCGGCTAAGACCGTTGTATGGAACGGACCTATGGGCGTATTCGAGAACCCCACTCTTGCAAAGGGTACCGTAGCCGTAGCTCAGGCTCTCGCTGACAGCGATGCTATCACCATCGTAGGCGGCGGCGACTCTGCGGCGGCTTGCGAGCAGCTCGGCTTCGCTCCGAGAATCACTCACATCTCTACCGGTGGCGGTGCTTCTCTTGAGTTCCTTGAGGGTAAGGATCTGCCCGGCGTATCCTGCCTTCTTGATAAGTAATTTTTTGTATATACCGCCGTTTTCTCCCGCTCGCCGTAGGCGACTACGCCTTCGGGTCGAAAACGTCGGTCTATCCTAAAAAATTATCTTATCAATTACTTGCAAGGTTTATTTGCAGGATTTGCATATCCGCCGCTTTCTCCCGCTCGCCGTAGGCGACTACGCCTTCGGGTCGAAAACGTCGGTATATCTCAATGATTTGTTGAGATTTTGCTTAAAGTTTTTATAGCTAAAAAAGGAAAGAGGCATTTTTGCAATGCCTCTTTCTTAAAGATTACACTAATTTCAATTTTGTTAAAGGAAAAGAAAATGAGAAGAACTGTTATTGCAGGAAACTGGAAGATGAATATGACCCCCTCCGAGGCTAAAAAGTTCATAACCGAGCTTCGCCCTACGGTAGAGGGACTTGACGGATGCGACATCGTGCTCTGCGTTCCTTACGTCGACCTTGCTGTTGCCATAGAGGCTGCCAAGGGCTCGAATATCCACATCGGAGCTGAGAACGTGCACTTCGCAGAGAGCGGCGCATACACCGGCGAAGTAAGCGCAAAGATGCTTACCGAGCTTGGTACCGAGTACGTTATTATCGGACACTCCGAGCGCCGTCAGTACTTCGGCGAGACCGACGCTACCGTAAATCTCAGAACAAAGGCGGCTCTTGCCGCAGGTCTTAAGGTTATCCTCTGCCTCGGTGAGGTAAAGGATGAGCGCCTTTCCGGTATTACCGACGAGGTAGTATCTATGCAGACGAAGCTCGACCTTGCGGGCATCAGCCGTGATGAGCTTAAGAACGTAATTATCGCATACGAGCCCGTATGGGCTATCGGTACCGGCCTCACCGCTACTCCCGAGCAGGCTGACGAGACCTGCGGCGTTATCCGTAAGGTTGTCGGTGAGCTCTATGGACAGGATGCGGCAGAGGAAATCACAATTCAGTACGGCGGCTCGATGAACGACGCTAACGCAAAGGAGCTCCTCGGCAAGGTGAACGTAGACGGCGGCCTTATCGGCGGCGCATCTCTCAAGACCGATAAGTTCACTACCATTGTCAAGGCGGCAAACTGACTTGATTTTACCGCTAAAAAGCAGATATATTTCTAATAAATTAGAATTAATTGGGTTTTATTGTTAATCTTCACAAACTGTTCATCTTGACTTTGTGCAATCTAGACATAAGAGCGCGATGAAAAATGTGAGTGTTGACAATTGCCAGAGAAGCAAAAATCTGTTATAATAGCGTATGGAAAAATATATTCTAAGGAGAATAAAAAATGGCAGGTCTTTCACTCAGACACATTTACAAGAAGTATCCCGGCGGCGTTACCGCTGTTTCCGACTTCAACCTTGAGATTAAGGATAAGGAGTTTCTTATCTTCGTCGGTCCTTCCGGATGCGGTAAGTCTACCACACTCCGTATGATAGCGGGACTTGAGGAGATTTCCGAGGGTGAGCTTTACATAGGCGACAGATACGTTAACGACGTAGCTCCTAAGGACAGAGACATAGCGATGGTGTTCCAGAACTACGCTCTTTATCCTCATATGACAGTTTTTGATAATATGGCATTCGGTCTTAAGCTCCGTAAGATTCCTAAGGAGGAGATTAAGCGCCGTGTTGAGGAGGCTGCCAGAATCCTTGACATCAGCCACCTTCTCGAGAGACGTCCTAAGGCTCTTTCCGGTGGACAGAAGCAGAGAGTTGCGCTCGGTAGAGCTATCGTCCGTAACCCCAAGGTATTCCTTCTCGACGAGCCTCTTTCCAACCTTGACGCTAAGCTTCGTGCGAGCATGAGAACTGAGCTTACAAAGCTTCATAAGAAGGTTGAGACCACCTTCATTTACGTTACTCACGACCAGGTCGAGGCTATGACCATGGCTAGCCGTATCGTTGTTATGAGAGACGGTATCATCCAGCAGGTTGACACTCCTCAGAACCTTTACGACTCTCCCTGCAACCTCTTCGTTGCAGGCTTCATAGGCACACCTCAGATGAACTTCCTTACAGGTAAGCTTGTAAAGAAGGGCAACGACCTCTACGCTACACTCGGTGTTACCGAGATTAAGCTCCCTGCAGATAAGGCTAACAATCCCGATCTTAAGGAGTACATCGGTCAGGACGTTATCTTCGGTATTCGTCCCGAGGCTATTCACGACGAGCCTATGTACCTTTCTACTATGGCTGACACCGTTATGGACGTTAACGTTGACGTTACCGAGCTTATGGGCGCTGAGATTTATCTCTACCTTGGATTTGAGGGTATGGAGGATGCTACCAACGGTAAGAACATTATCGCAAGAGTTTCCTCTCGCTCCACTGCAAGAAGCGGCGACAGCATTAAGGTTGCTATCGACGCATCTCGTATCCACATCTTCGATAAGGATAACGAGAAGTGCATCTGCCACTGATTGTTGGTATGAAAGCAGTAATTTAGCTTAAAAACTCTCGGCAGGAGAAGGGCGTTTGTTCCTTCTCCTGCTTTTTCTTTTCTATTAAATGCAAAGAACTATTTACATTTGAGTTGATTATGAGCCGCTTGTCCGGGAAAATTGCTAAAAATTATTTCAAAAATTGCGTTTTTTTACCGAAAGGTGTTGACGAGTGGGAAATTACTTTGATATAATATAGTAAAATGTATAAAAAGTTAACAAAAAAGGAGTTATATACCATAATGAAGAGAAATTTTAAGAAGGAATCCTCGCTCATTCTGAAGACAATCGAGAAGGACAAAAAGGCTCTTAACAGCGCCATCGCCGCGTATGGCAAGGACGTAGAGAAGCTGAAAAAGGCAATAAAGGCATATCTTCCCGTTGAGGCTAAGGCTGCGAAGAAGTCTTCCGCAACCCCCTCTGCGAAGTTCGTGAAGCTTGAGGGAGCGCTTAATGCTGCGCTGGACGTCTGCTCTCTTAAGCTCACGGCGCTTAACGATTCCATCGCCCTTGTGTGTGACAAGTATAATTCTGTTGTCGAGCTTGCAAGAGAGCTTAGCCCCAAGAGCGTAAAGGGAGCTACCGAGGCTGTCGTAAAGTTCGAGGCTGAGTACGTGCTTAAAATTTCAAAGCTCCACCGTGGTATTGTAGACAGATTCTGCCCAAAGGCACGTGTAGCTGAGGTTGAGGCTACTGATGCAGGCGAGAGTACCGAGACTGTTGAGGCTGGCGAGGCTTCCGAGACCGTGGCTGCTCCCGAGTCTGCGGATATCACCCCTGCCGCAGGAGTTTCGAGTGCTACCTCTGTCAACGTCGCTCCCGTTACTATTGATATTACTCCTATCGTTGAGCGTGCCATTGCGGCTACTATGGAGAAGCTCGCGGCAGGTATGGATAAGAAGCTCAGAGCCTACATAGATAATCTTAAGCTCCCCGAGATTCCCGTTTCTGCGCTTCAGGCGGCAGCCTCTGCTCCTACAAATGCGGCGGCGGTAAGCGCTACCGCAAAGGCTAACTCCGAGCTTGAGGCTCATCTTCTTGCAGAGGAGAGCCACGTGCTCGACAGACTCAAGGAGATGTGCGCATCCGTGCAGACCGTAATCGACGGACTTACCGAGCTTTCGGCGGCTTATATGACCTTGGCATCGAAGCAGAAGGAGATATCCGAGCTTCAGAAGCAGACTAACGATATGCAGCGTTACACTCTCCGTGAGCAGCAGGGTATCCAGGTTAATCAGAAGGTTATCAACAAGGATCAGGCTGAGCTCGCAGGCGAGCAGGCGCTCGTTATTGAGAAGCAGAAGCAGGCTGCAGAGGAGCAGAAGGGTATTATCTCAGCTCAGCAGTCGGTTGCAGATACTCAGGCTACCATCATTGAGACTCAGGCGGCTCTCGAGAGCGCTATGAGAGAGGTTATGCAGGTACAGAAGGAGCTCATCACTACTCAGCAGTCGATAGTTGCAGGCAATGCGAAGAACCAGGATCTTCAGAAGGCTGTAGCAGAGAAGCAGGCTGAGATTTCCGCCGCTCAGAAGGAGTTCCTCTCCGAGCAGAAGGCTATACTCCGTGAGCAGAAGGCTCTCGGTGAGCGTCAGCGTGCACAGGCCGCTAAAAAGACTGCGGCAAAGAAGGCAGACGATAAGCCCGCAGATGCGCCCGCAGATGAAGCTGGAAAAGAGGACGAGGTTAAGTAAATAACCTTGATCCCTTCGTCGGTCGGGTTTTATAAAAAAACGCTTTGGCCGAAGTGCCAAAGCGTTTTTTTATAAAGGTTTTTATTTGCCGTTCCTTTTAGAAAAGTGTAAATTCGCCGAGTCAAGACGTGTCCCCGCCTTTCTTATGAGCATAGAGCGGCTTGCCTTCGCTCTCTTTTGAAAGCAAAGGGTAGCTCCCTTTGAAGAGACGGAGTATAGCTTTCTCGGATAAGCGTAAAGCGGCTCGCCTTGACTTCTTTCTTCCCGAGAGCAACCGCTTTTAGAGAGACGGAACTCGGGTAAGAGTGAAAGACGTATCCTGCCACAACGCAGAGATTTACCCTCTCACGAGATTTGTCGGCGCAATTTTTGAGTTCGGGCGTTGCGGTTTATATCGGTATCAGCTCACGTCTGCCATACGATTTGCCTAACTTAGATTACGTATGCGTCCTCGCCGCTGTTAGTAAATCCGTCGTGCTCCGCAGCTACGAGCTGTACGTGGTAGGCGTCGATGACGGCTTCCTCGAGCTTAGCTCTGAACTCTGCGTTGATAGGGTGTACGATGTCACGGTAGGTGCCGTCGGGGTTCTTCCTCGAGGGCATAACGATGAAGTAACGGTCTCTTGCGTAGATTACCTTGACGTCGTGTACTGCGAGTGCGCCGTCGAAGGTTACGGATACGACAGCCTTCATAGGTCCTTCATCAAAGAACTTTCTGATTTTAATGTCTGTGATTTGCATAAACTTAGCTCCAATTCTATTTATAATGTAGTATTCTGCATATATTATATAATGGAAAAAAAGAAAAATATGCAAGAGTTTTTGAACAAACTGTAATGGTTTGTAAATAACTTTTGACTTAATTTTTAACAAGGGGAGAAATCTCGGGAGAAATGTCGCTCTATCACAGCAACGTAAGACGTGAAAAAATCGTTGAGCTTATCGAGGGAAGGAAAAGCTTTTTGTTTCTCGGTGCGGCAGGAGTTGGAATGAGTGCGCTTGCGCAATACCTGACATCCCTCGGAGCTAAGGTTACGGGGATAGATAAAGACCCGTACTCGGATAATGCGAAAAGGCTCAGAGACCTCGGTATTCCGCTCATCAGAGAGGGAGAGGGGTATACCCACAGCGAGGATGCCGTAGTCTATTCGTTAGCTATCGACGCCGGCTCCAAGTATCTGAAAGATGCGGTAAACGACGGAATACCGATTTTCTCACGGGCTCAGCTGCTCTCGGCAGTGATGTCTATGCACGAGCTCGGTATTTCTGTCAGCGGCACTCACGGCAAGAGCACAACTGTTGCTATGCTCGGACATATACTTACACTTTTGGGGAAGAATCCGACGGTAGTCTCCGGCGCAGGACTCGGACTCGGAGAGGGGAGTACACCGCTCAGAATCGGGGGTAAAGAGTTGTTTATCGCCGAGGGCTGTGAATATAAGAATTCCTTACTTTATCTTAAGCCTAAAATACAGGTAGTTACGGATATTGAGTTTGACCATCCGGACTTCTTTAACAGTGTCGACGACGTCAAGCAGTCGTTCGGAGCAGCCATAGCTCAGGCGGAGATAGCGGTCGTGTACGGGGACTCGAAGAACGTTAAAGACGTAGTAAAGAGAATAAAGTGTCCTGTCGTTACCTACGGCTCGTCACGCACGTCCGACTTCAGATATTCGCGGATTGAGGGAAGAAAGGACGGAACTAGCTTTACTCTTTGTAAAGAAAAATTTTACCTGCCGACAGTCGGCATCCATAACGTAAAAAACGCAGCCGCCGCCACGGCGACAGCCGCTCAGCTCGGTGTATCCCTCAGAGAGTCGAGGGATGCCCTCGAGAGCTTTTACGGCATTGAACGCAGGCTCGAGAAGCTGTGCGAAATCGGCGGTACGGCAATATATTACGACTACGCACATCACCCGAGCGAGATATCCTCGGCGATAGACTCACTAAAGGAAATATACGGCAGCTGCGCCGTGATATTTAAGCCGCACACCTACTCGAGGACAAAGGCTATGTTTTATGAATTTGCTTCATCCTTAAGGCGTGCAGATAAGGCAGCAATTCTCGATATTTACGCCGCCAGAGAGAGACCCATAGACGGTGTTGACGCACGTTCGCTCGCCCACGCTATAAAAGACGGGTGCGAGTACTTAGAGTGCGAGAGGTGCAGAGAATGGATAAGCAGAGTAGGGTGCAATTCGCTTGTTATTATGGGAGCCGGGGATGTAAATTCTCTGCTCTATGAGTTAGGTATCAGAACAAAAGCCGATTGAAAAACACAGAAAATGCAAATAATTATAGACAAAATAAGACATAAATGGACGAAAAAATGAAAGAGAAGCTATTGGTAAGCGCCTGCCTTCTCGGCGAGGCTTGCAGGTACGACGGACGAAGCGTGCCGAACGAGGACGTTATGGCTCTCGGTGAAAAATACGAGCTTATACCCATATGCCCCGAGTGCCTCGGCGGACTTCCCACTCCGAGAACTCCGTCGGAAAGAGTGGGGGACAGGGTCTTTATGAAGGACGGCACGGACGTTACGCTTGAGTATACGAGAGGCGCTATGACGGCGCTTGTTATCTGTCTCAAAAACGGTGTCAAGACGGCAATACTGAAGGAGCGGAGTCCATCCTGCGGCTCGAGTAAAATCTATGATGGGAGCTTCACAGGGGCGCTTGTCGAGGGTGAAGGAGTCACGGCGGAGCTCTTTTCGGAATGCGGAATAAGGGTTCTTTCCGAGAGCGAGCTTTCAAAGCTTGAGGATTGAGCGCCGAAGTGTTCTTCGAGTCGGTAAAGGGAAGATCATTTAGACTTTGATTATGTCGGGAGAAGCATAAATGAAAGAAGTAAAAGACGATTCTTACACCCCACAGGAGTTGGACAGTGTCTCGTACACCGAGCTCGCACCACCCTCGTCGGAGGAGATTCAGGCTCTCGCTGAGAGAAAGGAATATTCGAAAATTAAGGCTATTGCCTGCGAATTACAGCCGATAGACCTTGCCGAGATATTTATAGGTATCGACAGCAAGTACCACGCTACGATTTTAAGACTTCTGCCTAAGGAAGAGGCGGCTGAGCTTTTCTGCGAGCTTGATTCCGAGATACAGACGGCTCTGGTTGCAAGCTTCACGGACGTGGAGCTTTCCACAATCCTCGACGAATTGTATCTTGACGATACCGTAGATATTATAGAAGAGATGCCCGCACTCCTGGTAAAGAAGATTATCCGTGCGTCCAGGGGCGAAAACAGAGAAGAGATAAACCGGCTTCTCGGCTATGACAAGGAGTCGGCAGGCGCAATTATGACGACCGAATACGTGCGTCTGAAGCCCGACCAGACCGTCAGAGAGGCTCTTTCACACATCAAGAAGGTCGCCATAGACAAGGAGACAATATATACCTGCTACGTTACCGATGCGCAAAGACATCTGCTCGGTATCGTGAGTGCGAAGGCGCTCCTTTTATCCGACGGAGATACGAGACTCTCAGATATAATGGAAGAGAACGTAGTGTACGCATCCACCACGACGAACAAGGAAGACGTAGCACGTATCTTCGATAAGTACGGATTTTTGGCTCTGCCCGTAGTGGACAGTGAAGAAAGACTCGTCGGTATTGTAACCGTCGACGATGCTATCAGCGTCATCAGAGAGGAGACCGAGGAGGACTTCCAGAAGATGGCGGGAATTACTCCGACGGATACGAGCTATTTCCGTCAGTCGGTCGGCTCGCTCTGGCTCGCACGTATTCCGTGGCTTCTTTTGCTTATGATTTCTGCGACCGTATCGAGCACGATTCTCTCGGGCTTCGAGGCGGCTCTGCCTGCCGTGCTCGTCCTTTTCGTGCCTATGCTTATGGACACGGGCGGAAACTCGGGCGGTCAGTCCTCGGTAACTATTATCCGCTCGCTCTCGCTCGGTGAAATAAGAAACTCCGATTTCCCGGCGGTGCTGTGGAAGGAAGTGCGTGTCGGTGCGCTAGCAGGCGTTACGCTTGCCGCAGTCTCCTTCGCAAAGGTTATGCTCGTCGACAGACTTATAATGAACAACCCCGACGTAACCCTGTTCGTAGCCCTTGCCGTATCGGTATCTCTCGGTATCACCATCCTCGTCTCCAAGATGATAGGAGCTTCGCTCCCCATACTTGCAAAGCGACTCGGCTTTGACCCTGCGGTTATGGCTTCGCCATTCATTACCACCGTGGTGGATGCGGCGTCGCTGCTTCTGTACTTCGTGATTGCGGCGTACGGCTTCGGCTTGTAAAGGCGGAAGGCTTAAATTTCATAAATATATAAGTGAAGGCAAGGGAGCCGAGAGAAGCTTCCTTGCCTTTTTTACCCGCTTTTCGCACTCGGGTGTCTCCGAGCTTTCGCCGTATGTTATATAAACGGGCATGTCCTTGCCCCCTCGGCGCTCTATTTGCGCCCACCGAGCCCCTCGGGGAAAAATTCAAATTAATATAGCCGCCACACTTGGCAATAAAGCGTAGCCGTAAGAGAGTCAAACTAACAAGCCTGGCGACGATAAATTTTAGCGTCTTTCGTCGTACTAATCCTTGTTAAGTGCTACTTAACTGCGGCTCATTACACCAAAATCCGCAAAAAATTTATTCGCCGACGGGTGTCGTACAGTTTTAAAAGAATAGATTTTGTCATAGCCGA
>JAZORO010000041.1:0-63143 GCA_045656605.1 Eubacteriales bacterium
AAACTGACCAAGCGAGGCTTAGTCAGTCTTTCCGATTACTACCTAAAGGTAGCACATATTTAATTTTGAATTGAACCGCCGTATGCCGAACGGCACGTACGGTGGTGTGAGAGGTGGATTGATTTCTACCTACTCGATTATATTAATTAATGAAGAGAGGAATTTTTCGGTATTATTCCGAGTCGACCTTTTTGAGAGAATCGCTTTTTGTTTTCATCAGAATAAGATATACGACTGCTGCCAGAATAGGGAAGAGGGCGCTCAGAAGAAGCCCCGACTTCATACCGAACTCTACGGCGGGAATGCCGAACTTTTCCGCAAGGGCTTGACCTAGGGAAAAGAGAGATAATCTGTCGGCGACAATACCCACCATCTCGGGGATAAGCGATGCTCCGAGGTCGCCCCCCGCCGCCATAATGGCAAATACGAAGACGCCGCCGTTTTTCACTCTGCTTTCGGCAATGATAAGGCTGCCGGGCCAGAGCATAGAGGTGAAAAGTCCTGTAAGACCGCAGGCGATAAGACCGATAACGGGAATGGCAGACAGCGAGGCTACAAGGTAGCATACCGCAGCGCCGAGCGAGCCGATAAAGAGGGATTTCTCAGGGTTTTTGCCGAATTTAGTATACACGCTCCTGCCTATGCCGAGCGTCAGAGCGAAGAGAGCTACGCCGAACACGTCGCCCCACAGCTTAGGGATACCGAGCGCTTCCTCAACGTAGCTCGAGCACCACTGAGCCATAGTGTTCTCTGCGGCGCTGCCGAGGAATATAGCCAGAATACACAGCCACAGTATCCTGTTTTTCAGCATACCGAGAGCTCCGGACGTGCGCTTTGGCGTTTTCAAGGAGGGGATAGTAACACCCGAGAGCATAATTGCGCCCAAGAGGGGCGGTATCGAGAATATGTACGTGACTATCTGCCAGCGTGCGGGACCGACGAGCCTGAGGAGTATGGTAGCGACTATGACGACGGCGACAACTCCGTATGCGTAGACCGAATGCAGCTTGCTTATTTCCGCCTCGGGGTTATCTGACGGAAGCGCCTCTATGATAGGGGAGAGCAGAACCTCGACAAGGCCGCCCGCAACAGAGAAGATCACCGTTCCTATAACAAAGCCGATATATACGTTATTGGGGAAGAGATACGGGCTTGATGCAAACACCAGAATACCGAAGGCGCACACGATCGGCGTGAGCTTGACGGCTAGGGGAATGTTGACCCTGTGGGAGAAAAACGAGAATAGCATATCTACTGTCAGCTGAGTCAGAAAGTTGATGACCACGAGCAGACCGAGCAGAGTGAAGGATATGCCGTACCTCTCTCTGAAGGTGAGAAAGAGCAGGGGCGGAAGATTGCATATTATTGATATTGATGTGTTGGTAAGATAGCAGCCTATCTTTGTTCTTCTTATCTGATTCATAGCTCATACCTACGCATTTTGATTGATAATGTAAACTAAATGTTACAAAACTCTATGTATTTCGGTTTACCTAATCAGTATAACACAAAAGAGAAACGAATGCAATACATACGGTGAATCCTTTTAGAAACAAAAAGCGAGGCGGAATCTTCCGCCTCGCTCCGGCTTAACTTTTAATATTGCAAAGGGCAGTTATATCTCGACAGCCTTTACACGCTCGCCGTTCCAGAAGCGCACCTCGATGTCGGATGCAGAGTATTCCTCTTTGGAGTCGGTAGTGATTCTGACCGTCTTTACGTCGTAGGGGCGGAGCATAAACATACTGTCGCTCTCAAAGTGACGGGGAGTGTCATCGTCAAGCGTGAAGGTCACGGGATATGCAGGGATATCGGACGTATTCTCGACTCTGACGTCATAGTAGCTGTATTCGCCCTTTTTACCCTTACCTATGAGCTTCGCTGTGAGAGTCGCCTTGCTTGCGTTTCTGATGCAGGGTCTGAGCCAGGGGCCCTTCTCGAAGGTCATATTTCCGCAGTGCTCGGTACGGTACTTCTTGTACGTGTCGGGGTCTGCCAGTACAGACGTGCACTTGATGAAGTAGGTCGTCTCTGCGAGTCTTGCACCGTCCTTCAGCATCTCTGCCGAGACGAGGAAGCACTTGTCGGTAAATCTCTCATCGGGAGTAAAGTCTCCGAAGGAGAAGCTCCTCTCGTGAGGGTCGAGCTCCTTTACGTAGCTTGCGTTTACCGTGAGGTCGGGGTTGTATACGGTCAGCTTTACCTCAGCGCCGATGAGCGACTGATGGGGGTCGCTGACGGCAACCATATCGAGGGGCAGGGTCTCGCCGGGCGCTATGATAGTCCACGGTACAGACCAGATTATCTGATTCTTTCCGTATACGTTCTTTACCGCATAGTAGGTTCTTGCGGGCTGACCGAGGCCGTCGACGAGCTGAACGCCTGCGGTACACCAGTGTCTCTTGAATACCCAGAGCATAAGACCGCCCGACTGGGGGAATCTCTCTCTCTGCGACTGTACGGCGAGAGTGTAGAACTCGCAGACCTGTACCTGAGATGCCTCGCACAGATCCTCGAGAGTCATATCGGTAACGTCTATAATCTGGCTCGATCTCGCCATAAGCCTGGGTACAAACTTGGGGTTGTACTCGGTGAAGTGGTTGAGCATATTCGGGAAATTCTTCGGGAATGACTCGTCGGCAAGGTCGGGAAGCTTCGATGTAAGCTCGCTTTCGGGCAAGAACTTCTTATAGGAGCCGTAAGAGGGGAAGCAGTGCAAGCCCGTCTCGCCTATGAAGGGCAAATCCTTGTGCGAGTGGCGGAGCCAGGCGGGCTCGGCGTTTGCGTACATATGTGCGCTTCCCTTATCGGGGGTGGTGTTTCTGAAGAGTGTGTGCGGAGCGAGGTCGTCGTGGAGTCTCGTCTGCACGAACATAGCCGCCGCATTGTCGTCGGCGTATGCGTTATACTCGTTACCGCCGCAGAGGATTACGAGCGAGGGGTGGTTACGGATTCTGTATATATTGTATGCGAGCTGTGACTCGATGAGGCACATATCCCAGTTCTGCGAGTGCTCGGTGTTCGCCAGCATCATATCCTGCCATACGAGAATACCGAATTTATCGCACAGCTCGTAGAACTTATCCCATTCGGGATAGCTGCCGCCGTTCCACACTCTCAAGAGGTCTATGCCGGCTGCCTTTACGAGAGTAAGCGCCCACTCATACTCCTTAGGATCGAGGTAGAAGAGGAAGTCGCAGCACATCCAGTTCATTCCCTTGAGGAAGAAGGGCTCGCCGTTTATCTTATGTAGATATTTGCCCCAGCGGTGACGGTATTTTCTGCCCGAGGTGTACTCTTCCTCAAAGGTCTTTATACCGGTCTTGAAGGTGTGAGTGTCGCACAGCTTATCTCCGTCGTAGAGCGAGAGCTTAACGTCGTAGCAGTAGGGCTCGCCCATAGTGTGGGGCCACCACAGACGGGGGTTGTTTATCACGATATCCTTCGAGAAGAACTGATACTCCTCGTACGGGTGGTCGGTGAACATCTTCTCATAGTCGACCAGACTCTCCTCGTCAGAGGATAGGTATACAACCTCACCCGTATCGGGCTCGGTAATCTCGGTGACAATCCTCACCTTCTTATCCTTGACTATGCCGGAAAGACCCTCTCCGTATGCGCAGGTATATGCATTCCACGCATCCTTGTAGCCGTGGAATTTCTTGATTTCCTCGAGAGTTCCGTCGACGAGCTGAACGTCGAGGCGGAGCTTAGCGACACCGTCGGAGACGCTCTCGGTGTAAAGGTACGGGCGGCTCAGATGCAGGGGCTCGAGCAGCTCTATTCTGACCTTGTTCCATATACCGATGATGGTGAAGTGACCGTTGCTCGCCGCAGAGTCCTTCGCCTGGTTCCAGGGCATAAGCTCGGGGTAGGTGCGGTAGAAGTTGTCCTTGAACTTATACTCTTCCTTATGTCCGTAGTTGAACGCCTTCGTCTCGACTATAATCTCGTTCTCGCCTGTTCTAAGTCTGTCGGTAGCGTCAACGACAGGGCCGCCGAACATACCCTCGTGCTCGCCGACGAGCTCGCCGTTTATCCACAGACGGCTGAAATAGGATACGCCGTCGAAGCAGAGTATAGCCGTCTTTCCCAGAAGCCTTTCATCGAGTGAAAATTTCTTTCTATAATACCAGACCTTCTCGTCGAGGTCCTTGTAATATTTACTGTTATCGCCCCAGTACGGGTCGGGGAGCACACCTGCCTCGTGCATAGAGTGGTATAAAGAGCGGGGTATTGTGGTTTTATACGTCCACAGATCCTCGGAGAACTCTTCTACGACTCCGTCGTAGCCGAAGAACGACCACTCGCCGCCTAGGTCGATATGACCGTCGCCCTTGCGCGGCTCAAAATAATAAGGCTGAACCAAATCCATTGCTTTCACTCCTTTTTATATCAATAAATTTGAAATAAATTCTTTCGCCATTCTAATTATAATACACGCACGGAAAAAGTCAAATTATTTCATCATATGAAATATTGACAGCCGATGTTCTCTGTGCTAAAATTGAATAAAGCTTTTTGTAAAGCCGACAGAAAATCGAGGTGCGCCGAAAGGCGATTAAGGAGATAAAATGATTCAATCGGTCGCTAAGGCAATGAGAATTTTATCCGTCCTTTCCGATGCGGGGCAGGAGTCTGTCTCACTGATGAGAATATCCGAGGCGACGGGCTATCCGAAGCCGACCTGCTACCATATACTCGAGACTCTCTCGCTCGAGGGATACGTGACGAGGGTATCGCAGTCGGAAGGGTATAGACTCGGACCGGCTATATATTATTTGACACGCTACGGCAGATATGAGGGGAAGCTCGTAGCTCTCTGCCGCCCGGTGCTGCGCTGGATGGAGCGCAACAGCCGTTATACGACCGTGCTCTCTGTTATACATTCGCACCGTAAGTTTATTATAGATTACGTCGACGACGAGCAGAATCTGTTTGTCGAGCACCCGCAGATACGGGCGGACGATATATACCGCACCGCCACGGGCAGAGTGATACTCGCTCATATGACTATCGACGAGATACGTGAGGTGTACGAGAGGTACGGAATGCCGCAGAAGGGGCACTGGGATAAGGTCACGTCCTACGATAGCCTTATCGAGGAGCTGGCAAGACTCAGGGAGAAGGACGTCGTTATGTCCGACTCGCTCGAGGACGGGAAGCTCTTGTCGATAGGATATGCTTCGCCTATATTCAAGTCGGATAGATGTATCGGCGCTGTCGGCATAGCCCTGCGGACTCCGGACGGTATGCCCTCTCCCGAAGAAGAGAAGAGGGTAATCTCGGTACTGAAAAAGGGTGTGAAGGAGATAACTCACAGGCTCGGATACGAAGAATAATTTATCCGCAGTGCGAAAAAAGGCTCGCACACGTGTTAAGATAATGCGGAAAACATACGGCTTCTCGCCCCTTTCGGCGAGGCGTGACTAAAAGTGAAAAGGAGAGAAAAAATGGCAGAAAAGAGAAAAGAGAATTATACGGACGAAGAGCTTCTTAAGCTAAGCCCCGGAGAGCTGACCGACCTCGGTATATGCCCCACCTGCTTTAACCGCAGGATGGGCGGCGCACTCTACGGCTCGGACGAGAATACCCTCGTATATAAGGATGAGGATATAGAGTGCTTTTTCGTCGGGAATCCCAGGGCGAGAGGGCATATGGCTATCTCCACACAGACGCATTACCACGATATGTCGGAGGCGCCCGACGGACTGAATGCGAAAATCGTAGCCTATTCCGCCTTCCTTATGAGGGCGATAAGAGAGGTCTACGGCTGTGAGAGAGTGTATCTGTGCACGATGTGCGACGGCCCTGCGAATCACTATCACGTACAGCTTATACCGAGGTATTCCTTCGAGGAGCGGGGAAGCAAGAATTTTGTAAAAAAGAGAAGCGATTACGTCTTCGAAGAGGAAAAGTTCGAGAGAATCAAGGCGCTCCTTGCCGACTATTCGGGAAAGGCGTAACACAAAATTAACAAAACAGCCCGTTGACAAAAGGGGAAATGTGGTTTAAAATATTTTAGTATAAATGTTTTACTCTAAGGAAGGTTCAACAAATGCTTAAGACTTTGTTAAAAAGCGTCAGAGAGTTTAAGCTAAAGTCCATACTCTCTCCGCTTTTGATTCTCGGCGAGGTAATACTCGAGTGTATTATCCCGATGGTTATAGCAGAGCTCGTAAACAGTCTCAAGGAAGACATAGATATCGGGAACATTCTGCGATACGGCGCAATAGTAGCCGTGCTCGCTATTTGCAGCCTTGCATTCGGCGCTCTTGCGGGTATGCTTTCTGCTGATGCCGCTACCGGCTTTGCGAGAAATTTACGCAAGGATATGTTCTACTCGGTACAGCGCTTTTCGTTCGAGAATATCGACCGCTTCTCGACCTCGTCGCTCGTCACAAGACTTACGACCGACGTATCTAACGTGCAGATGGCTTATATGATGATTATCAGGACGGCTGTGCGCTCGCCCTTTATGTTCGCTTTTGCCATTGCTACGGCATTCATTATGGGCGGAAGGATGGCGTGGGTGTTCGTCTGCGTCGTTCCCATTCTCGGACTCGGACTCGCCCTTATTACCGCAAAGGCTATGCCCGTGTTCCGCCGTGTGTTCAAGAAGTATGATAAGCTCAACGCATCCGTGCAGGAGAACGTCAAGGGTATGAGGGTCGTAAAGGCGTTCGTCAGAGAGGATTACGAATGTAAGAAGTTCGGTAAGGCGTCGGCTGACGTAGCGGCAGACTTTACGAGGGCGGATAAGATTCTCGCCTTTAACAGCCCGATTATGCAGATATGTATGAACGTGGTTATGGTCTTCGTTCTCTCCTTCGGCTCGTATCTCGTTGTTTCGTCGGGCGGTGAGGCACTCGATATCGGACATATGTCGGCACTTATCACCTACGGAGTTATGATTCTCTCGAGCCTTATGATGCTCTCGATGATATTCGTTATGCTCACTCTTTCTTATGAGAGTGCGAGAAGAATTGCCGAGGTACTCGAGGAGCAGCCCACTATCGTGAACGGTGAAAATCCCGTGTATGAGGTCAAGGACGGCTCGATAGACTTCGACGACGTATCCTTTAAGTACTCGGGCACAGCCGAGAGATACGCTCTTTCGGATATAGACCTGCATATAGCATCGGGCGAAACCGTCGGTATAGTCGGCGGTACGGGATCTTCGAAATCTACGTTAATCCAGCTTATCTCGAGACTTTACGATACCACTGAGGGGTCTGTTAAGGTCGGCGGAGTCGACGTCAGGGACTACGACCTCGACACCCTCAGAGATAATGTTGCCGTCGTTCTTCAGAAGAATGTGCTCTTCTCGGGTACGATAAAGGAGAACCTCAGATGGGGCGATAAGGATGCGACCGACGAGGAGCTTAAAGAGGCGTGCCGTCTCGCCGCAGCGGACGAGTTTATCGTGACTCTGCCCGACGGCTACGATACCTATATAGAGCATGGCGGTACTAACGTCTCGGGCGGTCAGAAGCAGAGGCTCTGTATCGCAAGGGCGCTTTTGAAGAAGCCTAAGGTGCTTATACTCGACGACTCCACGAGCGCCGTCGACACCCGTACCGACGCTTATATCAGAAAGTCTATGAGGGAGTATATCCCCGAAACAACGAAGATTATAATTGCTCAGCGTATCGCATCGGTTATGGATGCGGATAAGATTGTCGTGCTTGACGGCGGACGCATATATGCCTCGGGCACTCACGACGAGCTTATCGAGAGCTGTGACGTCTACCGCGAGATATATAACTCGCAGACCAAGACCGATTCGGGAAAGGAGGGCTCGGATAATGAAGATGCAACCTAAGGGTATGCCGAAGGGCCCCGCAAGACCGAAGGCGAAGAAGGGAACTTTGAAAAGACTTGTCAAGACCCTATTCTCCTTCTATCCCGTGCTCCTGCCCGTTATACTTGCCTGTGTTATTTTCTCGGCGGCGGTAGGCTCGATGCCATCTATATTTATGCAGAAGGTATTTGCGGAAATCGAGTCGGCTCTGCCGAATCTCGAGACAGGCTTCCCCGGACTGCCCTGGAGCGCAATAAGCGCAAACGTAATAAAGTACGTTATTATTCTCGCCTGCCTTTATCTTCTCTCCCTTGCATCTAACGTTGCATATCACCTTATGCTCGCCGTTCTTTCTCAGGGTACTCTGCGTAAGCTCAGAGATAAGATGTTTGCAAAGATGCAGACCCTGCCTATCAAGTACTTCGACACGCATAACCACGGCGATATTATGAGCTACTATACGAACGATATTGATACTCTGCGTCAGCTTATATCGCAGAGCATACCTCAGCTTATCGTCTCGGCTATCACGGTCGTGGTGCTTATCTCTATTATGCTTTATTTCTCTGTTTGGATGACTCTCGTCGTCTTCGTGGGAGTTTCGGTAATGCTCTTCACCACCAAGAGGATAGGCGGCGGCTCTGCCCGTCACTTCATCAAGCAGCAGAAGGCTATCGCAAAGACCGAGGGCTTCGTCGAGGAGATTATCCACGGTCAGAAGGTAGTAAAGGTGTTTACGCACGAGGCTCGTGCTAAGGCTGATTTCGACGCAGTGAACGACGAGCTGTTCCACGAGGCGAAGAATGCGAACAAGTTTGCGAATATTCTCGGCCCTATACTCAATAACGTAGGAAATATTCTTTACGTAATCGTAGCTATAGCGGGCGGTATTTTCTATATTTCCGGCGCTGTGAACGTCTCGTTCTCGGGGCTTGCGTTCAGCATCAGCGTTATCGTACCCTTCCTTAATATGACAAAGCAGTTTACGGGTAACGTAAACCAGGTCTCCCAGCAGATAAACTCGGTTATTATGGGTCTTGCAGGTACGTCGAGAATATTCGAGCTGCTCGATGAGGAGCCCGAGAGCGACGACGGTTACGTAACGCTTGTAAACGCCCGTGAGATAGACGGAGTGCTCGTTGAGTGCCGTGAGCGCACGGGTATCTGGGCTTGGAAGCATCCTCACGCAGCCGACGGCACCGTAACCTATACGAAGCTCTGCGGAGACGTCAGACTCACTGACGTTGATTTCGGTTACGTAGAGGGTAAGACGGTCTTGAAGGATATCACCCTCTATGCGAAGCCCGGGCAGAAGGTAGCCTTCGTCGGCGCAACCGGCGCAGGTAAAACCACTATAACAAACCTGATTAACCGCTTCTACGATATCACCGACGGTAAGATAAGATACGACGGTATAAATATAATGAAGATTTCGAAGAGCGCACTCCGTCAGTCGCTCGGTATAGTTCTTCAGGATACAAACCTCTTCACCGGTACGGTAATGGAGAACATCAGGGACGGTAAGCTCGACGCTACCGAAGAGGAGTGCATTGCCGCAGCTACTCTTGCGGGAGCGCACGATTTTATCGTCCGCCTGCCCGAGGGATATAATACCGTCCTTGATGGCGGAGGAGCAAATCTCTCGCAGGGACAGAGACAGCTCATAGCCATAGCGAGAGCGGCTGTCGCAGACCCGCCCGTAATGATACTCGACGAGGCTACGTCCTCGATAGATACGAGAACAGAGGCTATCGTGCAGAAGGGTATGGACGCCCTTATGAAGGGAAGGACGGTGTTCGTCATCGCTCACAGACTCTCTACTGTAAAGAACTCTGACGTAATAATGGTTCTCGACCACGGTGAGATTATCGAGAGAGGCTCACACGAGGAGCTCATAGCCGCAAAGGGGCAGTATTACAAACTCTACACCGGCGCCTTCGAGCTTGAATAAATCGGATATGGATAAGACGTATAAGAGCTGCTCGTTTACAGGCCACAGAGCTATTCCGTCTCATCTTTCCGACAGGCTTAAAGGGTTTTTATCCTTCGAGATACTTGCGGCTTATGAGTGCGGAGTCAGAGAGTTTTATTGCGGAGGAGCGCTCGGATTCGATACAATGGCAGCCGAGGCGGTCATAGCCTTCAGAGTGACTCACCCCGACGTACGGCTCGGTCTTGTACTGCCGTGCAGGGATCAGGATTCCTCCTGGAGCGAGTCGACGAGGCTTGTCTACCGAGAGATACTCTCAGAGGCCGATTACGTCGAGTACGTAACTGACACCTATTTCGACGGCTGTATGAAGCTCAGGAATCAGCGCCTCGTTGCGCTGTGCGACCTTCTTATCGCCTATACGGCGAGACCGAGGAGCGGAGCGGGACAGACTGTGCGCCTCGCAGAGCAGGCGGGCAGAAGGGTGATTAACCTCGGCGATTGGATTGAGTGAGGTATAGAAAGTATAATTCAAAATCCTAGGTCTCGTACATCCTTTTTAGAATTGATATTTTCAGAGCGAGGGAGTCGATTGCGACTTCCTCGCTCTTTACGTTTGTTTGGCTTTTTCAGCGAATTAAATCAAACTAAACTTTATCAAAGTAAATCGTCGGATTGTTTTGTGTATATTGCACATAATTGCTTAGGATAAAACTGTCAAAAAAGAGCAATAATATGAAATTTAACAAAATTCTCACTTTTTTTAACTAAAGTCTTGACAAATGAAAACAGGCGGTGTATAATAGGCTCACTTCATTAAGATAAAGTGCGGCTATGGCCCACGGGAAAGGAACAGAAAATGAAAAAGATTATTTGCTTTGTGCTTGTATGTGTGATGCTCGTAGGAGGTGTGTTCTCCCTTGCGTCCTGTAAGCGTGTAGATGACGTTACCTACATAGACGAGAAAGGTAAGCTCGTTGTAGGCGTTACCGTATATCCCCCTATGGATTATAAGGAAGGGGACGTGTGGGTAGGCTTTGATGCTGAGCTCGCACAGATGTTCGCCGAGAGCCTCGGCGTTGACTGCGAGATAGTCGAGATTATATGGGATAACAAGGTTGCCGACCTCAATACTATGGCTATCGACCTTGTATGGAACGGTATGACCGCATCTAAGAAGCTCGGCAGAAGCATTGATTTCTCAGCCTGCTACGCTAAGAACGCTCAGGTTGCCGTAGCTAAGAAGGATAGCGGTATTTCGAAGAATGACGTAGCCGGCTCTACCATAGCCGTAGAGAAGGGCTCGGCAGGAGCAACTCAGGCAGAAGAGACCGTCGGAGCGCCTGCAAACAAGATAAACAAGGTTGAAAAGCAGGTCGATGCGCTGAATGAGGTAGCATCCGGCAACTCTCAGGTAGCGATAGTTGATATTACGATGGCGCGCAATCTCGTAGGCAAGGGCGCATATGCCGAGCTCGAGGTTATAGACGGCGCTACCTACGGCGAGGAGCTCTTTGCGGTAGGCCTGAGAAAGGGCAGTAACCTTAAGCCCGTGCTCGACGCCTTCTTGCAGGAGAAGTACGACGATGGCACAATCGCAGCGCTCGGCGAGGAGTACGACGTATTCGTGAACGAGGACGCCTTCAACTGATTTAAAAAAATGCTTTTTGTACGGGTTCGCCTTCGGACGAGCCCGTATTGGACTAAATAAGGCGGAATACCGTTCCGCCGCGGAGGATAATATGGAAATGTTTCTCGAGGTTATGTCGAGTCTTACACGCGGATTCGTTACCTCATTTATTCTTTTTATATTGACGCTTCTTTTGTCAGTACCGCTCGGACTTTTCGTCTCTTTTCTCACGATGTCCCGCTTTAAGCCGATAAAGATTCTTGCGAAGATATACGTCTGGGTTATGAGGGGCACTCCGCTTATGCTTCAGATTTTCGCTATATTCTATCTTCCGGGGCTTATATTCGGCTTTGTGTGGCCGCAGGTAAATACGGGGTGGGAGTGGTTCGACACGACCTTCTCGACTCGCTTCATCGCTGCGCTCGTCGCTTTTGTGATAAACTATGCGGCTTACTTCTGTGAGATATTCAGAGGCGGTATACAGTCGATTTCGGTAGGACAGTACGAGGCGGGGCAGGTGCTCGGGATGAGCCGAGCCGAGACCTTCAGAAGCGTTATACTCTTGCAGGTTGTGAAGCGTATAATTCCACCTATGTCGAACGAGATTATCACTCTTGTAAAGGATACGTCGCTTGCAAACACCATCGTCGTATGCGAGATAATCTATGAGGCGAAGGAGTTTATGGTTACCGACGGACTTATATGGCCGATATTTGCAGCCGGCGGATTCTATCTCATATTCTCGGGACTTCTCACCGTGCTTTTGTCAAAGCTTGAGGGCCGTCTCGATTATTTTAAGGCGTAGGGGGTATTATGGCTTTCCTTGAGGTTAGAAATATAAAGAAAAGCTTCGGCTCGTCCGAGGTACTGAAGGGCGTCAGCTTTACGCTCGAGAAGGGTGAGGTGCTCTCCATTATAGGCTCGTCCGGCGGTGGAAAAACAACGCTGCTGCGTTGCCTAAACTTTCTCGAGACACCCGACGAGGGTGAAATATACGTCGACGGAGAGCGTGTGTTCTCGGTCGATGGCGGTGTTCCTACCGTAGCGCCCGAGGCGCAGAAGAAGATGGGACTCGTTTTCCAGCAGTTCAATCTGTTTCCCCAGTATTCCGTTATGGGAAATCTGACTCTTGCTCCCCGGCTCATAGAGCGTGCCAAGGATAAAAAGCGATATTCGAAGATGAAGAAGGAGATAAACGCCGAGCTCGAAAAAAAGGCGACGGAAATATTGAGGGTAACGGGGCTTCTGGACAAGGCATCGGCGTACCCGTGTTATCTTTCGGGCGGTCAGCAGCAGCGTGTAGCTATCGCAAGAGCGCTTATGCTATCGCCGAGCGTGCTGTGCTTCGACGAGCCGACGTCTGCACTCGACCCCGAGCTCACAGGAGAGGTCCTCAGAGTTATAAAGGAGCTGAAAAACAACGACCGAAGTATGATAGTGGTAACTCACGAGCTCGAGTTTGCAAAGGCGGTATCCGACAAGGTTATCTACATAGATTCCGGCGTAATAGAAGAGATGGGTACGCCCGACGAGGTATTCTCCTCTTGTGCGAGCGAAAAGACCCAAGCCTTTCTCGGAGCGTTTTATAAGAAATAGAGAGGTAAGCCGGGGTGCGTTATAAGCCTCGTTTTTTGCCGCAAAAAATAGATATAAAGGTGTAGAAATTAAAGCCTTATAGTCTTGACAACCACTTTTTTGTGTGTTATAATATGCGTACAAAGGTGCAAACAAATTTTCCCGAAGGTGTTTTCGGGACTTATAATCAATGAAAGAGGGTGTTATCTTGACTGCACTTGTTGAACTTATTACCACTATAATTGCCGGCGGTCTTACCGCAGGCGAGATATTCGGACTTATCGGAGAATTCTGGAAGACCGTTGTTTCTGCTCCCGAGATCGTTGCGATTAATGATCTTCTCCTCGGACTTATCGAGCCCGTCTTTGCGTTCCTTCCCTACATAATTATGGCACTCTACCTCGTACTTGCCCTGGCAGGTAAGCGTTTGTTCGGTATTATCCGCTTCCTCGCTTTCTTCTTCGGCGGCTTTGTATTCGGTATGTACCTTCTCGCTCCCCTCGTATCCGGATTCCTTCCTGTGATTCCCGGTTTCGTTACAGGTCTGGTTGCGGGTCTTATCCTTGCGGTACTCTCGAAGTTCCTTTACTTCATTCTTATCGTTGCCGCTCCCGCCGGTCTTGTATACCTCATTTCTTACAACGGACTTATCGCTCCTATTGCGGAGTTCACTCAGGGTAACCTCATTATCGCCATCGTAGCCGCAGTTGTTGTCGCTATCCTCGTTATCGTGCTTCTTAAGTACATCGAGATGCTCGGCACTGCCTTCCTCGGCGGTTGGGGTATCGCAGGCATCGCTATTGGACTCATCGATGATGCAGGCGTTGCGCTTCCCGCATTCTTGTCCGATCCGCTTGTATTTATGCTTGTTGTTGCGGGCGTTATTACTCTTATCGGATTCGCAGTACAGGTTAAGACCAGAAAGAAGTATTGATTTTATCGATATTGAGTTAGTACGGTAGACAGAGAACAGCACGGTGTAGAATTGTGTCATTTCGGGCACAGTTTCTGACCGTGCTGTTTTTTTGCCTTCGCTTCACTACTCGAAATTTCCCGTCGAAAAAACAAATAGTTTGTACGATTTCTTTTTTTATATTGACATTAGTCTCTGCTTGTAGTAAAATAAATTAGTAAAAAATAACTTTGGAGGCATTATGGAACAGTCTAAGAAGCTGGCGCTTATGCGTACGGCTAACAACATTCGTTTCGGAATTATCGAGAGCGTATACAGCGCAGGATGCGGACATCCCGGCGGCTCGCTTTCTATCGCCGACCTTCTTACATACCTTTATTTTGAGGAGTTAAGAATAAACCCCGAGTGCCCTAAGTGGGATGACAGAGACAGATTCGTTTTGTCTAAGGGTCACACCGCTCCCGCTCTTTACGCAACTCTTGCAGAGCGCGGATTCTTCCCGAAGGAGACTCTCAAGACTCTTCGTAAGACTGATTCGTTCCTTCAGGGACACCCCGATATGAAGGGCACGCCGGGCGTTGATATGACCACGGGCTCTCTCGGCCTCGGTATTTCCGCTGCCTGCGGTATGGCTCTCTCGGCTAAGACCTACGGCAAGGATTACAGAGTCTACGCTATTCTCGGCGACGGTGAGACCGAGGAAGGACAGGTATGGGAGGCTGCTATGTTTGCTTCTCATTATAAGCTTGATAACCTCGTAGCTGTCGTTGACTGGAACGGTCTTCAGATCGACGGCGCTATAAAGGACGTTATGAACCCCACCCCTCACGATGAGAAGCTCCGTGCATTCGGCTGGCACGTTATCAGCATTGATGCACACGACTTCGACGCTATTGAGGCGGCCTTCGCTGAGGCTAAGACGGTTAAGGGCAAGCCCACCGCTATCATAGCTAAGAGCGTTAAGGGTAAGGGTGTTTCCTATATGGAGGATAAGTGCGAGTGGCACGGTCAGGCTCCGAAGGAAGACCAGTACAAGGTCGCTCTTGCCGACCTTCAGAAAATTGCTGATGAGCTTAAGTGAGGTGTGTGAAAATGGCAGATAAAAAGGCTACCAGAGAGAGCTACGGTGCGGCGCTTTGCACCCTGGCGGAGAAGTATGATTTCCTCGTTCTTGACGCTGACCTTGCGGCGGCTACAAAGACCGGAATGTTTAAGAAGAAGTATCCCGAGCGTTTCTTCGACTGCGGTATCGCAGAGGGAAATATGATGAGCGTTGCGGCAGGTATCGCTACTACGGGTAAGGTTGTATTCGCTTCTACCTTCGCTATGTTCGCCGCAGGCAGAGCCTTCGAGCAGGTTCGTAACTCCATAGGCTACCCCCATCTTAACGTAAAGATCGGTGCAACTCACGCAGGTATCACCGTAGGTGAGGACGGCGCTACCCACCAGTGTAACGAGGATTTGGCTCTTATGCGTCTTATCCCCGGTATGACCGTTATCTCTCCCGCAGACGCTACCGAGGCGTATGCAGCTGTTGAGGCGGCTATCAATTTCGTGGGCCCCGTGTACCTTAGATTCGGCAGATTTGCTGTTCCTGACCTTTCCTCCGAGATTCCCGAGTATAAGTTCGAGCTTGGTAAGGGCGTTACATACAGAGAGGGTAAGGACGTCACCATAGTTGCAAACGGATTTATGGTTCACCTCGCCGTTGAGGCGGCAGAGATGCTCGCTAAAGAGGGTATCGATGCAGGCGTTATCAACATCCATACGATTAAGCCCATAGATACCGAGCTTCTTACAGCGGTGGCGAAGAAGACCGGCGCTATCGTTACCGCAGAGGAGCATAGCGTTGTCGGCGGACTCGGCGCTGCCGTATGCGAGGCGCTCTCCGAGACTTGCCCCGTGCCCGTACTCAGAGTCGGCGTACAGGATACCTACGGCAGAAGCGGAAAGGTACCCGAGCTGCTTCAGCTCTACGGTCTCACAGCAGAGAACATCGCTGCTAAGGCAAGAGCCGCAGTCGCAATGAAGAAGTAATCCGTCTTTCTTCGGTATCGAAATTTAATACTTGAATAGCAGTGCGAGGGAGCGGAGAGCTCCCTCGCTTTTTTGCTTTTCTTTTACACGGATCAGAGCTGCCGTATGGAAAAAGATTGCCGCGGTGTAAATATTTTTAAAAAATTTTTGAAACCTGTTTACATTTGCCTATATATAAGTTAAAATATAAGGTGAAAAAATATTTATGTTGAAAGGACGTACCCATATGAAGCGCATATTATTGAAGCTTTCAGGCGAGGCTCTTTCTGCGGGGTCGGGAGATATCTACGACTCCGACTTTGTAGACGAGGTTGCAGGCGCTGTAAAGAGCTGTGTTGACGACGGCTATGAGATAGCGCTCGTCGTAGGAGCGGGAAATATTTGGAGAGGCAGACAGGGCGGCGAGATGGACCGTGTCTCTGCTGACAGAATGGGAATGCTCGCTACGGTAATCAACGCTATTTGTCTTAAGGACGCTCTCGAGAGAGCGGGAGTCGGCGCAGTCGTTATGACAGCTGTGGCGATGCCTCCACTCGCCGACGTATATTCTCCCGAGGCTGCAAAGGCTCACCTCGGAGATGGAAGAGTGGTTATATTCGGCGCAGGGCTCGGCATACCCTTCCTCTCTACAGATACCACGGGCGCTGTCAGAGCTGCTGAGATAGGCGCTGACGCAATGCTTATGGCTAAGAACGTCGACTACATATACACCGATGACCCCAGAAAGAATCCCGATGCGAAGAAGCTCGAGAGAGTAAAGGCGTCCGAGGTGTTAGCGCTTAATCTTAAGGCTATCGATGCTACCGCTACGGCATTCTGCCTCTCTACCGGTATGCCGATACACGTGTTCGGGCTTAAAAATCCGAAGGACCTTATCGGAGCAATCAAGGGCGAGACCGTAGGCACTGTTATAATTCCCGAATAAAAACTTTTTGATTTAAGGAGATAGATATGAAACTCGATACAAGAGAATACGAAACAAAAATGAAAAAGAGCGTTGCCGCATACAGCGACAATCTCTCTACTATCAGAGCGGGCAGAGCTAACCCCGACGTGCTTAAGAGAATTTCCGTCGACTACTACGGCTCTCCCACGCCCATATCCTCTATCGCAGAGATTAAGGTTGCCGATGCTCGCACTATCGTTATCACCGCTTGGGATAAGTCGGCTATGAAGGGTATTGAGAAGGCTATTCTCACGTCCGACCTCGGTATTAACCCTCAGAATGACGGCTCTTGCATCCGTCTTTCCTTCCCCCCCACAACCGAGGAGCGCCGCCGTGAGCTCTCTAAGCAGATTTCCAAGATGGGCGAGGATGCTAAGGTTGCTATCCGTAATATCAGAAGAGACGCTACCGATGCGATAAAGGCGCAGAAGAAGAATTCCGAGATGACCGAGGATGAGGCTAAGGCGAGTGAGAAGGCTGTACAGGACCTTACCGATAAGTACGTCAAGGAGATTGACAGCGTTACCGCAGCTAAGACCAAGGAAATAATGGAGATATAAGCGTGGCTCGCACGTCGGATAAGAAAAAAGAAAGAGCTCTGCCAACAGTTGACTCAAGGCTTAGGTCCGTCGGAATCATAATGGACGGAAACGGAAGATGGGCGAAAAAGCGTATGCTTCCGAGAAGCGCAGGTCACGTGGCGGGCGCTAAAATAATACAGAAGATTCTCGAGGATTTCCGCACGATGGGAGTTCACCACGTCACCCTCTACGCCTTTTCTACGGAGAACTGGAAAAGGCCGAAGGAGGAGGTCGACGGACTTATGGAGCTCATCTATAAGTACCTAGACGAGGTGGTAGTCGAGAAGGTGAGGACGGATAAGGACTTCTCAATGCGCTTCCTCGGAGATAAGTCGGTGCTTTCCGAAAAACTCAGGAACAAGTGCATTGAGATAGAGAATATGGCGAGGAATCGCTCCTTTATCTGTAACCTTGCGCTCAATTACGGCGGCAGAGACGAGATAGTCCACGCTGTAAACGAGGCGATAGCAGAGGGCTGCAGCCCTATAACGAAAGAGGATATAGCAAGGCATCTCTATACCTCGGATTCTCCCGACCCCGACTTGATTATAAGGACGGGCGGCGACCTCAGAGTATCAAACTTCCTTATATGGCAGGGCGCTTACTCCGAGCTGTACGTTACGGATACGCTCTGGCCTGATTTCGGACGGGATGAAATGATAGATGCGGTAGAAGAATTTTACAGAAGAAAGCGTCGCTTCGGCGGTCTTGACCCCGAGGACGAACAAGCGTGAAGAGGATTTTGCAGGAAGATGAAGACTAGGCTTCTTACGGCACTCGGTATGGCTATCGTGGGTATACCGCTGCTCATATTTTCTAAATATATTGTATACCCGATAGGACTTGCGTTGCTTGCGACCATGTCGGCCTGGGAGATGCTCAGGCTCTATAACTTGCACAGGAAGATGACGATAGCCGTGCCGTCGTACGTTTTGACTGTTTGTCTGCCCGTTTTTTCATACAAGACGTTTTTGGGTTACGTCGGCGGCGTCAAGAATTATCTTCTCGTAATGATGCTCGCCCTGTTTGCCTTCCTGCTTTACCTCGCTTTTGTTTCCGTAGGCTCGAAGGGCTTCTTTACCTTCAGAGACGTGACGAGCACCTTTACCTCTATTACATACGTCGTAGTATCCTTCACGTCGATGTCGCTCGTCAGATATATGATTAACGGCGTGTATTTTTTCCCCCTCTTCTTCTTGGGTGCGTGGGTCACGGATACCTTCGCATACTTCGTCGGCAGAGCCTTCGGCAAGCATAAGCTCATACCCGAGATAAGTCCGAAGAAGACGGTCGAGGGCGCTATCGGCGGAATGCTGTTTAACATAATCGCCTTTCTCGTTTACGGCTTTATTATTCAGTTCTTCTTCGAGGTCAAGGCTAATTATCTCGTTCTCGCCGTCAGCGGTCTTATACTCTCCGTCGTCGCTCAGCTGGGCGACCTCTGGGCTTCTCAGATAAAGAGAGAGCACGGAGTCAAGGATTTCAGCAACATTCTGCCGGGACACGGCGGAATTATGGACAGATACGACTCGATTATTTCGGTCTCCACCGTCTTTGCTGCCATATGTATTCTGTTCCCGCCCTTCGGTGGGGTGTAAAGCAATTGCGGCGAGCGGTTAAGCTGCCGTAATACCAAAAACAACTCTTCGCCACCTTCGGCGGAGAAGAAAAGAGAAGGAGAGAACTTGGCACAACAGCCTTCTTCTCTCTTTCTGCTTCTAGTGTAGGTCGTCCGTCGCACAGTGCGCCGCACGATATACGCGGGCCCGTTCTTAGATTATGCCGCCCTCGGCTCTGTGAGTCGGAAGGACCTTGCGGCTTGATAAAAGCAGGGTAAACCTTTTTGCGATTGATAAATATTGCGTAGGTTAAGGGAGAAAATAAATGATGAAGACGATTTCTGTCCTCGGTGCTACGGGCTCTGTCGGTACTCAGGCGCTCGACGTAGCGAGAAAACGGGGATACAGAGTGGATTTTATAAGCGCTAACCGTGACGTGGCGGCGACCGAGCGGGCTGCGAGAGAGTTCCGACCCGCAGCTGTCGCTATGGCGGACGATTCTTCGGCACGTATACTTAAGACGGCGCTTGCCGATACGGATATAAGAGTATACTCCGGCACAGACGGAATATGCCGAGGTGTTTCGGAGAGCGAGTCCGAGACGGTGGTTAACTCCATACTCGGCGGCGCAGGTCTTTTGCCCAGCCTTGCCGTTATAGATGCAGGTAAGAGGCTCGCTCTTGCAAACAAGGAGAGCCTTGTTGTCGCAGGCGATATAGTTATGGAGCGTGCAAGAGCTAGAGGCGTTGAGATTCTGCCCGTCGACAGCGAGCACTCGGCTATATACCAGTCGTTGAAGAGCGGCAGAAGCTCCGAGATAAAGAAGATACTTCTGACGGCTTCGGGAGGCCCTTTTTACGGTATGAGCCGCAGGGAGCTCGAGCGTGTTACGAGAGAGGATGCGCTCAGACACCCAACGTGGAAGATGGGTAAGAAGATTACCGTCGACAGCGCAACCCTTATGAACAAGGGCTTTGAGATAATAGAGGCGGTGCACCTTTTCGGCGTGAGCTCGGATATGGTAGAGGTTATTATTCACCGCGAGAGCATACTGCATTCCGCAGTGGAATATGTTGATAACAGTATAATAGCGGAGCTCTCCGTGCCCGATATGCGTATGTGCGTGCAATACGCCGTAGATTATCCCGACAGATGCGAGAGCGTTTCGAACGAGCTCGACCTCACCGCACTTTTAAATCTCAGCTTTAAAGCACCGGATACGGATGCCTTCCCGTTCCTTAAGCTTGCGAAGAGGGCGATTGCCGACGGCGGAGCTATGCCGGCTATAATGAATGCCACAGACGAAATAGCCGTCGAGGCGTTCCTTTCCGATTCGCTTGGATTTACGGGCATATATGACGTCGTATTCGACGTATACGAGAGAATGTCGGATTCGGCATCCGTCCGTGAGCTCGACGGTATTATCGAAAAGGACAAAGAGGCTCGCCTGATTGCCGCCGAGCTGATAAAGAAAAAACAATAACTATCCTTTGGGGGAAAATATTTTGAACACAGCGCTCACCGTGATAATTTCGCTTTTGGTATTTGGATTTCTGATATTCATACACGAGTTCGGTCATTATATCACCGCAAGAATATTTAGAGTTACTATAAGCGAGTTTTCTATCGGAATGGGTCCGAAGCTTATGTGGTACGACTCGAAAAAAACAGGAATAAAATACAGTCTTGCAATGTTTCCTATCGGCGGATACGTGGCAATGGTTGGAGAGAACGAGGAGACGGACGACCCGAACTCCTTCGATAAAAAGCCTGCCTGGCAGAGATTCATCATTACCGCCGCAGGCGCAACGGTAAATATCATTGCCGGATTTCTCGCTATGGCTATACTCACCGCTATCGTTAATATAGGCAGCACCACCGTGCACAGCCATCTCACGCCCGAGGAGATATATGGTGAGGATGGCGATACCTCGGGATACGTATCGAGCTTGGATTCAGGGCTTCTCGCAGGGGATAAAATAGTCTCGGTCGGCGGCAAGAACGTATACCTCGCAGAGGAGCTGTCGTATGAAATAATGAGACAGGGAAATAAACCCGTAGAAATCACGGTGATGCGTGACGGAGAGCTTGTCACTCTTCCGTCCGTCGTTTTCCCGAAGACTACGGAATCTGGGGCTGAGTTCGGCCTTATGGACGTGAGGGTATACAGACAGGAGAAGACCTTCGCTAACTTCTTCGGAATAGCCCTGCGTAAGTCCTTCCTCGTCGTGCGTATGTGCTGGGAGTCACTGTTCGACCTTATTACAGGCAGATACGGCGTCGGAGCGGTCTCGGGACCCGTCGGCATTTCGGGCGCTATCGGTGATGCGGCAAAGCAGGGATTCGCCTCTCTGTTGAACATCACCGCAATAATAAGCATAAATCTCGGAGTAATGAACCTTCTGCCGATACCTGCGCTTGACGGCGGAAGAATATTGACTATTCTTATAGAGATGATAACGAGAAAAAAGCTGCCGACGAAGGTAGAGGGGTGGATAAACGGCATCGGCCTTGTAGCCTTGCTGCTCTTGTCCGTGGCTATAATGATAAAGGACGTAATACAACTTTTTTAACACCTGACGGTGTATTTTAAAGCAAATTAATAGAGATAAAGACCGGTAAAGGATGAAAAGAGGGAGACTTCAAATGAAATTTCAGTTTGACCAGGATTATCACATTCATTCAAGTCTTTCGTCCTGCTCGAGTGACCCGGAGCAGAGCACCGAAAGGATACTCCGCTACGCAAAGGAAAACGGACTTAAGAGAATAGTAGTCACAGACCACTATTGGGACGAGAGCATATACTGCTCGTCGGATTGGTACCGCCCGCAGAATTTCAGCCATATAACAGAGAATCTCCCTTTGCCCGTGGCTGACGGAGTTGAATTCCTCTTCGGATGCGAGACCGAGTTGAATATGGATCTCACTCTCGGTATTCCGAGAGATAAATTCGATTTCTTTGATTTTATAATTATACCGACGACCCACTTCCATATCGTCGGCTTTGTAGTGAAGGAAGAGGATAAGTGGGATTCGAAGCGCTTCGCCGAATTGTGGGTTGAGAGGCTGGATGCACTCTTCTCTATGGATTTGCCCTTCCATAAGATAGGCATAGCGCATCTTATATGCGAGATGATGGGTAGCGACGTACATAACAATTACCTCGAGCCTCTTAAGTATCTGAAGGACGAGGATATGCACCGCATATTCAAGAGGGCGGCGGAGCTCGGCGTCGGAATTGAATTGAACCAGTATGACCTAGACGTGCCCGATTGTGCCTTCGAGCGTGTCATACACGTCTTCCGCATAGCGAAGGAAGAGGGGTGCAAGTTCTATTTCGGCAGCGACACGCATCACCCCGAGCATTTCGAGAGAGCAGGGGTTACTATCGCCCGTGCGGTTGATGCGCTCGGACTTACCGAAGAGGATAAGTTTGTGATAGGTGGAAAAGAATGAGAGCGTATGAGCTTATAGACCTGCTCAACTCCTTTGCGCCGCCGCAGGTCGATACCTGGGATACCGTGAAGGCAGGAGACGCAAGCAAGCAGATAAAGAAGGTGGCTGTCTCTATGTTTGCCACCGTGGAAACTATAAAGAGAGTCAAGGAGTGGGGCGAGGTATATTGCCGCTAAAATCGACGGGACGTATGCCCGAATGTGAAAGGAGAGTCGTATGGCGAGGAGAAGGACGAGAAGCGTTAAGGTAGGAAGCCTGTATATAGGCTCTGAGCACCCTATTACGGTGCAGTCTATGACAAACACGGATACCCTCGACGTGGATTCTACTTACAAACAGGTGAGGGCGCTTGAGGACGCAGGCTGTGATATCGTGCGTATCACCGCACCGACCGTAGAGTCGACAGATACGTTTTACAGGCTGAAGGAGATGGGGATAAGAGCTCCTCTTGTCGCAGACATACACTTCAATTATGAGATAGCGCTTGCCGCCATAGAGCGCGGTGTCGATAAGATACGCATAAACCCCGGCAACATCGGGGATATGGACAGGGTTAAGGCGGTAGCCGATGCCGCAAGGAAAAGAGGCGTGCCGATCAGAATAGGAGTAAACTCGGGCTCGCTCGAGAAGAGTATACTCAAAGAGCACGGCAGCCCTACGGCAGAGGCTCTTGCAGAGAGCGCTCTTTATCACGCATCGCTGCTTGAGAGATTCGATTTTTACGATACGGTAATATCCGTGAAGGCATCGACGGTTACCGAAATGATTGAGGCGAACCGCATTCTCGCCGATAAATGCGACTATCCCTTGCACCTCGGCGTGACCGAGGCGGGCGGCGGAAATGCGGCAATAGTAAAGAGCAGTATAGGAATAGGCTCGCTTCTGTCTATGGGCATCGGAGACACCGTGAGGGTGTCATTGACCGACGACCCCGTAGAGGAGGTGTATGCCGCCGAGCAGATACTCCGTGCTCTCGGGCTGTCTAAACAGGGCGGAATGGACATAGTCTCCTGCCCGACCTGCGGAAGGACTAGAATAGACCTTATACGCCTTGCGAAGGAGTTCAGGAGCCGTGTGCGAGCTTCGGGGCTCGATAGGATGAACGTAAAGGTTGCGCTTATGGGTTGTGCTGTAAACGGCCCGGGCGAGGCGAGAGAGGCGGATATAGGGATCGCAGGCGGAAACGGGGAGGGGCTTATATTCAAGCGAGGCGTACCGTACCGTAAGGTCAGCGAGGACAAGCTCCTTGACGAGCTTATAAAGGAATTGCAAATAATGAAGGAGTCTTTATAAAGGACTCAACCGAGAAATAAAGACTGAAAGAGTGAAAGGAGAGCCCTGTGAAAAAGAGCTTTTTAGAGACCTTCACGAGGTATCAGCCCGATACGGCAAAGCGTGAGCTTTTGAACAGGGCTGTCGACGCTTCGTTTAGATATAAGAAGAATCCCTTGCAGGTAGAGGTTGACCTATACTTCACCTCACACGAGGACGCAGACAGACTTTATGAGATAGAGGACGAGTGCCGCACGCTTTACGGTGCTCATACCTTCAAGATATTGCCTCACTTCCCGAGTGAGGTCTTTGACGTCTCGATGTTCGACGAGATTATATGCGAGGCATCCGTCTGCGGCGCTGTAGCGCACGGATTCTTATCGAATGCAGACGTGTCCGACGACGGTGAGACGATAACCGTATCTATCCCCTTCTTTGAGAGCGGCATCTCCTTTGTCAAGGAGTCGAAGGCGGAAGAGATACTCTCTATGATACTTAAGAGCCGCTACGGTATAAGCCGCAGAGTTTCCATAACACAGGGCAGCGGTGCCCTCGAGTTTATGCAGAGGCTCGAGGACAGAAGAGCGCAGATACTCGACGAGGCGGAAAGAGAGAACAGGGAGAAGTACGTAAGGGCGCTTGAAGAAGAGAAGAAGCGCCGTGAGGAAGAGCTGAAGGCGAGTGATCCGCACTACGGCTTTGAGGCTCGCGCAGGCGTAAACGAGGCGACGGGAGTCTCAGAGGCTCTCGGAGAGAGCAGGTTCAGAATGGGCGCTACCGTATACGATATAAGCGACGGCTCATCAATTTACGGAGATGATTTCGAGCTCTTAGAGCCTACGCCGATTGCCGAACTTTCGAAGGTCAGGGGCACGGGCTTATTCTTAGGCACGGTGTTTGAGTCGGAGATTAAGGAGACGAGAAACGGAGATAAGTTTAACTTCTCCTTCGGAATATCCGACGGCGCGTCGGGCGTATACGTAAAGAAGATTCTCCTGCCCGATGAGATAGGCTGGGCGAAGGACTTAAAGTCGGGAGCGCACCTTGCCGTGCTCGGGCGGGTACGTCAGGATAAATTCGACAACGAGCTTTACGTAGACCCTAAGGGTGTCAAAAAAATAAAGAAGGTCGAGCGCTGCGATACCGCAGAGCGTAAGAGGGTAGAGCTCCACCTGCACACGAATATGTCGCAGATGGATGCGCTGATATCTCCCGCAGAGCTCGTAAAGACCGCAGTGCGCTGGGGTCACAGGGCTGTGGCTGTCACCGACCACGGAAACGTGCAGGCGTTCCCCGAGGTTATGCTTGCGTATGAAAAGGCGAGAAAGGGAGCTAAGGAAAAGGGCGAGCCCTTCGACCTTAAGATACTGTACGGAACAGAGGCGTACTTTGTAAACGACACGGCCAAGTGTATATTCGGCTCGAAATACCCGAGATTTGAAGACGAGATGGTCGTCTTCGATATAGAGACTACGGGTCTTTCCAACCGCACGGCGAAGATTATCGAGATTGGCGCCGTCAGAATCAAGGGCGGCGAGATACTCGACACGATGGATATATTCGTAGACCCCGAGTGTCCTATCCCCGAGGAGATAACGGCACTTACCTCTATCACCGACGAGATGGTAGCCGGCGCTCCGAAGGAGAGGGAGGCGATAGAGACCTTCTTCGACTTTGCTAAGGACAGTCTTCTTATTGCGCATAACGCCTCGTTCGATATAGGCTTCATACGTGTGGCTGCGGAGAGGTGCGGAATCCCGTTCACAAACAGCTATCTCGATACGGTCGGACTCTCAAGATACGTAAACCCCGAGCTGAACAATCACAAGCTCGATACAATAGCAAACCACTATAAGCTTAAGGACTTCCACCATCACAGGGCGTCTGACGATGCCGAGATACTTGCGCATATCTTCTTCGTGATGCTCGACAGACTCAGGAGCGAGGGAGTCGCTGATTTTGACGGTGTCGTTGAGGCGATGAGCGAGAATACAGATCCCTTGAAACTCCCGGCTCATCATATGATAATATTTGCGAGGAATAACGAGGGACTTAAGAATCTTTATAAGCTGATTTCCTTCAGCTATCTCGATTACTACGGCGGTAAGGGCAGACAGAAAAAGTCGCCGAGAATACCGAAGTCGGTGCTCGAGGAGTACAGAGAGGGCTTGATTATCGGCTCTGCCTGCGAGTCGGGCGAATTGTATACGGCTATTCTTGAGGGCAGGAGCAACCAGGAGATTGAGGATATAGCATCCTTCTACGACTACCTTGAGATACAGCCTCTTTGCAACAACCGTTTCCTCATCGAAAAGGAGAAGGTGAAGGATGACGAGCAGCTTAAGGCGATAAACAGGCAGATATACGAGCTCGGTAATAAGCTCGGAAAGCCGGTTGTAGCTACCTGCGATGCTCACTTTATTGATAAAGAGGATGAGATATACAGGCGCATTTTGCTTGCAGGGCAGAAGTATTCGGATGCAGATAAGCCTATGCCGATATACCTGCGCACGACCGACGAGATGCTCGAGGAGTTCTCATATCTTGGCAAGGACGTTGCCTTTGAGGTCGTCGTAGAGAATCCTAACAGGATTGCAGACCTGTTCGATTATATAAGACCTATACCCGAGGGTAGATTTGAGCCTGCGCTCCCCGGAGCGGAGGAGGAGCTTACTGATTCCTGCTGGCGCCGTGCGCACGAGTGGTACGGAGATGACCTGCCCGGCGTGGTAAAGGACAGGCTTGACAGAGAGCTCGGCTCGATTATCAAGAACGGCTTTGCGCCGCTCTATATGATTGCGGTAAAGCTAGTAGCCTATTCCGAGAGCCTCGGCTATCAGGTAGGCTCACGCGGCTCTGTCGGCTCGTCCTTCGTAGCCACGATGTCGGGTATATCCGAGGTAAACCCTCTTCCGCCGCACTACAGGTGCCCGAAGTGCAGACACAGCGAGTTCTTTACCGACGGCTCTGTCGGCTCGGGCTTCGACCTTGACGATAAGGCTTGTCCCGTATGCGGTGAGCCTATGATTCAGGACGGACACAATATACCCTTCGAGACCTTCTTAGGCTTCTACGGCGATAAGTCGCCCGATATAGACCTTAACTTCTCGGGAGACGTGCAGGGAAAGATACATAAATACACCGAGGAGCTCTTCGGCGAGGGGCACGTGTTCCGTGCAGGTACCATAGGTACTCTCGCAGACAAGACCGCCTGGGGATACGTAAATAAGTATCTCGAGGAGCGAATGATTAAGATTCCGAAGGCGGAAATCTCGCATATGACTACAAGAATGGTCGGAGTAAAGCGTACGACTGGTCAGCACCCGGGCGGTATCATAGTTGTCCCCATCGACCGTGAAATATACGACTTTACACCCATCCAGCACCCCGCAGACGACCCGAACTCGGATATCATAACCACGCATTTCCAGTTCTCGTATCTGCACGATACGATACTAAAGCTCGATGAGCTCGGACACGATATTCCGACAAAGTATAAGGTGCTCGAGAAGTACACAAACACCTCGGTGCTCGACGTAAAGATGAATGATAAGTCGGTATACGAGCTGTTTGTCTCTACACGCCCCCTGGGTATTACTCCCGAGGATATAGGCGGCAGCAAGCTCTCCACCTTCGGTATACCTGAGTTCGGCACACGATTCTTACAGGGAGTTTTGCTTGACTCTAAGCCGAAGAACTTTGCCGACCTTTTGCAGATTTCAGGTCTGACGCACGGTACGGGCTGCTGGCTCGGAAACGCAGACGAGCTTATAAGAGACGGTATATGCGATATATCCGGCGTTATCGGCTGCCGAGACGATATAATGAACGCTTTAATTAGATACGGACTCGATAACTCGACCTCGTTCAAGATTATGGAGAGCGTAAGAAAGGGCAAGGGTCTGACTCCCGAGTGGGAAGAGACTATGCTCGCAAACGGCGTGCCTCTGTGGTATATCGGCTCGTGCAAAAAAATTAAATATATGTTCCCGAAGGCGCACGCTGCCGCATACGTTATGTCTGCGATACGTCTTGTCTGGTATAAGATTTATTACCCGATGGAGTTTTACGCCGCATTTCTCACGGTTGCCCCCGGCGGATTCGACGCCGAAATAGTTTCTGGCGGACTTACCATAGTCAATAAGACTATCGAGGAGCTCGAAAAGAAGGGTAACGAGGCGACTCAGAAGGATAACGAGCAGCTCACAACTCTGTACCTCGTCAGAGAGGCAATGGCAAGGGGAGTGAAATTCCTTGGGGTTGACCTCAACAAGTCGGCGGCTTCGGCATTCCTGCCCGAGGACGGTAAGATCAGAATGCCGTTCAACAGCCTGCCGGGACTTGGCGACACGGCGGCAGAGAAGATTATAGAGGCGAGAGAAAACTATGATATCTACTCTGTCGAGGAGCTCAGACTTCGTACAGGTATATCCAAGACCGTCATAGAAATTCTCAGAAGAAACCGTGTGCTCGATAAGCTCACCGAGACGAATCAGTTCTCTTTCTTCTGATAATGACAACAAATATTTACAAAAACAGTTAAAAGCGGTGTCGTGTGACACCGCTTGAGACTATGAAACAAACAAGAGGGCGATAAGTATAAGTGCGCACTCGAGGTCGCTGTCCTCGGAGAAGATGAGATAGATTGCCACGGCGACGATAAGTATTTCTTCAAGACCTATGTTCTTGATTTTTGAGAGTAGACTCTCCTTTGTAAGCTGGAATCCCTTCAATTGCAGCTTGTCAAAAAGTGAAAAGCCTCGGCTCTTTTTTTCTTCGGCTGACGCTATTTCCGAGTCGTCCTTTTCTTCGGGCGCACCGTCTATGCACTCCTGCCTTTCTATGCTTTCGGTAAGCATTGTACCGCCGTAGCTGTCGGGTATCGATAGAGTTCTTTCTTTATCATCAAAATCTCTTGAATACATTTTATCCCCCCTTTACGGTATGGAAGACCTCGAGTATTGAGGTGAGGGTGTCAAGGGCGCTTGCCCGCTCGTTTTTCAGATACGGGCGCATTGCGGATAACAGTCTTTGTCGGCGCTCAAATTTTGTATCTCTTTGAGCTTCCGGGTCGGCAAGCTTTGCCGCAGGCTCTGCGGAGCTTATTGTTTCGGTCGGCTCTTTTGAGTCTGTCGATTCCTTTGCTTCGCTCGCCATCTTTGATATTTCCGATATCAGAGCGGGATTCTTCATTATCAGTCCAACTATTTTGGATAGGTCGGGAGTATCGTTCATCGCTTGTTCCCCTTCTTATATTCGTTTATCAGCCTTACTGCATCGCTCATACTGAGCTTCATTCCACCCATAACCGTCGCACGCATCTTCTCCATTTCTTCGCGAGGCGGCGTCTTTTCGGACAGCCCAATTCCGTATGTGCGAGCTATTGCAACAACCTCCCGCCACAGCTCATCGTCGGGTAGCTTTGCAAGCTTTTCGATTTTTTCCTTGTCGAGTCTCATAGCTTCTCCTTTCGTAGGCGCATTTGTGCCGCTTACGATGTTAGGTTATGCTTCTAAGCTTATATTTGTTAAAGGTAGTTTATATGGAAAACCGAGATAGAATAATATGCCTCGTCATAGCCGACACGCACGGAGATGACTCGGGGCTTTCCCGGGTGCTTTCGTACCCTAATATAGATGCCGTTATATTCCTCGGTGACGGGCTTCTCGACGTTGAGGGCTATGCAGAGAGAGACGGCGGCCGCCACTTCTGGCTTGCGGTGAAGGGTAACGGCGACGTTACGGATACCTTCCTCGGATGCGAAGTGAAGAAGACCGATGGAATCACCCTCGGTGGAAAAAACATCGTGTTTACTCACGGTCATCTTTACGGCGTGAAGTACGGCAACGATATGCTCAGGACTCTTGCCGAGGATACACGGGCCGATATCGTTCTTTACGCACACACTCACGTCTACGACGAGAATTATTACGACGGTGTATATTATTTCAATCCCGGCACTCTCGGCGGAGCAAAATCAAGACCCAAGACCGCAGGGCTTCTAACGATAGACAGAGGAAACGTCCTGTTTTCTAAAATAGAGCTTTAAGTTCGCATTAAGGTATGAAAGGAACGGAAATATGAAAACGACGCTTAACGTGAAAAAGCCGTTTAACGACGGAATACCTAAGCCGAAAAGCATAAAGGAAGTACCCGGGTACGTAATGAAGCGTGTCAAGGGCTTTCTCTCACGCTTGTTCTATATTATTACGCTCGTGTGGCAGGCATCGCCGTTTATGCTTATCTCTATGTCGCTGCTCTGCATCTTTGACGGCTTGCTGCCCGTGTTCGGCGCATATATCTCAAAGGACCTGCTCAACGAGATAGCGAGGCTTATAACCGAGCGTGACGTCGGCTCTCTCTCGAGTGAAGCCTTTACTGCATTGAAGCCGCTGATATTCCTATTCGTTATGAATCTTGTTTATCTCTTTTTGAAGAGGGTGCTTAACAAATTCAACGGTATGGTTACGGGTATATCGGGAGAGCTTGTCGTCAATCATATCAAGATGATGATAATAGAAAAGTCGAAGAAGCTGGATATGTGCTCCTTTGACCGTCCTGAGTTTTACGAGAAGCTCGAGAACGCAAACAGAGAGGCGGGTATGCGCCCGATAGGCATCCTTACAGCGACGTATAACGTAATTTCGGCTGTAATATCTGCGGTTTCCTTCGTGGTAGTGCTCGCAGGGCTCAGTCCTCTTGCGCCCATCGTGATGATTATCGTAGCGGTACCCGGTGCTCTCGTAAATTATACTTACAGAAACCGTAATTTCAGATACATTCGCTTCCACTCGAAGGAAAGACGTGAGATGAACTATTACTCGGGTCTTATGGTCGATAAGGATAAAGCGAAGGAAATAAAGATACTCGGCCTTGGCGATACCTTTATTGCAAAGTATAAGAATGTTTTCAAGAGGTATTACAAGGGGCTCAAGAGCCTTATTATCAAGGAGGGCGTTACTCAGATTCTCGTAGGTCTGCTCTCAGTCACTGTAAAGTGCGCACTATTTATTTACATAGCATACACCGTAATCTTCGGCGACGGCTTGGTCGGTGACTATTCGCTTTATTCGGGTGCTCTGACCTCTATATCGGGCTACGTCACGACGCTTCTCACCGCTACGGCGACAATATACGAGGGCACGCTCTTTATCGACAATATGATAACCTTTATGAAGGAGGACGTCACCGTCGTACCCACTGTACAGACTCCGAGAGAGGTAAGACGAGGAGAGCCTCACGTAATAGAGTTCAAGAACGTCTCCTTCTCCTATCCCGGCACGGACAGATACGTGTTAAAGGATATAAACCTCACGCTGAAGCCTTCTGAGTCGGTTGTTCTCGTAGGATTGAACGGTGCGGGAAAAACCACGCTGCTTAAGCTGCTGATACGACTTTACGACCCGACCGAGGGCGTGATTATGCTGGACGGCTATGACATCAGGGAGTACGACGTAGCATCGCTTTACGATATGTTCGGTATCGTGTTCCAGGACTTCGGGCGCTATGCTGAGACGGTATCCGAGAATATTCAGTTCGGCGATATAAAGAGAGAGCACACGGTGCAGACTGTGACTCTTGCGGCAGAGCAGGGCGCCGCAAAGGCGTTTATCGACGCATTGCCCCGTGGACTCGATACCCCCCTCACAAGGATGTTTGAGGACGACGGTATCGAGCTGTCTATCGGACAGTGGCAGAAGCTCTCTGTTGCTAGGGCGTTTTATAAGGATTCCGACGTGCTTATTCTCGACGAGCCCACAGCCTCGCTCGACCCCCTTGCCGAGCAGGACGTTTTTGCTCGCTTTGCCGAGCTGTCTAAAAATAAGATTGCCGTGTTCGTTTCACACAGGCTATCGAGCGCTGTTACAGCCGGCAATATCGTAGTCCTTGAAAACGGCAGAATAGTCGAGATGGGAACTCACGACGAGCTTATGAAAAAGGGCGGAAAGTACTATCTTCTCTTCTCGATTCAGGCATCGAGGTATATTCAGGAATAAATAAAAAAACGAGGAAAAGCCGAAGCGTGTGCGCTTCGTCTTTTTATATAGACCCGAAAAAAAGAGCCCCTAACAGAAAAATAAGAAGAGAAAATCCGCTGTCGAGCCGAAAAAAGAAAAAGAGAAAATCCGCTCTGAGCGGATTTTCTCTTCGGTATATCAGGGCTTAAAAGAAGCCCTAAGCAGGCACGGTATAGGTGCACCTATCCTGTGCAGCTTAATTTTTCGCATTGTGAGATTTATACGCCGTTTTCTAAGGAATTATCGTTGAAGAAATGAGTACCGAGAATGAAATAATAAATCTCGTCAGCTATCGACTTCAGAATTTTATCCTCGAACGGGTTGGAAAGCTCCGCAGAGTCAAGCTGGTCGTAGTAGGAAAGACCGTCGGCTCTATTCACAAGAGCCTTGAATGCGTCGACTCCGGCGCCTTTTTCACCCGCCTCAAGATTAAATATTTCCGCAGCGGTTACGAAAGAAATGCAGGACGACTGAACGCAGAAGGGGCTCGAGATGAGAGAGTAGTCTGTTCCGATAGTTTCGTTCAATATATACTTATACCCGCTTGAATAGCTGTCAGAGCCGAACATCGTACGGAAGGCTTCCGCCGCCGCTTCGTCGAGCGCTGCCGCCGCCTTCTCATCCGTATCGATAGCGGAAAGAGGAAGGGAATAAGCGATGTGCTCGAAGCAGGCTATCCAGGCGTTCATAATAGCCCCGTTCAAAAGCGAGTTCACCGTCGAGTATTTCATATATCTGAAATCCCCCTCGGAGAGCACACCCTCGAGATTCAGAAGCGTGAGAAGCTCGAGCGAGCCCGCCGATGCAAGGGTCAGGTCGAGAGACGTCTCGTGCCCGTAGTTGACGTACATATCCACAAACGTGCCGAACTTGTTTGCAAATGCGGTGTAGTCGCTGATGAAGCCGCCCGCAGTCATATACAGGAAGGGAGAGCTGTTGTTCGCAATGTAGACGGTAAAGGAGTCGTCGATTCTGTCGTCCGCCTCGTACCCTATATTATAGAGCTTGTGCTGGAGCATATAGGAATAGATGTCGAGCAGCTCGGAATCCATATCCCCGTATACCTCGTACAGGGTGTTTATTACTTCCGGATATATAGCCTTTGATATCGAGTTTTCAAGGAAATAGTTCTCAAATACGGATATATGCAGCTGGTCGTATACAGGTAGAATGTACTCTCTTACGTCCGTAAAGAAGCTGCTAAGCTCGCTTTCCGAGTATGCGTGCCCCTGTAAGCTGTACGCAAGCGTGGAGTAGCTGTCGTAGCCGAGCTCGTCTGCAATCTGTCTTCTGACTCTGAGAATGTTTAAGAATATGGGTGCTGAAAGAGTCTCGAGCTTGGCCTTATAAAGCAGCATACAGGACGATTTGATTTTGAAGTAATCTATTGAGTCCGTGCCGTACTGCTCGGCGTACTTTGCAAGAATGTTGTCTACCGTGTCGGTTTTATCAAGGTAAGTGATTTCTATATTCGCCGTTCCGAGAGATGCATACTCTGATTCGTATTCCGCCTCGAGTGCCAGCAGCCTTACCAGCTCCTCGGTGTAAGTGCCGCCGCCCGCATATGCGTCTATGTCCTTATGGAAGTAGTCCTTTTCAAAGTCGTCTCTGTGGGGCGAGTTTGCGCAGCTGACGTACAGCCTGTCGATGGAAAGAGAGAATGCGGGGAAGTTCGTGGCGATATACTTATGCTCTCGGCTCCAGAGCGCCGAGGAAGAATTTAAGGAGAAGTATATCTCGGATATCGCCTTCATACTCATAACGTTTTCGTAGCCGCTCTCAAGACCTCGGATAAGCTCCAGCTGCTCGTCATACGCTATCTCGTTTTTGGATATAGCCTCGCTCGCTGAATCAAATGCCGCAATTACTGTTGAGATTGCGGGACGTGAATAGCTCTGCGTTGAGAAGTCTAGCGTGCCTCTGCCGTAGTCCTTATACGGAGGTACTACGATGAGCGGCTTATCTGCACCGCCTTCTCCGCCGCCCTCACCGGCACCGCCTTCTCCGCCGCCTCCGCCGGGCTCTTCATCCCCTTTACAGGAATAGAGGAAAAGAATGCCCCAAACGAGCATAGCTGTCAATATAATCAAAGAAATAATCTTTTTCAAATAGGGAATCCCCCTTCGGGAAATATTAGTTCTATTATATTTTACAATATAATAACCCGCTCTTGAGCAACAAAAATTGAATTTATTATAAAGAAATTGTAAACAATACAGCCGAGAGAGTAAAAAAACGGCTCTCTTCCTGAGTGGGGTATGGAGAGCCGTGAAAAATCTATTAAGCTTACGCTATTCGTTTGAATGCTTTTTGTCAGCTTATCTTCCGAGTCCCGCAGCGCCGACAATACCTGCGTCGTTACCGAGCGTAGCCCTCAGTAATCTCGTCTTGTTAGGGTTGCTTCTCGTGTACTGATCCTGAAGGACGAGCTTCTCAAGAGGAAGCATAAGGGCATCGCCCTCGTTACATACTCCGCCGCCTATGGTGAGCACCTCGGGCTGGAATATGTTTATCATATTCGTAACACCTTCTGCAAGATATCCGATATACTCATCTACAATGGCACGGCCGTACTCGTCGCCTCTCTTCATAGCGTTGAAGGCGGTTTTGGCAGATACCTTGCCTTCCTTTTTCTCTTCATCGAAGAGTAAGGACGGGATTTCCTTGAGCTTAAGCTCGGCCATCTTCTCACGTGTGAGAGCGGTGAGAGCCGTAGCGGACGAATAAGCTTCCCAGCAGCCTCTTCTGCCGCAGGAGCACTGACGGCCGCCCGAGACGATAACGATGTGTCCAAGCTCGGTTCCCGATGCGTTTACTCCGCCTTCAAAAATCTCGCCGCCGATAATTACTCCGCCGCCGACACCCGTTCCGAGCGTAATCATAACCGACGTGTCGGTCCCCTTCGCAGCACCTGCGAGCGCTTCTCCGAGAGCCGCGGCATTTGCATCGTTTGCGACGTATATTTTGTCAATATCAAGGTATTTTTTGAATATTTCCGAGATTGCAAAATTCTTGAAGGGAAGGTTGTTCGAATATTCGACAACACCCGTCTTAGGGTTGATAGAGCCGGGGGCGGCGATACCTACGTAGGCGATATCGGATAGGGTGAGCCCGTTTCTCTCGATAAGCTCCCTTGATGCATCCGCCATATCCTTTACAATGAGCTCCCCCTCGCGCTGAGCGCCCGTAGGGCGAGAGAGCTTGTCGACAATCTTAAGATTCTCGTCACAAAGTCCGACGGCAATATTTGTTCCGCCGAGATCTACGCCGATAGTATACATAATTATCTCACTTTCTTGCACTGATATTTTAAATACTTTTTTTAATTATATACTTGTAGGGGTATAAAGTCAAGGCGGAAAAAGGTTTTTGTACTCCCGAAGCTGTAAAAAACGTGAGTGCTCTCTTACGTGCGCACGTGCGTTCACAAAAAATTAACAAAGGCGGGTGCGGTTTTTGTTCTCCCTCTATTGAAATATTTACGAAAAAGGTATACAATAAGCTGGGTGTAAAAATATACCAAAAGAGTAAACAAATAAAAGCGTCGCAAATGAGTGTGGCGCTTGCAGGATAAAAGAAAGGAAAATAAATGGCAAGATTTGTATATGCTGACAACGCAGCTACAACTCCCGTCAGTCGTGAGGTTATAGAGGCTATGCAGCCCTGCTTCGAGACTGTGTGGGGAAACCCGTCCAGCCAGCATTCCGCAGGATATGCTGCGAAGGGGCTTGTGGATGATGCGAGAGCGAGAATTGCGAAGGTTTTCAACTGTCTTGACAGTGAGATATACTTTACCTCGTGCGGTACCGAGTCGGACAACTGGGCCATCAAGGGTGCGGCTTACCGTATGAGACGTAAGGGAAGGACGCACATAGTAACCACAACGATAGAGCACCACGCCGTGCTTCATACCTGCCGTGCGCTCGAAAAGGAAGGATTCACGGTCACGTACGTAGGAGTAGATTCCGATGGCGTAGTGAAGCTTGACGAGCTTGAGGCGGCGGTTACCGATAATACTGCGCTTGTAGCGGTAATGTTTGCGAACAACGAGATAGGAACTATCGAGCCTATAGAGGATGTTGTGAGAATTGCTCATTCACACGGGGCGCTCTGCTTTACCGACGCTGTTCAGGCGGTAGGAAACGTAAAGATAGACCTCTCGACGCTTAAGGTCGATATGCTCGCTCTCTCCGGCCATAAAATCCACGCACCTAAGGGTGTAGGAATGCTCTTCATACGCAAGGGCGTCGTTATAGGCAACCTCATTGACGGCGGCGGACAGGAAAAGCGTAAGAGAGGCGGTACGGAGAACGTGCCTTACATCGTAGGACTTGCAAGGGCGCTTGAGATAGCCGATGCCAGAATTCCCGAGCTCGATGCGGTGAGAGAGAAGAGAGACAGACTTATAAGAGAGCTTACAAAGATACCTTACTCCAGGCTTAACGGACACCCGACACAGCGCCTTGCCGGAAACGTGAACATAGGCTTTGAGTTTATTGAGGGTGAGAGTATTCTGATGTGGCTCGATATGGCGGGCATATGCGCCTCTACCGGCTCTGCCTGCTCCTCGGCTTCTCTCGACCCGTCTCACGTGCTCTTGGCGATAGGCGTTCCGCACGAGAAGGCGCACGGCTCGATAAGACTGTCCTTGTCTCACGAAACGACCGATGAGGATATAGATTATATTATAGAGACTCTTCCGCCTATAATAGAGCGTCTTAGGGCGATGAGTCCTCTGTGGGAAGACGTAATCAAGGCAGCTTCAGCAAAGTGAAAAATGCCGGAAAATATAAGAAAACAAAGAAAAAGGACGATGATGGTATGCAATATAGCGAAAAGGTAATGGATCACTTTACTCACCCGAGAAACGTAGGTGAGATTGAAAACGCCGACGGTGTCGGCACTGTAGGAAACGCTAAGTGCGGCGATATAATGAAGATTTATCTTAAGATAGATGATAACGACGTGATAACCGATTGTAAGTTTAAGACCTTCGGTTGCGGTGCAGCTATCGCTACATCCTCGATGGCGACCGAGCTGATTAAGGGACACACGATTGAAGAAGCGCTTACTATAACCAACGCTGTCGTTGTCGAGGCGCTCGAGGGGCTCCCCCCTGTGAAGGTGCACTGCTCGGTGCTTGCGGAGGAGGCGGTCAGAAGCGCTATTGCCGACTACTATAAGAAAATAGGCAGACCTATCGACTTCGAGATAAACTCGGAGGACGATGAGGATGAAGACGAGGAATAAGCTGATGAGAGTTCTTCTCGGACTCAGCGGCGGACTCGACAGCAGTTTTGCCGCACACAGGCTTAAAAGCGAGGGGTACAGCGTTACAGGGGCTGCGTTGCTTATGCACGACTCCTTCGACCCCACAGAGGCGGAGAAGACGGCTGAGCTCTTGGGAATACCTTTTGTCCTGATAGATTGCAAGGACCGCTTCGAGAGGATAAAGGATAATTTTGTAAGCGAGTACTCGCACGGCAGGACGCCTAATCCCTGCGTTATATGTAATGCGGAGGTTAAGCTGAGGATGCTCTACGAGTATGCCTTGAAAGAGGGCTACGACTATATATCGACGGGACACTACGCTAAAATTTGTAAGGATGAACACGGGCGAGTCATACTCTCGAAGAGTAGAGACTTATATAAAGACCAGAGCTATATGCTCCATAGAGTGAGTGAAGATATTCTCGATAGACTTCTTCTTCCGCTTTCGTATATGACGAAGGCTGAGGCAAGAGACTCTTTCCGTGAGTGCGGGCTTGATATATTCGATCGCCCGGAGAGCCAGGAGATTTGCTTTATTCCGGATGGAGATTACCCGGGCTTTATTGAGCACAGACTTGGCCGTAAATTTCCCGATGGTGAGTTTTTGAGTGATACGGGTGCGCATTTAGGCACACATAAGGGTATTATCAGGTATACTGTCGGACAGCGTAAGGGGCTCGGAGTTTCCTCGGACAGCCGCCTTTTCGTAAAGGAGATTCGCCCCGCCGATTCCACTATAATTCTGGACTCGAAGCCCCCTCTTGCATCCGAGATTTTTGTACGTGACTTTGTTTCCTTCTCTTACGCAGGACTTGAGGAAGGAAGGGAATACCGCCTCTTGGCACAGGTCAGGTACAGAGCGAAGGCTGTCCGGTGTACCCTCACACTCGAGAGAGAAGGGAAGGCGAGGGTGCGATTCGATACCCCTGTGTCCTTCGTATGTCCGGGACAGTCGGTCGTCCTCTATGATAACGACAGAGTAGTGGGCGGCGGATTTATAGAATACATTGTCGGATGAGGCACTGCGTGCGATATCCGTTTTCGTAGCTTCCGAGGTGCAATCTGAAGTAATATGACACATTATATACAGCAGTTTTATACAATAAAAAGCGTGCGTTTGCTCTTGTTATACATAGGTGCAGGCGCACGTTTTTTGTTGCCTATATGAATAAAAATTTGTTGCTTATATTAATAAAAAGGAAAGAGGTAACTTCTCTTGCAATGTGAAAGAGCTCAAAAACAGGCGAAAAAATAGGCAAGACATGCCTTTCTTATAAGAGATTTTATGCTGAATTAACCGGCGTAAAATTGAACTAAAATAGTGCCCGAGAGGGCTATGTATACCTTACGACAAACCGACTTTTTTTCTCAGGAATACGTCTTAACTCATATATCGAGCAGAAAAAAGACAACTATTGTTTATATGCACGAAAAAAATATGTGTAGAAAAACAATAGTATCTTTTTGTGCAACAGTTACAAATATTTTTCAACCGCAAATATTAGTCAAAATACGATAATTATTGCGGAAAAAGTAAATCTAGCTTACATATCTGGAAACGAATAGGCGAAAAACCGTTGAAAATACAAGAAAAACTGTGTAAAGAGTAATTACTAAAAGTTATTTGTTTGAAAACTAATATATTAGAACAGTAAACAATACGTTACATTTTTGAAAAAATGCTTTTTTTAGCGCTGAAAAAACGGGTCTTTACCTCTTCGAAACGGTTTATTTTGTGTTGACAACTTATATTATATGTGATATAATTTTCTGGCACGAAACTTGTCGTTACTTACGTGCGATACTATCTTCGACGGGCCTCAACTCGAGCACAGACCCGACGGAGATAATATCGCTCCGATTTTTCCTATGTAAAGACCTTTATGTGCAAATTTTTTTTGGAGGAAACTGCAATGAAGAACAAACTGTTCGTGAAAGCCATATGTCTTGTGCTTTCTGCGACTCTGCTGTTCGGAGCGATGGGCTTGACTGTCTCTGCTGCGAGAATCAAGGATGACGGCTTCAGCGTCCCCTCGCTTGATGAGATGAAGGATCTGGTCGGCGTTCTTTCCTATGAGGAATACCGCGCCAGCTATTCTGATGCGGAAGGGGCGACGATGGATCCACCCGTTATCGACATCACCGATTTTGAATATGAGGCGGGCTCTAACGGCTCTCGTCCTTACATAACCGGTGCGCCTGAGAACTCCGCATATCACAACGCCCTTTTGGAGAACCCCGAGAACTGGGTTAATTTCGGTGATAACGAGTTCAGCTCTGTTTATCTCCCTGCTTCCGGCAGCATAACCTGGAACTTTGAGTTTGAGCATAAGGAGCAGGCGGGCCACTATTTCATTTTTATTGAATATTTTAACTGTATCACCGGTGAGAGTAGCGTCAGCTCGATTGAGAGAGGCTTCAAGCTTGACGGAAAGGTTCCGTTTGACGAGGTAGCGAAGATAAATCTTTCGAAGAGCTGGTCGTTCAATTACCTCAGCACCGAAACGCTTGATGCAAGCGGTGAGGATGATTCCTATGAGGTAAGTTACGAGCTCGTTAAGAAAGACGAGGTTGATGAGAACGGCAGCGTTATTCGCAAGGCGGGCTACTACAAGCTTGTCACTACCGTTAAGGATGGTAAGAAGTACGTTTCTACCTATCATATATCGCAGGATATCAACGGTAACTCTATGGCTCCCAATGCGGTTGCATACCCCACCTGGACTACATATGCGCTCCAGGACGCATCCGGTTATCACAGCGGTTACTTCAACTTCTATCTTGCAAGCGGCAGCCACTCTATAACTCTCGAGGCTGAGCGTGACCCCGTTATTATCAAGTCTATTCAGCTCGTCAGAGCTTCCGAAAGCGCAGAGATCCCGAGTTACCGTGATCTTCTTGCTGAATATGAGGCGAACGGCTATGAGGCACCCGAGGCAGGAAGCATCACACTTGAGGCTGAATTCCCCGATATGGTTTCCGACTCCTCTGTCGTTGCGTCCAACGACAACACCTCTGCTATCAGCAATCCCATATCCTCCGGCTCTCAGCTTTACAACGTAATAGGAGAGACCAGCTACAATGCGGTAGGGCAGTGGGCAGCATACAAGTTCAGCGTAACCGACAGCGGACTTTATAACTTCGGTATGAGATATAAGCAGAGCGCACTTCAGGGTATGTTCGTTTGTAGAGCGGTTAAGATTTCCGGCGGTCACTACGGCGATTCTCCCGTAGCGCCCTTCAAGGAAGCGTATAGCGCCGAGTTCCAGTACTCGAAGTCCTGGCAGTCAAGCTTCATTTCCGCAAAGGTTGAGCTTGAAGACGATGAAGGTGAGCTTTATTATGAAAGTCAGCCCTTGATGTTCTACTTCGAAGAGGGCGAAGAATATACCTTGTACCTTGAGTGCTCGCTCGGTACATTGAAGGATTACATCCAGCGTGTAGAGAACACCCTTGAGAGAATTAATGCGGGATACCTTGAGATTCTTCAGCTCACAGGCTCTGATCCCGATAAGAACACTAACTATCAGTTCGGTGTAATCAAGCTTCACGTGCTTATCGCATTCCTCGAGGAGTCTCAGGAGCTTTTGAGAGTTAAAGAGGGTCTTGAGGACCTGTGCGGTACTGCCGGCTCTCACCTTGCAACCCTTGAGACGGTAGCTCGACTCCTCGATACAATGGGCGAGGACGACGGTAAAAAGATTCCCGAGAACCTCACGACGCTGAAGTCCTACCTCGGTACTCTCGGTACCTGGATCAACGACTCGAAGTCGGGTCTTATGGTTGTCGACTCAATCCACGTAATCCCCGTCAAGGATTCTGACGGTGCGACGAACGATCAGATGCTTCCTAAGGCTGAGGCTAACTTCTTCCAGTCTCTGTGGTTTGAGCTTCGTTCCTTCTTCTATTCATTTGTAGTAGATTACGACCAGATGGGTCTTACAAGACAGCCTGACGGTGACGCTCCCACCATCGACGTGTGGCTTGCCGAAGGTCGAGACCAGTCTCAGGTATGGCGTACGATGATAGACGCTATGGACACCGGATTTACCGACAGAACAGGTAAGGCCGTAGCACTTAAGCTCGTTACGGGCGGTACTCTTCTGCCTTCTATTCTTTCGGGCAAGGGCCCTGACGTATACCTCGGTCTCGGTGCGGCCGAAGTCATCAACTACGCTATACGTAACGCCATTATCGGCGTCAGCGGAAACGATGCAAAGAATCTGACCGAAGAAGAGAACAACGTATTCAACACTACGTATTATACATACAGAAACGGTGAGGATCTCGAGACCACCACTGAAGACAGGGGTGAGGAGGGACTCGTCTTCCAGTCCAATAAGTTCTCCGATGCCACAAACGGTAGGTTTGCCGATGCGGCTATGGATACCATAACTCTTCTCGACGTTTCCTACGGTGTTCCTCTCACGATGAGCTTCGCTATGATGTTCTACCGTATGGACGTCCTTGCAGAGCTCGGACAGGAGATTCCCGAGTCCTGGGATGAGCTTCTCTCGCTCCTTCCCGCACTCCAGAGTAACAACCTTTCTATGGGTGTCACCGCAATATCCGCACTTGACTTCATGGTTTACCAGAAGGGCGGAAGCATGTGGAAGTACACCGATAGCGAGAAATACGATTCTAAGTATGCGGGTGCAAGAATAGACCTCGACTCCAACATTGCGCTCGAGGCGTTCGACTTCGTATGCCGACTTTACAGTGACTACTCGCTTCCCGTATCCTTTGATGCGGCTAACCGTTTCAGAACGGGTGAGATGCCTATCATAATCGGCGATTATTCCTCTATTTACAACCAGCTTGTCGTATTCGCTACCGAAATCGGCGGACTTTGGGGCTTCTGCTCACTCCCCGGCTCGAAGCGTGCTGACGGCAGCTTCAATTATGACTCGCTCGCAGGCGTAAGTGCAACGGTTCTTCTTCACGGCTGTGACGACCTTCTCGCATCCTGGCAGTTCGTTCAGTGGCAGACATCCGCAGAGTCTCAGGCGAGCTACGGTAATAAGATGGTTGCTATCATCGGACCGTCCGCTAAGTACGCTACGGCGAACCTTGACGCTATAAACGACCTTTCCTGGACTGCTACCGAGAAGGAAGCTATCACAAACCAGATGAAGAATATGTCTTCTATCGTTAACTACCCCGGTTCTTATATTATAGGAAGATATATGAACTTCGCATTCCTTGATGCGGTAAATAACGATGCGGACGCAATCGATGCAATGACCGGCTATATCGACGCTATAAACTCCGAGATTGCGCGTAAGCGTCAGGAGTTTGACCTTTGGACGCCTAAGAACTCCGAAGAAGAGCCTCCCGAGATAGTCAAAGATACAACCGAGTAAATAAAGGAGAAAACAAATGGCACAGAATAACTCAGCGACAAAACGTCCGGTTAAGCGCTCGGAAGTATCTAAGCTGAGGTGGACCTGGCAGGAAATCAAGAACAATAAGACGGCATACTTTATGGTAGCGCCCTTCCTTCTTTTGTTCATTATATTTACGGTTCTGCCTGTTCTTCTCTCAATCTTTCTGAGTCTTACCGACTTCAATATGCTTATGATGCCGAATTTCGTAAAGCTTGATAACTTCATCAGGCTGTTCCTCGAGGACGAGATATTCATTCTCGCTTGTCAGAACACATTGATATTCGCATCTGTAACAGGACCCGTGTCCTACATTCTCGCACTTCTCGTTGCGTGGTTTATCAACGAGCTTCCGCCTAAGATTCGTGCGGTTGTTACGCTTGTCTTCTACGCTCCCTCTATATCGGGTAACGCTTATCTGGTATGGAAGACCCTCTTCTCGTCCGACTCTTACGGCTGGGCGAATGCAATTTTGATTAAATTAGGCGTTATATCGACCCCGATACTTTGGTTCTCGAATGCAGACTACGTTATGCCTCTTTGTATAGTCGTTGCACTCTGGACCTCTCTCGGTACTGCGTTCCTTTCCTTCATCGCAGGTCTTCAGACCATCGACCGTTCGATGTACGAGGCTGCTGCGGTTGACGGAATTAAGAACCGCTGGCAGGAGCTTTGGTATATCACCCTTCCCACTATGCGTCCTCAGCTGATGTTTGGTGCGGTGCTCTCTATCACGAGCTCCTTCGGCTTCGGCTCAGTCGTTGACGCACTTTGCGGCTTCCCCTCGGTTGACTATGCCGCTCATACGATAATGCACCACCTGAGTGACTACGGTGGAGCGAGATATGAGGTCGGTTATGCTTCTGCGATAGCCGTCGTGCTCTTTGTAATAATGTTCTCGTGTAATATTATTATAAAGAAGGCTCTTTCGAAGGTAGGTGAGTAAAATGGCACAGAAATTAAGAACCAGAGGCCATAGGGTCGTCCTTAACCGTTCTGCGGGAGGCGATACCGGTATTACCTTTATGCTCACTATACTCGGCTTGTTTATGTTTGTTCCTATGTACTACGTTGTAATTCAGGCATTCAAGCCCCTCGACGAGCTCTTTATGTTCCCCCCGAGGTTTTACGTTATTCGTCCTACCTTCGAGAACTTCGGAGACCTGTTCACGCTTATGAGCGACTCCTGGGTTCCGTTCTCTAGGTACATATTCAACACAGTATTCCTTACTATCTGCGGTACACTCGGTAACCTTATCTTCGCATCTATGGCAGCGTATGCGCTTGCAAAGCTCCGCTTCCCCGGAAGAAAAGCGATATTCCAGATGATAGTAATGTCGCTGATGTTCCACTCTACCGTTAACACGGTTACTCACTTCATAATTCTTTCTTCGTTCGGCTGGATAGATACCTATCTCGCTATCATCGTTCCCTCTATGGCTACGACGATGGGTCTTTACCTTATGAAGCAGTTTATGGAGTCCTCGGTACCGGATACGGTGCTTGAGTCCGCACGTTTGGACGGTGCGAGTGAGTTCAGAACCTATTTGACCATAGCGATGCCGATGGTTAAGCCCGCTTGGCTTACACTTATGATAGAGTGCTTTAAATCGCTATGGAATGCAGGCACTTCGGTTTACATTCATTCCGAGGAGCTTAAGACCTTTAACTACGCTATACAGCAGATTCTTTCCGGCGGTATCGCACGTTCGGGCGCAGGTGCGGCATCTACCGTTATTATGATGATGGTGCCTATCGGCGTATTCGTATTAAACCAGAGCCAGATTATTGAGACGATGGGATCGTCCGGTATGAAGGATTAAGGAGGGCGGAATGAAGAAAATTACGAAAATAGTCATTTTAGCCCTTGCGCTTGTGCTCATATTCGGCACTGTATCCGCTTCGGCATATGAGTCCTATGATACGTATACCTATTCGATAGACGGAGATGTTCTATTCTCTCCCCCCGCTTATTCTGCGAATAAGTCGTTTAACTCCTACGATATGAACCTTGCTACCGAGGCGTTCGGAGGCAAGACTATGAGTAATGCAACCGACATTTTTGCGGATAACGAGGGAAACGTTTATATCTCCGATACAGGTAACAACAGAATAGTAGTTCTTAATAAGTATTATTCTGCTATAGCTACTATATCTTCCTACGTCGATGAGTACGGCAGAGAGCAGACTCTCAAGACTCCTAAGGGTATGTACGTTACCGACCCCACAAAGACGGCTGACGGCTCGAGCTACATCTTCGTCTGCGATACGGGAAACAAGAGGATTGTAGTGTTTGACCGTACTTACAAATACGTAAGGACAATAAAACGTCCCGACGTTGATGAATCTATTATCTCCGACGAAGAGTTCCAGCCTGAGGCTATCGCCGTTGATATATACGGAAGAATCTTCATCGTTTCTTCTAAACTCGAGCAGGGCGTCGTGGTTCTTTCCGGTCAGGGCGACTTCACGGGATTCATAGGCGCTCAGAAGGTTAAGATAAGTCTTATCGACCAGATCTGGCAGAACTTTATGTCCGATGAGGACAGAGCAAAGCTCGAGATTCAGACCTCTTACCCCTTCAACAACATAACGGTTGATGACTACGGCTTCGTTTACGTTACGACCACCGATATTGCCGTTGAGGACAGATATGCGGCGCTCGCATCTAAGAGCTCCGATTTCTCCCCTGTAAAGAAGCTCAATTCCGTCGGTGTTGAGATAATGAAGCGTAACGGCTTCTTCGACCCGTCGGGCGAGGTTATCGACGGCTTCAATATGAACAAGGTTTCTACGCTTGTTGACGTAGCTCTCGGTCCGGAGGGCTCCTGGACGGTGCTCGACTCCTCGAGATCCAGACTCTTCACCTACGACCAGAACGGAAATCTTCTCTTCGCCTTCGGTGACAAAGGTAACCAGCTTGGAAACGGTGAGGACTTCGTAGCTCTTTGCTACCAGCGTGTCGACGGAGTTGATTATATGCTTCTTCTTGACAGAGAGGGAAGCACCAACGACTTCAAGATTCAGATCTATTCTCCCACCGATTATTGCGACACCATTATGGGCGCATTACACAATCAGAATGTGCACAACTACTCCGAGTCTATCGAGTATTGGCAGGACGTTCTTACAAAGAACAACAACTTCGACCTTGCTTATATAGGAATTGGTAAGGCGCTTCATAGCCAGGGTAAGTACAGCGAGGCTATAGAGATGCTCTCCAACGCATATGAGACCGACTACGCTTCTAAGTCGTTCTCAGAAAACAGAAAGGACTTCATAGGAAAGTACGTTCTTCTCGTAGTTATCGGAGCGATCGCTATTGCAGTTGCTCTTGTTAAGTTTCTCGGCTATGCGGCTAAGGTTAATAAGGTAGCTATACTCAAGGTTGGAAGAAAATCGTACTGGGAAGAGCTTCTTTTCCCGTTCCACCTTGTATTTCATCCCTTCGACGGATTCTGGGATCTTAAGCACGAGAAGCGAGGCTCTGTCAGAGCAGGTACGACGATTCTCGCAATTACGATTCTTGCATTCTTCTACAACTCAATAGGTAAGGGATATCTACACAATCCGAGAGGAACATACTCGACCATCTTCGTCTCCATTCTTTCGATTCTCGTGCCCGTTATGCTCTGGGCTGTATCGAACTGGTGTCTGACGACGCTCTTCGACGGTGAGGGTAGCTTCAAGGATATTTACATCGCTACCACGTATTCTCTCGCACCCCTTCCTTTGTTTGTAATTACGTCTACGGTTCTTACTAACGTGATGACGGTTTCCGAGGGCTCTATGATCTCGCTTATCACCACGATTGGATTCGTGTGGGTCGGCTTGCTCCTGTTCTTCGGTATGCTCGTTACTCACGATTACTCGATGAACAAGAATATAGTAACAACACTCGGAACAATAGTTGCGATGGTAGTTATTATGTTTGTTGCAATACTCTTCTCGAGCCTTGTAATTAAGATGGTTACGTTCGTAATTTCGCTTGTAAATGAAATTGCAAACCGTATGTGATTTAGCAGGAGGTAAAAATGAAATTTAAAAGAATATTATCGTCTGCTCTCGCGGTTGTAATGATTTTCGCTGCTATTGCAGCCGTTATCCCGGTGAAAAGCTCTGCCGCATATTCATCTATGGTGAGCTCGGATAACACTTACACAAGCGATGAGATAAAGGAAATTGTAAATGCGGCGCTCGAGTATGACTTCGAGAGCGCTGCCGATATGCTCAACTATGAGCTTGAGCACAAATATCTTGATTCGGTTAACTCTGTTGGAAATAAGTACAGCATCTACGTTAACAGATATACCGGCGTGCTTTATTACGTAAATAACGCAACCGGCGAGATACTTACGAGTAACCCCTATAATCTGGCATATAAGAGCGGAACGGGTAAAATCACAGTATCCGAGCCTCTCAGAAATCAGCTTCTCAGCCAGATTGTCATAAACTACACGCTTGCATCGGATACCTCGAAGACCGAGTGGCTCTACAGCGCTTCCGCGTCCGCTGCAAATGCGCAGATAAAGGTTTCTCCCATCCTTAACGGTCTGAGAGTTTCCTACACTCTAGGTGACACTTCGGCAAGATATCTTGTTCCCGGTCAGATAACCGAGGAAAAGTTCGAGAGCCTCTTCCTCAATGCGGCGCTCGCCGACTTTGCGGATAAGCTTGAGAGATATCTCGGCGACGTCTACCCCGACGAGGTGTTCGATTTCTACGGGCGAGACACCTGGGGAGAAAAGGATGATCCTGTAATGCTTTACGGCTGTGTAAACCCCGCAGCGTTAAAGGCGTACAGAGAATCTATGAAAACGCTCTATTCCGGTCTTTCCAGACAGGAGAAGAAGGTGCTTGATAACGTCAGCAATGATATTAACACCTTCAGAAATATGTATACGCTTAACAACCCTGCACAGTTCGCAGACAGCCCTGCGATTCTCGAGGGTATGTACAGTACCGCTCCTCTTACAGAGCAGGGTATTGCGGTTGCTTCCTTCTCTGGAACGGCAGACGGACACAAGAAGACTGTGGCTAACCTGATAAAGAAGTATGCTCCCGACTACACCTTCCAGAATATGTATGCGGATGAGGAAGAGTGTATGTTCGATCCGGAAATAGACCAGAAGCCTGTTTTCAGATGCGCTCTTGAGTATACCTTCAATCAGGACGGATCTCTTTCGGTAAGATTGCCCTCGAGCTCTATAGTTTTCGACCAGGCGGTGTATAATCTTAAGAGCATATCCAGCCTTAAGTTCTTCGGATGCGGCGACCTCGGCACCGACGGATACGTATTCCTTCCCGACGGTAGCGGCGCTATTGCTGAGTTTGGCGACTTCTACGATCCCTCGAAGTCGATGCGTCCTATACTTGAGGATAACTTATCGATTTACGGCAGTGACTACTGCTATTCGAAGATAAGCGGCGCTCACAGAGAGCACGTTTCGATGCCTGTTTACGGTCTTGTCTCTGAGACAACCGCAAGTCCCTACACGTACGGGCTTACGGGAAAGGAGACCGTAGATACCGGATATTTCGCAATAATTGAGTCCGGCGCATCTCTTGCAAGCCTGCAGATGTATTTCGGCGGTACTCAGTATAAGTACGGCACGGTTTATTCGCTCTTCTCGCCCTATCCCTCTGACGAGTTTGATATCTCTGATACCATCAGCGTCGGCGGTTCGGGTAAATACACGATAGTTTCCGAGTCTAAGTTCACAGGCTCCTATATCACAAGGTACGTGATGCTCTCCGATCCCGAGGTCGCTGTTATGGCTAACGTTGAGGAGTTCTATCCCGCTACCTACGTAGGTATGGCGACCTATTACCGTCATTACCTTATCGACAGAGGTGAGTTGACCGCTCTTGAGAATGTTTCCGACGACCTTCCTCTTTATATCGAGGCTCTTGGCTCTATGGAAATTATCAAGAAGATTCTTACCTTCCCCGTATCTGTATCCATTCCTCTTACTACCTTCTCCGACGTAGTTGCGATGTATGACCAGCTTGCCGACGCAAAGCAGAAGTTCTACGACAAGTACGAAGAGTATACCGCACTTGCAGAAGCGGAGGAAAAGAGCCAGACTCTTAAGGATAAGTACGAGAGTAAGGCAACAGAGTACTATGCGCTTTACGAAAAGGTAGAGGGCATCACTAACGTAAACTTCCGTCTCACCGGCTTTGCCAACGAGGGAATGTACTTCACCTATCCTACGAGAGTAAAATGGGAGAAGGCTCTTGGCGGTAAGGCAGGATTTGATCAGCTTCTTCTCGATGCTGATGAGAGAGTTGATAACGGCGGCAGATTCGGTATATTCCCCGAGTTTGACTTCCTTTATATTAATTATACTTCCGCCTTCGACGGAATCTCGAACAGAAACAACGTCTCCCGTATGGTTGATAACCGTTATGCATCCAAGCAGGTTTACAACTCTGTCCTTATGGAGTATGAGTCTCTCTTTGCAATGGTTATTTCCTCGGATGCGCTTGACAGGCTTTATGATAAGTTTGACAGAGTTTATTCGCAGTCCGGAGCGTCGGGTATCTCGGTATCCACACTCGGCTCGGATATCAACTCCAACTTCGATGATGAGAATCCTATAAACAGAGACGAGAGCCAGGGGTACGTCGAGGAGCTTCTTGACAGAATATCCTCTTCCTATGAGGTTATGGTCAATAAGGGTAATGCTTACTCGCTCAAGTATGCCGATCACATTGTTGATATCAGCATTGATTCAAGCCATATGAGAGATACGTCCTTCTCGATACCCTTCACAGGACTCGTTCTCCACGGTTACGTAAATTATGCGGGTAATGCGCTCAACTACACGGGCTCGCCCAAGTATGACATTCTCCACTCGATAGAGAACGGAGCGTCTCTTTACTACATTCTTTGCTACCAGAACACCAACTTTATGAAGGATGACGTAATTCTTAATAAGTATTACGGCGTAAACTTCGATACCTGGTTCGACTCTATCGTTGACCAGTATGATACTCTCAACGATTATATAGGTGAGTTGCAGAGCTATGAGATCGTTGATCACGAGACCTTCATAGTAGAGAGAGTCATTGATGCGAAGGAAGTTATCGCAAACAACAATCTCCTTATGGATGAGTTCTGCCAGCTGATAAGAGATCAGCTCGACGATGCAGTTGACGCAGCGTTTGATAAGCTCTTTGCAGAGGGCAGCACAGGAAAGATGGTTAAGGTTATCGTAGACGTCGACGCTCTTCTCGATCAGGCGGAAAGCGAGCTCAACATCACGAAGAGCGACCTTATTGCTACCGACTTCGATGAGAGGCTCGCCGCTATAAAGGCAGAGTATGAGGAAAGCTTCAGCGGAGAGGAAAGCGTATCCACTCCCGAAGAGGTTTACTTTACTGCCGTTAGCGATTACGATCTTGTTTCTAAGTATAACTTCGTAACCGATTCCTATGGTGACGATGAAGACTACGATCACACCGATTACACTATTGACAACAACCTTGTTGCAATGGTAACCTACAGAGATCCTAACGACCACAGCAAGATAGTTAAGTTCATACTTAACTACAACGTCTACAAGGTATCTGTTAAGCTCAGCGACGGTACTTCCTGCGAGCTTGACAAGTACGACGTACACATGATTGATTTAAGGGGGGCTTAATATGAGCAGTGCATTGACAATTAAAAGACGCCGTAAGTCGTCCCTTGAGGCAAGAAAGGCGAGAGCGGGTTACGTATTCGTTGCGCCCTTCATTATCGGTATAATACTTATTTATATCCCGATTCTTATCGACGCTATATTCCTCAGCTTCAACGACTCCTCGTGGGTCGTTGGACCTGACGGACTTATGATGAAGGACTATACCGGAGTAGGCTTTGAGTACTATGTTAAGGCCTTTAAGGATCAGAGCTTTATTACTAATCTTGTAGCAGGTCTTCAGCAGCTCGTCTTCGAGGTTCCCGCTATTATAATCTTCTCGCTCTTCATAGCCGTTGTTCTTAACCAGAAGATGCTAGGAAGAGCGGCGTTCAGAGCCATATTCTTCGTACCTGTTATTATCGCTACCGGTCTTATGGATTCCATAAACGGTCAGGATATAGCATCAGGTGAGATGTCCGGAGGTGTTAACGACGGATCGGGTGCTAGCGCAGGCTCCGGAATTATCAGTACGCTGGACGTACAGGCTCTGTTCCAGACGATGGCGATAGGCGGAGAGCTTGTAACCTACGTTGTTGAGCTTGTAAACGATATTTACAGTATTATCAACTATTCTGGCGTACAGATGCTTATATTCCTCGCCGGTCTGCAGTCGATCTCGCCCTCTATATACGAGGCGTGCAGAATTGACGGCGCTACCGGTTGGGAGACCTTCTGGAAGGTTACGTTCCCGATGATTTCACCGATGATTCTTGTAAATGCGGTGTATACGGTTATCGACTCGTTCACACGTACGTCAAACCCGACGATGGCTCATATAAACAGCGTAACGACCGACGGTCTTGCGAACGCAATGTATTGGATATACTTCGTCATAGTTATCCTCATTATTGCGGCGGTTGCCGGTATCGCTTCGACGTTTATATTCTATCAGAGGAAGGATTAAGGAGGTGCCGATATGGATTCAATTAAAAACAATAATTCGACACCTGTCGTAACCAAGGAGACCAAGAACAGAATAGTAGTTGACTACGAGGGTAAGCTTTCCTTCAAGGAAAGACTTATGCAGAAGCTTAAGGCTTCGAACACTTGGATTACTGCGATAGTTAACTTCTTCAGATTCGTGCTTATGCTCGGCGTATCCTTCGTTATCATATATCCCTTCATTGCGAGAATAGCAGGCTCGTTTATGACTAAGGAAGACGCAATCGACGCTACTATTTCTCTTATACCGAAGAATCCTACTCTTGATATTTATAAAACTATCATTGTAGAGAACCATTACTTTGAGGCATTGTTTAACACTCTTCTTATCTCGCTTATGTGCGCGCTTTTGCAGATGCTTGTTGCTTGCCTTGTTGGATACGGTCTTGCTAAGTTTAAGTTCAAGGGCAATAAGCTTCTTATGGGCATCGTCGTTGTCACGATGGTTATCCCTCACGCCGCCCTGGAGCTTTCCTTCAGCTCTCACTTCGTAAACTTCGACCTGTTCACGATACTTACTCTTGAGTATCCAGGTATTTTGCAGCTTATTGCAGGCCACAGAATCGAGCTTGTAAATACCTATTGGCCGATGCTCATTCTCTCCTTGTTCGGACTTGCGTTTAAAAACGGTCTTTATATCTACCTTATGCGTCAGTTCTTCAAGGGAGTTCCCGACGAGCTTGAGGAGTCCGCCTACGTCGACGGCTCGGGTGTGTACCGTACCTTCTTCCAGATAATTCTTCCCCTTGCAGTTCCTATGATGATTACCGTATTCCTCTTCGCCTTCTCCTGGCAGTGGACGGATGAGTTCTATACCGGTATGTTCTTTGACGGCAACGCAGGTGTGGAAAGACCTTATCTGATGCCCGACGTCTATCTCACTCCCGACAGCATTGCCGATTCTCTTAAAGGATTTGCAGGAGCTAGCCTTTACACCAACATCGTTCAGAATACCGGTGGTATGCTTATCATCGCTCCCCTTATCATTATGTATTTGTTCTGTCAGAAATATCTTGTTCAGGGTATTGAGCGTTCCGGTATCGTTGGTTAATATTCGGATTTTTAAAGATCCGACGCCCGTCCTTAGGGTGTCAAGCAATAAAATACGGGCGATACGCCCCGGAGCAGATGCACGCAGTTGCATCTGCTCCTTTTTTTTACTATTAATTATGTATGTAAAAATGCATATACAGAAGAATTTTAACATACAAAAATGTGTTTTTATAACCCTAAATAAAAAAATTACGAATAAATATTCTGATTTTATTCATAAAGTCAAAAAATATTTATGCAAAATAAATAAGACCACGTCTTAATTTGTTGACATAATAAGAGGTTTTGACAATGTATTCAATATTAATGGGTGGGTATGAGAAAATGTCATACAAAAATGTATTGACAAAAAAGATGAAAAGTACTATAATATGTCCATATTCAAAAAAGGCACATTTGAAAGGTGAAAAAACAATGAAAAACGCATTAAAAAAAGTAGTGTCCGTTGCTGTGGTTTTGGCAATGGCAGTAACAATGATGTTCGCATTCGCTTCCTGTAAGGCGAAGCTCTTTGAAGCCGATACGTTCAAGATCGGTGCTAGCGGTCCTCTTACCGGCGGCGCAGCTTCTTACGGCAACTCCGTAAAGAACGGTGCTATGCTTGCAGTAAAGCATATCAACGCTAAGGGTGGCGTTCAGTTCTCCTTCGCAATTCTTGACGACCAGGCAACCGCTGAGGATGCAGCATCGAACTATGATACACTTGCTGACGCAGGAATGCAGCTTTCTCTCGGTGGCGTTACATCCGACTCCGGTGAGGCATTCTCCACCAAGGCATCCGCTGAGAGCCTGTTCACTATGACTCCCTCCGGTTCCGCTGACCGTGTTATCAACGCAGGTAAGTACTCCTTCCGTCTTTGCTTCGGTGACCCTGACCAGGGCGCTCTTGCAGCTCTTGAGATTAAGGAAGCAGGATATGTCAACGTAGGTGCTATCTACGATGAGTCCGACTCCTATTCTTCAGGTATCTACGAGGCATTCAAGGACAAGATGGAAGAGCTTGAGATAAACTACACCGAGCAGAAGTTCAACGATACCAACAACACTGACTTCTCCTCCCAGGCTGACGCACTTAAGAATTGCGACGTAGTATTTATGCCCTTCTACTACACCGAGGCATCTCTGTTCATCAAGGCTTCTGTTGAGAAGGACAGCGAGGCTGTATTCTTCGGATGCGACGGCTTCGACGGTATCGCTCCTCTCGTTACCGAGGTAGAGAACACCATTAAGTACATCACTCCCTTCGATGCTCAGAGCGAGGATGCTAACGTTGTAGCATTCGTTGAGGCATATGAGGCAGAGTACGGTGCAACTCCCGACCAGTTCGCAGCAGATGCATACGACGTAGTTATGGTTCTTGCAGCAGCCCTTGAGGAAGCTAACGTTACCGATTACACTTTAACCGCAGCAGAGCTCGGCGAGATTCTTTACAACACTATCACTGATGCTGATTTCAGCTATGACGGACTTACCGGTTCTGACATGGTATGGGGAACCAACGGTGCTTGCTCCAAGGCCCCCAAGATAGTTACTCTCGACTAATCTTTGCATAGATAGGATAGGTCTCGTGCGGAGGAATCCGCACGGGTCTATCTTGCGTTTTGGGGCTTTTTTCATTTTTGGTTTTTTTGCGTAAAATCGTCGAAAATGCAACACGTCCCACCACTCAGAAAGGAAAATGACCCATGCTTAACACACTTGTAGACGGACTTAGCCTCGGAGCAATATACGCTCTGATTGCGCTCGGATACACTATGGTTTACGGTATCGCCAAGATGCTTAACTTTGCTCACGGTGACGTAATAATGGTAGGCGCATACGGTGTATATTCAATGCTCATTATGGGCTCGAGCCCCGTCGTTAAGATACTCGCCGTTTTAGTTCCCATTGTTGTATGTACGCTTCTCGGCATCGCAGTGGAGAGGACGGCGTACCGACCCTTAAGAGGAGCTTCTCCCCTTGCGGTGCTTATCACCGCTATCGGCGTCAGCTATCTTCTGCAGGGTATAGCACAGCTTGCCTTCGGAGTAACGCCAAAGCCTATTGACGGCTTCAAGATTCCCGGCAGCATCTTCGGCATAAGCAACTCGACTATCGTAACCCTTGTAGTCGCTACCGTACTTATGATTTCGCTTACAATATTTGTAAAGAAGACCAGAGTCGGACGTGCGATGGTTGCAGTTTCCGAGGACCGAGGCGCAGCTCAGCTTATGGGAATAAACGTGAACGGCATTATAGCCCTCACCTTTGCCATCGGCTCGGCTCTTGCCGCATTCGCATCTGTATTCTACGTTATGAAGATTCCCTCAATAGAGCCTACTCTCGGCTCTATGCCCGGTATAAAGGCATTCACAGCTGCGGTTATCGGCGGTATTGGCTCTATCCCGGGCGCTATGCTCGGCGGAATTCTTCTCGGTGTTATTGAGAAGATATGTACGAGAGTTTCTGTTCTCGCATCCTACACCGATGCCATAGAGTTCACTCTTCTTATAATAATTCTTCTTGTCAAGCCTTCCGGTATTCTCGGCAAGAAGAAGAACGAAAAGGTATAAGGAGGGATAAAGACGTGAAACAGTATTTAAAAAACGTTAAGGATGCTTTCAAGTGGAAGCATTACGCCAACTATATAGTTATAGCTGCGGTATTCGCTCTCTTTATTGCCCTTTATTACCTAGGACAGCTTACACGTGCTAATGTAACTCTGCTTTACCAAGTAGGTTACAGCATCATTCTCGCCGTGTCGTTAAACCTTGTCGTAGGATTCCTCGGTGAGCTTTCGCTCGGACACGCAGGCTTTATGTGTGTCGGCGCTTACATCGGTACGTTTGTTGCGAACCTGCTTGTCGGTTCGGGTATGGGCACGGTGCTTGCGCTCGTTATCGCAATGCTTGCGGGCGGCGCTTCTGCGGCGGTATTCGGCTTTATCGTCGGTCTTCCGGCGCTCAGACTCAGAGGCGACTATCTTGCTATAGTAACTCTCGCATTCGGTGAGATAATCAGAAACATATGCAGAAACCTTCCGTTCTTCGGCGGTGCGCTCGGCCTCGAGTCCCTGGTTTATTCCTCGAACTCGAATAACAGAAATTCGCTTCCTCTCTTCATCCCCACCTTCGTCTGTATGATTATTATGCTCGTGTTCGTGCAGAATCTCATCCGTTCTAAGCACGGAAGAGCAATAACGGCGGTGCGTGACAATGAGATTGCGGCGAAGTCTATGGGCGTAAACGTAACCTATTACAAGCTCCTTGTCTTCGTAGTTGCCGCATTCTTCGCAGGAATTGCGGGAGTTATATACGGTGCCGGCGTTTCTCCTGTAAAGTATTCTGCATTTGACTATAATTACTCGATAGAAATTCTCGTTATGGTCGTGCTCGGCGGTATGGGCTCTATCAACGGCTCTATTATCGCAGCCACTCTCATAACAGTAATCAACCTCGAGCTTAAGGCTTACCTGACAGGCGATATGGCGGCGGTAAAGACACTTATCTACGCATTTATTCTTATCGCTATGGTAATTTATAAGAACGCTCCTGCTCTTAAGAGCTTCAGAGAGAAGTATAATCTCAGACTTGTTAAGGAGCTTATATTCCGTAAGAAGAAGCCCTCGTCCTACGTTACCGACGATGAGGCAAGATGGGATGTTGTTCCTACCAAGATAGAGATGAACGAGGTGCTCTCCACCGATATCGTTGTTACAGAGAGTGTTGTCGCACCGGATAAGGAGGAGAAATAATGTCGGAATACGTACTTGAAACAAGAAATCTCGGCATATCCTTCGGCGGTCTTAAGGCAGCTCAGGACGTAAATATTTCTATCAAAAAGAACGAGATATACGGTCTTATCGGTCCTAACGGAGCGGGAAAGACTACGGTCTTCAATATGCTCACAGGCGTGTACCTTCCTACAACGGGTACCTTCCTTCTTGACGGCGAGGAGCTGAAGGGGCTCAGCCAGGAGCAGATCAACCACAAAGGAATTGCGAGAACCTTCCAGAACATTCGTCTTTTCAACAATATGACGGTTATCAGAAACGTAATGGTAGGCTTGCATAATTCCCCCGAGTTTAAGTGCAACCCCTTCGCAAGTATGCTTCGTCTGCCCGTACATTTCGAGGTAGAGAAAAGGATGCGTGCAAGAGCTAAGGAGATACTCGACATCTTCGGACTTCTCGAGGACAGAAACAACCTTGCTTGCAACCTTCCTTACGGAAAGCAGAGAAAGCTCGAGATAGCGAGAGCTCTCGCTACTAACCCTAAGCTTCTGCTGCTCGACGAGCCTGCGGCGGGTATGAATCCGCACGAGACCGAGGAGCTTATGAACACCATCAAATTTGTAAGAGACAACTTCGATATGACAATCCTTCTGATTGAGCACGATATGAGCCTTGTATCGGGAATATGTGACAGAGTCACCGTTCTCAACTTCGGTAAGATGCTCGCAGAGGGCGAGGTAAACGAGGTTCTCAACAACCCTGAGGTCGTTAAGGCGTACCTCGGAGATTAATGAAAGGAGATAGCTATGGCACTGTTAGAAGTAAGTGACCTTGAGGTGTCCTACGGACTTATCAAGGCGGTTAAGGGCGTCTCCTTTAACGTAGACGAGGGCGAGATCGTCGCTCTTATCGGTGCGAACGGAGCGGGTAAAACCACCATTATGCACGCAATAAACGGTCTTATCCCGAAGGCGGGCGGAAAGGTCGTCCTCGCAGGAGAGGATATCACCCACGTACCCAGCCATAAGTTCGTATCCAAGGGTATGGCGCAGGTTCCCGAGGGCAGACGTATATTCCAGGAGCTGACCGTGCTTGAGAATCTCAAAATGGGCTTCTACACCAAGCGCGGAAAGGATGAGCTTGAAGCGAAGCTCGAGGAAATGTACGCACGTTTCCCGATACTTAAGGACAGAAGTAATCAGATAGCCGGAACTCTCTCCGGCGGCGAGCAGCAGATGCTGGCTATGAGCCGTGCTCTGATGTCAAGCCCGAAGCTTCTGCTTCTTGATGAACCCAGTATGGGCCTTTCTCCCTTGTATGTAAACACTATTTTTGATATGATCGAGTCGGTCAATAAGCTTGGCACTACAGTACTGCTTGTTGAGCAGAATGCTAAGAAGGCGCTCTCTATTGCAGACAGAGCCTACGTTCTCGAAATCGGTAAAATGGTTAAGACGGGTACGGGTGAAGAGCTTCTCGGCGACGAGGATATCAAGAAGGCGTATCTCGGCGGCTAATATTTACACTTATTCAAAAGGCAATGGAGAATTCTCTGTTGCCTTTTATCACAAAGAGGTAAAAAGATGAAAACACTCAAAAAAATAGTTGTCTTTACAGCGCTTGTGCTGGCGCTCGCTGTTATGCTTGCATCCTGCAAGGATCCTTGCAGCGAGGGGAATCACGTCGATACGAACAGCGACTACATATGCGATAAGTGCGAGACGGACTACGCACCCTATTACACGGTCACGTTTATTTACCCCGATAATACGACGGTAGAGAAAAGCGTTAGACACGGCTCTGTTTTAACAGACCTGCCGCCCGACCCTTCGCTCGGAGGGGGCTTTAATTTTGTTGGATGGACGTACAATTTTGAGCAGGCAATCACAATGGATTTAGAGGTGCGCCCCAACGTATCGGGTAAAACCTTCTCGATAACCTATATGGGTCCTTGCGGAAGTAACACGTCCTTATATACGGCAGGCTCGAGCTTCGAGTTTAAAAATCACGGATACGGGGATTACTACTACTTCTGCGGCTGGTATTTCGACGAGGAGCTCACAGTGCCGGCGGTCGTTACTCCCGAGACGTATGGAGACCTTAAGCTCTGGCCCGAGGTTTATTTCCTTCCGTTTGAAGAAATAGTAGAGGATGGCAACGAGGTTCAATTCAAGCGCCCCTTCAGTAATGCGATGTCCAACTATTTTGACGGTGATGAATATATTATCCCCGAGAAGTATAACGGTAAGGACGTAGTATCCGTATCTTTTGTCGGATTAGACAAAATAGAAACGCTCGTCCTTCCCAAAACCGTAAGAGAGGTGGAGCTGGGCGATGTAGGTTACATTAAGGTAGCCGAGGATAACGCTACGTATAAGAGCGTAGACGGCTCTCTTTATTCAAAGGACGGCACAACACTTTACCGTATATGCGGTAAAGCAGACTACCTATATACCGTTTTGCCCGGAACGAAGACCATAGCTTTTGATGCGATCAGAACGACCAGCCATATTTTCAGCATAACCCTGCCCGAGTCTCTCGAGAATATAGAGACAGGGAAAAACGTACCCGAATGTCTTGATGAGGTATATAATCTCTCGAGTCTTGACGTTGAGACTAATATAGGCTCAAGAGCGCTTGTAATACACACGAGTCTTGCAGATGAGTCGATCTTTACACGTGAGGGCGACTTTATCTTTAGCAAGCGAGGCGATAGGAATTACCTCTTTAAATATACGGGCGACTCGACGTCTGTTGTCCTGCCCGACAGCTTCAAGGGAGGAGATTACGGATTGTATGGAAAATTCATATGGGGCGGTGAGGTCACCGAGCTTACGATTTCCTCAGGCGTCAAGTATGCCACACGCGGGTCGGTAGGAAATATCACCTTGGAGAAGCTCATATTAAAGAACGAGGGCGCAATAACATATGACCCCCTACTGGGCAGCGGAAGCGAGGAGGATATATTTATCTTCTTAAGCGCTAAGAATATCTATGCAGATAGCATCATGCAGTGGATGTACGCAGGCGCCGGCGCTGCTGTGTATGAAAAGACGAGCTTGTATATTGACGGCGAGATTTTATCCTCGCTTACAATACCCGAGGGCGTGAGTGAAATACCTAATGGCGCATTCAAAGGACTTCAGGGCATAACCTCGCTCACCCTGCCGTCGACTCTCAAAAAGATAGGCTGGGACGCATTCTCGGGCACAGGAATCACCGAGCTCGAACTACCCGATGGGCTTACGACGATAGAGCCCAGAGCTTTCTATAACTGTAAGAGCCTTACTACGGTAAGGATGCCTTCGTCGGTTGACTGCGTTTCGAGAAGCTCCTTCGAAAAATGTAATCTTGCAAAAGAAAACGACGGAAGCTTGTACGTCGGAAACTGGCTTATATCTGCGGATTTGAATCAGGGCTTCAATAGCCTGGTGATAAGAGAAGGAACGGTTGGTATTGCGGAAGAAGCAGGCTTTTATATTACGGCGAAGAGCATAACCATACCCTCGAGCGTTAAGTATATCGGCTACAGAGCCTTTAACTACGCATCTAATCTTGAGACTATAAACTTTAATGCCAAAGACGCAAAGGTCTTCGGCGGAGAGGATGACGATTGGTACTTCAGCGTGTTCTCGGATTCACAGAACGGAAGGACGAATTTCATTACCCTCAACGTCGGAAAAACAGTTGAGCGTATAGACGATTTACTCTTCTCATATACCTATTATGCTTCTATGCCATACTATCCGAGAATAAAGAATATAAGCTTCGAATCCGGCTCGGTTATTTCGGAGATAGGCGACAGGGCATTCTACGGCGTAGGCACGCTCGAAAGTATATCCTTGCCCGTATCCTTGAGGAAGATAGGAGAGGAAGCCTTCGCTTTTTGCTCGGGCGTAACGTCGGTAAGAATCGAATCGGGTGTTACCGAGATAGGCAGATGCGCATTCGGAAGTCTCTCGTCCCTTACGGATATTTACTATAACGCCGTATCGGCACAGGCTCATTCCGGCCCTGTTTACACCAGCACGGAAGGTCCGTTCTCACGCTCCGACAATGTGGTAACGGTCACAATAGGAAGGAACGTATCCGAGATTAATACCTGCACCTTCTTCTCGGCTAACGTAGGCTCGATTATATTCGAGTCGGGCTCGGTGCTATCTACCATTGGAGACCACGCATTCGGTAAAAACTCATTACTTACGAGCGTAACGCTCCCCGATTACACGGATACTCTGGGAGAGTACGCATTCGCATCATGCACAAATCTCTACGAGCTTAACGGCAGAGGACTTGTCAAAGCACCGTCGAATGCGGTAATGTCCACGCTTATTAACGAATCCACCTTCGGAAACGAGGTTTACGGAAATATCAAATACAGATTCAGTACGCCTGTAAGCCCTGTGTCGAATGATATCACCTGGGCGGCGCTGAAGCCGGGAACGAATCTGCCCGACGGCTTCTTCTCGGATTGCCTCAGCCTTATCCACGTTTACATCCCCGACGGATGTACTCTCGGAGCAGGTATATTCGGGGTGCACAGCACGAGCGAGCTTTCATACAGACTTGCTTTGAGAGTCCTCTTCGAGTCGGTATATAGCGGCAGCTCCGAGTGGAGGAAGGTATACGAGAACGGCTCGGATATATTCAGAGTTGGTATGATTGTAGACGTGTCGGGCACAACAACGTCGCTCGGCTCTATCGATAGCGGCATCAAGCTTACTGAAAAAGGACTTGCCTACGCCGTCACCGACGCATCCCCCGATTATATTACGGTTTACGGCTACTTCGGCTCATCGTCCTCGCTGACTGTTCCCGCAGAGATTGATGGCGTTACCGTATACGATATGGCAGAGAACGCCTTTGCGGCTCGCGACGGAATCACAGAGGTTGTAATCGAGTCCTGTGAGATCAGCGCAGGAGCCTTCACGTCCTCGAGCGTAAAAATCGTGACCCTCTCTGATACGAAGAAGGTAGGCGACTTTGCATTCTACGGATGTACCTCGCTCCAGAGCGTCACCTTCGGATACTTTGAAGAGATTTGCGTGGGCGCTTTCTCCGGCTGTACCTCGCTCTCCCGTGTTCAACTCGGCTCGGCAAGGACTGAGAACTCGTTTATACGTGACTCTGCATTCGAGGGCTGTACCTCGCTCTACGACCTCGTTGTACCCGAAAACATCTATACGATAGGCGCTAACGCATTCTCTGACTCCGGTCTTGAGAGCTTCACCGTTTCCGGCGAGAGCGTAAGCTTCAGCATAATTTCGGGTGCGAGCAGCTCGACTCCCACGGTTGTAACGACCTATACCCCCGACTCGGAAGAGGAGTTTGCCGAGATGCTTACCGAAACGTACAAGAAGTTCTATTTCGCAAACAACAAATACTTTAACGCATAATTTTCGCTTTCCCAAGACCTCGGGCAATATCCCGAGAGCCGAGATGAGGAGAGTATAAAAACAAAAGAAGGGATAACTTATGGACTACAAGAACGACCCTGAGTACGCTGAATTCCTGATGTATAAAAACTACGAGTTCAAAAGACTCGATGACGGCAGCTATTATCTTATATCCTGCAAGAAGAAGGACGCCGAGGAGATCATAATTCCGGAGTGCGTTTCGGGCATAGAGAAGGGGTGCTTCAGCAGCTGCGCCGAGCTATGCCGTGTTGAGTTTTTAGGCTCGCTCGAGATGCTCGACGATTATATGTTCTCGGGGTGTGAGAGCCTTGATGAGATTGTCTTTCCAAAGGGGCTCGAGATAATAGGCAACGGTGCTTTTTCGGGCTGTAAGAGCCTTGACGAAATCATAATTCCCGACGGGGTGAAGTGTATAGGCGATTCTGCTTTTTCGTACTGCGACGGATTGACAGATATCTATCTGCCCCCGAGCCTGTCCTCGGTAGGGAAGGACGCCTTCTTGGGCTGTACGGAACTTATGTACGTAGACGTGTCTGACATCGGTGCTTGGTGTCACGTGCGTTTTGCAAACTATACGGCGTGTCCGCTTTGCTACGAGGCATCTCTGACTCTTCGCGGCGACGATATCGAGGGACTTGAAATACCCGAGAGCGTGACTAGGCTCGCCCCCTTCGTCTTCGCAAACTGCTCGTCGATAGAACTGGTTATTTTCCCTCGCTATATTGAATACTTTTCCCCCCTCGCCTTCTACCGATGCTCGGGCATCGAGCGATTCGAGGTCGACTCGAGAAACCGCAGTATGAGAGTCGTTGACGATACCTTTATACTTAGCGGAAACAAGCTGATTCTTGCGGCAGACAGTATGGAAGAGTTCCCCGACGAGATAGACGAGATAGCTCCCGGAGCATTTGCCCCCTGCACGTACAGCCCCTGGCTTGAGGTTATGCGTGAGGACGTGAGGCTCTCCCGCGGGTCGCTCTTCGGTCTTGAGAATCTCGAGGAGCTGACTATACCGCTTAGAGGGCCTGAGGCAAATATTTCCTTCTCGGCTCTCTTCGACTACCGCGAGAATACTTGGGAGACGGTTCTTATGGCTGAGGCTCCGCAGAAGCTCGCTTATTTCTGCATAACGAACGCAGAGGTTCTTTACAGAAACACCTTTGATGGGCTGAAGTCGATACAGAAGCTCGTTTTGCCGGATAATCTTGTAAGAATTGAGGGCTGGCCCTTCTTTGGATTGAAGCTGCCGAGCCTTGAGATACCGGTGAGCGTCGAGCGTATCGACAGCGGTATCGGACTTAATACCTTGAAGCTTAAGGTCGGAAGAGGAAGCCCCTACACCTATAAGGACGGATATCTGATAGATACGAGGACGTCGACGCTCGTCAGCGCATCCTACGGAAAGGGAACAATACCGAAGGGGATAAAGAGAATCGGTTGCGGCGCATTCTTCGGTGACGATACTCTCGTGAGCGTAAATATCGGCGACGGTGTCATTGAGGTGGATGACTATGCATTCGCTAAGTGTTCTTCTCTTACCAGCGTCAGAATAATGGACAGTGTAAAAAAACTAAGCTGCTCGGCATTTTCCGAGTGCGCTGCCATAGAGAGCGTGCTGTTCGATAACCATATGCTTTGGTACGGCGTACCGTATTCGTTTAGAGGCGGAAATAAGCAGATGGTGAACGTCAGCCCGAGCGTTCCTCTTAAGAATATGTTGAAGCTTCTTACATCCGGCTCATCGGACTTCGCTTATCTTGAGCGAAAATATAAGACGTAAAGCGGTGCAGCCGTAAGAGAATCGAACTAATAAGGTTTTAAAAGATACATTTCGCCATATACATCGCCAAATTTTCCTTAAATATTTGCATATTCCTCGAAAAATTAGGCTCGGCTATGACAAAATCTATTCTTTTAAAACTGTACGACACCCGTCGGCGAATAAATTTTTT
>JAZORO010000042.1:0-2296 GCA_045656605.1 Eubacteriales bacterium
GTGCGAGAGCCTGTACTCTAAGGAAGAGGTTGTCGCTGAAATGGAGAAGGCGCTCGGCGATACTATCACCTTCGACCGTTGCGCACTCACGCTCGACGAGATGCAGAGCGTACGTGACAGAATCAACGAGATGATTAAGGCAAGGCTCTGATAATTCAGAGCTTCGCCCCACCGATAAATTTAAAAGGCGGATTTACTACTATGGCAAAGGTCAAGATTATATCCTCGCTTGAAAAGGCGTTTGCGGATATGAGAATCACCGGCTTTCGCCCCCTTGGCGAGCTTACTCTTCTCAAGGGCGAATCGGGAGCATTTCAGCTTCTTTGCGAATGCACCCCTGAGGATACGCACGGTGTTTTGCGAATGCTCTATACGCTTGAGGTCGTCGGCGAGCTTAGCGAATACGTGACGGTAAGAGAGGTCAGGCATCTGCCTGTTACAACACCTCTTTATCCCCAGGACGATGACGCACAGTATCTGAGAAAGGAGCCGGGTCTTTTTCCCGACCTTCTTATGCCGCTCAGAAACGGCGGCAAAGTTGTTGCCAGGACGACGGCGCTGTCTTCTTACTGGGTAGATATAGATCTGCCCGCTGATGCTAAGGCGACAGACGGCTCGCTTTTAACATTCAGGCTTACTCCCGAATACGGCGAGCCCACCCAGGCAAGCATAACCATTGAGGTTCTAGATGCGCTTCTACCCGAGCAGACGATGTATTTTACACAGTGGTTCCACTGCGACTGTCTTGCAAACTACTACCGTGTTGAGCCCTGGAGCGAGGAGCACTGGAGAATAGTTGAAAACTTTGCACGGGTTGCCGTTAAGAACGGTATAAATCTTTTGCTGACCCCCGTATTTACTCCCCCTCTCGACACTTACGTTGGAGGCGAGAGGACGACGGTGCAGCTCGTCGGCGTTTCCAAGACAGCAGGTGAGTACTCTTTCGACTTCTCTCTTCTTGACAGATGGGTGGATATGTGCAACAGAGTAGGTATAAAATACCTTGAAATTTCACACCTGTTTACTCAGTGGGGAGCGGAGCACGCACCCAAGATTATGGCAACCGTCGACGGAGAATACAAGAGAATATTCGGCTGGGATACAGATGCTTCGGGCGAGGAGTATTCCGCATTCCTGCGCCGGTTCCTCACCGAGTTTATCGCTCATATGAAAAACAGAGGCGACGACAAGAGATGCTTCTACCACATCTCAGACGAGCCAAACTCCGACCACATCGAGCAGTACAAGGCTGACAAGGCCATCGTCGGCGATCTTCTCAGCGACTACACTATTATGGATGCGCTCTCACGCATTGAGTTTTACACAAGCGGTATATGCGAGACGCCCATACCCGCAACAAATCACGTACACACGTTTATAGATGCAAAGGTGCCGAACCTCTGGACGTATTATTGCACCAGCCAGCACCTCGCCGTGTCTAACAGATTTGTGGCAATGCCGTCCTGGCGCACACGCTCAATCGGTATGCACCTCTATAAATACGATATTGTCGGTTTCCTTCAGTGGGGCTATAACTTCTACAACACTCAGTACTCACGGGATGACATCGACCCCTTCACCGAGCTTTCCTGCGACGGAAGCTTCCCTGCCGGAGATGCGTTCTCGGTTTACCCCGCACCCGATGGTACGGCATACGAGAGTCTCAGAATCATCGTCTTCAAGCACGCGTTAAACGACGTTTCGGCAATGAAGCTCTGCGAGAGCCTGTACTCTAAGGAAGAGGTTGTCGCCGAGATGGAAAAGGTGCTCGGAGAAGAGATAACCTTCTGGCGCTGCGCTCTGTCGGCTAAGGAGATGGAGAACGTAAGAGACGCCGTAAACAGGATGATTAGAGAAAAGCTCGTAAAATAATTAAGCAAAAATGAAAAGCCCGAAGTGTGGATATATCTTCTCCGCACATCGGGCTTTTCATTTTAAAGTATTAATTCTTCAAAAGGGACAAAGTTACAAAACTTGCGCTCATAAAGCAAGTATTTGTAAACAATACTTTGTATTTTCGGCGCAATATCCGAAATCAAGAGGTCAACGCTGCAGCGCCGCACAAAATGCTTTAGTCAAATATTCTATCTAAATCTCTACGGGCTTAGCGTATTCTCCGTCGGGGATGGGTGAGAAATATCCTTCGCTCACAGCCGCCTCAAACTCGGCTTTTGCCTCTTTTATTATCTCGGGATTCTCGTACAAATCTATTGCTGTCGCCGCCATAACCTCTGCGGCGAACGAGAGCCCCTTATGCGCAATGCTCGTCCTTCCTATCGATACGTTCTGCCAGGAG
>JAZORO010000043.1:0-1034 GCA_045656605.1 Eubacteriales bacterium
CGAAAAATCCGTCCATCGGCTGTAAGCTACCGCCCAAGAAAGGCAGGGAAATGCAAGTGCTAACGCCTGCGGAAATCGAGCGTTTTTTGGCAAGAGCGAGAGAAGAAGGGTATTACGAATTGTTTTTGCTGGAGCTTTCCACAGGCATGCGCCGTGGTGAAATCTTGGGGCTGAAGTGGACGGACTTAAACCTTACGGACGGCAGCTTGCGAATTGCTCGGCAAGTGGTTGCCGCAGGCAAAGACATAATCGTGCAACAGCCGAAAACGAAGAGCTCTATCCGCACGATACTCTTACCGCCGTACATGGTGGAAGTCCTTGCGGAAATCAAGAAAAAGAAGACCTGCGACTGGATATTCCCGTCCCCTGTAAAAGAAGGCGAACCGAGAAATCCTACCGCGCTTCACCACCGATTCAAATTGATTTTGAAAAGGGCGGGTTGTAAGGATATCCGTTTCCATGATTTACGGCATACGTTCGCAACGATGGCGATAGAGAACGGAATGGACGTGAAAACGCTGTCGGGGATTATCGGGCATATCAGCGCGGAAACGACCTTGAATATCTATTCGCACATCACGGACACGATGCGGTTGCAAGCGTCGGTGAAAATCGACCGCAAAATCGGCGGTACAAGCGCGCTGATGCCTGAATCGAAGAACGAGCCGTCCAAAACGGTATCGGGCGAAATTGACGGCTTTGTCGAGCCGTACAAGCCCAAGATAAGAAAATCGGGAACAGGGTGCGTATATCAGGTGAACGAAAACCTGTGGGAAGGGAGTTTTTATCCAAGACTTCCCGACGGCAAGCGAAAGAAATTCAACGTCTACGCCAAGACGAGAGAGAAGTGCGAGAAAAAGCTCGCCAAGATGATAGCCGAAAAGAAAGCAGAAATCGCAAAGCTAAAACAAGCGCAAAAAAAAGGGTCATAGTGTAATATAAGATTAAAGCCGAGAGCTTTAGCTCTCGGCTTGTCTTTTTTACTTCCTTCTTACCCAGAAGTGAAAGTACTAAGTCGGATCGTAGCCATGTCG
>JAZORO010000044.1:0-67002 GCA_045656605.1 Eubacteriales bacterium
AGCATAATCATAAAAACTCATACAATAACACCTCCTAAAAAATCATGTCGTTAGCAGTAATATTTTATCATATTTTGCTGTTTATGTCAATAAAATAAAAGCACCAACCGCAAGGATTGGTGCTTCATTTTTGGCGCAGGAAGAGGGATTCGAACCCCCGTGGCTTTTGGCCTAACGGTTTTCAAGACCGCCTCGTTGTGACCGCTTCGATATTCCTGCGTATTAAATTGTAAACTTGGAAAGTGTTAGATATCACGTTAGATGTGCGCAGCTTCTGCCGAATACTTTCCAACTGCGGTGCATATAATATACTGCGTGTGGAAATTTCGCTTATATATGATATCACATTTCAGGGGCGGTGTCAAGGGAAAAAGGCACTTTTTTAAAAAATATTCGAAAAAGGGTTGACATTTGCCGTCCTTTGTGATAGAATGTATAGGCACAGCGGAAGACCTATTCGGTCGTAGCATGCCGGAATGGCGGAATTGGCAGACGCCCGGGACTTAAAATCCCGTGAGATTAATTTCTCGTACCGGTTCGACCCCGGCTTCCGGCACCAATAATATCGCGGGATGGAGCAGTCCGGTAGCTCGTCGGGCTCATAACCCGAAGGTCGTGAGGTTCAAATCCCACTCCCGCAACCAAAGAAAAGAAGCACAGCCCTTGCGGTTGTGCTTCTTTCTTTTGCTTACGCGAGTTGCGATGGGATTTTGAACCTCACGAGCTTCGCTCTATGAGCGTGCCCCTTCGGGATACGGGCGAATAACCTGCAACCTAAGTGAAAACGGTTAATAAGCGTTTTCACAACGGTTGACACAACGAAGCAAGGAGTTGGCAGAGCCGTAGGCTTGCGAAGGCGATAGGCAACGACTATGCGACTTGTGCGGTAGGTCGTGACTATTCCCTCCCCTTCACCATTACTTCAAATCCCACTCCCGCAACCAAAAACGAAAGCAGTCCGACGGACTGCTTTTTCGTTTTTGGAACGATGTGTTCCGCATGCGAAACGTGATGCGCACTACGTGCGTGATGACGGCTTCGCCTTGTGATGTGCGCTTCGCGCGTGAGTAAGGAACACATCACATCACTTTGCGCCATCGGCGCAATACTTCACTGTGCGTAAGCACATCATCACTTGCCCGCAAGGGCAAACATCACTCTTGAAAAACCGCAAAATTTGTGGTATAGTACTATCGAAAGCGAGAGGCGCTACTAATGTGTATACAGAAAGCACAAAAGGAGATAACGTATGAAAAAAGAAATTATCGGAGCAAAATGGGCAGAAAACGGAGTGGCAGATGCCATCTTTTTTTTGCAATGATGAAAAGCCAAATATCTTCCTTATCGGAGATTCTATCCGAAAAGGATAATGCGAAACGGTAAAAAATGAGCTTTCGAATAGAGCCGAGGTCTTTTATTTTACCGATAATTGCAGAAGCTCATAATATGTGATCTTCTGCATGAGGAAATGGGCAGGGTTATTCGATGATCCGACAAAGGTAGATGTGATTCAATTCAACTGCGGTCATTGGGACGTGGCGCATTGGTGCGGTCACGAACTGCCTCTTACAAGTGAGGATGAATATGCGAAAAATATACAAATAATCATTGATCTTCTAAAGAAGTTTTTTCCGAGGGCAAAATTGATATTTGCCACTACAACCCCAATGAATCCTGACGGTGGATCAGAGGGCGGGATAAATCCCCGTTCAACAGCAACAATTGACCGATATAACCGTATTGCTGTCGATATCGTCGAAAAAAATGGGGTGATTGTCAATGATCTTAACGAATATGTGAGAGAGTGGAATAGTAGTTGCTATAAGGATACCTGCCATTATACGGGTGAAGCGTTTGCTGCTCTTGGCAAAGAGGTTGCACGCAGACTTAGCGATATATTGAACGACAAACAATAAAAAGAGGTAAATATGATGAGAGAATATTCAAAACAGATACCCTGTGATCATACTGACGTTCTGGTCATCGGTGGAGGACCCGCGGGACTTTGTGCCGCAATTGCATCCGCACGTGCGGGAGCAAAAACAATGTTGATCGAGCAAAACGGATTTTGCGGGGGAATGGCAACAGCAGGACTGGTAGCTCCTTTTATGACTTGCTACGACAGTGGCGGAAATACCATGCTGATTAGAGGACTTTTTGAGGAGATCGTTAACCGTCTTGTGGAAATGAAGGGAGCGCTTCACCCGTCGAAGATACCAACCTCATCTGCGTTTACCTCGTACATCACGGCAGGACATATTCACGTTACGCCATTCAACGCTGAGTCATTAAAGCTACTTGCTGACAGAATGCTTACCGAGGCGGGTGTTTCGGTACTATATCACACAACATTTGTCGATGCCATAGCCTGTGGCGAGCGTGTGGAGAGAGTGATCGTTGTCAAGAAGGAAGGTCTTTGCGCCATTGAGGCAAAGGTCGTGGTTGACTGCACGGGAGACGGGGATTGTGCCGCGGCGGCGGGAGCCGACTATACGATGGGAAACGGCAATGGACGTATCCAGCCCGCAACGATGTTTTTCCGAATCGGTAACGTGGACAGCGCCAAGGTCGATGCCGATATCGAAGCAAACCGAGATAATTTTTATCGAAAGGACGGCGTCAACTACCGATCGATGCACTGGTGGGTATCCAAGGCGAGAGAGGCGGGCGACTGGTCGCTGAACAGAGTTTCCATCGGTCTGTTTCGTGGAGTAGACGAGGATGAGTGGAGTATTAACACATCCCGAATTATGGGCATCGACGGAACGAAATCCGAGAGTCTTACCCGAGGAGAACAGGTGGGGCGTGAGCAGGTGGATGAGATATTTGCTTTTCTCAAAAAATACGTTCCGGGGTGTGAAAACGCAAAACTGCTTCAATCGGGAAATACGCTTGGTATTCGTGAAACCCGCCATATAGAAGGGTTGAAAACCCTTACCATTGACGATGTACTGAGCTGCAACGTACCCGAGGATTCCGTTATGATCGCGGCTAACTCGGTGGACGTTCACGGTCGTTTTGGTCCTACGAGTAACGAATATATCACTATTCCCGAGGGCAAATATTACGGTATACCTTACGGATGTCTTGTCCCAAAAGGCTTTTCCAATCTTTTGGTAGCCGGTCGCTGTCTGTCGGCGGACAGCGAAGCCGCGGGAGCCGTTCGCGTTATGCCGCCCTGCATGGCAATGGGACAGGCAGCAGGAATTGCGGCTGCGCTGACATGCCTTAAAAATACAGACGCACGAAACCTCGATATTGTGGAATTAAGGCGTCTTCTGGAAAAGAATGGAGTATTGCTCAATGTATAAGCTTTTTATGGAATTTGAGAATCCATCCGAGGAGTTTGTCGGAAAATGAAAAAGTATTCAAGGCTTTGCTGTATATGATAATTTAGGCTTTGTTCTTTTTCATACTGGTATTTGCGCAGTGTATGACCTGGTCTCACGTAGCAAAAAGCCGATAGGAGTATTTCCTCTCGGCTCGTACAATGACGGGACAAATGATAAGCGTTATTGCAATCATGCAAACGATGCGATGTTTGGCGAAAGACTCGAGGGCGAAGAGTTTCCTCTCCTTTACGTCACGGCAGGAAACAGCGGTGACTCAGACGAAAACGGTTATATTGGGTATTGCGCCGTGGAGCAGATACGGCAAAAAAACGGAATATTCAGTTCCGAAACCGTACAAAAAATATATTACAAAAACGACGGAATTGAAAAAACGCAATACCAAACACTCGGATGGGGATGGCCGGCGTCACTTGTTGATATTGAAGGTGGATGGTATTATATGTTTTCTGCGCGCTATCGAACGAAAAAGGAATTTTCAAAACCTGATAATGTGTATATCGTAACGAAATTTCATCTTCCAGCGCCTACAGAAACCGTTGTCACTCTTAAACCCACGGATATCGTAGAACAATTCGAACTTCCGTTTAACGTGTATATAACGCAGGGCGGAACAATTCGGAACGAAAAGATATGGTATATGTTTGGCTTTGGAAAAAACGATTATCCAAACGCATTACGCGTTATTGACTTAAAGGCAAAAAAATATGAGCTTTGTGAGGATCTATCGAAGACTCCTTTTGCTAACGAAGAAGTCGAATGCTGTGCGTTCTACGGTGATAAGCTTCTTATAAACACTCAAAAGAATAAAATTTATGAACGTATATGAATTCATGCGGAATCTATTAAGGAAGCACAACACAAATAAAAGAAGCAGTCTGTTAGGGCTGTATTCTAAAGGACAGTTTTTATTACTAATAGCAAGAGGACGAAGAATAGTTCATATTCTTCGTCCTCGTTTCTTATTTCATTCATGTATTATTCCTGTAATATCATCTTTGTGACAAAGATTGTGAAAATAACTTTTGCCAATTTTTTCGCTTGTACACAGCAGGTAAGATTTCCTTGCGTGCTGTATCATTTTCTTCCTTGCGTTATTTTCTTCGGGAGAAAAATCTGTAAGATATCCGTCGTTAGAAACTCCACGGCAAGAAAACAGTGCGATGTCGGCATTATATGTCTCAATTGTTTTATATGCTTCCTCACCCACCAATGCCAGACAACTATTAAGAAGAGCACCGCCTGTTGATATTGTGTTTATACCGTATTCCGCCAATTTTATCAAAGCTTTCACACCGTTTGTAATAACCGTTAAATTTCTTTTTGATGCAAGAAAAGGAATCAAATAATAACAACTTGTTGATGCATCTAAAAAAACAATATCGTTGTCGCAAATCAAATCAATTGCTTTTTTTGCAATCATCGTTTTCGCACTGCTTTGCTCATACTCTCTGATTAAAAATGGGATTTTATTTTTTGAAAGTGCAGTTTCTTCAAGAACCGCGCCACCATGAATGCGCTTTATAAGGTTTTGCTTTTCGAGACTTTGAAGATCGCGCCTCACAGAAGGCTCACTGACAAATAAAATTTTGGCAAGTTGTTTCACAGTGGATTTCTTTTCTTTAAGCAAAATCTCAAGTATCTGTTTTTCTCTGTCAATGCTCATATAATCACCTCTCGCTTTGTAAAATGCTCATAATTATGATAGTCTGCTCAATTTTTGCGTCGCATATTGCGCATAATGATTGTTTTTACTATAATAACATTAAAAGTTATCATTGTCAATAGTGATTCTAAAAACAAAATAATGGATAAAGGGGGTAAATACTATGGCAATCATTACAGTAATCTGCTCGGGAATGATGGGTTCAGCCATTACCTTTCCGGCAGCACACAACGGTCATACCATTCGCTTGGTCGGTTCTCCGCTCGATAGCGATATTATTCGGCATGGCAAAAAAACGGGAGAACACTTAACGCTTTCTCTTTATAGGAAAAATAACGATACCAACGGTATTGATGCACCGTTTGTTATGCCAGGTTCGGTTTCATTCCACTATATTGAAGAAATGGAGGATTGTATCAAGGATGCGGATTTAATTATCTGCGGCGTTTCCTCTTTTGGAATGGATTGGTTCTGTGAAAACGTTATTCCAAAGCTACCCGAAAAGACCCCGTTGCTTTCCATTTCAAAAGGCATGATCGACGACGGAGAGAACAAAGGCCATTTAATCTCTTACCCCGAATATATGCAACGCTTTACCGATAAAAAATTACGAATTTATGCCGTAGGAGGTCCATGTACGTCCTACGAGCTTGCAGTACAGGATCCGACTGAAGTGGTTTTCTGCGGTCCGGATATGAAAACTCTGCGTTGGCTTAAACAATTGTTCGAAACCGATTATTACCATATCAGTCTCTCTACCGATGTTCACGGCGTGGAATGCGCCGTTGCTTTAAAAAATGCCTATGCCTTGGGTGTGGCATTGGCTATTGGTCTTTCTTATAAGAAAGAAGGCAAGGCTCTCGAACACTATAATTCTCAAGCAGGTCTGTTTATGCAAGCCTCCCGTGAAATGTATCTCTTGCTTGATGCTTTCGAAAGCACTGCAGAACGCAATATTTTTGTCGGACTCGGAGACCTTTACGTTACTGTATTCGGCGGCAGGAATCGCAAGCTTGGAGCTTTGCTTGGTCAAGGATATACCTACAATGAGTCAATGGAAAGACTTCCGGGTATTACTATGGAAGGAATCGTTATCAGCAATCGTACTGCAAAAGCTGTTGAACAGCTTGCCGCGATTGGCAAGATCAACATAGAGGACTTTCCATTGCTCCGGCACATAAAGGAGCTGTTGCAGGATGAAGCAACTGTCAATATTCCTTGGAAGGATTTTGAGACCGAGTATGAGAGCTGATCTACCGTGTAAGCGGAGGAATCTCTCTTATCATATTTAAGCATTGTGCCTACAAATGCAGTGCTTGCAAAGAAAAAAGGACGAGGAATTTTAACAATTATTCGTCCTTTTCCTGTCAGTCGGTAACGTATTCTATTAAATTTCAAAAACTGTCCTTAAGAGTACTCCTCCTTTGGACTGCTTCTTTTATTTCGCTTATGCGAGTTGCGGCTGGGTTTGAACCTCACGAGCTTCGCTCTATGACCTGAGCACTCAAGCCTTTGGAGCAGAGTGCTGTCGGGGTCTATGTCCGCCGTTGCGACGGCGGCATACTGCGTCATTCGTCGTGTCCGCCCGACGAATAGCAGATAACCCTTCTCTTTTTCAAATCCCATCTCCGCAACCAAAAGAAACCCAAGTTGAACTAAAGGTTCATCGTGGGTTTCTTTCTTTTGGGTTTCGAAACTGAGCTTTGCCATTTCATGACCTTCGGGACGAAGGGAATGGGTGAGCGAGGATAAGCCTTCTAAACGACGGTTTGTCCGACGCGAAGGCGACAAAGCAAGGAGAAAACGAGCCGAGTAACCGCAGGCTAAGTTTTCGACTATGCGACTCGTCAGGGCAGTGAAAAATCTCATCTTCGAGCCATGTTGCGCGTCCTTAATAGATGCCAAACCTCAAAAATTCCGTGCGGATGGGATCCCCCACTTAAATAATCGACTTTTTAGGGGGGGAGCTTTGCGATTTTTATTTGTACGAGCTTCTAATTTTTTAATTACACATAACACTTTGCCGCCTCTTCATTTAAAAATTGCAGAAACACCTCTACTACCGGTTTGATATATTTTCTTTTTGGCAGAAATGCGTAGGTATTTCTCCGTACATTTTCTAATTTTTTCAGCACTACGCTGTCAGGAAAGAGTTCCTTCCAGGATTTTGTAGGAACAAATGATATCCCCAATCCCATTTCTATGTATTTGCGTACATAGAAAGGATCGTCGGTCTGAATTGCTATGTTGGGAGTAAACCCGGCGTCTGCACATATTTTTACAGTATTTTTATAAAGGCTGGAATCCGGTGTCATAGAGATAAAACGTTCGTTTTCCAAATCAGAAATAGTAAAATTCGTTCTGTTTGCCAAAGGGTTGTTTTTGTTCATCGCAACGCATATATCCTCATCCACAAGCAGTATTTTTTTACTGTATTCGTAAGGACACGCATCGGAAACAAAAACATCAAAATCACGATCGGCATCTATGCTGTGATGAATGATGATATTGACTTGAGGGTGTTTCTGTATAAAATGCTCGATAGCATTTGTGAGCGTTCTGCGATTACTGAGGCAAATTATATGAATATCTCCGTTTAATTCCTGACTGTTTTCAAGTGCACGCGCCTTCGCACTTTCAAGTAGAATCAAGGCTTGGGACGCTTCGGTATAAAACTGCTTTCCTGCGCCATTCAGGGTGATTTTGTTCGTGCTATGCTCAAACAGCTCACACCCAAGCTCTCTTTCTAAACGTTTGATAGATTGAGAAATATTGGACGTGGGAACAAGATATTTCTTTGCTGTTTTTGAGAAATTCTCGGTTTCTGCGGCATCGCAAAAGTATTTCAACTGTAAAAGCTCCATACGAACCTCCTTAAACAAATACATCCTTATTTTAGCACTTTTTGCTTTCACTGTCAAGTTATAGCAGGTGCATTTCATTTGATTATTTACAATTATATGGATGTATGTTAAACTAAAAAAAACAATGTTTCTCACATAGAGGGGAGAATATGGCAGAAATTTTAGAAGTGGTTATGATTGTCAGCTTTGGGGCTTCATGGCCGCTAAACGTTATAAAATCCTACAAAGCAAGAACGACAAAGGGAAAAAGCCTTGCCTTTCTTTGTTTGATTTTTTTTGGTTACGTAGCCGGAATTGTATCCAAGCTCCTAAACGCTGCTTATATGGTACAGATAGGACAGAAATGGTATGTGCTGTTCTTTTACGTACTGAATTTCATTATGGTAGGTGCCGACCTTTTGATGTATGCGAGAAATTATAGATTGGATAAGAAGAACAAAGAGGAGTCGTTATGAAAAAAATAGAAAATATTGTTTACGGAGATCTTGATTTCGTACATAAGCTTGACTTGTATCTGCCCGATTGCTCAGCATCTTCGATGTTCGTATATTTTCATGGCGGAGGTTTAGATCACGGTGATAAAAATTCCGCAGATGTTTTTGCTCCATACCTCACCTCTCGCGGCATTGCCGTTGTGTCGGCAAATTATCGAATGTATCCAAACGCAAAATATCCCGATTTCATTTACGATGCTGCACGGGCAGTCGCTTGGACAAAGGAGTACATGCGCAAAGAGCTTGGTTGCGAAAGGCTTTACGTTGGTGGAAGCTCTGCGGGCGGTTATCTTTCTATGATGCTTTGCTTTGATAAACGCTATCTTGAGAGTGTAGGACTTGACAATTCGAAAGTAGCGGGATATTTTCACGATGCAGGTCAACCTACCGCACATTTCAACGTGCTTAAATATGCCGACATTGATCCGCGCCGCATCATTGTTGATGAAACAGCACCGCTTTACTACGTTGGATTGGAGAAGGAATATCCGCCTATGTGCTTCGTGGTATCTGATAACGACATAAAAAACCGTTATGAGCAAACGATGCTGATGTTATCCACTCTTTCGCATTTTGAATATAAGAATTACGAGCATATTGTTATGCAAGGAAAACACTGCAAGTACTGCTCTCAATTAGATGAGAACGGAGAAAGCGTGTTTGGAGCAATGATTCACAACTTTATAAAGCAGTTTGACTAAATACGTGGCATCTATTTAGGAAGCACAACACATATTATGCATCCAATTTGGATGCCAACCCAAAAAACCCAGATGTCGTAAGGCTTCTGGGCTTTTTTATATCCATTTTTCACAGTGCAATTTTAATAGATGCCAAACGTCAAAAACTCAGTGTGGTGGGATCTGAACTTGCTTGCTAACAAATAAAAAGAAGGATTTGCACAAAAAATGCAAACCCTTCTTTTTTGTTATATCGTCAAAACAACCTTGCCTACGTTTTCTCCGCGATAAAGAATATCGTGCGCCGCCTCGGCTTCGGTAATTGGTAAAACCTTATAGATAGTCGGTTTTACTTCACCTGACTCTATTTTGGGATATACGTCGCGAACGACTCCGGCAAGGATCTGTGCCTTTACCGCAGGTGTGCGGGAGCGAAGGGTACTACCGATTATTCTTACATTTCTGACGTATATGTTCTTGAGGTCAATTTCGGTTTTTGTACCTGCGAGAGCCGCTATCATTATCCACCTTGCACCGTGAGTGAGATAGTGTATGCACTTACCCATGATCTCTCCGCCAAGACAGTCAATGGCAACATCAACAGAATGCCCAGATTCAAGCTCTTCTTTAAGCACGAGAGATATATCCTCTTTGGATGTTACCACCACTCTATCGGCATTAAGATGTTTGATATTTTCCGCTATTTCATCGGTAAGCACGGTGGTTATAACTCTCACTCCAAACGCCTTTGCCATCGGGATAATAACACTTGCAAGCCCCGATGCACCTGCGTTCATAAGAAGCGTGTTGCCTTCCTTGATCTTTCCCTCAATAAACAAATTGAGGTACGCCGTTGCGAATGCTTCGGGAATTGCCGCCGCTTCAACCATAGAACAGTTTTTAGGAACAGGCATCAGCATATCATATTTTACGCTGACGTATTCGGCATAGCCTCCGCCGCCAAGCAAGGCACAGACCTTGTCGCCAAGCTTCCAAGCGGAGCTTTCCTTTGCTTCGTCTCCAATCTCAACGACCGTACCTGCAACCTCAAGTCCCATCCATTCCGGGCAGCCTGCGGGAGGGGGATAATCTCCCTCTCTTTGCATCAGATCAGCGCGGTTGAGCGCTGCTGCTTCTATTTTGACGAGCACCTCATCGCTTTTTACTATGGGATCGGGAACATAGTCCCACCTGAGACTTTTATCTTCGTTTACAAGTATTGCTTTCATTTCTATAACTCCTTTATTTCAAATAGTTAAGGCACTCCTCGATACATTCCAATACCCGTTTACGGCCCAAAGCAGCATCGCTGTTCCACGGCTCGTAGGCATGGGAGAACAGTATGTTTTCGATCCTGCCATCATTTCTTATTCTTTCTAGCGTATGGGTATACGCCTCGGGTAATTTGACGCAACATCGGTATTTATCCACCCCTGCCCCCTGCAGGCCGTCACCCGAGAGGAGAGTATGCGAGCGCATATCAAAGACACCTATAGAGTCCTCGGTATGTCCCGCCATTGGATAGGTGCAGATCTCGTCACAGATCGTACGTGCATCTGTGACAACCTCAATATTTGGCGCAAGGGATAAAACTCGCGCAAGTCCGCCCGCGTGGTCGCTGTGTCTGTGCGTCAAAACGAGCATTCCGATATCCGATAAATCATAACCTAGCCTCTTAAGAGCGGGAACGATGCACTGATCCACGTCCTCGTCCGTCGTGGCACAGTCAACAAGAATTTCGCATGCAGGCGTTTTGATCAGGAATACAGAAGTATATATTGCCTCAAAAGGAACTCTGAGTCTAAATATTTCGGATGTTACTTCAATGAATTCACTCATTGCTTCTTCCTGCATCCGTCGATCTGTATGTTCTGACCGGCGATATAGCTTGCTTCATCACTTGCGAGGAAACATATAAGATTTGCGTTTTCTCTGTCCGAGCCGGTCCTTCCCATGAAGGATAGAGCGCTTTCCACCGTATAATCTATATCATGATTATCCGAGGGACTAACGCTTCCCGGAGAAACACAGTTAACAAGCACGCCCTTATCGGTAACCTCCTTGGCAAGAGCCTTTGTAAATGCTATGACGGCACCCTTGGTGGCCGAATAATGTGCCATATTTGCATTGCCGTACACTCCTGCGACCGATGCAACGTTGATGACTCTTCCCCACTTGTTTTCAAGCATGGACGGGAGCACCGCACGTGTAAAATAGACAACACCCATTATGTTAATATCGATAAATTTACGCCAGGTCGAAGTAGGGGTATCGATGAAAGAGGAGCGACCGCGCCAAAGTGCAGCGTTGTTTACAAGGATATCAATTCGTCCAAATTCGGTGATTGCCTTATCTGTCGCCTCATATACCGCTGCCTCGTCACTGACATCGATAGCAAAGGTCAATATCTTAACGTCGTACACCGAAAGCTCTGATTTTAGATCCTCGAGCTTTGCCACATCTATATCGACAAGCACAAGCGAGGCCCCCTTTTCTGCAAGCAGAATTGCCGTCGCGCGACCGATTCCTACTGCGGCACCCGTTATGAGAGCAACTTTGTTATTAAGGTTCATATTACGTATTCCTCCAATTAAATTAAATTTCTTATTACCCTTATGTCACTCAGCAACGGCTGTGATTTGGTAGCAAGCTCGTCGTATTCGTGCACACACAGATACATACAACAACCAAGCGAGCCGCCGATGCGTCTTAGTATACGGCACTCGCCGCCCGCAAGAAAGAGAAACGGTATTTTCAAATTTTCCTTAAGCAAATTTATTATGCGCAGATTTTCTATCTGCTGTTCGGTATTTTCCGCGCCTGTGACGATCTTGCAGATATCGGCGCCTCTCCTTTCGTGCTCGCGGGCGATCTCAAGAACACGCTCGGCGGGGGTAAATTTGAATACGTGCGAAGACATCAACACCTCGGCGCCTCGCCCGTGAAGCTCGTCTATAAGACGTATTTGCTTTTTGATTGCATCTTTGTTCATAGTCAGCTCACCTTCGCAAGCGTCAAAATAGTCTCCCATTACATCGCAAAGCGTTGCGCCGCATTCCGCAAGCTCGACAAGTTCTGCCGCGAGTACGTCGTCTGATTTTCCTATGTTCGAGATATGATTTCGGTAGTTGGTGACGTAAATGGGCAGATCGGTATAAGCAAAAAGCTCCCGATACGTCTTCTCGTTTCGATATTCCACTTTTAGCTTACAAAACTGCATGCCGATCGCCTCGGCGCCCTCGGGGATAGAAGCATCAATCAGCGCTTTTATTCTGTCGGGATCGCTTGCCTGCACCATGCAGGTCAGCAACGGCTTTTCATATGATAAAAAACTCTTTTTCTTCATATTAAGACCTCTTCATTGCGTTTCTGCCACCATCGATCATAATGTTTTCGCCATTGATAAACTGTCCTTTTTCCGAAGCGACGAAAAGACACAGATCGATGATTTCTTGTGGCTCGGCTGCGCGCCCGAGCATCGTTTTCATATTTGCCATTGCGGCTCTTGTGAGTACGGGCCCCGGGGAGACGCAAACACATCTTATTCCGTATTTTGAGCCAAACTGTGCGATGGATTTAGTAAGTCCATACATCAGTCCCGCCTTGGAGGTGGCGTAGTCCATTCCGTAGGGGCTACCCTCCGCTCCGGTTATCGAGCCGATGTTGATAATCAACCCGCTCTCCTGCTCCCGCATTTGCTTGAGCACCGCGTGAGCAAAGTAGAACGGTCCTTTGAGATTTACGTCGATACCCCAATCGTAAACATCTATCGGTACGTCCGGAAATTCTCGATATTTTTCACGGTCGACCTTACACATTCTCACCGCTGTACCTCCTGCAAAATTCGCCATAATATCTATCCTGCCAAACTCGGCGACAGCTCTGTCCCTTGCGGCGCACACCTGCGAATAATCTCTCACGTCACAGACTACACCGATTGCTTTGCCGCCGCCCTTTGCGTTGATTGCGGCAACCTTTTCGGCAAGCGCGTTTTTACTAATATCGCACATAACGACATTGCCGCCAAGCTCGGCAAAATTCTCGGAGAACAAAAGACCCATACCCGAAGCAGCTCCGGTAGATATTGCAACCTTGTTATTAAAATTCATAGACTATTCCTCCCGGATCGTTTTGTTACATTGTATCATGTAATTGTTCTTTAAGCAATCTGTATTTTGATACAACATTGATGTTTATGATACTAAATTTAAAAAATAATTGAAATACGATATATAATGTGATATAATTAACTAAAAGGCGAGGTGATGCAAGTGGATCTTAAAAATATTACTGTAACAGAGATATCGGGCGTGGTTACCGTGTATTCGGAAAAGGGCAAACGTGATAAAATGACCAATAGAAAAACTTGTGGGCTTTCTTTTTGCAAAGAAGGGCAAATAACCTACATTCAAAACGGGAGAGAATATGTTTCAAACAAGGACTGCGCAGTTATTTTGCCAAAGGGTGGAACTTATTTTATTGAAAGAAATAAGACCGGCGCTTTCCCGGTCATAAATTTTGATTGTCTTGATTTTTTATGTGATACGGTTACCGTTATTCCCGTCCGAAATGCGGAAGAATTAATAGCTGATTACGAGCGAATAAAAACGCTGCTTTGCTTTGATGGAAACCGTACGCAGATATTCAGCATCTTCTACGGTATTTTGCATAAGCTCTCTTACGATGATATTCCGCGCGAGCTGAAAGGCGCGGTAAGGTTGATAAACAGCAATCTTTGCGATGCGTCTCTTACCAATGCAAAATTGGCGGCTGAATGTAATATAAGCGAGGTTTATTTCAGAAAGCTTTTCACAAAGCATTTCGGCGTATCGCCTAAGCAATATATCATCGACTTGCGTATTCAAAAGGCGAAGCGGCTTTTAGCGGAAGGCGCAATGAGCGCCTCTGCCGTATCGAACGAATGCGGATTTTCAAATCCCTATCACTTTTGCAGGCTGTTCAAGCAGCACACGGGATCAACTCCCACCGAATACAGAAAGGCGCACCTGATATATAAAATATAGGTTGGCGTCTATTTTGTCCATACTTGAAATTGCCACGAAAGCTCAAAAACCCTTGATTTTATTGACTTTTTTAGGGTGGCATCTATTTTGTCAAGATAACACAAAAACGAAAGCACTTCGAAAGAAGTGCTTTTTGTTTTTGGAACGATGTGTTCCGCAAGCGGACCGTGATGCGCACTTCGTGCGTGATGACGGCTTCGCCTTGTGGTGTGCGCTTCGCGCGTGAGTAAGGAACACATCACTTTGCTTCATCGGCGCAATACATCACTATGAGCAAAACGAATAACATCACTCGCCCACAAGGGCAAACACCACTCATTACAAACGCTTGAAATTATGGTATAATATCATTGAAAGTGAGGTGCTACCTATGGCTGAATCAAAACTCCGTGAAATGTCAATGGACTTTTCCGTTGACATTATCAATCTTGTCAAATATCTGAAATCCAATCACGAAACAATTATTGCGAACCAAATTGGCAGAAGTGGTACGAGTATTGGCGCAAATATTCACGAAGCACAGTATAACCGTTTTTCTTTGTGTCGAACGCTTATTCACCGCTTAATACTTCAGAGCTCCGCAGCCATTTTCGAAGGGCTGCGGAGCTCTACTTTTTTAAACGCAGTATTTAGAAAATCCCTTGCTAAAAGGATTTGTGTGTGGTATAATTTAGAAAAGCAAAAAGGAGATTTTTCGATGAATACAAGAATGGACAGAAGCAAGCTTCTTATAGGCGTATGCAGGCTGTGTGAGGCTGCTCAAACGGAAAAGCACGTCAAGGAAATAAAGGATTGTAACATAGACATAGTTACCGATACTCAGGGGGTTAATATGTATCACAACAAGGAGCTGCTCGACCTGTTTGCAAAGTACGGAATCGGTTACATAGCAGACTCGATAGTTCCATTCCGGTTCGGCTCGGACCGCTATGCAAAAGGGCCTATGGCCGAAGTCTATCCTATCAGCGTATATGAAAAGGTAGTCAAGGAATTTTTCGACCATCCTGCGGTATGGGCTTTGGACTGCGGCGATGAACCATCTGCTCTCGACTTTCCTCATTTTGCCGAAATGGTTAATTTTGTAAACAAAAGTTTTAAAAACCAGTTCGCTTACATAGATTTATATCCGAATTATGCAAAGGTGGCGGAGAATGACGATGCAGAAACATATAGCCAGCTCGGCTCAACCAGCTACGAGGAATACATAGACAGATACTGTCAGCTCGTCAACACCGATTATATCTGCTACGACCACTACGTATATACGGGAAGCGCAACCGTGAAAAACTATTATGCAAACCAGTAGGTAATAAGCTCCGCCTGCCGGAAAACCGGTAGAAGCTTCTGGATTACGCTCCAGGCTAACTCGCACGAGTCATACAAGGACGTTTATACCTCACTCAACAAAATGAGGTTCCAGGCCTTTTCTTCTCTTGCTTACGGAGCAGAGGTTATCTTCTGGGGCTGCTATTCCGATGGTGCGTGGTGGTACAAAAACGTGCTTACTATCGAAGGTGAGAAAACCGAGCAATACGAAAAGCTCAAGGCGGTAAACTCAGAGCTCAAGGTCATCGGCGACCAATATATGAAGTACCGCAACATTGAAACACACTACGTCGGAGATTTCGGTGCTGACCTACCCGACAATGCCGTTTCCTACGGAAACAAAATCTCGGCAGGGTCATTCCTTAACGTCCGAGAGGAAAACGACAACAGAATTCTTGTCGGAGAAATGGTGTCTAGAGAACACGACGGGTCGTGTGCAATCCTCGTTGCTACCGTGGATGACTATATGGACGAATCCCCCTCTGTCAGCCGTGTGAAATTGGACGTGATGTATAAGGACGTTGAGCTTGTTGCGTCTGACGCAAGCACAACGCTTGAAAGGATAGGTGAGGGCTCATATCTTCTGACTATGACCTCCAACAGATGTGCCCTCTTGATAGCAAGATAATTTTCAAGCATAACGAAAGGTAGAAACCTTATGATTTGCAAGAACTTCTTCATAAAAGCCACTGAAAGCTACAATGACTTTAGCGCAAACGTGCCCGCACCCTATTTCCGGCGCACAGTACACTCCGACTCCGTAATAGAGGCAAAGCTGAGAATAGCTGTCTGCGGATTCTATGAGCTTTATTTCAACGGTGAGAGGATAACGAGAGGATTTCTTTCACCCTACATAAGTAACACCGACGACTTAATATACTGCGACGAGTACAGTATCCCCCTCGGCAAGGGAGAGAACGTCATCGGAGTATTGCTCGGAAACGGATTTCAGAATAATCCCGGCGGTCACATCTGGCTCTTTGACAAGGCTGAGTTCAGAAGTGCGCCTGTGTTCGCCCTTACTGTAACAAAGGGTGACGATAAAATTCTGCATAGCGGCGAAGGATTCAAAACAGCGCCCTCTCCCATCAGGAGCGACGACTACCGCTTTGGCGAATACTACGATGCGAGCTTTGAAATCGACGGATGGAACGACTTAGGCTTTGACGACTCAGACTGGAGCCCTGCCCTGCCCGCTTCGGCTCCCAAGGGCGAGATACGAATAGCTGACGTGCCGCCTATCATCAAGGAAAGAGAAATAAAGCCCGTCGATATTATTCCGTGCGCTGACGGCGGATACATCTATGACTTCGGCATATCCAACGCAGGCATATGCCGTCTTACCATAACGGGATCGAGAGGCCAAAGAATTGAACTGCGCCACGCTGACAGCCTTAAGGACGGAGACCTTGACCTTGCTCAAATATGGTTTGAGCGTGAAATGTGGCAAAGGGATAAGCAAATCGTACACAGAGACGTATACGTATGCAAAGGCGTCGGCACCGAGGTTTACGAGCCTACGTTCACATATCACGGCTTCAGATTCGTAAAGGTCAGTGGAATTACTGCAGAGCAGGCCTCGGAGGAGCTGCTTACCTATCTCGTATATCATACCGAGCTGAACACACGGGGTGACTTTGAGTGCTCCGATAAAATAGCTTCAACCCTACAGGAAATGACAAGAAGAAGCATACTGTCCAATTTCCATCACTTTCCCACCGACTGTCCGCAGCGAGAGAAAAACGGATGGACGGCAGACGCAGCGCTATCAAGCGAAGCAACGCTTATAAACTTCGACCCCGAGCGTAGCTATAACGAATGGATGAGAAACATCCGCAAGGCGCAAAGATGTGACGGCGCTCTGCCCGGTATTGTGCCTACGGGCGGCTGGGGCTTCGACTGGGGCAACGGCCCTGCCTGGGACTGTGTACTGGCATATCTGCCTTATTACGTGTACATATACCGAGGAAAGACCGAGATGATATCCGAATCGAAGGATGCCTTTATATCCTATCTAAGCTATCTCAGAGCTCGTACCGACGAAAAGGGGCTGCTCGCTATCGGTCTTGGCGACTGGTGCCATATAGGCAGGATACCGCCCAAGGCTCCTCTGATACTGACCGACAGCATAATGTCAATGGACATTGCACACAAGATATCCGTTATGCTCGACGCAATAGGAATGCAGGATGATGCCGATTACGCACGCTCGGAAAGGGATAAGTACAGGAAGGCTATCCGTGAAAATCTGATTGATTTTAGCGATATGCGTGCCATAGGAAGCTGCCAGAGCAGTCAGGCAATGTGCCTCTTCTACGGTGTATTCGAAAAAGAAGAAGAAAGCGCCGCCTTCGACGGGCTTCTGAAGCTGATTCGTGAAGCTGACGATCATATCGACGTCGGAGTTCTTGGCGGGAGAGTTATTTTCCACGTGCTTACTCGCTTTGGTTACAGTGACCTTGCCTTCAAGATGATTACGCGCGAGGATTACCCCTCATACGGAAACTAGATAAAAAGAGGCGCAACTACACTGTGGGAGGACTTCTTCCCCGATATGGTCTCGAGTATGAATCATCATTTCTGGGGGGATATCAGCGCTTGGTTTATAAAGCGTGTTGCAGGTATTCAGCTCAATCCCAAAGGCAACAATATCAACGAGGTCACAATTGCACCCGCATTTATCAAAGAGCTTGACTATGCGTCGGCTTATCACATAGCGCCCGGCGGAAGGGTGTACGCATCGTGGAAGAGAGACGGAGAAAAAATATCTCTGAGCGTCGAAATTCCGACAGGCATTTTTGCATCTGTCGTTTTACCCGCCAACTACCGCTTTGAGAACGGAGAGGGCACAGAGAACATCAAGAGCGGAAGCTATACGATAGTATGCGAGGTATAAATTTAAATACGTATTTCTTATCCAAGCTAATACAGCTTCTCGCATTCCTAGTTCGGTTTAAGCGACTAAAAAAATCACGCAGGAGAGTTACACTATGACTATGAAGCATTTTTTCAATGACGCAATATGGGTCGGAAAAAACATCCGCAAATACGACGGCTTTTCTGTTCTCTACGGAAAATTTAAGGTCAATGACGGCTGCCGTGTAACGGCAAACGTATTGGGGCTCGGCTTTTTCAAATGCTATATAAACGGAGTGTGCATTAATCCCGATTGCTTTTTACCTCTGTCGTCGGAGTATGAGGCAAGCGCTGCGCCCAAGGGGGAAATTCTCACGGCGCAGAGAGTGTACGTTCCCACGTTCGATATCACTCCTTACGTAAAAAGCGGTGATAACGTCATCGCCATACATTACGGTGGGGGCTGGTATTGCGCAAGTGTCAGACGATTCGGTCTGCCGAAGGCAATATACAGTATAAAGGTAGAGAGCGAGCAGGGTGTCGAATTTTTCTCTTCCGGCGAAGAATGCCTCATCGGGGATAGCTACGTGTCATCCTACGACTTCCCAACCGGGGAAATGCACGATTTTACAATCACACTACCACTGTTCGAAAGCATCCCCGAGGGATGCGAAAAGGCGGTCGCTACCGAGCCGCTCATCACAGAATACTCCTCTACGGACTGTCCTACAGATGCTCTTATAAAGAAGTACACACCGAAGGTGGTCGCAAGCCTTGCAGACGGAACGATATACGATATGGGTATGAATATGACAGGATACCCTATCATAAAAATCCCCGAGGATGCGGAAGGCGAAATCACAGTAGCCTTCTCCGAGGAGATACTGGAGAACGGCGATATTGACAAAACCCATATGCACGGACAGTCGTTCCGCATTATTCCCTGCAAAAAGGAGCTTGTAACCCAACCTGAATTCACCTGGTTCGGCTTCAGGTACTTTAAAATCTCCGGTAAGGGGGTACCCGTGTCGGTTTCTGAGGTGCACGCAGACATAAAAAAGACCTCGAGCTTCGAATCTTCTAACGAAACGCTCAACTGGATATACGACACCTTTATTCACACTATGCTCTGCAATATGCATACCGGTCACCCATCAGATTGCCCGCATATTGAACGCAGAGGGTACACCGGTGACGGGCAGCTGACGACCCACGCAGTCTTCTCTACGCTGGGGGCTAAAAGCTTCTATGAAAAATGGCTTCAGGATATAGCGGACAGCCAGGATAAGCTGAGCGGGCACATACAGTACACTGCGCCCTACGTGCGTAGCGGCGGCGGCCCCGGTGGATGGGGATGCGCAATAGTTGAGGTTCCGTACCAGATGTACCTGCATTACGGAAACCGTGACGTACTGACTAAATACTATGAAAATATGCGTCGGTATATAGACTATCTTGAAGCGCATTCCGAGTTTGGTCTTGTCACGAGCGATAAAGAGGGAGAGTGGTGTCTCGGAGACTGGTGCGGCCCCAATATTCTGTACCCCGAGCTCGACATCACGTCACACAATCAGCAGGTCGTGCTTCCTGCACCGATGGTAAACACCTACTTTATGGTAAAAAGTCTCAACAGGCTGTGCGACATCGCACATATCATCGGAAGGTACGAGGATATATCCGAATACCGTGAAAAGGCTAATATGCGCAAGAGGGCAATTCAAGCCGCATACTTCAACGCCTTTGACGGCAACTTTGTTATGAATATCCAGGGGGCAAACGCATTTGCGGTCGACCTCGGGCTCGGAAATAAAGAAACCTACCGCAATTTAGTCTCCTACTATAAAAAGCTCGGTTACTACGACACGGGTATATTCGCTACGGATATACTCACCCGTGTGCTCTTCGAAAACGGAGACGGGGCTCTGGCGATCGATCTTATGACAGGAAGCGGCGTTCAGGGCTACGAGCACTGGAGACAAAACGGCGCTACAACCTTCCACGAATATTGGGACAGCAACCGCAGCCGCTCACACAATCACCCAATGTTCGGCGCTCCTGTCGCATACTTGTTTGAATACGTGCTGGGCATACGGCAAGAGCTCGGCTCGGCAGGATACTCCTCTCTCGTTATTTCTCCTGTAATAACAGATAAAATAGACCGGGTAAGCGGTAGTATGGAAATCCCCTCCGGTACCGTATCGGTAAGCTACCATAAGAGAAACGGCAAAACTTTCTATAAAATCGCTATTCCCTCGGGAGCTGTTGCTGTATTTAAGCTTGGAGAAACCGAGATAAAGCTAGCCGCAGGGGTAAACGAGTTCGAATTAGACTAACGCATACCTTTCCTTTGACCCTAAAAAGATGAACGTCACCTTTTCTTTTCCGCTATCGTGACATCTTTTATTTTATTCAGTTAGAAACCGTCGTTGCCGAATAAGTAACGAAATAAATACGAAAGGAGCTCTAATATCATAGGACGCAAAGACGCAAAAATTCTAAGGCAATGCATAGCCGCTCTTCTCATTTTGTGCGCTGCCGTCGCACTGTTCACAGGGTGCGCTAAAGCCAAGAGCCGAATAAAAGAACTCCGAATAGTCACTGAAGAGTCAACCTGGGACAGGATGAACAGTCAGCTTGCCGAGGTGCAAAAGGAATACAAAAGATTTCATCCGGGCGTAAAGATAAAAATTGACATTTTACCGACCGAAGAGCAGGAACGAGACGTGTACCTGCAACAGCTGAGGACCGAAATCCTTCAAGGTAAGGGGCCGGACTGCTACCTGCTTCCCACCGATAACACGGTCATTCTCGATAAGCCTGTACAGTATACTTACGTAAACGTCACCCCACTCTTCGACGATATCGATCTGGCTATGCGCAACGGTTTGTTTTACGACATATCCGAGCTTTACGATTTAGATAGTCATATCGACAAAAACGGCTTGAATGAAGCTATAATGAACTCGGGCGTTGTTGATGGAAAGCGCTACGTTTTACCTCTCCGATATGATATCCCTGTCATTTATGCTCTCACCGAGGAAGTGGAAAGCCGAGGATTAAATCCCGCAGTACTGACCGAGGATATCGGAACGATAATGGAAGCGGTGTATGAAACCGGAGATCCGCTGCTCGCCGGGGGAATCCTTTGCTACGGATACAATATTTTTTCGAACTTTATAGACTACGATACCGGAAAGGTTACTTTAGATTCAGAAACGCTCAGCCGATATCTGACCGCCTACCAAAAGCTAAAATCATTGCTGGGCGATGAATTCATCGATTGCGCACACGGTGATACGGAAGACATCTTCGATTCTGTCAATACCGACGGCACGGCTTTGCTCGAGTCGCTGGACGTCAAAAAATTCATTTATTGCGAATACGGAAAGAAGGCAGCCGACGCGAATCCGTCAGACCCCGTGACAGAATACTACCCTCTCTGGATCGGTTCGATGCAAGACGTTTTTAACTACGTACCCGTGGCGGACTACAAAGCCGCCGATCTCGGCGTGACTCCGATGCGCAGCATTGGTAACGAAATCATAGCTACGGTCAGCTACTATGCCGCCGTCGGTTCAGGCACTGAGAATCCCGATTTGGCGTACGATTTTGTAAGTCTGTTTTTAGGGGAGAATCTACAGCTTGAAGTCAACCGTCCTGAGCGTGATCATACAAAGCCCTTGAAGGGTGACGGTCCTAACACATCTAACGACTTACAGTACCCGGGCCTAATCGAGAACGGATGGCCTGTAATGGATAAAAACTCGTTGCAAGCACTGTGGAAAATCAGAAGATTGCAGATTTACGTACGTGAGCTTGATCCTTCTGCCGGCGACGAGCAGGAGCGCAGAATGCGGCAAATAGGTCTTTTGGGAGAGTTGGACGAAGATATAGTTCCTCTTTTTGATATTGAGATCAGTCAGGTGCGCTATAATACAGGTTTATCCGCTGATTTAAGTGAAGCGACCCGTACCCTCAACGATTCCGCAAATGGGAACGCACCCACGGACGTAAATATAAAAGAGCTTGCTGAACAGCTGATTTGGGAGCTATGCTGGCACGTGTCGGAAGGATAGGTGAGCAAAATGAAGTTAAAGAACAAAAATGCCCTTCTTGGATACGCTCTTATACTCCCTCTGCTTCTCGGTTGTATTATATTTTACGGAATTCCCTTCGGTATGGTTGCGTGGTTTTCCATAGTCAAAGGGAGCGGTAGCTCTCAGGCTATAGTAGGTTTTGAAAGCTATATAGATCTGCTCTCAAACAGGGCGTTCCGTATAGCCCTATGGAACACGCTGAAATTCCTTGCGGTAGGTCTTTTGCTTATACTGGTAATTTCCTTCGCAATTGCTCTGTTCTTGAAGAGCAAGGTCGGGGGCAGAAAAAAACTCCAATCGCTGATACTTATGCCATACGTTATGCCTATTGTCGGCACGGTTCTTCTCGTAGACGTACTGTTCTCCGAAGCGGGACTTGGAAATACGCTCCTCAACGCCGTAGGACTGCCGGTTCAGGATTGGCTTCATTCCGAATGGGCGTTTTGGGTAGTAATAATTCTGTATCTGTGGAAGAATACGGGTTACAGTGTCGTTATATTGCTCTCGGGACTGGTAGCTATCCCCGAAGAACAATATTTAGCGGCTTCGCTCGACGGTGCCGGGCGCTTTGCAATTCTGAAATACATAACTCTGCCGCAGATGTGGTACAGCATCTTCTTTGCAGGAGTGTTTTCGCTTATAAACGCATTTAAGTGCTTCCGCGAGATTTTTCTGATCGGCGGCACATATCCGCACGAAAGCATATATATGCTTCAGCACTTTATCAACAACTGCTTTGAAAAGCTCAGCTATTCGAAGATGGCCGTAGCAAGTATGATTTTAACCCTAATAATTTCTTTGCTGTTTGTTGTATTTTACAGATTGGTTATACGAAAGGAGAAGTTCAGAGAATGATAAAGAAAAAAAGCCTCGCTTCCCTTTTCGTACTACTGTTACTCTATGCCATATGTATCCTTCCTTTTGCTTACGTGTTGTTCATAAGCTTGAGGAGCTTGGAAGGAAGCTTCACCCTAAAATACTATTATGAAACACTGTTAGGGCAGTCGCAATACCTGTTTCGCTTTTGGAAAAGCATAGGACTGAGCGTATCTATATCCATAGGTCAGGTATTTGTATCGGTGCTTGCAGGATACAGCTTTGCTAAATGCAAATATCCTGGCAAAAACGCACTGTTTATTCTTCTTATGATACTTATGGTCCTACCCGTGCAGGTTACGCTCATACCCAACTACATTATTATGAAAGAGCTCGGTATCCTCGAGACATACGTATCACTGGCTTTGCCTGCTATAATATTCCCTCTCGGCACATTTATTATGAGCCAGAGCTTTCGCTCAATACCGAACAACGTAATAGAAGCCGCAAGACTTGACGGATGCAGACTCCCAAGACTTATTGTTAAAATCGTGTTGCCGATGTGCAAGAACGCTCTCGTATGCACATTTCTCCTATCCTTCCTGGATGCGTGGAATATGGTAGAGCAGCCGATTACGTATCTAAAGAATTTTGCCGATTATCCTATTGCGGTCGCTCTTGCATCGGTTCCGCCGGGGGATCCTACGGTTATGCTTAGCGCCTGCGTGCTGATTACACTGCCGCCTTTGTTCCTCTTCGCACTGTTTAACCGTGAACTGACAGAAGGGATAGCTTTGGGGGGTGAGCACTGATATGAAGAAAAGAGTTTTATGCATTTTTTCCTTCTTGCTTATCGCTCTCATATTTTTAACCGTGATTAGTCCTAAGGTCGAGGACGAGATGATTACTCTTGTCGAGGCAAGGAAAGTTCAAGGAGAAATACGGAATTATGTCATTGGTAACATTGCCGTTTTTTGGAAGAACTCTGATGACAAGCTCTTCTGCCTTTCCGAAGGTACAGGATGGGAAGGCGGACTGAGAATATCCGAAATTCCACCGGAATACTTTGATATTGTCGAAGGGCACGTGGAAATTGGACAAGGCACAGAATATTGGTATATACATTCCGCATCCAGGGAGCCCGTCGCCGGAAATGCTGTAAAAACCGTTGAAGTAGAAAGAGTGATAGACAGATACATTGTCTGGCACCCTGACGAAATTGAGCTTAAGGGTATGCTACCCAATTCAATGAACCTGATCAACTGCTCGAGGGATGCGCTCTTGATTAGCTGTTGGAGCGCACCTGCGCCTTACTTTGAGCACAGCATCCATCACTCAATTAAAAGCGTCGTCGACAGCGACGTACGTATATACAGTATGAACGATATACAAAGCTTCACTAACGCCCTTCCCTGGATTAGCGGCATATTCTCAGTGCTTATATGCAGCCTAGCTTTGTGCGTTGCTGCGTGGGTGAGTATCGAAAAAGAAGGGAGAAGAAAAACAACGTTCATAATCAATGCGGTTGTAATTGCGGCTTTGCTGTCAATCTTACCGCTGCTACTCGGTCAGTTCGATCTTCCCGCTTCATTGATGCCCGAAGAGTCTATACTGGATATAAGACACTACGTAAATGATTTTTCCAGAATTATATCGTCTATGGACTCTATGCAAGATTCTACCGTAAGGGAGTGGCTATTCCGCGCAGGATGGATCAGTATCCTTGTAATAGCTCTGAGTGCTGCGCTCACTTCTCTGCTTATTGTATGCGAGCACAGACCACCTAAGCGCAAAAGAGAGAAGAAGACGAACGTACTTTAACCAAACAAAAAAGAAGCATACGCCCGGGAGCTTTTATTACTCCAGAGTGGTATGCTTCTTTTTTACTATCTTTTTAAGCGAGTAATTACTCGTCTATATTTCTCGCCATTTCCTCCGCCTGAACCTCCGGGTCGAAGTTATACATAGGCTCAATGTCCTCGCCCTTCTTCACGCGTCTTAAGTAATTGTTAGTTATTTTTACAACGACCGGAGAAAGGACAATCACTCCTATAAGGTTGGGAATCATCATAAGACCGTTGAACGTATCGGAGATATCCCAAGCGAGAGAAGACGTAAGGAGCGCACCGAATATAACCGTGCAAACGTGGATAATACGGAAAACGGCGGTAGTTTTCGAGCCAAAGAGATATTCCCACGCCTTACTTCCGTACTGAGACCAGCCGAGAACGGTGGTAAAGGCAAACAGAAACATTGCAACAGCAACGAATTTCTCTCCTATATTACACCAAGAGAATACCGAGTTAAACGCTCCGGCAACGAGAGTTGCATCCGTGTAGCCTTCTTGAATCTCACCGGTGATAACATTGAACACGCCGCCGTCCAATCCGCCGGCTGTAAGTACGACAAGTGCGGTCATCGTGCAGACAATCATAGTGTCGGCAAAGACCTCAAAAACACCCCACATACCCTGCTTCACCGGCTCTTTGACATTGGAACTCGAGTGTACCATAACCGATGAGCCAAGACCCGCCTCGTTGGAGAAAACACCGCGCTTAAAGCCCTGTGTAACCACCTTGCCGATAACTGCACCGATACCACCGCCGACAAACGCCTCGGGCTTAAATGCGTTGACAAAGATAGCCTTGAACGCAGGGAGAATATTTGTATAATTGATACCGATTATAGTGAGAGAGCCGAGGACAAAGAGAACGACCATTACGGGAACTATCTTCTCAGCGACATTCGCAATTCTCTTAAGTCCGCCAAGTGTGATAAGAGCGGTGAGCGCCATTATTGCAACGCCGAGAATAACGTTATAAAGCGATACACCGGAGAACACCTCAATAGAAGAGAGCACAGATACATCGAATGCCTGGGCAATATTTGTAACTATCTTATTTACCTGCCCCATACTACCGATACCGAAGGAAGCAAGCATAGCGAAGATACAGAACAGTACTGCAAGCACCTTTCCTACATACTTCATTCCCTTCTTCTTTCCAAGACCGTCGGCAAGATAATACATCGCACCGCCGGACCACTCGCCGGAAACGTTCTTACGACGGAAGTAAATACCGAGGACGTTCTCAGCGTAGTTAGTCATCATACCGAAAAATGCAGCAACCCACATCCAGAATACGGCTCCGGCTCCGCCTATGCAAATAGCTGCTGCAACACCGGCAATATTTCCCGTACCTACCGTTGCGGCAAGGGCGGTACAAAGCGCCTGGAAGGGAGAAATCGAGCCCTTCTCCTTACTGTGACTTATAACGCTCTTGTTAAAGAGGCTGCCTATGGTATTCTTAAACCAAAGTCCGATATGAGCAACCTGAAAGAACTTAGTCATCAAGGTGACGATTACGCCTGTGCCAACCAAAAGCAAAAGGCCGAATACACCCCATACAACACCGTTAATTTCGCCATTGATGCTCTCAATGACCTGCAAAATTTTGTTCATCTGAAATGAACCTCCTGTAATAATTTTGTCAACCGAACAAAACAAAAAACACCGCTTATCATACGGATAGCGGTGAGAAAGAGAAGACGGTACGACAAAACAATGTCTTACTTATATAATCTGTCCTTTTGCCTGAGAGATTGTGGTATAAAACCTTGCCCCTTCGGCATCCGCATAAAGCGGACTTCTCCAGATTGCTATCCGTCAGCAGTCTCCGTCTTAAAGACACCCGAGAGTATTACCCCTTTGGAAAGGCTCACGCCTTATCTCCTGCTGATTTCATTTAGCTTTATTCAGTTTAACAATGACATTTTACTCTCTTTTAAGACAAAAGTCAAGAATATTTTGCTTTTATTTTCAGTTTCAAAAAAATACGGAATATCGCTGAGATTCGTATTGATTTTTGCAAAAACTATGGTATAATATCTACAAAAGTTCAATGCGGTTTAAGGAGAGCTTAACTTGAAGCTAGCAACGAGGACGGGGGATTACTTCACGCAAGGATGCCCTATGACAGAGGCGCTGAGAAGAATAAGATGCGCAGGGTTCAAATATGTAGATTACAGCTTCACTGTGGATTATGATAGAAAAGACGGAATATACTCAGAAGATTATCCCCGTTATTTAAAGAGCGTCAAAAGAATTGCCGACGAGGTGGAAATAAGCCTAATACAGGCGCACTCGCCGATGGGTGCTCCTCTTGCGGACGGCGGAAGGCTGCTCGAAGATACACTCAGGTGTATTGATGCCTGCGGGGCGTGGGGAATACCGAATCTTGTTGTACACTCCGGATACGTTAAAGGACTCACTCGTGAAGAAACCATAGAAGAAAACTGCAAGTTTTTCCTGCCTCTGCTTAAGCGTGCGGAAGAATACGGCGTTAACATACTTGTAGAAAACTTTAACAAAATGGATGTCGATGGGTTGTACTGGATAGATAACGCCACCGATCTTCTTGCAATGATAGAATCTGTAAGTCATCCTCTCTTCCACGCCGTGTGGGACGTCGGACACGCAAATATGCAAAATATGCCGCAGGACGAAGAGCTTAGGCTGCTCGGAAAGCACGTCAAAGCGCTGCATATACACGACAATATGGGAGACGATGACTCACACCTCGTTCCTTATCTCGGAAACACGAATTTTGACTCTGTGATGTGCGGACTCGACGATATAGGATATGACGGCTTCTTCACCTTCGAGGTAGGAGAATTTTTCACACGCACCGAGCAAAGAAAAGAATACGAAAGAAGCAAGCTATTGGTAAAAGAGCCGATAGAGGTAAGAGACGCCTTTGAGAGCTATCTTTACCAGCTTGGAAAAATTATGCTTACAAAATACGGATGCTTTGAGGAATAAACTTTCTATTATTTACTAAAAGAACAATACAAGGATATGTTTTTGGGTATTCTTGCGGGAATCGCAACGGTACCCGTAGGGTGCTTTGTCGCAGGGCTAATGTGCGGCATTGATACAGTCAGTCTGCTTTTCAACCTGCTTCCCTTAATAATACTGGGATTGATTATCGGGCTTGCGCTTGTTCTGGTGAGAAGCATATGTATTAAGTGCCTTATGATATTCGGAAACGTTATACGGGTTCTTTCCGTCCTCGGACTTCTGTTTTCATTGTTTACTTTTTTAACCGGAATAGAAATAAGCCCGTATTTTGACAGCTTTGAAAGTTCTGCGCTGATCTGCGCAAACGCCTGCGTAACGCTCTCCGGAGCGCTCCCCTTTATGACAATAATCTCGAAGCTGCTCGACAAGCCGCTTTCACGTCTTGGAAACAAGATCGGAATAAACACTGTGTCTGCAATATCGCTGCTCGGGACACTAGTGACTAACGCAACGACCTTCAGTGTTATGGAAAAAATGGACAAGAAGGGGGTAGTACTCAATTCGGCGTTTGCCGTTTCAGCTTCCTTCGTGTTCGGCAGCCATCTCGCTTTTACTATGGCGTTCGACTCATACTACATAGCTCCGATGATAGTCGGAAAAATAGTATCGGGTGCTTTCGCCGTTGCGCTTGCATACCTATTGTACTGTGGCGGAAACAAAAAGCAAGAATCGGCACAAAAATTATAAGAAGGGTTGTCGACGGTAAGCGAATCAAAATCGCTAAGCATTATTTAAGCGAACATCAGTATCGCCAAAAACGCTGTCACAGTCTGCATTTTACAACTAATTGTTTACATAACAAAGAAAAAACCGGGCTTTCAGCCGCCTTTCAAGGGTGGGCATGCGCTCGGTTTTTTCTTTCAATTTTCCATTTTACTTACAGTCAAAGATCAGTCGTAATAATAGGAATCGACAAGATCTCCCTCATTTGCGATAAAGTAGAATTTACATACAGGGCAGATTAAACGGTGAGGCACCACTTCTCTGCCTTTTTTATCATAGTACGTGAGATTGTCACGACTGTCGTACTCGCAGTCGGAAAGATAATATCCTATTACACTCCTGCAGTTAGGGCACTTCGCCTTCTTCTTTTTCTCCGGCTTCGGTGGCTTCGGTATTTTTCCGCGCTTTAATATTTCCATTATATTTCACCCCTCTTTTTTTTAATTATAGCATAAATATTTCTTGTATTCAAGAGGATTTGTTTTTTTCAATAGACTATTCAAACATTAACGATAAAAAGAACGAAACGATATTGACTTTTATCCAATATTCTGTATAATAGGCGGTAGGGGCAATACAGCCTGCTTATAACTTCTACTTTTAAGTTGATGAGGTGTATTTATGAAAATCGGTGTCATTACGGACTGCTTTAAGAAAAGCCACTTTGAAGGAATAAAGATTGCAGGAAATCTTGGGCTGGACGGTGTCCAGATATATGCGACTCTCGGAGAATTTGATCCTGACAAGCTATCGGTTGAGACCAAGAATTTATACAAAGAGGCTCTCGCAAAGGAAGGCCTCGTAATCTCCGCTCTCTGCGCCGATATGGGTGGGCACGGATTTGAAATAAAAGAGGATAACGCAGAAAGAATCGAAAAGACGAAAAGAATCATTGATTTAGCCAACGAGTTCGGCGCTAGTGTAATAACAACGCATATAGGCGTCATACCCGAGGATAAGTCGAATCCTCGGTACAAGGTTATGCTGGATGCTATCACAGAGTGCGGTCTGTATGCCAAGAGCAAGGATATTACTATGGCTATCGAGACGGGGCCTGAGACGGCTAAGACTCTGCTGGCATTCCTTAAGGATACCAAGGGCGGAGTCGGTGTAAATCTCGACCCTGCAAACTTCACTATGGTAACAGGACAGGATGCCGTAGAGGCTGTATATATTTTGAAGGATTATATAGTCCACACACACGCTAAGGACGGAGTAATGCACTTTAAGCAGGATCCCACCGAGGTGTACCACGCCTTTGCTAAAGGCGGCGTGGAAGCGCTGAATGCATGCCGAGGCTTTGATGAAGTGCCGCTCGGCTGCGGCTCCGTTGATTTTGAATCATACATATCGGCTCTTAACGAAATCGGATATACAGGCTTTTTAACTATCGAGCGAGAGACCGGAGACTCTCCCGAAGCCGATATTCTGATGGCTGTCAGCTTTTTGAAGGAGAAGCTTGCGAAGCTCGGAATCTGAATATACGAAAATCACCGCCTGCGCCACTAAACGATGCAAGCGGTGATTTTATAGTGATATGATAAAAGTGAGGCGGAAGCTCCGCCTCACTTTTTTGTTATGGATTAATATCCTACCTGCTCCCAGCAATCGAAGGGTGCCGCAAGCTCCTCGCTTACGTATACCTGAGTCTTCATAAGCTGAAGCATAGAAGAAGGTACGAGAGGAGTAACAGGGCCGTGGAGAACAAGTCTCGAGGTCATTCTCTGCCAAGAGGAGAAGGTGTTGTTGGTAAGAAGTGCGTGAACCTCAATTCTCTCACGAGCATTCTTAACGTCAACAGGGCCTATGGTAGCTGCGCAGGGGGGAACGTCTGCAATATATCCGGACTGACCGAATACACCGTGCAGAGAGTTCTGAGCTACCGTAAGAGGATGAAGCTTTACAATGCGAGCCTTCTGATTGAGGTACTCGTCATCGATAACGTCCTTGCCGTGAACAAACTCGTCAACAGGATCGATGAATGCCATATGTCCTGTCCATCCGGGAGAGGATGAGCAGATATCTGCGCCGCCCTCACCGCACTCGGTGATCATATCCGAGTAGTATGCGATATTCTTGTTAGTAGGATAGTTTACGTTCTCAAGAGGCATACGGAGCTTGGGGTCGATCTGATATACGAGATACTTAAGCATAGAATGAGCAAATCCTGCCTTATAGGTCTCGGGAGCAATGTTACCCTGATCGTCAGCCCACTCATCCATTGCGAAGATGTGAACCTTGCTACAATCAACGCCAAAATAGTTGATAAGCTGAGCAAGAGGAACGTAGGTCTCGGGCTCAGGGTTTCCGAGGATAAGGGTGATCTTCTTACCCTGCTCGCTAGCTTCCTTAATTCTTGCAAAAAGGGTAGCTATAAGAACAGGATGAGGGTTCTGCATAACCTTGATTTTGAAATCAGGGTTAGGATGCTTCTCGAGGTCCTTTCCGCTTATCTTGCGAAGTCTTTCGCACACTTCTCTGTCCTTGAAAGGAACATAGTCAGCGCACTTAAAATCAAAAGAGGTTGCGGGGTCGAAAATGATGTCTTTCATTTTGTTTCTCCTTTTTATATAGTTTTGTTTATTTAACCATTTTTCCGCCGAGGAATACGTGAAGAAGATTAAACTCGGCATCTACCGTAATAAGGTTAGCGACGTTACCTATCGCAATCTCGCCTCTGTCACCGAGCGAGAGCATACGAGCAGGGTTCGTCGATGCATACTTGAACACCTGGCAAAGCGAGCTGCCCGTATTCATCATCATATTTCTGCAGGCAAGGTCAAGAGTCAACTTTGTGCCCGCAATCTCGCCCGTGAAGTCGAAGTTAATATCATCGACTCCGTCGTAGCAGCCCTCGTCGGGAACGGGACCGTGCTCAATAAACGAGTCGGAAATAAGGATGATTCTGTCATCGCCCTTAATCTTCTTTACAAGTCTGAGTAGATAAGGGTCTACGTGTATACCCATCTTATCGCAAATGAGCTCGGCATATATCGTATCATTATAGAAGACAGCCTCGTCAACGCAGACACCACGGCATTCGGGATACTTCTGAATGGTTCCCGTAGCGTTGGTGCAATGTGTAGCGCACCTGAGGTCGTACTTAAGAAGCTTCTCGATATCACGGGGCTCAGCTTCGCTATGAGCGACGGAAAAGACAGCCTTAGGATTCTTCGCCTTAACATCCTTGCAGAACTCCTCTATACCCTCTCTCTCGGGTGCCAGACACCACACCTTCGCAATATCGTAAGCAGCCTCGACTACGGGCATATAACGCTCACGCGCAACAGGGAGCATCCAGGGGTTGTTCTCTTTATTACATCCGTACTTCGGATTGAGATACGGAGCTTCCATATAAAGACCGAGTATATTCTCCGCCTCGCCGGATTCCATAGCCGAGCGCAGCTTTCCTACGGCTGCTACCAGCTCTTCCGCATTCATACTGAAGTAAAGAGCGGGAAGCACGTCGGTAACTCCGTGCATAAGCACGGTCTTAGCAGCGGCTATCGGATTCTCTGTAAAGAAGTAGTCAACTCCGTCTGCATGAGTATGTATATCAATAAGTCCGGGGCCGGTATAAGCTCCTTTAAGATCCACGGTCTCAATACCGTCGGTCGGAAGCTTTCTTCCAAAGTCTACTATCCTTCCGTCCTCGATAATAATTACGCCCTCTCTGATTATGTAATCGGGCATTACGATATTGGTGTTTACAAGTGCCTTTTTCATAATAACGCACTCTCCTTTCTTGGTTTTATTCCTGCCTGCAGCTCCTCTTGTAACTGCTCGGCGTCATACCTGTATACTTTCTGAAGGTTGACGAGAAATAGTGGGAATTGGAGAAAAGAAGCTTCTCGGATATCTCCGAGAAATTAAACTCGGTCTCTCTGATAAGCCTTTTCGCCTCTGCGACCTTCATAATATTGAAATATTCTATGATAGAATACCCCGTAGCTTTAGCGAAGGTCTGAGAGAGGTGCGTCTTACTGAACGAGAATTCACGGCTGAGCTCATCGATAGTAAATCTGCCGTATAGCCTCTCCTCCATAAACTCTATTACTCTTAAAGCAAGCTTATCGGTTACGGTACCCTCGTGGTTAAAGAACCTGCGCTCGGATGCATAATATCCATTTCTTCTGATAAGCGAGATAAGCATAAGCTCAAGACGCATACGTATAGTCTGCTCTCCGCCCCAAAGGCAGTCGATCTCCTTAGAGCGCATTATTTCTATCTTAGGGTTATTTATCGTCATATCATACGTAGCCGACGCCTCGTGCAAAATGGCGGATATATTCTGCTTCGTAGACATAGTCGCAGTAATCTTGCGCTCCTCAAAATAGCGCATCGCAGAAGACGAGGACAAAAAAGTAATTATGAAGACGTTAGGCGCATTTCCCTTTATAAGCTCGAGCATATGCGGCTCATACGGCTTATGAAAATACATCTCTCCCTGTCCGAGATTTATACGCTCGCCGTCACTGATAACAACGCACTCACCCCGATCGACGTAAACGAGCTCCCACTGTCTGTGAGTCTCAAGCGAATCCTCAAAGCTGTCGTCAAACTCAAAGTAGTGAATCGAAGTAATCGCATCTATAACGAGCGATTCATTTTCCTTTTCTCTAATGTTTACCATTTCACTTTACCATTAAAATCATCAATACTAAGTGTATAACCAGGCCCTCTTTACTTAATTATACACCATTATTTGTTCAAAAGTGTACACGATAAAGCAAATTTTGTATATTATTATTTATTTACAATTCTTTTTTGTACAATTCTGTACTGTTTCGTTTTTTATGTACAAACACTTACCAATGACAATCTATAAGTCCGTCATCGGCTACTGTAAGCCTTACTCCGTATTTTTTCGACATTGATCCGAGACAATCGCATATCTCCTTTGCATCGGATATCCTCGGAAGACCCCTTAGTGCCTTATTTCCCGACATTCTCATCTCGATGGGAACAAGCCGCAGGCTTGTAAGCTTACCCTCATCGGTCTGCCATATGGGAAGCACCGATATAAACATACGCCTGTCGGTCATAAGCCCTATGGTGAAATCACGGGAGCGCTTCTTTAACAGCTCGTGGACAGTACTGTCGGGATCCAGCGCCTGCTTCTCAAAGAAATCTGCGGGAGCGAACTCGACGCTGTAAAGCTGAAGTATAAAATCTCCGAGAGAATAGAATATGGGACTGTCCTTATATATCTCGATCGGTCTCAAGAGATGAGGGCCGTGACCCAATACAGCATTTGCTCCAAAATCTATGGCGCTGTGCGCTATTGTTTCAAGCACGGGGGCAGGAATCTCCTTAGCTCCGCCCCAAAGCTGATGCGAATGAACGGAAACGATGATATAGTCTGCAGTAAGCTTTGCTTCGTAAATGGATTTTTCGAGCCTTTCCATATCCTCTTTCTTTACTGACTGAACGACACAATCCTCATCCCCTGCCTTGAATACAAGCGTATCGAGCTTACACTCATCGGCTTTGGAAAGCGCTCCGTATCCTTCTTTTGCAACGATTTCACTCGGTACGTTTATTCCCGTTCTTTTTGCAATATTACGGATACATTCAAGCTCTTCGGAAGACACGCTCACATACTGCTCGACACGCATACCGTTTATTCCGGGTCTTGCCTGCACTCTGGAAGAAGGATTGCCTGCAATCATAGGGGCGTCAAAGCTGGTGCAAACAGAAATCAGCGCCACACGCCCCTCGGCGGTATCAAGAAATCTCGGTGCCGAAGCTTCTGCAAGGCTGTAGCCTGCGCCTGCGTGCACAATACCGCTCTCATCAAGTGCGTCGAGCGTAGAATAGAAGCCCTCGTAGGAAAAATCGAAGGCGTGATTGTTGTTGAAGGTCGTCATATTGAAGCCAAAGCCCATAACGTCGAGGAGCACCTCGGGATTCGCCCTCAAATATGTACCTCCGCTGAACTGAGAGCCGAAGCACTCACCCTCTCTGTTAAGCGTAGTTTCCAGATTGAAGAATGCCGCATCCGCATCCTCGACAAATGGGCGCAGCTCGGAATACCCGGGGTAATCCTCCGGTATCCTCTGCTAAATGATAGCATCTCCTGCCGCAATAAATTTCATTATACTTTTCCCCCTATCATTTTAAGAGCTGTTATTATTCCCACTTCAAGGCCGGGCGCAAAGGATCTTATATCCATCCACTCCGCTCTGGTGTGCGCTCCTCCACCATAGTACACCGCCGTGCATATTGCAGGAATACCGAGAGAAAGAGGTATGTTGCAATCGGTAGACGAAGAATGGAAGCTTACTTTCTGTCCCGTTACCTCAGCCATAGCGCTCCTACATATCTCACGGAGTTGCTCCTTCTTCACCGGGTCGCAGCCACGCTCGCACGGACGCTCGCCAACGACAGTCACGGTAATGCTTGCATCCTCGCTCTTCGCCTCTTCAAAAATGCGTTCAAACCGAGCCTTCATAAAATCGAGAAGGTCGGGATCGTCAGATCGGTATTCGCACAGCATAGAGGCACTCTCAGCTATTGTATTGACCGAGGTTCCGCCGTCTATAATTCCTACGTTGTACGTAACCTTCGAGCCTTCCCTTTTCGGAAGCTCTATCGAATAAATTTCCTTAACCATTCCGGCTATAACCTCAATAGCGTTCCTCGCTCCGAATGCGCCGTATGAGTGACCGCCTGAGGTCTTCGCCTCAACTCTGTATCTCGTTGAGCCTACGCAAACGTCCGCAATATCTCCAAGCTTTCCGTCGAAGGAAACAAACTGCTTCACTCTGCCTGCATAATCGACGAAAATCTGCCTTGTGCCCTTAAGGTTTCCAAGTCCTTCCTCGCAGGAATTTGCCACAAAGAGTATTCCGCCATCGGGCTTAATTTCATTCTCTGCAAAGAACTTAGCTACATACATCATTACGGCAAGGCTGGCGGTATCGTCACCCACTCCCGGGCATCTGATGATATCACCGTCCAAAACATACGGCATCGGCTCAAGATCGGGGAAAACCGTATCGGTATGCGCTACTATGACCGAGAGCTGATCCGAGCCGTCGGCGCATATAGGTAAAACGACGTTCAGAGCATCGTCAATATATGCGCCGCCAATTCCGTTTTTCATATACCAATTAAGGCAAAATTCCGCACGCTTCCCTTCGTTAAGAGAGGGTGCGGGAATTAGGCAAAGCTCTTTGTGCAGCTGTACCATACCATCCAGGTTTTCTCTTACGTATTCTTTTATATCCTTCACCAGTCAAGCCCCTGTTTCTTAATTTTTTATTCTGTTAAACCGAAGTTTTTTCGATTCCCGTCGGTTATGAGCTCTTCCGCACTCGAAGGGTACTTCAAGCCCTTTACCCTATATCCGTGCTTTATATAAGAACGTTTTCGCCCATTTTTTCTCTTATAGCATCCGCCGATGAATATTTATCTTGGCAACGCAATATTCGCTCTTGAATATTCCGTCTAAAGATGACGCATTTTCCGCTTTGGATAAATCATTTAGAGCAACTATGAACGCTATACTACCTTAAAATATTATAAAAGATATGGGTAAATAAGTCAACCCATCAGGAAGATTTTTCTATTTCTCTATACCGTTAGAACCTTTTGCTTGTAACATATGCACGGAGCGTACTTTTTTAAAAAAACGCTGTGCACACTGAAATAAAAGAATACAATAAAAGCGTTGCGAAAAAACGATGCGCAAACCGTTGTTTCTTGCGTAAGACGTATTTCAATGAGATGGCGGCACAAATGATGCGTACACCCATCTCCGGGAAAGGAGACAAGAATATGAACAAATCAAAGCTTGACAAATGGGCAGAGCACCTTCTGGACACCGGCAAGAGAAGCAACCTTGTAAACTTTAAAGACACGAAATCCTCTACGGTAGAAATTCTCTCTCCACGGGCCGAGGTCTTGTTTGACAAGATAGATGCCTCGACAGCGCTCGACGTTTACGACATAACGGATAAAGGCGAAGACGAGACGTTCGATCAAGGAGGATATTACGGTCAGAAATATTCAAAAGAGGTCTTTATATCTTCGTATTCAAAAAAGCTGAAGAGAAATCAGATGCTCGTATTCAACGCCTTTACGCACCCTGTATCTGTGATAAAAAATATTCACAAAAAAGCACGTATGGTACTCGAGGAAACCGGCGTAAACGTAGCGTATATGTCGTTCGGATTTGTGCACTGGAAGGACGCCGATACGCCCGAAAGCGAATACAGAGCGCCTCTCTTGTTAGTACCGGTAATCTTCAAAAACGAGTCTGCCGTAGAGCCCTATTGCGTGAAATTTACCGATGACGAGGTAATAGTAAACCCCACCTTCAGCTTCAGGATGAACAGCGAGTTCGGAGTAAGGCTTCCCGAGTATGACGGAGAGGGGCTTTGCGAATATCTCGGCAAGGTTGAAGCTCTGGTTTCCAAGCTCGGCTGGAGAGTTACAAACGGTGTAAGGATAGGAATCTTCTCCTTCTTGAAGCTCAATATGTACAAGGATTTAAAGGACAATAAAGACGCTATCCTTGAAAACGAAAACGTAAGGCTTATTCTCGGAGACTATCCCTTAGAGAACGATATCGGAGCATCCGAGAATTTTGAAGATACTGTACTCAACAACGTCGTTGATGCTGACTCGAGCCAGCTCGATGCTATAAGGATGGCGAAGGCGGGTAGAAGCTTTGTTATACAGGGGCCTCCCGGCACAGGAAAGAGCCAGACTATAACGAATCTGATTGCAGAATGTCTTGCGGACGGAAAGCGTGTGCTCTTCGTCTCGGAGAAGCTCGCCGCTCTGCGTGTGGTCTACGACAAGCTCAAAAAAGCAGGTCTTGAAGAATTCTGTCTCGAGCTCCACAGCCATAAGGCAAACAAGAAGGAATTTATAGAGGAGCTGTGCCGTACGCTCAGAGCCGATAAAAGTTCTGTATCCGGAAGGGCGGAAGCTATCGAGCTCACTCTCGAAAAATACACAAAGGCTCTTGACACGTACGCTGATGAGCTGCACAAGCCTCACGAAGAGATAGGAATGAGCTTATATCAGCTCTACTCCGCATACTCATCGGTTGCATCAGCTCCCGACGCAGATTACGTTCCTGAGAATATAAGGCACCTTGACGGCGAGCACTTAGTCGAGGCAATAAGATTGTTAATGCAATACGAGGAATACGCTCAGACCTATGGGAAGAACTACAAAGACAACCCGTTCTTCGGGGTTCGTATAAAGGATTCTTCTTACTCCGAGTGTCTTAAATTCAAAAAGGACTTATTGAAGACTAAGGATAGTCTTGAAGAGCTATGCAAGCTTATAGAACTCGTCGAAGACTCTTACGGCGTAGAGGTAAAAACTCCCGAGGACCTCGACTCGTTTAGCCGTATTCTCGATTTTCTGAGCGATTCATCCATAATAACGCCTGCACTTTGTGATAAGGAACGCCGGGAGTGTGTGGATAAAAAGCTAAAGATGGCAGACGTCTGTCTGAAGGCTCTGCGTGAAAAAGAGGAAAGAATAAATAGAGAATATGATTCCGATATTTTTCTTACCGATGCACGCACGCTCTTAAAAAGGATGAAAATAGAGTTCGGAAGCCTAATTTTCAGAATATTCTCGAAGGACTACCGAAGGATTCTCACAGATATAAGGTTGTGCCGACACGACGGTGGACGAATCGGATACGATGAAGCAAAGCGCATACTTAAGCTATTGGATGAAAGGCGTGAGGACAAGGAAAAGCTCTCGGATATTATTTCTGAAATCTGCGAGCTGTGCGGCGCAAAAACAGTTAATTCTGATGCGGACTTCTCTATTCTCAGAAAGGAGATAAAGCGTTTCTGCGAGTTAAAGTCGACCGAGAAATACGCTCTTTTCTTCAAGGATATTGAGTGCGAGACCTTCCTCAAGGCGAAAAAGGAATTCAGCCAAACCGCAGAGCAAATACGTGCTGCGCACGAAAAATATGCAGGAGAAGAACAAAGAATAAAAGAAAGATTCAACAAAGGAAAATGCAAGCTCTACTGCTCCTGTGTCAAAGAAAAAAGAGATGCGTGCCTTCAATATCTGTCCGCAATAGACACTCTCGACGGCTACGTCAGATACCTACGGGTAGTCGACGACATCTACAAGGCAGAGCTCGGTGACTACATCGAAGCTATCAGAGAATGCGAGATATCGGGAGAGGATATACACAGAGCGTACAGCAAGGCATTCTACCGTGCGTGGATAGATTCTTTGATTTCCGAGTCAGCTGCGTTAAGAGACTTTACACGCTCAAGCCAACAGCGCTCAGTCGAAATTTTCTCGGAAAACGACCTGATCTCATTCGAAGTAAACAAAGCGAAAATCAAGGCTGCACTATCTCAAAGAAGACCCGAACTCGACCTAGTTGCTCCGGGCAGTGCCGTATCCGTGCTTGTGAGAGAAGGCGAAAAGAACAAAAGACAAAAAAGTATCAGAACGCTTATCGCAGATATTGGCGAGCTTATCCAGTTGCTTAAGCCCTGCTTCCTTATGTCACCGCTAAGCGTAAGCACCTATTTGGATTCGGGAAGAATGAATTTTGACGTCGTCGTTTTTGACGAGGCTTCACAGATATTCCCCGAGGATGCCATAGGCGCAATATACAGAGCGAAGCAGATGATAGTCGTAGGCGACTCAAACCAGATGCCGCCGAGCAATTTCTTTACATCAAGCGTTGATGCTGATGAGGATATCGCAGAGGATGACTGTGATGATAGGTATGAATCTATACTTGATCTGTCGTCTACCGTAATGCCCAAGGTAAGACTGAAGTGGCATTACAGAAGCAGATTCGAAGAGCTGATAGCCTTCTCAAACAAGCATTTTTACAGCGGCGAGCTTATAACCTTCCCCTCCGCCTCAAAGAAGGCTAAGTGGCAAGGCATAGACTACTACCACGTAAACGGAGTGTTCGAGCACAAGAAACGGGCAAACAAAAAAGAAGCCGAGGCTGTAGTCGACCTGATATACAGAAATATAGTCGAGTTTCCTGAGCGCAGTCTCGGAGTAGTAGCCTTCAGCATTTCTCAGCAGGAGCTGATAGACAAGCTGCTATCTAAAAGACGAGAGACAAGCCCGGAATATGAATTTTTCTTCCGTCACGACAGACCAGAGCCATTCTTTATCAAGAACCTCGAAACAGTACAGGGCGACGAAAGAGACACCATCATATTCAGCACCGCATACGGTAAGGATGACAGGGGTACTATAATGCACAACTTCGGTCCGTTAAACCGCACAGGCGGAGAGCGGCGCCTCAACGTAGCTGTAACAAGAGCCAAGATAAATCTGCAACTGGTCAGCTCTATGCACAGCACGGACATAGATTTATCAAAGGCTCGCTCGAGAGGAGCCAGACTTTTGAAGGAATATCTCGCCTTTGCCGAAGGCGGAAGTATATCCGAATGCGAAAAGAGTGAGATCAACCCCTTCGCTAAGCTTGACAGAGGCTTTGAGAACGAGGTTGCCGATTTCCTCATCCGCAAGGGATTCTCTGTCGAAACGAAGCTCGGCTGCTCCAAATTCAAAATAGACGTAGCGGTAAAGAACGCCGAGGGCACAGGATATGCTATTGCTATCGAGTGTGACGGAGAAAGATATGCAGCAACAAGATCGGCAAGAGACAGAGACAGACTCAGAACCGACGTGCTGAGAAGGATGGGATGGGACGTATACAGAGTGTGGTCTACCGAGTGGTACAAAAATCCGAAAAAAGAGAAGGAACGGCTTCTTGATGCTGTAAAAAGCGCAATATCCTGCACCGCTGAGGATACAACGTCAATCTGCACCGACATATCCGACTACATTGAATCAGACTACGCAGAATATGCGGATGAAGCCTTCGTAGAAACTTGCGAGGACGATAACTGCTTTCCCTACTACGAATATGCGGATATCGACGCACTGTTAAGAGATATCCCCGACGACTTCATCTCCTTTGTTAAAGCGGTCTTAATAAAAGAAGCTCCCCTTTCGGAAGAGCATCTGATAAGAAGAATACTGACCGTATTCGGAACGGACAAGCTTACAGGAAGTGTCCTTGCCGAATTTGAAAGTATGATGAAGGGGTGCGAAAGGAGCGGAATTGTACGCAGGAGCGGATTTATGTTCCTAGACAAAATTGACATATCCTTGCGAATTCCAAAGGACGGTGAGCTACCGAGAGATATAAAGTATATATCCCTCGAGGAGCTCGCAGAGGGTGCGGTTAAGATAATTGAAAAGAGTGTGTCAATAAGTCGTGATGGATTATACCACGCAATTACGCAAATCCTCGGACATTCAAGGCTGACAGCGGCGATATCTGCAAGAATGGATTCTGCAATAGATTTAATTCGTGATAGAATCCATATAGATAAAAACACCTTTTCGGCAATTCGCACATAATAAAAAGGGGCGAAAATGCAAATATTAATTTGCATTTTCGCCTTTGTTCTTAGATTTCAATAAGCTCGTAATCCAAAGAGCCTGTGCCGTTTTCACTCGCAGATATGGGGGTGAGCAAGCCGTTGCGGCTCTCTATTCTCTCGATAAGGTGCGACCTGCCCTCGTCGGCTGATGAATACACAAGGTCAATACAAGCCTTATCAATAGCGACGGGGTCGAGCGAGGATAACACCCCGATATCACCAATGCAAGGATCCTCCGCCTTTGCACAGCAGTCACAGTCGACGGACATATTCTTCATCACGTTCACGTAAGCAATCCTTCCGTCGAAATAATCTACAGCCGCCTTCGCCGCATCTGCCATCGCACGCAGGAAGCCGTCGTGATCACCCGACCAGGGGTTTTCGGCATCCCCTACCCCGTGTATATACTTTTTCCCGTATGAAGAAGCAAGGCCTATCGAGAGCTGCTTCAGAGCTCCGCCATATCCTCCCATAGGATGTCCCTTAAAGTGAGAAAGAACGAGCATAGAGTCGTACTTCTCTATATTCTTGCCGACGTAGGTAACCTTTATCTCCTTGCCTTGCGGTATTGCTAACTCCTTATCCGGTCCGTCCTCATCAAGAAGATCTACTGTAAACATCGGTGTCCAGCCGTGAAGCTCGAAGGTCTTCCTATGCCTTTTTGCTACGTCTCTGCCACCCTTGTATGCGGTATTGCACTCTACAACCGTACCCCCAACCGCATCTATTACTGGTTTAAAGAAATCGGGACGTAAAAAATTCTGATTTCCGGGCTCGCCCGAATGCACCTTAACAGCTACTCTACCTGTAAGCTCTGCGCCCAGAGCTCGGTAAAGGCGCAACACACTCTCAGGCGTTATTTCACGTGTAAAATATACCTTTGATTTCATAAGCAATACCCCCTTTTCTATATTGTAGCATTTTTTGCCTTTCTAATCAATATTTGCGGGTAAATATTTGAAATAAAATTTCTTTGCTTTTTCATAGTTTTTCGAAAAAAATTCTTTACAACGGGCAAACTTTGTGATATACTAAAGTGTAATTAATTTTGATTTCCCTCTCTTGTGGTTATCTAGGCGAGGGAAAGAAGGAGAACATACTATGAGCCGTATGGTTGGAACCGTATCACGCGGTATTCGCGCACCTATAATCCGTCAGGGAGATGATATTGTAGATATCGTCACCGAATCTGTCCTCGCAGCTTCAAAGGATGCAGGATTCGATATAAGAGACAGAGACATTGTCGCTATGACCGAGGCTGTAGTTGCAAGAGCGCAGGGCAACTATGCGTCCGTTGACAACATCGCTAAGGACGTAAAAGCAAAGTTTGGCGGTGAGTGTGTGGGTGTTATCTTCCCTATTCTCAGCCGTAACCGCTTCGCTATATGCTTAAGAGGTATTGCAAAGGGCGCTAAGAAGGTTGTTCTTATGCTATCCTACCCCTCTGATGAGGTAGGAAACCACCTCGTATCTCTCGATAAGCTTGACGAGTGCGGAATTGATCCTTACCGTGACGTTCTCGACACTAAGAAATACCGCGAGCTCTTCGGTTACGAGAAGCATCGCTTCACCGGTGTTGATTACGTTGAGTACTACGAGAATCTCATTACCGAGGCAGGCGCTGAGGCAGAAATAATATTTGCAAACGATCCGAGAGCTATACTTTCCTACACTAAGAACGTACTCAACTGCGATATTCATACAAGAGCAAGAACGAAAAGACTCTTGAAGGCCGCAGGAGCTCAGATTGTATACGGGCTCGACGAGATTATGAGCTCGCCCGTAGACGGCAGCGGATACAATGAAAACTACGGTCTGCTCGGCTCTAACAAGGCTACCGAGGACACCGTTAAGCTCTTCCCGAGAGAATGCCAGCCTGTAGTTGATGCGATACAGGAAAAGATATTTGAGGCGACAGGCAAGAGAGTCGAGGTTATGGTGTACGGTGACGGAGCCTTCAAGGATCCCGTAGGAAAGATATGGGAGCTTGCAGACCCCGTAGTCTCTCCCGCATATACCTCCGGACTCGAGGGTACCCCCAACGAGCTCAAGCTCAAGTACCTTGCAGACAACGAATTTGCTAATCTTTCCGGAGATGCGCTCAAGGAAGCTATAAGGGGTAAGATCAAGGAAAAGGACGACAACCTCTTCGGTCAGATGGCATCCGAGGGTACTACGCCCAGAAGGCTCACCGACCTTATCGGTTCTCTGTGCGACCTCACGTCCGGATCGGGAGATAAGGGTACTCCTATAGTTTATATCCAGGGTTACTTCGATAACTACACCACAGAGTAATAGTACGACGTAAGAAAAATACGGAGTGGAGCGGGTTTATTCCGCTCCACTCTTGCTTTGTGCGTGAGTAATGTCGGGATTTGAAAACGCACCGTCGTCTTTTATTACTCAATCGAAAAGCGTGCGTCGGCATTTGCTGACACACGCTTCTTTCTTCATATATTTATTTTATTCCTTTACGTACAGCGGATTATACTGCGCCCTGAGCGAGCATAGCATCGGCAACCTTGATAAAGCCTGCGATATTTGCGCCTGCCACAAGGTCGTCTCCAAGGCCGTAGGTGTTAGCTGCCTTGATAGATGCGTCGAAGATATTCTTCATAATACCCTTAAGCTTCTCATCCACTTCCTCTGCACTCCAGCTGTATCGCATAGAGTTCTGAGACATCTCAAGACCGGAGACGGCAACACCGCCCGCATTAACAGCCTTTGAAGGAGCGACGATAACGCCATTCGCCTTAAGATAAGCTACAGCCTCGTTGGTAGTAGGCATATTCGAAACCTCTACGTAATACTTCACGCCGTTCTTAACGATAGCCTCAGCCTCTGCCATTCCGACCTCGTTCTGAGTAGCACAAGGCATAAGGATATCCGCCTTAACTCCCCAGGGCTTCTGTCCCTCGAAGAATTCAACGCCGAACTTATCCGCATAATCCTTAACCTTATTGCGGCAGGATGCTCTCATAGTGAGCATATAGGATATCTTCTCTTCTGTGGAAACGCCGTCAGGATCGTAAATATAGCCGTCAGGACCGGATATAGTAACAACCTTACCACCGAGCTCAGTAATCTTCTTTACAGTACCCCAAGCAACATTTCCAAATCCGGAAATAGCGAAGGTCTTTCCCTTTATCGAATCACCGAAATAATCAAGCATACTGAGAGTGTAATAAACAGCGCCGAAGCCTGTAGCCTCGGGACGAATAAGAGATCCGCCATAGGGGATTCCCTTACCGGTAAGAACGCCTGTAAACTCGTTGCGAAGCCTCTTATACTGTCCGAACATATAACCGACCTCACGTGCACCTACTCCAATATCACCTGCAGGTACGTCGGTGTCTGCGCCTATGTATTTCGAAAGCTCGGTCATAAAGCTCTGACAGAAGCGCATAACCTCCATATCACTCTTGCCCTGCGGATCAAAGTCGGATCCGCCCTTACCGCCACCCATAGGAAGCGAGGTAAGAGAGTTCTTGAACGTCTGCTCGAAGCCGAGGAACTTTATAATACTCTCGTTTACCGAGGGATGGAATCTTATACCACCCTTATAAGGACCGATAGCGCTATTGAACTGTATACGGAATCCTCTGTTTACCTGAACCTTACCGCTGTCGTCAATCCACGGAACTCTGAACTTGATGATTCTCTCGGGCTCAACTATACGCTCCATAACTCCGCTCGTAATATACTCGGGGCGCTGAATGAGCACAGGCTCGATAGACTCAAACACCTCGCGTACAGTCTGATGGAACTCAGGCTCTCCCGCATTACGCTTAACAACTCTTTCATAAAGGTCGTTCAAATACTCCGTCTTAAACATTTTTATCTCCTCTTTTATTCTAAAATATTTTAGCAATATTATATAACATTGCCCGAAAAAAATCAATAGCAGAATGAAGGTTTTTTTACAAATTACTTCATTTTCCCTTTATTTTCCTCGTCCTTTTTTGTTTTTTTGCTTGTAAACAAGCGCTAAAAAGCCAAAAATAGCTTAAAGAAGATAAAGTGGGGGGTGAAAATTTGATAAAGACGACAAAGGCGCATTTTAAGCTGCCGGCAAGAGCTTCATTCTGGTATATCGCCTCATCTGCGCTTGCAAAAGGCATCGGCGTTATCGGCACTCCGATATTCACACGGCTGCTTTCTCCCGAGGCATACGGTCTTTATCCGCTGTACACCACCTGGCTTTCTATTTTTTCTGTTTTTGCAACGCTCGAGCTCACGGGCTCGGTGATTACGAAGGGAGTTCAACGGTCCGAAGGCAGAGAGAAGCAATTTGTTTTTTCTGCACTATGCCTTATTCTATTCATCTATGGCATTTTTTGTTCGCTATACCTGATTTTCAGAGAATATATAAACACTCTTACGGGGCTGTCCACCGCTATTTCCCTATGTATGCTCGGTCAGATACTTGCTACAGCAGTAATCGGACTCTACTCCGCAGTATCAAAATACTTCTACGATTACAAGATAACGGCCGCAATAGGAATAATATTTGCTCTGTCCTCTCCGATAATTTCTATCGCAATAATTCAATATACGGATTTTGATGCCGAGGCGCGCATATTGGGCTCGCTTGCGGCCTCGTCGATACTCGCTCTGCCGCTCTTCATAAATATTATAAAAAGCAGAAGCGGCGCAAGGATGAGCATTTCCGACTTCCTTTCGGATATAAAGTTTCTTCTGAAGTTCAACATTCCCCTTTTGCCTCACTATTTATCTATGGCGACTATAGTCAGAGTCGGAGAAATAGCCGTAGGTAAATTCTTCGGAACAGAGGCGCTAGGCAAGTACTCTGTGGCAATGTCTGTAGGTCTGTCGCTCAATATGGTTACCGGTGGATTGACGGGAGCTTTATCCCCTTGGATAATGCGGCGATTGAAAGCCGGGCAGACAGAAAGGGTAAGAGCGCTTCTGTCTATGTGCGCCGAGGGACTCGCTCTTGTCTGCCTATGCGTTTTGAGCTTTGCGCCTGAGACGGTCAGGCTTATTACGCCGAAGGAATACCACGACTGTCTGCTTGCGGTTTATCCTCTCGCCATTTCGGTTTTACCTGCTTTCATTTCTTCAGCCCTTTTGTCAGCTGAGATGTATTATGAGCGAACCTTCTCTTCCTCTGTTCCTACGATTATTTCTGCTCTGATATGCTCGGCTTTATCGCTCTTCATTTTGCCGAAAACCGACTATCGTGTCGCTTCGCTGTTCGTCCTCATATCCTACGTTATTATGATGTATATGAATAAAGAGGTGCTGAAAAGGCTTTCGGGCACAAGCCTTATCTCGGACAAACGAATTTCGCAAATAATTGTATTAAGCATTATTTACTCCGCTGTGCTCGCTTTCTTCAAGGATAACCTTCTGTTAAGACTTCTCGTTTTCGCTCCGCTTTTGCCGCTGATAGTAAAAAAAGGAATTGCAGTTTACCGAAATATTAAAGAATAAAACCCGAAAGAATCCCCGAGATATTTTACATGTCCTGCCAAAAGGCGAAAAAAGGAGTACGGCAGAAGCGCTCGTACTCCTTTTGTTTTAGGCTAATTTATTTCCTCTAGCGAGCAAGTCTAAGACCCTTTCTTTATCACTTACCCTGCTCCTTGAGCGCCGCTCGCTTCTGAGCCTGCATTCTCTTTCTCGTAGGCGTATCGAGAATAACCTTCCTGAGTCTGATGCTCTTCGGTGTAACCTCGATAAGCTCCTCGTCGGTAATAAACTCGATAGCCTCCTCCAAGGAAAGCTGAACGGGAGTGATAAGCGTAAGCTTCTCATCAGCGCCCGAGGAACGAATTGCGGTAAGATGCTTTTCCTTACATACGTTCACTTCTATATCGTCGGGCTTGGGATTCTCTCCGACTATCATACCCTCATACACAGGTGTAGCAGGGCCGATAAACAAAGGACCTCTGTCCTGCGACTGATATAATCCATAGGTTGTAGCTACACCCTTCTCGCTGGCGACAAGCGAAGAGGTGAATCTGGTCTTTATCTCGCCTCTGAAGGGCTCATAGCCTGCGAATATCGAGGAGATAAGTCCCTCTCCTCTCGTATCGGTCAGAAGTTCGCTACGATATCCGAAGAGGCATCTTGTGGGAATGCTGTAATAAAGCTTCTGCCTTGAACCGTGCAACTGCATATCGACGAGCGTGCCCTTACGTGAGCCGAGCTTCTCCATAACCGCACCTACGTACATCTCGGGCACGTCCACTATGACGTTCTCCACGGGCTCGCATTTTACTCCGTCGATCTCTTTATAAAGCACTCTGGGGTTGGAGCAGCAGAGCTCATAGCCCTCACGGCGCATATTCTCGATAAGGATAGAAAGGTGCATCTCTCCTCTGCCGGCAACACGGAAGCTGTCGGTCGTATCACCGTCCTCGACTCTCAGAGATACGTCACGCAAAAGCTCCTTATAGAGCCTTGCTCTTAAGTGTCTTGAAGTAACGAACTTTCCTTCCTTTCCTGCGAAAGGCGAATCGTTTACCGAGAAGGTCATCTCCATAGTAGGCTCGCCGACCTTGATAAACTCAAGGGGCTCAACCTTAGCAGGAGAGCAAACGGTATCTCCGATAGATATATCCTCGCATCCCGAGAAGCAAACGATGTCTCCAACCTTAGCCTCGGTTACAGGAACTCTCTTAAGTCCGTCAAACTGATATATAGAAACTATTTTTGCCGGGCGGGACTTTCCATCCCCGTGGAAGTTTGAAATAGCGACGCCCTGTCCCTGCTTGAGAACGCCTCTCTCTATTCTGCCTATTCCTATTCTTCCTACAAACTCGTTGTAATCGATAGAGGAAACAAGGAGCTGAAGGGGGTCGTCCTCTTCACCCTCGGGAGCCGGCATATAATCAACGATAGTGTCAAGAAGAGGCGTAAGATCTGTGCCGGGTGTATGAGGATCGAAGGAAGCGGTACCTGCTCTGCCCGAGCAGAAAAGCATAGGAGAATCCAACTGCTCGTTGGTTGCATCAAGCTCGAGTAAAAGCTCGAGAACCTCGTCTCCTATTTCATCAAGTCTAGCATCCTGTCTGTCTATCTTATTTACTACCACTATAACTCTGTGATTAAGCTGCAGAGCCTTCTCAAGAACGAAGCGAGTCTGCGGCATCGGTCCTTCCGCTGCATCGACAAGAAGAATAACTCCGTTTACCATCTTAAGTATTCTCTCGACTTCGCCGCCGAAATCTGCGTGGCCGGGAGTGTCTATTACGTTTATCTTTACATCCTTATAGTGAATTGCGGTGTTCTTAGCGAGAATGGTTATACCCCTCTCCCTCTCAAGATCTCCCGAATCCATAACTCGGTCATCCATCTCCTGGTTGTCACGGTAAATTCCGCCCTGACGAAGAAGCTCGTCAACAAGAGTAGTCTTTCCGTGGTCTACGTGAGCTATAATAGCGATATTTCTCAAATCGGTGCGCTTCATATCCGTTTTCCTCTCTTTTCATCTCAAACAATTACCAAAGAAATATTTTACCACATAATATAAAAAAAATCAAACATTTTTCATTTGACGAAGTATATAAACTTTTTCTTGTCCTGAATTTGTTTTTGTTTTTTTACGACAAATTCTAAGCAATTTTTCCAAAATCTGTGCTTTAGACAGAATAAAAGGCGACCCTCCAAAAAATAGGGTCGCCACGGAAATCAAAGCACTCTTACCCTGATAATGCCGTCAATGGTGTCTATTTCATCAGCGATATCATTGGGTACGCTTACGCCAAGCTCAACTATGGTATAAGCATATTCTCCCTTGGATCCGTTCGACATATTCTCTATGTTTATGCCTCTCTGAGATACCGCAGATGTAATCTGAGAAAGAATATTAGGCACGTTTTTATGACAGATGCAGAGTCTGGACGCACCTGTATGAGGAATGCTGACCGCAGGATAATTCACCGAGTTCCTGATGTTTCCTGTGGACAGATACTCAACGAGCTCATCGGCCGCCATAACCGCACAGTTGTCCTCGCTCTCAGCGGTGGACGCTCCGAGGTGAGGGATGTTTACGGTATTCTTAAGTCCCAATGTCTCCTCGGTCGGGAAGTCGGTAACATACGCTGCAACCTTACCGCTCTCAAGGGCTTCTCTAATATCATCGGCGTTAACCAGATCTGCTCTCGCAAGGTTGATAATACGAACTCCGTCCTTCATTTTCGCTATGGTGGACTTATTAATTATGCCCTTAGTCGTCTTTGTTGAAGGAATATGTAGAGTAATGTAATCAGACTTAGCAAACACCTCATCGTAGCTATCAGCCTTCTCGATAGAGCGAGAAAGGCTCCACGCCGCCTGAACGGTAATGTACGGGTCGCATCCCACAACGTTCATACCGAGAGAGCGAGCGGCGTTTGCAACGAGACCGCCTATTGCGCCAAGACCGATAACTCCGAGGGTCTTGCCTAGGATCTCTCTGCCCGCAAAGCGAGACTTGCCTGCCTCGACCGCCTTTGCAACGTCACCGCCGTCCATACCGAGTGTAGAAGCCCACTCTATTCCGCCGACTACGTCACGGGAAGCGAGTATAAGGGCTGCTATGCAGAGCTCCTTAACGCCGTTAGCGTTAGCGCCGGGAGTGTTGAATACAACTATACCGTTCTCAGCGCATCTGTCAAGAGGAATATTATTTACTCCGGCGCCCGCTCTGGCAATGGCGAGAAGCTCTTTACCGAATTCAGCCTCGTGTAAGGATGCGGATCTAACCATCATAGCATCGGCAGAGGTAACGTCGGCACCGACCTCATACTCCGAAGGAAATCTGTCTAAGCCTATCTTTGCAATTTTATTCACAAGCTGGATTTTCATTTAAATACACCTTTCCGAATAGTTTTATAAAGCTGTGGCGCACCTCACCCGGTGCGCCACAGATCGACTGATTAGGTCAAAATTTTAGGGTTGTTCTCAGCGAACTGCTTCATAAACGCAACAAGCTTCTCAACACCCTCGTACGGCATAGCGTTATATATTGACGCTCTCATACCGCCGACCGATCTGTGTCCCTTGAGATTTCTAAGTCCTGCCGCCTCTGCTTCCTTAACAAATTTTTTATCAAGCTCGGCATCCCCTGTGACGAATACAACGTTCATCATAGAACGGCAATGCTTGCTGACGGATGCGGTATAATACTGCTGACCGTCAAGATAATCGTAAAGCAAACTTGCCTTCCTCTCATTGCGGCGCTTCATCTCATCGAGACCGCCTATAGAAAGTATATGATCGAAAACAAGCTTAGCGATGTAAATGCACCAGCAGGGGGGTGTATTATACATAGAATCATTGTCCGCCATAAGCTTATAATTAAGCATATCCGGGGTATCGGGTCTTGCATTACCGATAATATCGTCGCGAACTATGACTATTGTAAGGCCTGCGGGAGCTACGTTCTTCTGCGCACCTGCATATATAAGCGCAAACTTTGATACATCGACCGGCTCAGAAAGAATGCAAGAGGACATATCGGCAACAAGAGGTACACTTCCTGTATCGGGAATGTAGTTGAACTTAGTGCCGTAGATAGTATTGTTAAAGCACATATGCACGTAATCTGCATCGGGACGGAAGTCGCTGCGCTTAGTCTCGGGGACAGAGGAGAACGTGGGAGTAGCGCCTGCCGAGGATGCCGCAATGCTGATATCTCCGTACTTCTTAGCCTCAAGATACGCCTTCTTCGAGAACTGACCGGATACTATATAATCAGCGCACTTGTGCTCGGAAAGAAGGTTAAGGGGTACTGCAGCGAACTGAGTGGATGCTCCACCCTGAAGAAAAAGAATCTTGTAGTTGGAAGGAATATTCATAAGCTCTCTGAGAGAATTCTCAGCAGAGTGAAGTATCTCTTCAAACTCGGGGGTACGGTGGCTGATCTCCATAACAGACATACCGGTACCGTTGTAATCCAGCATCTCAGCCTGTGCCTTAAGGAGGACCTCAAGAGGAAGCTGAGAAGGACCTGCAGAAAAATTATAAACTCTGTTCATTTTTCTTCTCCTTTAAAAGATAAATATATAATTGTTGCTATTATACTCCAGCGTTAAAATTTTGTCAATAAATTTCACTGATTTTTTTTGTTTTTTTCAAATACAGTTCATATTTTTAGGTTTAAATATGCAAAAAAGTTTTACAAGTCGGGGTGGACTTTTATACCGAAATATGCTAAAATAGCTCCGACAGACACAAAAGAGGTGAAGGCAATGAAGCATATAGCCACAATACATACGGACTACAAGGAGAAATTCGGTGTTCCGAGGCAGAGCGGTATGGTTAAAAACATATCTCGCATAGTCTTTTTCGAGGAGTACAGAAATCCTGATGCGATAAAGGGCATAGAGGGGTTCTCGCACCTATGGCTCATCTGGGATTTTTCGGAAGCGCATAAGGAAACCTGGTCTCCGACCGTCCGTCCGCCGAGGCTGGGCGGAAACAAAAGAGTTGGCGTTTTTGCTACACGCTCCCCCTTTAGGCCTAACCCATTAGGGCTCTCGTCAGTGCGCCTTATTAACGTAGAAATTACCTCAGAGGGCCCTGTACTGACGGTTGAGGGAGCTGATATGAAGGATGGGACGCCTATATACGATATTAAGCCGTATCTTGCCTACACGGACAGTCACCCCGATGCTGTAGGTGGCTTTGCGGACGGGGTGCTCGGACACAGGCTTGAGGTTAATATTTCCGATGAATTGTTATCAATGCTCGAAGAGAAAAACAAGAGCACCGTCCTTGAACTTTTGGCTCTGGATCCAAGACCATCGTACAAGAAAGATACCGACGAGCCGTACGGTATGACTTACGGCAATGACAATATATCCTTCGTTGTCTGCGAGGGTATTCTTACTGTAACCGAAATCAAGAAAACAGAATAACAGTAAAAGCGACACGGTAAGCCTAAAACTCCGTGCCGCTCTTATTTTTACAAACCATCAATATTCTGCGTTTCCAACAGTTCTCGGATAAGGTATAACGTCACGAATGTTCGATACGCCTGTGAGGTACATAATTATACGCTCAAAGCCGAGGCCGTAGCCTGCGTGCTTAGTTCCGCCGTACTTACGAAGATTGAGATACCACCAATAGTCCTCTTCCTTAAGTCCGAGCTCCGCCATACGGGCAGTCAGGACGTCCATACGCTCCTCTCGCTGAGACCCTCCGATAATCTCGCCGACGCCGGGAACGAGAAGGTCCATTGCCGCAACCGTCTTTCCGTCATCGTTAAGACGCATATAAAACGCCTTGATATCCTTCGGATAATCAACGAGGAATATAGGCTTCTTGTAAACCTGCTCGGTGAGATATCTCTCGTGCTCGGTCTGAAGATCGACTCCCCAGTAAACGGGATACTTGAATTCAGCGCCCGACTTAAGAAGCACGTCTATCGCCTCGGTATAGGTAACCTTAGCATAATCCGCATCGCGGAGCGCAGAGAGTCTATCGAGGAGCCCTTTATCAACAAACTTATTAAAGAACTCGAGCTCTTCTTTGCAGTTATCCATAACGTGGTTGATAATAAACTTAATCATATCCCACGCAAGAGCCATATTATCGTTAAGATCAGCGAATGCAATCTCGGGCTCTATCATCCAGAACTCAGCTGCGTGGCGAGCCGTGTTGGAATTCTCAGCACGGAAGGTAGGTCCGAAGGTATATATATTTCCGAACGCCATAGCGTACGTCTCACCGTTAAGCTGACCGGAAACGGTAAGGTTAGTGCTCTTTCCGAAGAAGTCCTTCGAAAAGTCTACGCTACCGTCCTCGCATCTGGGGGGATTGTTAATATCAAGAGTTGTCACTCTGAACATCTCTCCCGCACCCTCACAGTCAGAGCCTGTAATAATGGGGGTATGAACGTAGACAAAGCCACGGGAGTGGAAGAAGGAGTGTATAGCGTAGGCAACCTCGCTGCGCACTCTGAACACAGCCGAGAAGAGGTTGGTCCTCGGGCGCAGATACGCCTGCTCTCTGAGGTACTCAACGGTATGCCTCTTAGGCTGAAGAGGATAGTCGGGAGTAGATGCGCCCTCTACTTCTACCTTAGCCGCCTTAATCTCGAAGGGCTGCTTAGCTTCGGGAGTAAGCACTACGACGCCGGTAACGACAAGCGCTGCGCCGACGTTCTGTCCTGCTATCTCGTCATAGTTGTCTATCTTCTCTCTCTCGAAAACAACCTGTACACTCTTAAAGTAAGAACCGTCGTTAAGATCGATGAATCCAAACGCCTTAGAATCTCTGAGATTTCTGACCCACCCTCCAACGGTGACAGTCCTGCCGTCAAACGATGCGGAATCCTCGTAAATTGCTCTTATCAAATCTCTTTTCATTATAGACCTCTGTATATGCCACATCTTTTGCGGCTGTTTTAGAATATTGTACCACAAAGACTTTTACTTTTCAATAGCTTTTACACATTTATTTATTCGTATTTAGTCTTAAAACTTGACAAAAAAACTTTAGAGAGGTACAATATTTTTAATAAACAAAGAAGAGGAGATATTTATGCAGTTCAACGTAAATCATCCGATAATATTCTTGCTTGTCGGAATTATTATCGCACTTGTGCTTGCGCAATCTGTCTACTTCCTTATTAAGGCTTACAGAAGAGCCTCGGCTAAAGGAATGGATATGCGCAAAATTAAGAAGATTATTATCTCATCGGCGATATTCACAATAGCACCCGCCGTGTCTATCGTTATCACAGTGCTCGCCCTTTCAAAATCCCTCGGCGTAGCTCTGCCCTGGCTAAGGCTCTCTGTCGTAGGCTCTCTCTCGTATGAGACTATCGCTGCCGCAAACGCCGCCTCGGGTATGGGTACGACGCTCGCAAAGCTTGCCGGCACTATGACCGCATCACAATTTGTGACAATAGCATCCGTTATGACTATCTCGATAATGGTCGGCATATGGCTCGTACCCGTGCTCGCCAAGCGTATGCAGAAGGGTCTTGTCAGCTTTGAAAACAAGGACAAGAAATGGTCGGACATTCTTCAGAATTCACTATTTATAGGTATGATTTCCGCCTTCGTAGGATACGTATTCTCTGACGTTTCCCGCCTTTGGCTTGCTACCGACGGTGTGTTTACCGAGATTGTCGAGGAAGACGGAATCGAAAAGGTTATAGAATATTCGTCAACCTCGGGACTCATACCCGTGTGCGTTATGGCAATCAGCGCTGTTCTGATGTGTATCTCGGGACTGCTTATGAAGAAGCTCGGCTGGAAATGGCTTAACGACTATGCGTTGCCTATATGTATGGTTGTTGGTATGGCTGCGGCAATTCCCATCACAGCTTTTTTGGGAGGTATGGCATAATGAAAAACGAGAAGCTTGATTATATGGATTCCGTTCACCGTGACGGCACTGTCTGGAATCTTATCGTTATGGTTGTTCTTCTTATGTTCCCCGTTATTGTGGGAATAATATTCCAAGCGGTTCCCGACTGGAAGGCTCTCGGTCAAGGGCTTATCGCCACAGCGCCTATGTACTGGGCTGTCGGAGTTGTTGAAACCATAACCTTCATACCTATGCTCGGAGCAGGCGGATCTTATCTTTCCTTCGTAACAGGAAATATATCTAATTTGAAGCTCCCCTGCGCACTTAACGCACTCGAAAGTATGGGAGTTGACGCTAAAACAGAGGAAGGCGACATTGTATCCACTATTGCAATCGCCGTGTCCTCGATAGTAACTACGGTTGTTATTATTGTCGGCGTAATACTGATTATCCCCTTAACTCCGCTTTTGGAAAACAAGGCTCTGACCCCCGCATTCGATCAGCTCCTACCCGCTCTCTTCGGAGCTCTGGGAGTGGTATTTATCTCAAAGAACTGGAAGATATCCATTGCTCCCGTCGTCCTTATGCTGATACTCTTCGTGTTTGTTCCTGCGATAAACACCTCAACAGTCGGAATTATGGTGCCTGTCGGTGTGCTCTTTACCATCGGGGCATCCCGTCTTCTATATAAGAAAGGATGGGTTTAATAGACTAAAATGAACCCTATTGTTTACATTTTTATAGGTTTGGGAGCCATTTTGCTTGCTCTTATATCGGTGATTATTATAAGAACTCTGCAATTTAAGCCTAAGCCCGATTTGGAAAAAGACGATGAAGAAATAGACTTTGACAAGGATGCTGTTATCGAGAATCTTGCGAAGCTCGTCAGATGTAAGACCGTATCCAACTATGACAGAGCGCTTGAGGAGGAGAAGGAATTTACGAAGCTCTTAGACCTGCTCCCCGAGCTTTATCCCGAGCTTTACAAAGTCTGCACGCTGAAGATGATGCCGGACAGAGCGCTTCTCTACAAATGGGAAGGAAAGACTCACTATGCACCAACGGTGCTTATGGCGCATTATGACGTAGTACCCGTAATAGAGGAAAACTGGGAGAAGCCGCCCTTTGACGGTATCAGTGAAGACGGAGTTCTCTGGGGCAGAGGAACACTCGACACGAAGGTGACCTTCGGCGGAGCGCTCTTCGCAGTTAATCATCTTATTAAGAACGGTTTTGTACCCGAATCAGACGTTTATCTCGCCTTCTCCGGCGGAGAAGAGGTCAACGGCAAGGGCGCTGTAAATATCGTCGACTACTTCGAAGAGAACAAAATTACACCTGCGCTCGTGTTGGATGAGGGGGGCGCTGTCGTAGAGAACGTATTCCCCGGTGTAAAAGCGCCCTGCGGACTTATAGGAATCGCCGAAAAGGGTATGATCGATCTCGAATACAAGGTTAAGAGTGGCGGCGGTCACTCATCTGCACCTAAGCCAGGTTCACCCCTTGTTCGTCTTGCAAAAGCTTGCACTAAGCTTGAAGCAAATCCCTTTAAAGCTCATCTGACGAAGCCCGTAGAAGAAATGTTCGATACGCTCGGAAGGCATTCTACCTTCTTATACCGTATGATTTTTGCAAACTTATGGGCTTTCAGCGGTGTGCTTGACCTTATTTGCAAGAAAAGCGGCGGAGAGTTAAACGCACTTATGCGTACTACAGTCGCCTTCACTCAGGCAAGGGGCAGCTCTACAACCAACGTAATACCGCCGGTCGCTTCTATGGTAACAAATATGAGGCTAAATCCACTTGATACCGTAGAGAGTGCTGTAGATTGCGTAAGAAAGACTATCGGCGACGATGCTATTGATTTGACTGTACTCAGAGGCGCAAATCCCAGCAGAATATCCGATACAAGCGCAGACGGATTCTCAAAGGTAGCTAAGGCTATCGTCTCCACCTGGGATGGAGCAATCATCTCCCCTTATCTTATGGTACAGTGCTCTGACAGCAGACATTGGGGCAGAATTTCTGACAAGGTTTATCGTTTCTCCGCTATGGATTTAACAAGCGAGGAGCGTGCCACAATACACGGAAACAATGAAAGAATCCGCCACGAATGTGCGCAAAGAGCTGCTGAATTTTATATCCGCCTCATAAAGCAATGCTGATTTATTATATAAGAAAAGAACCTTACCTTTTTCATTAGGCAAGGTTCTTTTTTTGCGACTCGGTTAGTCGATAAATTCCTTTAAGTATTTGACATCCTCGCTCTCATACAGGTCACCGATATTTCCCTGCTCTTCGGTATATTTTACCTTTGCATCATCGTCTGCGAAAACAATGTCAATTCCCCAATATTTAAGCTCATCGACAAGCTCGTAATCGATAGAATCTCTGATATACAGCTCGGATGCGGACAAAGCTATTTGTGCGCAGCCAAGATCGGTCGAATATGCGTACAGAGTGTCTATTGCGCTTCTGTACTTTCCATCCGTTTCTGAAATATACAGGTGCGCCGAGCCATCTTCATACATAAAATAGTGCATAAACTCTGACGAGTTCATAGGATAATTTCTGAATTGCACGGTAGCTATTCTTCCCGTAAACTTAAAGCTGGCAGCCGTGTAAAGGTGACCCTCATAAATATCGTTAATATTCAGTGCGTACTCAACGTTACGTGTGTCAAGGCTCCTAGAAAATCCGTCGAAGGATACTACACTTCCGTAGGTATATCCTTTTTCAATAAGCTCATCTGCAAGCGCATCAACAAAGAATGCGTTCCTGAAAATACCGAAATCAAGATACCCCACCTGTCCGTTAGCCTCAGCATAGCTTGCGTATTCGTCGCTCACGTAAAGAATAATCTTATTGTCATCAAGCAGCTCAAGTCTGATGTGCTCATCATTCAATATATAAGAGTTTATTTCGTCAAATTTGGCGGCTACGTCGCTATTGTAGTAAGGGTCGTAATCCTTCGCAATAATCTCGTTCTCACAGCCGAAGAGCATTCTGTACGCATCCGTAATAGGCTTCTGGTATATTCTCCTGCTTCCGCCTTCCGTTATCAGCGCCAATGCGTCATAGAGCACAGGGTCTACGGTGATCTCAATGCCGGGATGATTGCTGATATATGCGAGATTTGAAACGTCGGCGTACTCTTTCTCAGACTCAAAGAGCTTTATCATCCTCTTTGCAACATCGGTATAAAGCTCGGAAATGAGATTATTTTCTTCCATTACGGTAAGCCCTGACCTTCCGAGATCGTAGCTTATAGCAATTTCATCGGTAAATCCGAATACATCCTCTTTTGGGGTAATTGTCTGCCAGCCTTCGTTGTGACCGAGCAAATCTCTTACCACAACTGTAAAGGCTACTGCGGCAATCACAATAAGAAGAATAACCGCAGCTATCCTGAGGCCCTTGTTTTTCTCACTGAGCTCAACCTTAATAACAGGCTTTACACTACGGGGACGCTTATTATCACCTATTCCCATTATTATCCTACCTTTAGATCAAACTTAAAGCAATATCCGATGCGACAAGCTCCCCTCGGGGTATAAGTCATACCGCAGAAGAGACAAATCGCACCGGATCGCACGGCATTAAAGAAGTGCAGTAAGAAGCATAATAAGGAACAATCCTATTATACCGCCAAGAGTAGCAAATCCTGCTATTGCGCCCTTCTTACAAGCCTTGTAATTTCTTAAATACTTGAATTTTTTAAATATAAATCCGCCTATGAGACCGAATACAGGAAGAAGGAATGAGCCAAACGAATACCATTTACTTCCCGTATCCTTGACAGGAGCGTCAAGGATGTACTCTCCGGCAGGAATAGATTCCGAATTCTCATCAGCGTTATCCGTATAAAGCGTTGCTTTATCGGAGATAGTGATAGACTGAAGAGGAACACCGCTCTCTCTGATTCTCTTATACTCCTCAATCTCCGCTTTGTTACCGTAGACAAAATGGTTGCCACCGATATCAACAAGCTCAGGCTTATCCACGCTATAATCGTGAACAGAGGGGTCGTAGGTAAAGAGAATCTTATTCTTCTCAATTTTAGGATCGGGAATCGGAATTGCAGATATCAAAGACCTTGTATAAGGATGCATCGGGAAGTTGAAGAGCTCCTCAGCATCGGCAATCTCAACGATATCACCCTTATAGATAACGCCGATTCTATCCGAAATAAATCTGACTATTGAAAGGTCGTGCGCAATAAAGAGATAGGTAACGTCTCTCTCCTTCTGGAATTTCTTAAGAAGGTTAAGAACCTGTGCTCTTATCGACACGTCAAGCGCCGAGATAGGCTCGTCTGCAACAACAAGCTCGGGCTCCATAACCATCGCTCTCGCTATTCCTATTCTCTGACGCTGTCCGCCGGAGAACTCGTGAGGATATCTTGTCAGATGCTCGGGGAGAAGTCCAACCTCTTCTATCATCTTCTCAACCTTCTTAACTCTATCCTCTTCGCTCTCAAAGAGATGGAAGTTATAAAGACCCTCGGAAATGATATAATCAACGGTCGCACGCTCGTTAAGAGATGCGGCAGGATCCTGGAATATCATCTGAATATTCCTTATTACCTCACGATCAACGCCCTTAGAGGTTTTACCGGAAATTCTGACGCCCTTATACTGAATCTCACCCGCAGCGCAGGGGTTAACTCTGATAACTGCTCTACCTATGGTAGTTTTACCGGATCCGGACTCTCCAACAAGCGAGAAGGTCTCGCCCTTGTAAATATCAAAGCTTGCGTTCTTTACCGCTCTGACCGCCTTATCACCCTTACCAAAGGTGATGTCCACGTTCTTGAGCGAAAGAAGTATTTCCTTGCCGTTCTTCTCATCAATAGGACCGTTTTCGGGCAAATACCTGTGACGGTTATTCTTGTTTTCGCTTTTACTCATTATCCGTCACCTCCCTGATGTTGAACGTCTTCAAGAGTTTTTCGTGAATACCATTGATTATCTCAGGCTTATCAAACTTAGGCGCTCTGGGATCCAAAAGCCACGTCTTAGCGTAATGAGTATCGGTCACACGGAACATAGGTGGCTCCTTGAGAGTATCTATCTTAAGACAATATGGGTTTCTCGGAGCAAATGCATCTCCTACAATATCGTTGTAGAGCGAGGGAGGAGTACCCGTTATCGAATAAAGGGTCGTGTCTCTCTCAGCGAGCTGAGGAAGAGAGGAAAGCAGAGCCCACGTATAGGGATGCTTGGGGTCGTAGAAGACCTCCTCAACAGTACCGAGCTCTATAAGCTGTCCTGCGTAAAGAACAGCTACTCTATCAGCAATATTTGCGACAACGCCAAGGTCGTGAGTGATGAACACTATAGTATAGTTGAACTCCTTCTGCAAATCCTTTATAAGCTTAAGGATCTGAGCCTGAATGGTAACGTCGAGCGCCGTCGTAGGCTCATCGCAGATGAGTATCTTAGGCTGGCAGGAAAGAGCGATAGCAATAACTATCCTCTGCCTCATACCGCCGGAGTACTGGAAGGGATAATCGTCATAACGGTTCTCCGCATTGGGAATACCGACCTTCTTCATAAGCTCGATAGCTCTGGCTCTAGCTTCAAGCTCGGAGCAATTCTGATGCTTAAGAATAATAGACGTTATCTGCTTACCAATAGTTATAATCGGGTTAAGTGAGGTCATAGGGTCCTGGAATACAGTAGCAATTCTTGTTCCTCTGACCTTTGTCCAGTCCTGATTATTCTTAACCTTAGCAAGGTTTATGACGCATCTGCCGTGCAGATTATCTTCAGACTCATCGACATATTTTACACGGAAGGTAGCCGTGTCAAACACGGAATTCAAAACCTCATCATCGGAAAGATCAGCGCCTATCCTCATAGCCTTCTTAAGCGACGAAAGAAGAGAGAACATAAGCTGGAGTCTATGGCTGATACCGTATCTACCTATCGAAAGATATATCTCCTTCGCAATAATAAGGTTTCTTGCCTTAGTCTCGTCGGAAATCTCACCCGAGCACTTTTCAAGATACTGAGCCTTGAGCTCCGCCTTCTTGGAATTATAATACTCAAGATATGCAGTATCGGACTTGAGAGATTCCTTGTGAGCCTTTACAACTGCCGCTCTCTTTGCCTCGACTGACTTTATTTCTTCTGTAAGCGCATAAACTGTTGCAGTGACTTCCTTATGTCTTTCCTTTTCCTTGGAAGGATCGATAGTAAGTCTAAGGTTATAAGCCTCGGTCTTCTTGAAATCAAGAGCTGCGAGTTCTTCATCGAACTGCTTCTCTTCTTCATCAGTGAGGACACCCTTCTCCTTTTTCTCACGCTCGAGCTCTGCAAGCGCACGGTAAACGTCCGCTCCGAGTTCAAGCTTAGAGAACGCGTTAAGACGCTTGTATGCAAAATCTATCAACCACTTATCAAGCTTCTTAAGCTGGACATTGGTTTCTGCGAGCTCCTCGTCATCAAAGAGGATCTTACCGTCGCTGATAAAACCGTTCTGCTCGAGCATACCGGCAAACGTCTTCGTAAATACTGATTTACCCGAACCGGACTCACCAACGATAGCAATAGACTCGTTCTCATAAAGATCCAAAGAAATTCCTCTGATAGCAGTAAGAATCCTACCTCTTACACGGAACTTTACTTTAAGATCCTTTATTGACATCAATACTCTGTTATTATTCATCTTGCACCTCCATTACATATGTGTTCTGGGGTCAGAAGCATCACCGAGGTTCTGTCCTATAACGTAGAGAACGACGGTAATAACAGAAGCGATAGCAACAGGCGACCAGAATTCAAACGCCCAACCGGGAGTACTCATAGCGCTCTGTGCTTCCTCAATTATCTTACCGAGAGATCTATCAGAAAGACCCATGCCGATGTATGAGAGGAACACCTCATAGGAAATATACGAAGGAATCTCGGTAGCGATAAGAGTAACTATGATAGACGTCATGAAGGGGAGAATATTCTTAGTTGCTATTCTCCAAATAGGAGTACCAAGACATCTGGATGCGAGGTTATACTCTCTATCACGAATAATGATAACCTGTGTTCTGATAAAGTAAGCTATACCCAGCCATCCCGTTATAGTCAAGGCAAATACCATAGACCAGAAGGATGCTGTCATAATCATAACTATTACGGAAATAAGAAGGATATATGGGACGTTGGCAACTACGTTATATACCTCGGTCATTATCATATCAACCTTCTTTGAAAATCCCCATACTGCGCCAGCAAGAACGCCGACCAGCATATTTATCGCTGCGCAAATGAGGGCGAGAGAAATGGATATCGAGGAGCCGTACCACATAGCATCGAAAGTAGACTCACCAGATTTACCCGAGCCGAGTATCCATTTTAGGCTGAAGCCGTACTTTTCAAGTGCGGCGCCGGGCATAAGATGCTTAGCATCCGGCTGATTAAGATGCTCCTTAGCTGCCTCAATAGGATCGTAGTTTATCGCCAACGGATAAATATACGCAAACGCAATAATGAGGACAAGCAAGGAAAGCATAATAATATTAAGCTTATTCTTGAAGAACACGCGGAACACAGAGTGCCAGTAGGAATATCTGGGAGCTGTGATCTTCTCGGATTCAAGCTCATTTATATCAACCTTTGAAAACAGCTCTTCGTCGCTGAGATTAAGGTCGTCTATATTAACTGTTTTTTCGCTCACAACCGTTACCTCGCTTTCGAAGAGAATGAGATTCTGGGATCGACAAGGGACATAAAGATGTCACCGAGTATAATGGAAACAACCGACAGAAGTGCGTAGAAGAGAGTTACACCGACTATTGCACCGTTGTCGTACATATTAATAGCCTTGGTAAGCAGGTTACCTGTACCGGGAACTACGTAAACGCGCTCGGTAATAATAGCACCGACAAGAGATCCGAGCACGCTACCGGGTATACCGTGTACTATTGGTATGATAGCATTCTTAAGCACGTGCTTAGAGAATATCTCACCCTCGGAAAGACCGCCCGAACGAGCAAACTTAACGTAATCCGAGTTCATCTGGTCTATCATATAACGTCTGAGCCACTTCATAAGGTTAGCGACCGAAGGAAGCGCCAGCGACACGATAGGAAGAATATACATCTCGGGGTGCGGGTTCAATTCATCGAACGTCGTAGAAAGTCCCATCCCTGCGCCTATCGCCTTAAACAAGAAGATATATGCGAGTGAAGGAACCGCAATGATGAAGACGATATACGCCGTTCCCAGCTTATCAACAAACTTATCCTTCTTGAGCGCCATAAGCGTTCCGAGAGGAATAGCAAGCACGTACGCAAGGATAACGGATATAAGACCTATGATAAAGGAATAACCGATTCTTGAAAGTCCGCTCTTCGACGTAGCTACGTTTGTATAGTCGTCTACAAAGAACTTCGAAAGCGGCTCGGATGCGGCAAGAGAACCCTTGATATAGGTAGCCGTGTGCAAATTATCAGCACGTCTCTCGGCTAAGCCGGTAGGATAATAAACCGTAGAATAAACAAGAGGACCCTGAGGACGAGTCATATCATCGAAGACGTCAATACCCTTGCTTACTGTATAGGATTTTCCGAGGTTAACGGAAACTAAATTCTGATGAATGTAGGGGAAAGTATCATCAAAATACAAAAGGTATTTATGACGAGTACCGTTACCCATTATTGCGGGGGAGAACTTCTCACCACCATAGGCTGGGTCAAATAATGTAAAGGTAAGACCTCTGTTTTCGATATCTTCCTTCACGTAGTGTATATTGTCGATGGAAATAAGACCCGAGATATACTCCCAAAGACGTGTAGTAATCGGGATATCCTTATAAGCGTAAAGCGCAGGACGACCGCCTGCAGCACTGTCTCCCTTAAGACGCTCAACCTCATATCCCAGTTCATTTTTATATTTATTCTGGAAGAGTCTGACATACTTTTTAGTAATTGCTGAATCACCCGAAGATTCGTTAGCGATTTTTACTGCAACCGCATACTCATCCTTATCAATCTCTCCCGATGCGAGCAGCTCTCCGAGAAAGTCAGAATAGCTTACGTAATCAAGATATCCGTAAAGCTCCCACTGTTGCATCATATATACTTCCTTCTCGTTACCCTTCTTCTTACTGAATACGGGGTCGGACTTGAAGATAAGCTCCCTGTTCATACAGGTGTATATCAAGATCATTACTATCGTAACGACCAGAATAACAGATAACAAGCCGCGAACAATACGGCCTAACAAATATTTTGTCATAATATTTCTCTCATAAAACACACGATAAGAGGATGAACACGAAGTTCATCCTCTACCGTGTAAAATTTACTATTTTCCGGTATTAGAAAATACCAAGTGCCTTGGTCATGTAACCTGCGTAGTCAGGAAGCATGGTGTCAAGGTAGGTGGAAGGATCACCGTAGTCAGGGCCCCAACCGGAGAGGTCACACATATCGTAGTTGCCCTCATAACCGGTAGGAGGATAGTAACCTGCATAGTACCACTGGCTAGCGTCAGCACACTCAACAAGGTTAACCTTGATAAGACCCTCGGTAGCAGTCTCAACAGAGGTCTTGTATGCAAGACCACGGTTCATATAAACAGTGCTTGCTGCGTATACGGGAAGGTCGATAACGATGGGGTGATCTGCGTCAACAGTGATACCCATATCTGCGAGCTCCTCAACAGCCTCTGCCATATATTCCTTAGCGTTGTCTGCATCGTACCAGCCGTCGAATCCGTCGGAAGAACCGATACCGCCGTCAGCATCGGGATCCCAAGCCTTGATCGGAACACCGTCAGCGTCAAGCTGATCCTGGATGATCTTACCATAGAAGGTGCCTGCAGGATAAGTTACTTCCTCGCCGTTAATCTCAACGGTAACTTCCTCAGCAAGAGTTACGAATGTACCGGGAGTATAGGTGTTACGGAGAGAGGTAAGCTTAAGATCGTCACCGGTAACCTGAGCATTGTAGGTAGCTCTGTCGGTAGCGAAAGCAAGTGCAAGACGGAAGCTCTTAGAAGTCATAGCCGCTCTAGCTCTGATTCTCTCAGCCTCAGACTGAGGAGAAACAACGTGGGTCTCATCGTTGAAGTTAGCATAGGAGTGACGATAGAGGTTAACGAATGCCATGAAGGAGGTAGCATCGGTAGAAGAAACGTAGTGGTATGCGTCGAAGTAGGTCTTGTCGCTTTCCGAAGAAGGCTTCTCTGCCTTTGCACTTACGATAGTAGAATCGTTAAGCGAGCAACCGTCGATGGTGCCGGCCTTCATATCGGTGTATGCCTTGGTAACATCCTGTCCGTCGTTGAACTTCCAGGTGATAGTGTCAAGGTTGATGTTGTCAACATTCCAGTAAGACTCGTTCTTCTGGAATACGATCTGAGACTCTGCAGTGTTGGATGAAACAGTGTAAGGACCGCAGTAAGCGATGTCGTCGGGAGTCTTTCCGTAAACATAATCCTCATCGGTAGGATCATAGTCAGCACCGAATGCACCACCCTTAGACTCAAAGAAGGAACGAGACATAGGAGCGAATACGCCGTAACCAACCATAGTGTCGAAGTAAGTAACCTTAGAGCAAAGAGTATACTCAACAGTGTAGTCGTCAAGAGCCTTTACACCAACCTCAGCGAAGTCAGTAACCTCACCGTTGATGTACTCGTCAGCGTTAACGATAACGCCCTGAACAAGGTACTCAAGACCGCCCTCTGCATCGAGCATATGCTGAAGACCAGCAACGAAGTCGTCTGCAGTAACATCATCAACCTTAGTGCCCTGGTTGTCTACCCAGATAGCGCCCTCACGGAGATTGAAGACTACCTTGTAGCCGTCAGCCTCAGTCCAACTGGGATCATTCCAGTTGTAAGCATAGTCAGTAGCAAGTGCGCCAACGAGATTGTTCTCGCTATCGTACTCAAGAAGACCGTCATAGGTGTTAACTATAGCCTCGGAGTCAGCTGCCATAGAGGTAGCAAGAACGTCCCAAGTCTGAGGGTCAGAGGTGTAACCGAGATTGTAGGTTCTCTTGATGGTATATCCCTTACCTTCAAGATACTCTCTAGCCTCTGCTTCCCAAGTGCCGGTGCCCTTAAGCTCAGCCCACATAGCCTTGAGATCAGCTCTATCCTCGGACTTAATGATCTCTTCACAAACGATAGCGTTGTGATATCTGTAAGAGTCATTACCCCAGAGGGTAGAAGTAACGGTGTTGGGAGCTACTCTGGAGATAGCATACATACCACCGTTAGAGGAAAGAGGAAGCATAACACCGGACTCGAGAAGCTTAGCCTCTGCGATAGCCATAAGCGCATACTTCATAGAAACGTTAGTTTCTGCCTTTGCCAACATATATGCCTCATAGAACTCACCGAGAACTGCCTTGTAAACCTTAGCAGAAAGCTCGTCGTAAGTCTGTGCATACTTATCAGCGTAATCGTCTGCAATACCGTCATCAGCGGGGGTATCCTGCTTACAAGAAGCAAGAGTAGCTACCGCGCCAACAAGCATGCAGAGCACAAGAACAAGAGAGAGAATTCTCTTAAACTTTTTGTTCATTTCAAAAAGCCTCCTTAAAATTTTTGTATTGTAAATACTACTAATACCTAAAATGAAAAAAGCTCGAAGCCGATATTGTTTATTGATTAGGTTAAGGCAACTCGCTGAGTTGCCTTAACAGAAAGAGGATCCTCTTTCTGCAATAAAATTTTATTTAAAATTAGTATTTTAAAATATTGCCTCGGTTTTGAGATACTTAATTTTATCATAAACATCTGCTAATATCAATATGGTATGAAATTCTTTCATACCCCTTTTACAAACTCGACTAACTCGCATAATTATTCTTTTTTATTGTATTGTTTGCACAAAGTTATGCTTTTATATTTGTACATAAGGATGATTTTTTAGAGTTTTTTCACATATAATCGAGCAATTAAAAAAGAGTTAATAATATTAATTGTAATAATAGTAATGCAAAAAAATTCTTCTTTATCAATCTATTCTTTACAAACTTCGCTTTTTAATTTGCAATTTTCATTTTCTTCGCCTTCATTATTTAATATAACGTATATGTGACAACTCAACCTTAAGCGTTCAATATCTTTATATATTTTCCCTACCAAAACGTTATTTTAAACACTCCGTCCTAAACAATTATAACACAAATAAATTAAATCGCTAGGAAAATATTTTAAGCCTGATACGCAGCTATTTCGCTCGGACGTTACAACGCTTGTTATGCGTGTTCTTGTTAACATCTTACCGAATCAACCCCTTTACGCAAAAGGAAAATAAAACACATCTATACTAGCGAGAGAAAGACATTTTTACGGGCTAAAAAAGTCTTCTAAGGCGAGCCATAAACAAATAAAGCCTCTCTCACAGGGAGAGGGGGCGGACAGAAACAAAAAAGCCCTGCACGTCTGCAGGACCCGCATATATAGAAGGGCTTTTTAAAATGCCCATTGAAAACCGAATGAAGAAATGAAGCGAAAACGAAGCTTGCGTTTTGCTTAAAACTCTGAACAAGGAGTTCAGCAGTTCAAGCCCTCGGTCAATTAGTATCAGTCAACTAA
>JAZORO010000045.1:0-16466 GCA_045656605.1 Eubacteriales bacterium
CCTTGTGTAGTCTGCATCGTCATTATCTGTGTTGAAGAATGGGTCTTGCGCAACTCGAGGCTGTGAACCATGTCAGGTGGGGAACCAAGCAGCAAAGTCGGATCGTAGCCATGTCGTTCTGTGAGCCAAGGAGTTGCAACCTAGAGTTGTCTTCCTAAGACCGCTTGGCCTCCGACTTCTATCCTTGTGTAGTCTGCATCGTCATTATCTGTGTTGAAGAATGGGTCTTGCGCAACTCGAGGCTGTGAACCATGTCAGGTGGGGAACCAAGCAGCATTAAGCGGTTTATCGAGTGTGCCGCAGGGGTGCCTGTCCGGAGCAGAAGCGGTGGTTACCGTATGTAAGGATACGTTCGACGGAGTGGAGTATGGCTCTTCTCGACGCATCAATGATGGATTTTATATCTGCAAGCTTGGAATAGGTGCGTTTATCGTAGGTAGGCTTGTTTTAATTATGTACTAATGGCGTCCTGCGGTCTATCGACGGTATACCGCCGCGCCTTTTTATTTTGATTACAATTTTGGAGGACGGATGTCTGATTACAGAGCATTGTACCGCAAGTGGCGTCCCCGTGACTTCGATGATGTCTCGGGTCAGGCAGCGGTTACGAATATTCTAAAGTATGAGGTGGCTAACGGAAAGCTGTCTCACGCATATCTTTTCTGCGGCTCCAGAGGAACGGGTAAGACCAGCTGCGCAAAGATACTTGCAAAGGCTGTCAACTGTGAAAATCCCATTAACGGTAATCCTTGTAACAGATGTGAGGCATGCCGAAGCATTGATGCCGGTGTCTCCACCGACGTTATAGAGATGGACGCTGCGAGTAATAACGGTGTCAACGACGTCAGAGATATGAAGGATGAGATAGCCTTCACTCCCGCATTGCTTAAGTATAGAGTCTATATCGTTGACGAGGTTCATATGATGTCCTCGGCGGCATTCAACGCGCTTCTTAAAACTCTCGAAGAGCCGCCTGCATACGTTATCTTTATACTTGCTACGACAGAATTGCATAAGCTGCCTACGACCATAGTGTCGAGGTGTCAGCGCTTTGATTTTAAGAGAATTGCTCAGGATAGCATAGTAGACAGGCTGATGCAGATAGCCGAGGGTGAGGGGATCGCACTTACCGACGACGGAGCGAGAGTAATTTCCAGAGTTTCCAGAGGCGGAATGCGTGATGCGATAAGCTTGCTTGAGCTGTGTGCCGGCGCAGGGAACAGGATAGACGCACAGACAGTCTTTACTACCGTAGGCACAGGATCGAGAGATACCGTTTACGGACTTATAAAGGCTATTAAGGATAAGAATTACGACGTAATTTATTCCACCGCTTACGGTATAGTTATGAATAGTGGCGATATCTCCGTATTCTGGCAGGAGCTTATCGACAGCTACCGTGACATTATGGTTGTAAAAAATACCGACAAGGCTAAGGAGTACCTCGACCTTACCGATTCGGAGTATGAATTTCTGTCGGAATTAGCTCGCAGCTTTACACCCTCTATGCTTGCGTATCACGTATCTATACTTGAGAGCGCTCTTGCGGATATGCAGAGATCCTTCAACGCTAAGCGCTCGGTTGCGGAAATCGCTCTTACGAGGATGTGTGATGCACGTAGCAGCGTCACCCTTGAATCGCTTTGTGCACGTATCGAGGAGCTGGAAAGAGAGATTTCGGTTTTGAAGCTCGGTATGGGCGGACAAAAGCAGATAGTAGGAGACGAGACCGCTGTAAAGGTTTTGCCGAAAATCAAGTTTATTGATAAAATATCGGACAGTAAGTCTGATTCGAGTGCGGCATCCGAAGATAAGCCTGCGGTTAAACATAATGAAGGCAAAACTGTCGTATACGATAAATGGCAATCGGTGATTGAGCGTATAGGACAGCTCAGAAGCCGTCTTTCCGGGCAGTTTTCCGGGTCGGTAGCGTTCAGGATGAAGGACGGCAGTTTCCTTATCAGGATGGCATCATTCTTTGCTGAGAAGATTTCTTCGAGTAACGATGACTTGCTCATATTGAGAGGAGCAATTGCCGAGCGAGAGGGAATCCCCTCTGACGATGTGCGCATAGTTATTGAGCCCAGAGAGGCTATGCTTGCTTCCGATCTCGAAAGAGAGCTTGAGGAAGCTATAAATAATGCAAATCAGAATTAAAAAACAAAGGTAGGTTTTATATTATGAAGGTCAGAATACCTCAGAGCGGCGGTCCGTCCAATATGCAGGCTATGATTAAGCAGGCGCAGAAGATGCAGGAGGATATGGCTAGTAAGCAGGCTGAGCTTGAGACTCGTGAATACGAGGTATCCGCTGGCGGCGGAGTTGTCAGCGTTAAAATAAACGGAAAGAAGGAGATTCTTTCTGTAAAGCTTTCGGAGGAAATCGTAGATCCCGACGATATTGAGACCCTTGAGGATCTTGTAGTTGCTGCGGTTAACGAGGCTATAAAGCGCGTTGAGTCGGATGCACAGGATGAACTCGGAAAGATAACGGGAAGTATGGGTATACCCGGTATGCCCGGACTGTTCTGATAACTATGGCTGAGTATATTGCGCCTATTCAGAGGCTGATAGAAGAATTTCGCAGGATTCCCGGTGTGGGGGCTAAGACTGCGGCGAGATATGCTTTTGCGGTTCTTAAGCTTTCCGATGAGGAGGCTTCACGCTTTGCCGATGCGATAATCGGGGTGAAAAACGACGTATACGTATGCCCGAGGTGCTACGGCTTATCTGACAGAAGCGACCTTTGCGATATTTGCAGCTCCGAGGACAGAGACAAAGCGCTTGTCTGTGTGGTTGAGGATGCGAAGGACGTTATCACAATGGAGCGTGTGCGTACCTACAAGGGCGTGTATCACGTGCTCGGCGGTGCGTTATCACCGCTTGACAACGTTACACCCAGAGATTTGAAGATTGCGGAGCTTATAGCAAGGGTAGAGAACGAGGGCGTCACCGAGGTTATAATTGCGACAAATCCCACTCCTAAGGGAGATACCACAGCTACCTATATTGCCAGAGCTCTCGAGCCCTACGACGTCAAGGTTTCAAGACTTGCATACGGTATTCCTGTAGGCGCCGATATTGAGTATGCCGATGAGGTAACTCTTCTTCGTGCGATGGAGGGTAGGCGCTTCTTCTGAAGCACTTATTTCACTTTAAATAATTTAATACTTAAACAGTCGTGTATTTGTACTTGAGTCTGAGGTTGTCCGCTATCATTGCGATAAACTCGGAGTTCGTAGGCTTACCACGGCTGTTTTGTATTGTATAGCCAAAATACGAGTTTAACGTATCAATATCGCCTCTGTCCCAGGCAACCTCTATGGCGTGGCGTATTGCACGCTCGACTCTCGAGGTCGTTGTGGCGAATTTCTTTGCTACTGAAGGATACAGAACCTTTGTGACCGAATTTATAATATCACTGTCTTCTATAGTCATAAGTATTGCGCTCCTCAGATACTGGTATCCCTTGATATGCGCCGGTACACCTATCTGATGAATTATTTTGGTTACCTGCGCTTCCATATCCGGGCTTACGGAGTGCTTGTCCGACATCCTGCGCTCACGGCTTTTAATCAGAGAATTGATGTGAGAGGACAGACTTTGAAGGTCGAAAGGCTTTAATATACATACGTCAGCTCCCGCTTCGGATGCTTCGATCAAAATGCTTTGTTTGTTTATCGGAGACATTAGGATGAAAGAGGGAGCTTTTTTCACGTTCTCGAGCTTTGCTCCTCTTATAAGACCGATACCGTCAATTCCAGACATCCAAAGATCTGTAATAACAATCTCGATATCTCCTTCTTTTATTGCCGCCATAGCCTTTTTGCCGCTCTCAGCGGTATAAACAGATGAAAATCCGAGCTTTGACAGTCCCTCTGCCAATCGGATTCTCTCTCCGCTGTCCTCGGCACAAATGAGAATTTTTACGCTTTTTTCCATTTTTTAAACTCCTTTTCTGTAAAATTGGTAAATTATGGTAATTTTTGGGACAAGAACATTTTACCACATAATGTCAGACTAAATCAAGAGTGAAAATAGCGAAAAAATTTACAAAATTCAAAGGCTAAAAATGGTAAAATCTACCAATTGAAAACCGACTTTGACATAATAGAACACAAGTTGGCAAAATCCGTTCAAGGATATTTATCCGTGGATTGTCGAATAGTAAATTTAATATTAATTATTTTTGTTTTGTAGTTGAAAAACTTGAAATGTTGTGATATAATGTATGCATGGGAAATTTGCTTTTTAATTTCTTGTATGATGATTATATTTTAAAAGGAGATAAATTAATGAACACAAGCGTAACCAAGAACAAGTTTGTGAACGAGTGGATTGCCGAGATGGCTGAGCTTGTAGGTCCTTCCGAGGTTATACTCATTGACGGTACCGACGAGCAGGCTGAAGCTCTCAGGGCACAGGCTGTTGCAAGCGGCGAGCTTTTTAAGCTTAACGACGAGAAGCTTCCTAACTGCTACCTTCACAGAACAGCAATCAACGACGTTGCAAGAGTGGAGGACAGAACCTTCATTTGTACCTCTAAGAAGGAGGATGCAGGTAATATCAATAACTGGATGGATCCTAAGGAATGCTATGCTAAGCTTTCTAAGCTTTACAAGGGCTCTTATCACAATAAGCCTATGTACGTTATTCCTTATTCTATGTCCGTAGTAGGTTCTGATTTCGCTAAATACGGTATCGAGCTCACCGACTCCATCTACGTTGTTCTTAATATGCTTATTATGACAAGAGTTGGACTTAACGTCCTTGAGGCTCTCGGAGACAGCGCTGACTTTATAAAGGGTCTGCACGCTCGTGCCGATATCGATCAGGAGAACAGATACATCTGTCATTTCCCTGAGGATAACACTATCTGGTCGGTTAACTCCGGCTACGGCGGAAACGTTCTTCTCGGTAAGAAGTGCTTCGCACTCCGAATTGCTTCCTATCTTGGACGCAAGGAGGGCTGGATGGCTGAGCATATGCTCATACTTGGTATCGAGTCTCCCGACGGCGACGTTAAGTACATCAGCGCCGCATTCCCCTCTGCTTGCGGTAAGACCAACCTTGCGATGCTTATTCCCCCTGCAATATATAAGAATAAGGGATATAAGACCTGGTGCGTAGGCGACGATATCGCTTGGCTCAGAGTTGGTAAGGACGGCGGACTTTGGGCGGTTAACCCCGAGAACGGATTCTTCGGCGTTGCTCCCGGTACTAACGAGCATTCCAACCCCAACGCTCTTCATACCGCTATGAAGGATACTATCTTCACCAACGTATGTCACAATCTTGATGACAATACGGTATGGTGGGAAGGTCTTGATAACAATCCCCCTGAAAACGCTCTTAACTGGAAGGGTGAGAAGTGGGATTACAGAACATATAACAAGGCTGATAAGGTTAACACGTCCGGCGCACATCCCAACTCCAGATTCACCGCGATGGCGGCTAATTGCCCCTGCCTTTCCGATAAGTTCAACGATCCGGCAGGCGTTCCGATCTCTGCTATCGTATTCGGTGGCAGACGTGCGAAGACCGCTCCCCTTGTATATCAGTCTACCGACTGGCAGAACGGTGTATTCGTTGGTTCTATTATGGCTTCCGAGACTACCGCTGCAGCAGCAGGCGCTGTCGGCGTAGTTCGTCGTGATCCTATGGCTATGCGTCCCTTCGTAGGCTACGATATGGGTGACTACTGGGCACACTGGCTCAATATGGGTAAGATTATTACCAAGGCTCCCAAGATATTCCACGTTAACTGGTTCAGAACCGATGACGAGGGTCACTTCATCTGGCCCGGATTCGGCGATAATATGCGTGTACTTATGTGGATTCTCGCTCGTTGCGAGGATAAGGTATCTGCCGTTATGACTCCTATCGGATACGTTCCCAACGTTGACGATATCGATATTACCGGTCTTGATATCAGTAAGGAAACTATCGCAGAGCTTCTCTCGGTAGATAAGGAACTTTGGCTCGAGGATTGTAAGGCTATCAGAGCGTTCTACGCTCAGGTAGGCTCTAGAGTTCCTGCGGCTCTTTACGATGAGCTCAGCGCTCTTGAAGAGAGACTTTCTAAGTAAAAAAGGAGAATGGGTGTGAAAAAGTTAGTTTCGCTTATTCTTGTGCTCATGCTTGCGTTTGCTTTCGTATCCTGCGTTAAGGATGAAGATCCCGGGTTCTCAGATAAGGGCGGTAACGAAGGAACAGATACCGATTACGTTGAGTTACCCTTCTGATAGCTCACGAATTTAGTATGCTTTAAATGACACATCGGTGAAAAAGAGGACACTGCATTAGGTTTGTGCTCTTAAGGACAGTTTTTAAACTAAATAGAATACGATACCTATTGACAGGAAAAGGACAGAGAATGTTTTTTACAATCTCTGTCCTCTTTTTTTCTTGACAAAAACTGCATTTGCGGGCACAAATGCAAGATTATTATTTTGTCAATATGTTTTGCTCTGCCAAGCTCGATATATTTACGCTTATTTCGCAAGCATAAATTCAATATGTTCGTCCTTCGATCGAACTCGATATGATATAATCTCTCGTTTGCGTATCAAACATATCGAGACGAAGGCATATCCAGTGGCGTTCAGCCACGTATCGCAAAACCTGCAGAGGATTTATATCGCTGCGTAGTGTCTTTAAGGGCACCACACATCAGCAGTTTTTTTACGCTTGTATAATACCAGAAAAGAATCGCTTATCGAGCAGTAAGAATAAAAGTCAGTGCGGAAATTATAGCGCAAATAAGTCCTTCTGTTAGCTTAATAAAAACGTGTTTTTTTACTTTTATATTTGAACCCGAACAGAAATAAGCGGATTGAAGGATAACCGAAAGACCACCGAAGCCAACTGCAAAGCCGGTAATTGCTATACTTATAATAGGTAGAGACCGAAAGCTCACTGATAGGTGTTTTGCTGCGTTCGTTATTTCTACAAAGCTTGAAATTATGTTTTTAGCAATAATCGGCACCTTAGAATTTTGAAGCAAGCCAACAACGACGGAAAAGAACATAATAAAGCCCCCAATACAGACCGAGCTCGTTGCGGCGTTTGATATGCTTTCCACAAGATTAAAGGAGGGCGCATCAGATTCGTATGCAGGGGTTAGCGCTCTTTTTTTTCGTCTTCTGAATATCAAACCTGTGAGCAAAACGGAAAGATATAACGAAAAAAGAAGAATGAGTCCTATTTTACGACTGCCGTACATTCCTTCTCCCACAGCCCCGAGTATGAAGGGAATAGACGGATTGTTAGAAATAGCGGACAAAAGTGTAGCCTCGTCGGAGTCTAGTATTTTTCGCTCCGAAAGATCAGCGCTCATTTTCATCCCTATAGGAAATCCAGAGAGATTCCCGCATACAAATGCGCCAAGACCCGATGCGTCAATGCCGAAAACAGATGTGAATATTATGGAAAGCACCCTTATCCGCTCAGGCTTACCGTATTGGGTGTAAAAATCGGATAGAATCATAAAGGAGAACGAGGATGGAATAACGCATAGAGCTGCAAGACGCATTCCGTCTTTGACCATAACCGAAGCGTCCTTAGAGACGAAAAGGGCGAGTATAATTATTCCGCACAAATATAAAAAAGAAGGTAAGGGCGCAAACGCCCTTTCTATATACCGTATGTAAGATTTTCTTGCGCTACTTTTGTTCGTCATTTTTGAAATTCTCCGGCATAAATATTAATAAGCGAGAAAGCTCGTCACAAAAAAACTATGAAGAACGGGGAATAAAAATGACTGAAGACAAGGGAAAGACGCAGATTAGGACCTCATCCCTTTTTGGGGAAAAGTATAAAATAGAGATGTACAAAGGGAAAAATGAAAGCGCGGTGATGATAAGCGCTGTTTTGAAGATTATTGAATATGACGGTACCCGTGTCGAGTTATTAACAAGAAATGGCAGGATAAATGTAAATGGTAGTTGTCTTTTTGTTCATACGTACGATGGCAGAAGAGTAGAAATAGTCGGGAAGATAGAATCGATTCTGACACCGTAAAGTGGGGGTTTTTGTGAATATAAAGCGTTTTGTTTTCGGTTATGTAAGGCTAAAGACAAAGAGCAGTGATATCAATCGTTGCCTATCTTTGATTTTAAAGTTGAATTTAAATGCCGACGTTAAGGATAACGAATTTATCCTATCTGTCTCAGAATATAAAAGTTTCTCTCGCTTTGCAAAAGGATTGGATATTATTTCTTCCGAGGTTTGCGGTTTGCCCGGCTTTCTTTACTCCCTGTTGCACTCCCCGGGAATTTTAGTTGGAGTGGGTTTATCTTTTGCTATCGCACTTCTTCTTTATATACCTGTTTGGGACGTCAGAGTTGACGGCGATATAGGTATTTCGAAGGACGAGGCTGTAACTATTCTTGCTGACTCAGGCTTGTATGTCGGCAGACCCTGGAAGCTTGTGGATTTAGATGAGATTGAGTCTGCGGTTCTCGGAAATAACGATAAAATATCCTGGGTAAATATAAACAGAAGCGGAAACGTAGCATACGTAAAAATGATTTTAAACGAGAAGAAGCAAAGTACTACCGAGGACGCTCTGATAGGAAGCATTGTCGCCTCGAAGGATTCGGTTGTTGAGGAGATCGATGTAAAATCCGGACTCGCTGCTGTTAATCCCGGGGATGTAGTTAAGGAAGGAGACGTACTGATTCTCGGCGTTGTAGATACCGAATTCGGTACTTCCTTTCCCGGGGCGTCCGGAATTGTAAGAGGGAGTGTATCGGAAAGCCTCAGGGTGTTTGTCCCTCGTATTCAGGAGAAGGAGAGCGAGACTGAGAGATTTACCGTGGATAAAAAGCTGAAAATATTTAATTTTACGCTAAATCTTTTTAAAAAGTATGGAAATCGCACAGACGGATGTGATATAATAACAGAAAAGAGGTCATTAAACCTATTTGGCGGTATAGAACTGCCGATTTCGATTATTGAGACGGTAGCCGTTCGCACCGAAAGGTACGAGGTGACACTTTCCGATTCCGAGCTTATATCCTTAGCAGCCGAAAAAATTCAGGATGAAATCGAAACTTTGACGAGGGATAACGACCTTATAAAGCTTGGAACAAAGGTTAACATTGATGAAGGCGGATACGAGGCATATCTTGACGTGGTTTATCTTACTGAGATTGGCGTTCGGATGCCTTTGGAAATTGATACGGAGGAATTATGGCAGAAAAAATAGTTTTAACCCAGTCTAACGAGGCGACTTCTGCGCTTTTTGGCTCGTTCGATATAAATGTGGGTATGATAGAGAAGACCTTCGGCGTCCGTATCTATAACCAGGGGGGAAGTCAGGATTCGGGCGACGTTATCCTTGTCAGCGGAGATGCGGATAACGTGGATAAGGCTGCGAGAGCTCTCGAATATTTGAAGCGTATGATTGGAGACGGAGAGGTTATATCATCGCAGAGTGTAGAGTACGTAATAGGCCTTGTCCGTGACGGTGTCGAGGATTCGCTCGAGGATTTTTCAAGGGATGCGATTTGCGTTACTAACAGAGGTAAGCCTATTAAGGCGAAAACAATAGGTCAGAAAAAATACGTAAACGCAATAAAGAAGAACACGATTGTTCTCGGACTCGGACCTGCCGGAACGGGAAAAACTTTCTTGGCTGTCGCTATGGCTGTAGAGGCGTTGCGTGATAAATCGGTATCCAGGATTATTCTTACTCGTCCTGCGGTGGAGGCAGGCGAAAGGCTTGGATTTTTGCCCGGAGATTTACAGAGTAAGATAGACCCGTATCTCAGACCGTTATACGATGCCCTATATGAAATGCTTGGAGCTGAGAATTATCAGAGGTATATCGAGAGGAATACTATTGAGATAGCTCCGCTCGCCTATATGAGAGGAAGAACTCTTGACGACTCGTTCATCATTCTTGACGAGGCGCAGAACACAACACCCGAGCAGATGAAGATGTTTCTGACCAGACTCGGATTTAATTCTAAGGCGGTTGTTACCGGTGATTTGTCGCAGACAGACCTTCCCGACGGAAAGAAGAGCGGACTTTTGATTGCCAAGACCGTTCTTAAGGGTATAGACGGTATAGAGATTCACGAGTTTACCGACCGTGACGTTGTCAGACACCACTTGGTACGCAAAATAATAAGCGCTTATGAAAATTACGAGCGTGACAGAAAGAAAAAGTAAATGGAGAAGGATATGAAAAACACAGAGCTGAGAATCCTGTTTTCTAAGACGGGAGATTTTGAAAAAATCGATTATTATTTAAAATCTGTCATAAGACAGGCTATCCTTAAGACTCTTAGGTATGAGAAATTTGCCTACGATGCAGAGGTTTCGGTCACCCTTTGCGATAACGAGCACATTAAAGCGCTGAACCGTGAGTTCAGAAATATTGATAAAGAAACCGACGTGCTCTCCTTCCCGATGTACGATTCTGATGAGCTTTTCTTCGATTCGGACGAGCCTGTAATGCTTGGTGATATAGTTATCTCGCTCGAGCGAGCAGAGGTACAGGCTAAGGAGGTAGGGAACACCTTTCTTGAGGAAGTAGCGTTTTTGGCTGTTCATTCAACTCTTCACCTTCTCGGCTACGATCACGAGCGCTCGAAAGAGGATGATGAGCTCCAATGCGAGCGTCAAAGACTGATAAAAGAAACACTCGAAATTTAAGGGAGTTAAAAGATGACGAAAAGAGCCTTTATTGCAATTGTTGGACGCCCCAACGTTGGAAAATCCACGCTTCTTAATGCTATTGTCGGCGAAAAGGTGGCTATAGTATCCAAAAAACCTCAAACGACAAGAAACCGTATCACGGGTATTTTCACAGAGGGTGAGAATCAGTTCGTCTTTCTTGATACCCCCGGAATACATAAGCCGAGGACAAAGCTTGGCGATTATATGGTGAAGACCGCATCCGAGACGCTCGGCGGCGTTGACTATGCTTTGTTGGTTGTCGAAGCCAGAGAGGCTGTCGGGGATATTGAGTCTCAGGTGATTTCCAGGCTTAAGGCAGACAAGATGAGAGCTATACTCGTAATAAACAAGGTAGATACCGTCAGAGCGGCAAACGTCGCTAAAACTATCGAGGCTTATGCCACCGCCTTCAACTTCGATGCCGTAGTTCCGATTTGCGCAAAGAGCGGTAAGGGATTGGATATTCTGATGGACGAGTGCAAGCAATATCTTTCCGAGGGTGAGTGGCTCTTCGATGAGGATATGATAACCGATCAGCCCGAGCGTCAGATAGCTGCGGAGATAATCAGAGAAAAGCTTTTACGTACACTTGATGAAGAGATTCCTCATGGAACTGCCGTAACTATCGAGGATTGGACGGAGAAGAAGGACAAGGTCTCCATCCGAGCAGAGATATACTGCGAGAAGGCTTCGCACAAGGGGATAATAATAGGTAAGGGCGGAGCAACAATAAAAACAATCGGAACCTACGCACGTGAGGATATAGAAAAAATGCTCGACACTAAGGTTTTCTTAGACCTATACGTTAGGGTAAAGGAAAATTGGCGTGACGTCGAGTTTAACGTTATGGATTTCGGTTACAGGAAGGATTTATGACGCATTTTGAGGTAAGAGGACTCGTTATCAGAGCCGTCGAGATCAACGAGAGCGACAGGCTTATAACGATTTACAGCGACAGTATGGGCGTCCTTACCGCTCTTGCTAAGGGTGCACGGTCACTGAAAAGCAGAAAGATGGCGGCTACCGTGCAGTTTTGCTACTCGGATTTCGTCCTTTTCTCAAAAGGAGATAAGCTCTACGTGAAGGAGGTGTCCTTGATTGAGAGCTTCTTCGATTTGAGAAAGTCTATAGAAGGGCTTGCGCTTGCGGCATATATTCTCGACGTCTTATGCGAGGTTGCAACCGCAGAGGCGGATCCAGAGCTTTTGCGTCTGGCTCTTAACTCGCTTTATGCTATTTCGAAGGGCAGGTATCCTCTTTGGCTTGTGAAGGCCGCATTCGAGATCAGATGCGCTTCTATCCTCGGATTTATGCCCGATCTTTTCGCCTGCCATAGCTGCGGAAGTAAGGATGGCGACTTTTACTTTGATATTATGGCAGGTGCGGTTCAGTGCTTCAACTGTCACTCGGAGTATGCAGATAATTGCGAGTATATGACCGACGAGCACGAGAGCCATATAATTTGCATACTTACTCCCGGTGCGAGAGTTGCGCTGGAGTACTGTATTTTTTCGCCCATAGAAAAGCTGTTTTCATTTACGCTTGGTGCGGATGAGAGAGGCTTCTTTACGAATGCGGCGGAAAAATATCTGCTCAACCACATTGAGCGAGGATTTAAAACTCTTGATTTTTATAATGAGGTTAAAGGTTAATGACGTTTACCGCTAAGGCGTTGTCAACGCTTGAGTTTGACAAAATAATTGATATGCTCGCAGACTCTGCCTCTACCGAGGGAGCGAAGGCGCGTGCACGTGCGTTAATGCCGAGTGACGATTTTGATACCGTCGTTCTGCGCCAAAGACGTACAGAGGATGCAAAGAGGCTTATAAATGCGAAGGGGTATCCTTCCTTCAGCGCTCCTGAGAGTGTTGTACCGTCGGCTGAGAGGGCGTATAAGGGCGCAGTGCTTTCGCCCCGAGAGCTGCTTGATATAGCGTCTCTTCTTCGCTCGTCAAGAGCGCTCCTTGATTATATAAACACAGATAAGCCTTTTGAGACCTGCCTCGATGAGATATTCTTGCGTCTCATCGATAACAAGCCTCTTGAGTCTTCTATAACTCGCTCTATCATCTCCGAGGATATGATAGCAGATGAGGCGAGCCCCCTTCTTATGGAGATAAGAAGAAAAATAAGAGCGGCAAATAATAAAATAAAGGATACCCTGCAGAGCTACATCGGCGGAAACAGGCTGAAATATCTTCAGGAAAATATCGTTACTATGCGTAACGGACGCTACGTAGTGCCTGTAAAGGCGGAGTATAAAAATGAGCTCAAGGGTCTCGTCCACGACACCTCGTCTTCGGGAGCGACTCTTTTTGTTGAGCCGATGGCGGTAGTTGAGGCAAACAATGAGCTTAGGACGCTTGCGGCGGAGGAAACGCAGGAAATAGAGCGTATTCTTTCAGCTCTTTCGGCTGACGTTGCGGATTTTTCATCAGCCATTTCACTCAACTATCATAATATCACTGATTTGGCATTCTCGTTTGCGTGCGGAACGCTTGCGTTCAGTATGAAGGCACAGATGCCTACGATAACAAAGCACAGATATATTGATTTGAAAAAAGCTAGGCATCCTCTGATAGCTAAAGACAAGGTTGTGCCTATAGACGTCTCTATCGGCGAAGAGTTCAGAACTCTTGTGATAACAGGACCTAACACGGGCGGCAAGACGGTTACTCTTAAGACTATCGGATTGTTTGCTCTTATGGCTCAGTCGGGCTTACAGCTCCCCGCACTTGAGTCTTCGAGCATCGGTGTGTTTTCTGAGGTGCTTGTTGACATTGGCGATGAGCAGAGCATAGAGGCGTCTCTATCCACTTTTTCCTCACATATGGTAAACGTGATTGATATCCTTGACAAGGTCGGAGAGGGCTCTCTTGCGCTTTTCGACGAGCTAGGATCGGGCACCGATCCCGTGGAGGGCGCAGCGCTTGCTATCTCCATTCTTGAGGCTGTGCAGAAGAGCGGAGCTATATCGGCGTCTACGACGCACTACGCAGAATTAAAGGTTTATGCGCTCGAGACTGATGGGGTAAGGAATGCATCCTGTGAATTTGACGTTGAAACGCTAAGACCGACCTATAAGCTCATTATAGGTACGCCCGGTAAATCAAACGCCTTTGCAATATCGAGAAAGCTGGGGATGTCTTCTGATGTGCTTACGAGAGCAGAGCAACTGGTAAAGGGAGATAACAAGCGGTTTGAAAGCGTTATCGAGAGGCTCGAGAGCGATAGAATTGCTATGGAAAAGGAGCGTTCTAAGGCGGAAAATATGCGTCGGGAATATGAGGCATTTAAACAGGCATCAGAATCCGAGCTTATGAGAAAAATTGATAAAAGCCAAGATGAAATTCAAAAAACAGTACAAAAGGCTAGGCAGATTCTCGATAGCGCAAGAGCATCCAGTGAATTTATATTCCGTCAGCTCGACGAGCTTAAGAAGCAGGAAAACAAGGGTAAGCGTGACGAGATGATACTCGCCGCACGTGAAGAGATAAGACGGCGCCTTGCAGACAGCGAGAGGAAATTTGAGGGCATAGATATAAGAGAAGTTTCCTTGGATGATGAATACGTTCTTCCGCGAGCTCTTAAGGTTGGCGATAAGGTTTATCTTGTTACCGTTGGAAAAGAGGGCGTCGTTACCGCACTCAAAGACAAAAACGGTATGTACTCGGTGACCTCGGGAATTCTTAAGGCGAAGGTGAGCGAGGATAAGCTCAGGCTTATCGACGGCGACGTAAAATATTGTAGAAAAAACGATCCTGTTCCTAGTGCAAAGCCATCGGAAGGAAAGGTGAAAAAGTCGACTCAATCGACCTTCAGAACCGAGCTTGACGTAAGAGGAATGATAGGCGACGATGCGTGGTTTGTTGTCGATAAATATCTTGACGACGCTATACTTGCGGGAATATCTCTTCTGCGCATAATACACGGAAAGGGAACGGGCGCTCTTAAGGCGGCTCTGTGGAAGTACTTCAAGGGCGATAAGCGTATCAAGTCCTTCCGCCACGGCGAGTACGGTGAAGGAGATGCCGGAGTAACCGTGATCGAGCTTAAGCGCTGAACGCTTTTGATAGCATATGTAAGGGGAATATATGAAAATTATAAGACTTAAATCTCAGCTTGAAAAAGAAGAGCTATATTCCATTATCTCAGACTACGAGAAGGTTAACGAAGGAGTCTTGTTCGACGAGAAGAGAGGAAAACCCATTATGCGTGTCTCACGCAAGGGCCACCGAGTACGCATTGTATGCAATTACGTTGGCGGCACAAATAAGGACAACGGTTTTCTTGTAGGTACCTACTTTGTAGGTAAGCTTAAAGAGAATGCAACAGGCTCGACCCTTACAGGCATAATTCTTACAGCGCCTCTTTATCACCTTTTCTTGCTCGGAATTATGGTTTTTTATGTTTATAAGTGCATTTCTCTCGGCGGATTCAATCCCGTGCCGCCTATGATGCTTGTTTTCAGCATTTTCCTTTTCTGGGGGGAGTTCAAAAAGCAGGGAATAATAAAAAGGTATCTTTTCCGTGCGCTTAGAAAAGCTATGCGTGAAAAATACGGTGAGTAGAGCTTATGAAAATAAAAAAAGAGCGATGAGGGCTTAAATCCTTATTGCTCTTTTTATTTCGTATAATATCTCAGACGTAATATTCTCTGACGGTTTCTTCATTTCTTGATTTTAGCGACCTTTCGACGGCGTTCATTACGAATACGGAATAAATGAATTCATCATATCCGACCTTCATCTCTTTGTCGTTTAAAAGGGCATCAAATTCAGCAAACTCACGCTTAAACCATTTATTATTTGCTTTGATTTCACCGCCGTTAAACCCGTTTTCCGAGAATCTTACGCCATAGTAGTGATACATATTCTCGCAGTAAACGCCCGTAATATCGTAATCATCGTATCTGAATAAAACTGTTTTTTCGTTCTCCTTATCAAATGCCTGTACGCTTTTTGGGTGCTTTCCGAATACTGTGCATACAATCTCAATTAGGTGAGCCGCATAAAAGTAGAATCCACCGTATGGACTTGCGCTGGACAGAGGTGCGCGTACGACGCCGCCGACCGTATTACCGTTCTCACACTTCAGTACGCTTTCTCTCAGGGCGATAACCTCGTCCGAATGGGAGAGTGAAGAACCACCGCTGACCTTTACCCCGTTTTCACGGAGCTTGCGCATAAATTCGAGAGCTTCATCCTCGTCTATGGTTATCGGCTTATCGATAAACATAGGTATGCCGCTATCTATATATGGCAGAGCGTACTTATAGTGATTATCACCGTGTCTGGCTGTTATAACAAGCCCGTCAATCCTTCCGACCGCATCAGAATAATTATTGAGCGCCGGAACGTTAAAATCCTCACATACTCTCTTCAGAGCATCGGGCTCATCGCTGTATACGCCTACGATCTCGTAGTCGGCATAATCCTTGCTTTCCTTGATTTCTGAGAGGAAGTTACTTGCGTGCGAGTTTTCGCATCCGAGAATAGCGATTCTTTTCATTTTCAAAATCCTCTGTTTTCTACTGTTTTAAAAATTGTTTTAAATTCGGATTCGAAGCTATCTACGTACTATAAAACTAAAAAAGCATAGGTCACTCTGCTTTCCCGAGCCGATAGTCGGGGTCAGAACAGAGCATTGCTTAATTATAGGTTTGCTGTAGTATGAGGTCAAGCAATGCGATTTGAGCTGGCGCTCAAGCGGTTCGACCCAAATAATAAAGTAAAAAAGCAGAGAAATCTCTGCTTTCTGGTGCCGGTAGTCGGGGTC
>JAZORO010000046.1:0-18518 GCA_045656605.1 Eubacteriales bacterium
GTGCAAAAAGGACGAGAAAACCTCGTCCTTTTTGATTTGAATATAAAACTGCTTTACAGTAGGCACCCCAATCGGTGTCGGTTTCTTCGCTCTTTTTGTGCGTAAGCCGAAAGTGGAGAGCGAAAAATCTAAAGCGGAGAGAGAAAAAGTGAAAATTGAGAGCAGAAAATCTAAAGTAGAAAGCGAAAAAAGTGAGAGCGGAGAGGTGTGAAAGATTTTACAAGGCGTTCAAAAGCGAATGTGACTTTTCAACATCGATTTTTTGCACGAAAAACAAAAAAGCGTGCACCGGCTTCAAACATAACCTAAAGTAACTAGAATAAAACATACATACACTCATACCATCACTTTAGCGCATATGCGCGGGGAGAGAGAAGGTGGAGAAAGTCACGAGATATGTGACATTTGCACAAAAGAAAGCCGCAGGAGCCTCGAAAATTTGGAAGGGTGGTTTACTTACTTTTCTTTTCTTCTATGCTAAAATAGCTTTGAAGGCTGAGAGCTCGGATAGGATAGCCTTTTTCGAGCGCATTTTTTCAAATACGGTGTTGATAAGCTTATTTGTTGGGGTTGCTTATTAAAACAAATGGTTTTTCTGAGCAGGTTTGCTTGGGTATAAGAGGTTTGTTGGGAGCGAAAATCAAGGCTTTTGTATCTGCAGAGTCCTGGAAATATGAAGCTGACAGGCGCTTAGGCGTGCACAGATGCGGGGGGGAGCTCCCTCTACACAGTGAATAATAAAGGTAACGGAGCGTGTGACCTGAGATGGTGAATATATTGGGCTCGTTCGGTGAATAATAGGCTCGTATTTTTCCTTTGGGGGTGTGATATGAGGGGCAGAGACGAGTCCTTCGCCGAGAGGGGCTGTAAATCGGCGGATAAAAAGAGCGTGAAGGCAAGGACGGGCGATAAAAAAGGGGATGCAAGGGGGCAGGGCTCGCCATCGGTGACAGGCGAGAGATGCGAGGCGGAGCCCTTCTGCGAGAGGCTGGCAGACGACTACGGCACAAACGTCGAAACCGTCAGAAAGCGTCTGAGGAGCGGCGAGAGCTTCGATATAATCGAGAGGCATCTGACCGTCGGGAAGAGAGATATGACCTTCTTCCTCGTGGATGGATTCGTTAAGGACGGCGAGATGCAAAGGGTGATGCAGACCCTGCTCTCCATCGGCGACTCGGCAAGCGCAGAAAGGGTAGAGAGACAGCTTCCTTACGTCGAGGTGGACAGCACGGACGAGGTAGAAAGGATAGTGACGGCGGTTTTGTCGGGTCAGACGGCGGTGCTCTGCGAGAGCTTCTGTGCCTCTTGCCTCATCGTGGATGCGAGGACCTATCCTGCGAGGTCGACGTCCGAGCCGGACACCGACAGGGTGATGCAGGGGGCGAGAGACGGCTTTGTCGAGACCCTTGTAATGAATACCGCCCTCATAAGGCGCAGAATCAGAGACCCCGAGCTGACTATGGAGCACTTCGACCTCGGGGGCGTATCGCATACCGACGTGGTGCTGTGCTATATGCGGGGCAGGGTGGATGAAAAAAAGCTCGAGAGACTGCGCCGAAGGCTGAAGGAGATAAAGCCGGAGTCGGTCACGCTGGGATATAGGAGCATAGCCGAGAGCCTGTGCCGACACGGGTGGTATAACCCCTTCCCCAAGGTGCGTATAACCGAGCGTCCGGACACCGCCGCCGCACACCTCGTCGAGGGCAGCGTGTTAGTAATTTGCGATACCGTACCCCAGGTTATGATACTTCCGACCTCGATTTTCGATTATTTACAGCAGACAGACGATTATTATTTTCCGCCCCTCACGGGCAGCTATCTGAGGGTCGTCAGGACGGTTATTCTGCTTCTGAGCGTTGTGGTTACGCCGCTGTGGTATCTGTATCTCGAGTACGCAGACGCTCTGCCCGATGCCTTGCGATTTCTGATACCCGACGAGCCTGGGGCTCTTCCGATAATACTCCAGCTCCTGCTCGTCGAGGTTGCTATCGACGGGCTGAAAATTGCCTCGATGAATACCCCTGATATGCTCTCGAACTCGCTCTCGGTCGTCGGAGCGCTCCTGCTCGGCGACTTTGCCGTTGGAGTAGGATGGCTGTGCGAGGACGTGATACTGTATATGGCTTTCGTGGCGATAGCGAGCTTTGCTCAGCAGAACGTTGAGCTCGGCTATGCTTTCAAGTTCCTGCGTGTGCTGACGCTTCTTTTCGTATGGGGCTTTGGAGTGTGGGGGCTTGCCGTCGGCGCAGGAGTCTTCGGCTTGCTCGTCGCCACCAATACCACAGTCTACGGAGATGGGTATCTCTACCCCCTCGTTCCCTTCAACGGGCACAAGCTCCTGCGGCTTCTGATAAGGACGAGGAAAAACGATTTTGTAAGGTGATAGCCTCGGATAAGACAAAAGGCGGAGCTCACAGCAGGCCTAAAACAGGGTTGCCCGAGGGCTCGGAGCGCCGCATCTATGCAGGAAAGAAGGCTTCCGAACAAGGCGGAGCTCTTGTATGACGCAGGGCGAGAGGGGGCAACTCGAGTCGAAAGCTCTCGTAGATTCCTTTTGCCGAGAGGTTAGCTCGGGACGGGTTTGAGTCTCTGCCTGGAGTAGATTTGAGTCCGAGAGTGGTGTGGGTTTGAGCCTGCGCTCGGTGAAACCCGTCTCTCCGACCGAAAAAAGCAAAAAACGTCCTTCGGCAAAAGGGAGAAAATTTTTGTTCGACTTTCACGAAAAGTCTCCGTTAAATTATACAATAAATAATTGTGCGCTTTGTGCGACCCTACAAAAAGCGCCTACGCGTATTAATATCGCTTGACAAAAAAGATAGACGTATGCTAAAATTGTGTCAGTTATAAAGAAGTTATAACGCATTATTTTGGAGGTTTCAGTATGAAAAAAACGCTATCAAAGCTTCTTGCGATTTTCCTTGCGCTTTGTCTTCTGCTTCCCACGTTTTTAGTGTTTGCGTCGGCGGAAGAGGGCGATGAAGAGGAAAAAGAGGATCTCAAGATCGCTATCAACCGAACCTTTGACGAGGGTTGGGATCATACCAACGGCATGGGAACGGTGGGCGGTGCCGCCGTTACCTCTCTCGACTACGTGCTCGGTTATGATTTGAAGTATAACTACTTCTATAAGGTCGAGTGCCGTTCCGATGGTAATGACTATTTCGCCTTCTCGGCGGGCCACGGGTCTAATAAGAAGGGCTATACCTTCCTCGAGTTCGACTTTATGTCATCCGAGGATTGCCGTATCAACCAGTTCATTCAAGGTATGACGAATGACTCCGGCAGCGGTAAGTACGTCGGCAGCTTAATCGGATACGGTGATGACGAGGATGTTAACGCCGGACAGCTTATGGTTCTCGGCAGCATAATCCCCCAGAGCGAGTTCCATTATAACCCTTCCGAGTGGATCAGCGCCAAGTACAGATTCGACTTCAGCTACGATGAGAAAACCGCCGGTGTTGCAGACGGTACTTATGAGATCGTTTACACTCTCACTCAGGGTGAGGAGAGCTATACCGGCACCGTTACAAAGACTGTCGCTCCCGGCTGTGGGGGTCTCAAAACCTTCCGTATAGGATACAAGGCTAACGCCAACCCGAGAAGACTCGGTCAGTGGTACGCTCTTGATAACTTCAAGCTCTACACAGGCTGCAACGAGTTCAAGGATCTCGATCCCAACCTCTACGGCTACGGCTCTCTCGTAAACGCCAATACTCCCAAGAACTATCCGCTTCTCAGCGGTTCTTCGACACAGACCGGTCTTAGCCGTGAGCAGGCTCTTGCACAGGGTCTGTTTATGAAGCTCAACGTCGAGTACGGACTCGATAAGGGTGTGAAGGTTCCTCTCCTTGAGGACGAGGACGGCAACGTATACGGCGCACCCGTAAAATACGTCGCTACCGACGCTGCGTACGAGAAGTATAACGGCGAGATAATGATTCCCCTTCAGCCTATACTCGACTACATAGGATACCCCGTATATCATCACGTCGACGGCGGCTCATTCGACATTTCGACAGGAACCTCTGCTACATATATCACCATCGGTAGAGATACCGCCACTGTCGGCGGTAAGCTCATTAAGCTTACAGCTCCCCCTCAGCTCGCTGACGACGGAGTACATAAGTATCCCGTAGTTGCGCTCTCCGACGTTGAGGAGCTCTTCCCCGGATATTACGTAACCTACGATAATATGGGAATCATCTGTCTTTGCACCGCTCCCGACGTCTTCAACAGAGCGACCGACCTTGAGTGGATGTGCGACGTTATGAAGGAGTTCATCTTCGACTACGCTACTCCCGAAGAGGTTATCGAGCGTGTAGAGACTACTACCAACAATTATACTCACCCCTATCTGTATGCTAATCAGGATAGATTCGACGAGCTGCATGCGGCTTATCTTCTCGATCCTACCGATCCCGAGTACGACGAGTATCTCTGGAATCTTCTTGACAGCTACGTAACCAGCGCAAACAACATATGCTTCGAGTACGAGGTATACGATAACAACGATGCGAAATACACCGGCGAGAGAACCTACGTCGGCGCTAACCCCGCAAAGCTTCCTAAGGAGCCCAATCCCGACACTGTGGACGGATATGACCCCTACGGCGGACGTTTCGGTGTCCCCGATAAAGACTATCCTCAGACTCTCGGCTTCGCATACCAGATTACTCGCAACCTCGACTACGTAAGATGTCTTTACGAGTACGTTCTTGCGGTAGGTAAGCTCAATCACTGGGGCCCCGGTCACTTCCTTAACTGCGCGGGCGCCGCTATGCCCATCGCTACCGGTATCGACTGGGCGTACAACGGATTTGCAGAGGCAGGTCTTGACGTTAAGGACGTTATAGATGAGCTCTGGGAGCACGGTACTCAGATGGGTTACCTTGCAGCGCTCGAGGAGAGCTGTCCCTTCCCCTCTATTAAGGTGGGCGCCGGCGGATTTGTTTATCACAAGAAGACGAATAACTGGAACGCAGTATGTACCGCAGGTATGACTATCTCCTCTCTTGTTACAATGTCCGACCCCGATTACAGACAGCAGAGCGCATACACCATCTCCGACGGTCTTTACTACCTTCCCAACTACGGACTTTCCGAGTACGCACCCGACGGATCCTACTGTGAGTCTGCATCCTACTGGTCATACGGTACTAATAACTTCTTCCAGATGTGCGCAGCGCTTGTTAATGCGGCAGGTACGGACTTCGGTCTTATGGATACCTGGGGCATTGACAACACCTGCTACTACGCTACATACACGGAAGATAACGATATGAAGATGTGGACGTACCACGACGGCTCTAGCGGTGCGCAGAATACTCAGTGGTTTACCTGGGTAGGCGCATACCTCGGCGACTATGACCTCTGCCGTATCAGAAGAGATCAGCTCGCGGCAGGTAAGAATGCAATCTTCGTTGACGCAATCTACTACGACCTCTTTGATAATGAGGAGGTTCACCTTCCTCTTGATTATTATATGGAAGGTATCGGCGCATTCTCTGTACGCTCCTCTTGGGAGCAGGGCGCAATGTTCGTCGGTATAATGGGCGGCGAGCAGGAGGTTTCCCACGGTCAGAAGGACCAGGGCGCTTTCGTATATCACAACGAGGGTATCATCTGGATTCGCGACCTCGGCGGAGATGACTATAACTTACATTCCTACTTCGGAACCTTCAATTATTATAAAAGAAACGCAGAGGGTAACAACTGTCTCGTTTACGCTTCCGACCCTGAGAAGTTCCCCTTCGGTCAGGCTAAGTCTTGTAACGTTCCTATTGTCGAGAGATACTCGAATGAGTACGGAGCATATGCGATACTCGATATGTACGAGGCTTACGCAGGCCCGCTTTACAGCGCAAAGAGAGGCCTCTACGTAACCAACGACCGTAAGACTGTTGTAATTCAGGACGAGGCTTGCGCATCCGGATTCGAGACTATGTACTGGGTAGCTCACTATAGTACGAAGACAATCAAGGAATTCGAGATTAAGGACAACGGTAAGACAGTATATATGACTGCCGAGCATCCCGATAAGGGTTATATAACCCTCAGAATCTCGCTCGTATCCAACGGTAAGAGCGATAAGTTCGTTGATATATCCACGTACGAGGATTACGACGGAGTTGAGGAGCAGTACCTGCTTGAGAAAACCTACAAGTCTGACAGCCATATTGAGAAGGGCGGCGTGGCTCAGGATGACCGTAGCGAGTTCAGAAGACTTGTAGTTAAGTGCCGCGGTATGGGCGCTCAGCTTGCAGTCGTAATGGAGATTGTCGACCGTGAGAACGAGATCCCCGTAGGATATCAGTGGACTCCTATGAAGGACTGGTCTAAGGCGAAGAACCTTCCCTCGAGAGACACCCGTCTTGACGGAGATGACGTAGAGCTCGGTAAGGGTAAGCGCGATAAGGCTCAGTTCAACCGGGTTGATCAGTACCTTGTTCAGTGCGGTGTCTACAGAGATCATCTCAACACGTCCTTCACTGACGACCTTGTTCCTTACTACAAGTCTATCACCGATCTTACCTACAACTATATTGAGTTCATAAGAGACAATATCTTCACGAGTGAACAGGTCTCTGAGTATGAGCGTTATACTACAGAATACGATAAATTTGTTACCGATCTTAATGAGAGTGTCAGGTCTTCTTCCTTCTTGGTAAACAGACTGATAGGCAGATAACGACTCACCGAGTGACTCTATTTTGGGGCGTCGGACACACCTACGTGCCCGCACGCCCCTTCCTTTTATCCGAAACGACGGGGAGCTTAGGCTCGGAGAGCCTTCTGCTCAGCGGTATTCGATGATTTTTACCGCTGAGCCCCGGTCGTAGTACGCTGAGCGACGAAACGGGGCTAGAAAAACAAAATTATAATAAAGACAAAGAAAATCCGCCCGAAAAGGCGGATTTTCAACCTTAGATAAATAAACTAGCAAATAGGTGGTATAGAGGCGAAAATCTAACAAAATAGACCCCATTTTGTTTTTTCGGTTACACCCGTATACCGAAGCCAAACTCACATACCTGAGAAGAGTGAGTTGATACTCTCCGCCGTGTCGTTGTAGTCCTCAACCGCCCTCTCAAGCGCAGAGAGCGCATCCGCAACGCCGACAACCGAGCTGTCGATACCCACTGATGCTTCGAGCGCATTGCACAATCCGAGGAAGAGACTATCAGCAGAGCTAATCGACCTGTATGCGAGTACGAAGGCTGCGGCATCAGACTCACACTTGGATAAATAATCGGCGAGCAGGGACATAGTTTCCTTAAGCTCGGCTACGCCCTCATACTCATCGAGGAAGGTGCTGTTAGCCATTCTCTGTGAAATATCGTTATACAAGCGCTTGCGCTCGGCGTAGTTCACTCTGAATTCAAGCTCGTCCATAAGCTCGATGGTTATCTCGGTGAACTCCTCGCTTTCGCTGACCTTCCCGGCTAAGATTCCGTATGATTCGATAGCGCCGGCAACTCCGGGATAGCCCGTATCGATGCCGTCTCTGGCGGCCAGAGCCTCATCGAGCTTCGCCCTGAAGGCGGGATAATCATCGGGGGAGATGTCTGCGAGCTCGCCTACCGCATCCATAAATGTATGGCAGGCATCGACCGCCGAAGTAATCTCGTTTATCTTTTCAATCGCGCCCTTTACCCCGGGGAAGCTGACGTCGGAGAAGTATACGCCTGTCGCCGTTGCTCTCGCCGCAATACCTTCCTTCTGGTATAGCGAGGTTGCATCTTCGAGCTCTGAAATAATAGCGAGGAATTCCTCAGCCTTCTCCTCTATCTCACGAAGAGCGTCGAGCTCCTGAAGGTACAGAGCGTAATAAGCCGACACGCCCTCACGCTCTTTGGCGGAGAGGCTGTTGTATTTTGCGCCTGCCGCCTCTGCCGTCTCCATTCTGTCGGCATAGCTGAGCGTCGGGTCGATACTCTCGACGAGAGATATAAAATCGTCGGTATTTGCGGCGTATGATACCAGGGGCATACAGGAAAACAGAAGCACGGCGCTTAATATGAGCGCAACCGCTCGCTTCTTTATATTCATAGCGTTTACCTCCTTGCGATAAAGCCCGAATTCTCGGATAATATTCTATATCAATTATATAATAAATCCCGAGCAAGTTCAATAGTAAATAACAACAAATTTGTATAGTAAAATGTACAAAGTCCGGGACTGTATTGACTTTAGATATGAAGAGTGATATAATTCCATCGAAAATATCTTTAGAATATGAGGTTTTTTTATGATTCAGTTGATGAAGAAAAGGCTGTATCCCGAGAGGATGGAAACGCTCTTTGAGATAGGTGATTTTACCGAGGAGAACTTCAAGGAGAGCTTTGACGTAAAGAAGGGCACCTGGTACGTAGAGAACGGCTGGCTCGTCGGAGAGAACAGAATATGCACCGACGCTATGGCGTTTACGAAAGAGGACTTCCTCGGCGACGTGTACGTGGAGTTCGATGCCGCAACCGTGCTCCCCGCAACCAGAGATATAAACGTGACCTTCCACGGCAGCTGGGATGAAGAAAATAACACACGTGATATGGGTTACGTCTTCGGACTTGAGGGCTTCTGGGAGGGTCACGTAGGCTTTGAGCTTAGCCCCCAGTACAATTTCCTTGTTCAGACCGACCTTCTTGATTTCAAGCCGGGTGAGGTATACCACGTTGCCGTCGGAAATATAGGAAGCACGGTATTCCTAGCGGTAAACGACCGCCTTGCTCTTCAGATATCCGTGCCCTATCCGATAGACGTCGAGAAGTACGGTAAGGTTGGACTCGAGAGCTTCTGCACTAAGGTCAAGTACAAGAACCTTAAGGTCAAGAGGCTCGAGGTCGTCGACGACTGGAAAACCTATGTGCCCGAGTTCTGATAATAGTTGATACCGTATATTTTAAGGGTGAGAAAGCCAAATCGGCTTTCTCACCCCTCTTTTTTAACACGGTATGCCTGTCTTTTGTTTCACTTTAGCCTTGTAAGGCTTTTTTTGCGAGGGCTTGCCGAGGTCTTTGCAAAAGAATTTGTCGCCCGGGTCGCCACACCTTATATCTCTATACGGCAGGTCTTGCCGAAGGGCGCAACCGTGTCGGTGCTCATCATCCATAGCACGGGTATGCCGAGGGCATCCGACTCATCGGGAAAGTCGGCGCATCCGTCGGTAAGTATAATAATCGCTCTCGGCGGCTCATCATACATTTTTTCTCTCACGTATTTGAATACGGCGTGGAAGCTCGTGCCGCCGCCGCCGAGCGGCTTTATCGCCAAGAGCTCCTCTCGTGACGAGAACGGAGCGGGGTCGTAAACCCTCGCATCGAAGAAGCCGACAAGACCCGAGAGCTTGCCGTCGAGCGAGTCGATAGCGCCCGCAATCTCGGAATATACACGGCTGATTTCTTCGTCTGTGACCGAGCCCGAGGTGTCGACCATAAAGAGCAGATTCTCCGCCTTTGTCGTTACCTCGTTGAAGTCGGGAAGGAAGAATGGAGAGTCAGAAAATCGCCTGTCGGGGGGAGAGAAGGAGTAGTCGGTAAGGTCGTCCTGGCAGAATTCGCACAGTATCTGGCGCCAGTCCACCTTCGGTTTTTTTAATTCGTCGAGGACTCTCTCTACCCCCACGGGTACGTCGCCCGCCCCCGATTTGTCGCCCAGATTTTTCAGCGTGGCGGCTACGTCTGAGACACGCTTAGCCCATACGTCGGCGAGAGCTTCGTCAACCTTTCCCCACTTGTGATGTGAGTCGATTGCCGCACCCGTATCGGCGTTTTTTTTACCTGAGACGCTGCCCGAGGCACGCCTTGTGCGCTTTTTAGCCGACTCCTCGCCCTTCTCTCTGCCGCCTTTTTTCTCTTTTCCGCTTTTTTTGGCTTGGGATTCGCCCTCGCCGCCGTACTCGGAGTCTCCCTGCTCGGATGCGCCGCCTCTGCCCTTACCGTTTGCCTGCTTTTTTGTCTTCTGCCTTTTTATAAGCTGCTCGTATACCTCTTCCGCTGTGTAGACGTAGCCTTCCTCTCCGTCGGGCGCTACGTGCATAGCCTCGCCGTATTCGGCGAGGGTTATAGAGGACAGACGCATATTTTCGGATTTTAATATGTTTGAGTTCACCACTATATCGCAGGCGATGTTATATAGCTCGCAGTCGAGCTTCACTCCTCGCATACAGTGCATAAGCACCACGTGCAATACCTCGTGCATCATCACGAAGTCGACCTCTTGGTCGGATAACGAGCAGAGGAATTCGGGGTTGAAGGCTATCCTCTCTCCGTCCGTGTATGCGGTGTCGCACCTCGGGTCTATGCCGTAGCGCATGTGCATAAGCAATAAGCCGTAGAAGCTATGCTTAGTGAGCAGCCTCGCACGAGAGATAAGCAGGCGGTGGGTGCATTCGTTAATCAGTTTCTCAGTCAGCTCCATTTAACAGCTTTCCCTTTGCGCTAACGAATCTTGCAAACTCGGGTATGCGCAAGAGCTTTTCCTTATACCCGGGCTCGATAGCCATATAATTGCGTAAGAGCACAGCCGCAAAGTCGGCGGGCATACCTATGCCGAACTTTATCGAGGCGGCAATCTTTGTCATATCCGCTTTGTGCTCCCTTGCGTATACGGTCATTGCCGATATGAGGGCGTAGAGCACGTCGGGCTCCTTGGGCACGGCGACCGCCTTGCCTCGGAAGATATCCTCGATAGAGGGGAGCGAGTCGTATACACGGCACCAGGAAGAGAACTCCATAGCCACGCCGACGCCGACGCATCCGCCGATAAGAGGGGAGAGTGAAGAGGCGGTAGCCGTACTGCCACGCAGAAGGTTGCTCACCATCTCCCAGGAACGGGGAGTGGCGTATGCCAGCTCGTCCTCGCTCTCGGAGAATCTGTTCAGGTAATCGGGTCGGAAGGAGAGAAAGCCGAGAACTCTCGGGTCGATACCGCTCCTCACCGCCCAGTCCGACCAGGATTTGAAGCTGCCCTTAATTTCGATATGGCAAAGACGGTTTGCAAGAGCCTTCGGCATCTTGTACGCCACCGACTTGTCGGTAACACGGTTGCCCGCCGCAATAACTATGCAGTTGTCGGGCAGCTTATGCTCGCCGACCGTCCTGTCGAGGGTAATCTGATACGCCGCCGCCTGCACCGACTGGGGGGCTGCGGAAATCTCGTCGAGAAACAGCACGTTTACTACCCTGTCGGAAGGATTCATATCGAATATCTTCGGCTTGAGCCACACGGCGAGGGTTTTATCCTCGTTTGCGGTAGGGATGCCTCGCAGGTCGATGGGGTTGAAGAGCAAGAGACGCACGTCTGTAACCACGGCCGTCTTGCCTGTCGAGCGGGATATCCTGTCTGCAAGCGCCTTTACCGCCTGAGACTTTCCTATACCCGGCTGACCCCAGAGCATTACCGAGGGCAGGGCGGTCAGAGGGACTCCCGCTTTTATCACCGAGGTATAGGTGTCCGAGAGCTGATTTATCACTTCCTCTACCGAGAGGGCGGGTACGTTTGATAAATGTGAGTTCATTTTTTTGCTCCTAGCTTTTTGTCAATTTTTTCTATTGTCGCTCTGAGGTCGGATATTCTGCTTTCGTAGTCTTCCTCGCCATCGCCGTCCTCGTCGTCGAGCGCAGCGCTTCTCGCTATATATTTTTCCAGCGTGTCACGGTATTTCTCTACCTGCCTTGACATCTCGTCGAGGAAGAAGTCGATTCTCCTCAGCACGCCCGCCTCGCTGCCGAGCTCGAGATAGTATCTGCCGCCTCTTTCAAGATAGACGTAGGTACGGTCGGGTGTCATATAGGCAGGAGCTATGATTCTGAAGCCACGGTATACCAAAAGCATTTTCTCTACCGGAGAGCCTGCGTTCTCGTATAGACTCGCATAGATTTTCTCACGCAGGCGCACCTGCTCTTCCTTGTCCGTGCACTTCGGGTTCGCCTTCGCAATCTCACAGTCCTCCTCGGCGAGCCATAAGAGGCGTCTTTGCCGAACTATCTTCTCGGGTAGCTCCATACGCTCCTGACCCTCCGCCTGCTTCAGCTCCTGTCTCTTTCTGTTAAGTAAAAGGAGTCTTGCAAGCTCGTTCGATGCCTCGACCCTCTTCTTTATCAGAGGATTTCCTACGGCGAGAGCCTTTATCTCGGAGTAGCTGAGCACTGTGCCGTCTACGTCCTGACCGTCTCTTGCGTAGAGCACGCCCGAGAGCAGCTGGGAGATGAATCTCTGCTTTGTTTCGAGCAGCTGCCAGGAATAGGCGTCGAAGCTGCCCTTCGTCACGTATCTGTATATTTCTACCTTTTTGTTAAGGTTGCCCTGACGGAGAATTCTGCCTTCTCTTTGCACCATATCCGCAGGACGCCACGGCACGTCGAGGTGATGCAGAGCGATGAGCCTTTCCTGCACGTTTACGCCGAGTCCGAGCTTGAAGGTCGAGCCTATCAGCACACGCACGTCGCCCCGTCTCACGCTCGAGAATAGCTCGGAGCGCTTTTTGTCGGTGGTTGCGTCGTGCACGTAGGCTATCTCTTCTCTCGGTATCGAGTACCTTGAGGTGAGTATGTCGGCGAGCTCGTCGTATACGTTGAACTCTTCCTTCGGCGTCGAGGTGTCGCAGAAGACGAGCTGTGCGGATTTGTCTGCCTTTGTTCTTTCGTATATCTCGGCGACGCGCTCGGCGCAGGTCTCGACCTTGCCCATATGCTGGCGGTGCGCCTCGGGGCTCACCAGTCTTAAGTCGAGCGCCGCCTTTCTGCCGTCGGTGGTAATTTTCAGCATATTATCCTCGTCTCTTGCCACCTTGCCGCCTCTTACTGCATCCGCTCTTTCGGAGATTTTGCCAAGATAGTCGGTGAAAGCCTTGTTGGGGGTTATCGTGAGGTCTCGATACCCATCGGTCTCGGGTATTCCGCTCTCTGCGCCGACCTTGTGAAAATCGGCTACCGAGGCGAATATTCCCGTAAGCTCGGGCAGGTTGTGGAATCTCGAGAATCGGGTTGCCAGACGGTAGGATGAGGTATCCACGTCTATCTCGAAGTCGGTGACCTTCTCCGCAAACATACCAACCCAGCTGTCGAAGCTGTTAAGACCGAGGAGCCTCAGCTCGCCCGATTGCAGGTATCTTTGAAGAACAAACACGTCCGTTATGGAGTTCGTTATGGGCGTACCCGTCGCAAGCACGACGCCTCTGCCGCCGTTTGACTTTTGCACGAAGTGCACCTTTTCCATCATAGACGCACATTTTTGCGAGCCCTGACGGGATATGCCGGGGATTCTTGTGATTCTCGTGTCGGTGGGCACGTTTTTGTAGTTGTGTGCCTCGTCGACAAAGAGCGTGGACACCCCGAGAGTATCGAAGGTTATCTCGCCCGCAGGCGACTCGGCCGCCTTCAGCTTCTCGAGCGATTTTCTTATAGCCCTTTCCTTCGCTACGAGAGAAGAGCCGCTTCTGAGCCTTCTCATCGCCTCGTCTATTTCGGAAAGAGCGTTTTCGTACAGCTTTTCATAGTACTCGTTCGAGAGAGGAATCATATCGAAGCAGCTGTACGCTATTATAATTCCGTCATAGTCTCCGTCACGCATTTTGGTAAGGGTGTCGAGTCTATGCTCGGGAGAGAAGTTTTTGTTGTTGACGACAAGCACGCTTGCCGCAGGGTATAGCCTTTCGAACATCTCCTTCCACTGACCGACGAGAGTCGGCGGCACGACGTACATATTCTTTTTCGAGATACCCATACGGCGCATCTCCATACCTGCCGCTATCATCTCGAGCGTTTTTCCCGAGCCTACGTCGTGAGCAAGAAGTGTGTTCGGAGTGAGAATTATTCTCGCTACGGCGTTCTTCTGATAAGGGTATAGCTCTATCTCGGGGTTTATCCCCGGGAGAGTTAAGAACGAGCCGTCAAAATGGCGTGTTCTTATCGCTCCGTATCTTTCCTCATATATCGCTCTGAGTCTTTCTCTGCGCTCCTCGTCCTTCCATATCCATTTTGCGAAAGCCTTTTCTATCGAGGCGAGCTTTTCGAGAGCGAGAAGGGTCTTTTCCTTGTCTACGACGGATACCACTCCGCTTTTCGTGAGGGCGGAGGGCACGGATTTTGTAACCGTGACGGTGCGCATATTCAGTGCGTGTTCAATAAGAGCGAGCATATTCACGTCGCTTGTGCCGTAGGTGGAGTAGCATTTCGTAGAGTGGCGTGTGTAGTCAAAGCGTGTTTTGTAGGGTACTTCCCATACGCCCGTGAGCTCGTCGTGCTTAACTACGCCGCCCGAAGGAGTGGTGTAGGTCTTGCTGTTTATAAGGTGGACGATAAAGTCGTCGATTACGTCGGTCGGAAGCCAGGGCGAGCCGAGAGCAACGTATATATCCTCTGCCGCAATCCTCGGGGGCAGGACCGCCTTTATCCCTTCGACGTTTATATCGAAGTGTCTGCCGTATTTCTTAGCCGCCGACTTCGCCACTCTGAGCTTGCGTGAGAGATTGCCCGAGAGGTATTCCTCTGCCGTCTCCCAGCCCTCGAGTATGTTCTCGCTCCAGGTTTCGGGATTTTGATATATTGACCCTCGCAGCTGGGATATGACCTTCAAGGGCTCCGTATCGGACAGGGCGCTGATGTACTCGACATCGACCCGTCCTCTGTCGCATAGGCTCTTTACGAGAGCGTCGGACAGCTCGTATATCCTCTCGGTCGAAAACCCGCTGTCGGTGTAGGGGTTAGACCAGTCCATAGGGAGCTCGAAGAGAGAGTCTATATCGGTCTTCGGCTCGAGGAGAGCGTCGATTGCGGAAGGACGCTTTTTCTTCTTTTCTTCACGGCTCTTTATAGCCTTGTTTACTGCCTCAATGGCTTTTTTCAGGCGCTCTAGCCTCTCCTTCTCCGACTCGACCTTGAAGCCGAGCGAGCCCTCGGGCGCTGTCGGGGATACAACAGTCTTCTTGCCGCCTGTGCCTGTGTTCTTCATTCTTCATCCTCCGTATCGTTTCTTGCAAAAATATAACGAAGAAAAAATCCTCTTTCGCAGTTTTTAAGCAAAAATTCTTTTTTCTTCCTTAAATATATTATAGTCGGCGCTTTGTACCGTTTTTGGTACAGAAAGACTTTCACCTCTCTCTTGAAGCTCCCTTCCGCTCGGACAGAGAAAGCCGAGACTCGGGGGACACCTACCGTAAAGCAGATTTCTTACTCATAAATACAACAAAAGGAGTACGAACTTTTCGTTCGTACTCCTTTTCACACGCCTTGCCCCGCAAGGTATAGTGTGTTACGCCTTTTTTATATGCTATCGGGCGGTAAAGTTTTAGTGATATGCTCGCATAGCTCGGCGTGATATTTTTGCTTTGCAAAAGTAATATTGCGACCGTAGGCCGCAGTGATATTCTATTCGCCTTTGTAACTTCAAATGCGCATAGCAGATATCGCTGCCGCAGGCAATATCACGCACGAAGTGCATATCACTCGCCACCGGCAAATGGAGTGGGCGCACTTGCTTTATCGCAGGTGCACCGGGGGGACTGTCTTGTTCGAGAAAAAGTTGGGGGCTTGGCGCCACGCCCCACTTGGCGGGGAAAAACCTAAGGCTTTTGGATTGATTGCCCCACACAAGCGGAATAAACCGAAGAATTGCAGAGAGATAAACCCACTCTCCGAAGAGAAAGCCGAAATCTCGCCGAGCCTCGCCCCACTTAGAGCAAGAAAAGCGGAAGCCTTGCGGTCTTCCTCTCTCCCTCGGGCGGAGAAAGAAAAAAGGCAGGAGAGCCTCTTCGACTAGCCTGTCTTTTGGTGAAAACGAATATTTTGCTTTGCTTATTATGTCTTGCAGATTATTTATCCGACTTGTCTACGAAATCGTCGGTGTAGTAAACTCCGGATTCGGATTCGTCGCTCTTCTTATCGAGCGGAGTCCTTCCGATAAGCTCAATACCGAGCGCTATCATAGCTACTCCGACAAGTATCTTCGGCCAAAGGGGGAAGAAGGTCAGCCACAGACCCAGCACAATAAGGGCTATCGTGAGCAGAAGGTCGGCTGTCCAGGAGACGCTCCTCAGACTCTTGGGGAGTGAGGCAACCTTAAGAAGATGAAGGATAGAGCTGACGGTAATATAGATTCCCAGCACCGAGCACACAGCTGAGGCAAAGCCGCTTTTCAGTATAATCAGCATTATGCCGAAGACGATGTAAAGGCATTCCTTCAGTACCGCAAGGACAAACATCACGCTTCTGTCATGCGACTCGACAAGTACTGTAATCTTGAGCAAGGATATCACGATGATGAACGTGCCGCCGAGCAGAACCAGCCAGTCGAGAATTTTGTCGGGAGTGAAGATAAAGGATATGCCAAAGGCGAGCAAAATCACTCCAAAGGTAAGAGGCGTGTCGTATTTTTTTAAGAAATCCAGTATCTTTTTCATTCTGTATGACCTATCCTTTCCGAAATTTATTTTTCTCCGTCAATAATATCCAAGTCCTCGAGAAGCTCGTCGCACTCTCTCTTGCCGATTGCCTTCAGATAGAACGGAGTCAATACGTTGTTTACGCCGTCGGCGATAATCGTGAGCCCGAGGAGCACCGAGAGGGTAGTATGATTCTCGGCAGGGATCTTCGAATCCAGAAAGGCGGCGACAATCACAACGGTGGCAAGCACCGTGATAACCCACCACGAGCCGAGACGGTATCTTCTGCCTCTTACGGCGGTAGCCAGCTTGAATGCCCCGTCGACGATGAGCAGAAGGCAGAAGCAGTTCGATATAATAAGTATGGCGTTCTGCCTGAGTATAGCCGTAACCACGCCCGAGCAGATGAATATAATCGAAAGAGCAACCCTGAGAGCGAAAAGCGCCCCTCGCCCCTCGCCTGCGAGAGTGATTATACCAAATACTATGCCGTATACGGCGAGAATTATTCCCATTGCTATTGCAAGTGCGTTTATAGCGCCGCTGAAGGCGACGAAGCACGCACCCGTTACAATCAGCATAAGAGCAACGAGAAGGTAACCCCAGCCGAATTTGTTTTTGCAAAGATTCATTTTACGTCCTTTCCTTTTTGCGAGGGGGAGATTATTCGTCCTCGTCCTCGTCGTCTCCCGACAGAAGCTCTTCCTCATACGCCTTGGCGTCGAGCTCATCGTTGAAGAGTCCAAGCTTGTCGGCGTTCAGATAGTAAGAGTCGCCCTCACGGCTGATGAAGGCGTATTCCTCGTCGTCTGCGTCGTAGAGCCTGCCTCGTACGTCGAGATTCTTCGCCGCACGGCAGACGAGCTCGAGAAACTCGTCGGTATCCAGCTCGTCTATCTCTATCCCGAGGTCGTCGTTAGAGAATATTACGGTGCACTCCTCTCCGTCCGCTGCCGAGGCGTAGTCGTCCTCGTAATTTATATAGTCGGGATCGACCTCAAAGAAATCGTCGAGCTCTCCCGATTTTAAGAATGACACGAGCTTCTTTATCTCGGTCTTTGCTCCCTTGAATGTTATTTCAAAGTACAGCTCTTCACAAAGTGTCATAACTCGTCTCCTGTTTGTATTTTTTAGGTGAATAGAAGTATAGCATAGAGGTCGGATTTTGTCAATAAAATTTTTGTTAATTCTTGACGTGCGCCGCCGTCGGGGCTGCCGTATCCCGAGCTCGGCGGAAATTGATTCCTTCCTATTATATAATATAGCGTAGAAAATTTTTGTTGACAAGGAGAAGGAGATATGTTAACATAAGGGTGAGAAGCGCAGGAGCTTTGCGCCCTCAGTATAGGAAAGGAGAGCTTTTTATGAGTATAGGTTCTAAGGGTAAATGCGCTGTACATAGCGTCTTTGCGTCGATATTTACAGTTCTTTTGATTGTGGCTGTGTTTATGTTTATGGTGTTCTTTGCAGAATTTCTTTCAGCATTCGCACAGAAGGATATTGCGAGCGACTCCGATTCGCTCGGTGTAGGTCTGTCTTTGGGATTATCTCTTGTATTTATGATTATATTCGGTGCGGCTGTCGGTGCAATAGCTCTGCCGCAGCTCGCTCTGTGCGCAAGCCTGTGGAAGAAGAACGTAGGCAAGGCTCGTATATACGGCATAGTAACCACGATTTTCGGCGGAGTCAGCGTTGTGTCTACGGCGGCGTGCTTTGTTGTTGCAATCCTGCTTAATAATAGCTGATAGGGTTTTTCACCCTTTGGTTGAGACGAACGAAATAATTTAACAGTCGGGGTCGCATAAGGGGGCTCGTATGGCGGGGCAATCGGTTTAGGTTGCCCTGCTTTTTAGTTTTCTCGGAAAAAGCGAATTTATTTTTTGCAATAAGCAGGGCAATGTTTGCAATGCTTTTTGTACTTAACGAACAATGTTGCATAAATTTTGGTGTGCATAACGCTGAAAATAGGGCAAAAACTAAAAAAATTTCACCAATTCTAAAAAAAGCGAAAAAAAGTTTAAAAAAGGGGTTGACAAGAGAGGATAAATCGGGTATAATAGTCAAGCGCCTTAACGCCCGAGGGTGTTTCGGAGCACTCGATCATTGAAAATTGAACAACATGAAATTTCGAGCACTGAAA
>JAZORO010000047.1:0-47955 GCA_045656605.1 Eubacteriales bacterium
GGCAGCTGCATCAGCGAGTATAATCCCGAGAAGGATGCCGAGCTCTACCGCGAGTGCGGCGAGTATAAGGCAAACGTTCTCGAGGCAGGCGACTTCCTCATTCTCTATCCCGAGGATGCCCACATGCCCGGCGTTCACGCAGACGGCGCCTGCGAGATTAAGAAGCTTCTTCTCAAGATTCCCGTATCCGCATAATCAAAAAATCAGTGGCTGAGTCATTCGCGCAGAACGAAAATCACAAGTAGAGATCAAGCCTTGTAAACCTATATTAAAGTTGAAAACCGTCGATTTTTCGACGGTTTTCTTCATTCTATCTCTTTCGCTTAAATGATGAATCCTACCTTAACCTAAAGTAACGAATGCTTTTTCCATTGCCCTCGCGGCGGAGCTCGCCTTCTGCGACCAGCTTTCTGAGCGCGCCTTCAATTGAGCTTATGCTAAGCGAAGGACAGAGATCTCTGATGTCTTGCTTTGAAAATCTGCCGATTTTATTCATCGTAGCGCGGCGCACGGTTTCAAGTGCGGGCATTTTTGTTTCCACAAGCGCGAATCTGTCTTCAAAATCACGATAAGCTGCAAGTATCGTGCCGAGCAGATATTTTATAAAAGGGACGGCATCTGCCTCCCCTTCGTGCCAGCCGTTCTGCGCTTCGCCAAGTGCATCATAGTACAAATCTTTATTCTTGGCGATCTTTGCTTCGAGCGATATATATTTTCCAACGTAGAAGCCACTTCTGTAAAGAAGCAGAGTCGTGAGCAAACGGCTCATTCTTCCGTTTCCGTCATTGAATGGGTGGATGCAAAGGAAGTCGTGAATGAATATCGGAATGGCAATTAACGGTTCTAATTCGTTGTTTCCGATTACTCTATTAAACTCGTTACATATGCTTTCGAGGGCGGTTGGAGTTTCAAACGGATTAAGGGGAGTGAATAACGTTCTTGTACTGCCGTCGGGATAAGTCGCGCTGATATAATTCTGCACGCCCTTGGTTCTTCCAGCCGCAGGATTATTCATATGGCTATACAGAATTTTATGGAGCTGCAGAATATAGTTAGGCGTAATAGGGATGGCATCAAAGCTCTCATGGATGATGTTTAACACATCACGGTAGCCTGCAATTTCTTGCTCATTTCTGTTTTTAGGAGCTGTCTTATCCTCTACGATCTGCCTGATTCTCGTGTTCGTGGTAACGATACCTTCAATAGCATTGGAACTCTCCGTGCTTTGTACTTTTGCAATCTCAACAAGCTTTTCGAGTTCTTCGGGACGTTGTTTGAGATACATCTCCTGCTTTCCGGCTTCTTTGTAGATTGCCGCTATTAAGCTGAGAAGCTCCGAATCCCATTTTTGTTCGTTAATTTTGGAGTAGTTAAATGTTCTCATAACCTTAACCTCGCTTTTGTTCCCTTAAATAATACCACAATATAAGGGAATTGTCAACGGTTTGAGGGAATATTTCCTCAATATTATTTCAAAAATAAGGGAATTCTAAGCGACTAATTTGATATTAGTATAAGTTTTACAGCCATTTTCTTTGTCTTCTGCGACTCAAATTTTGAAGGCTGACGGTTCTTTTCCGTCAGCCTTTTGCATTTGTATTCTCACCGATAAATTGGAATTTGTCAAACTGAAAACATTGAATAATTATATTATATATAATTTCGCGATGAGTCATAAAAGTAATTCAACATCATTGCGTACTACCTTGCTCCAAGAAGCAACTGGTTTGTTAGTTTATTTTTCTTCAAAACAGCAGTAACAAATACTGAAATGCACGCTATGCATATAGTTTCAATGAATACATAGAAGTAATTTACACCTACGAGCCGAGATGTAAGCAAACATAGTATTTCTGTGAATATGTAACCGGATATTAGATAAATACCCATTGCGTTTTTACCAAGAATTGTATAGCCCGATGTGTAAATGTATTTATCATAATCATAAAAGAATAACAAAAACAAAAACAAAGCAGATATAAGTATAACAAAATTTTTACTTTGGTATATTTTTTTAAACTTGTTTTTCCAATCGTATGAATTAAACATATATGCAATCAAGAAAAATGGAAACATAAACTTATATAAAGAAAGATTGAGTGCATCCGGAATGATAAACGTTAAAAGGCAGCCAAAGATATAAAAAAAGATATTGTCTTTTAAGAATTTTTTAACAATAAGAATCGCCAAACTACACCACCAGATTGCCCACAGGAACCAGGGACCATATACAAAATGGGATATTAGATTCTTAATTATCCACATAATAGTTATTGAATCCGGCATGTTTCCCAATAAAACTTTGCAAATATCTATACAGAGTGAAAAAAGCTCCAACAGATCAACGGAATTATCAGCTGCTTAAACTTAATTAACAATACCTCGTTCCAGCGTCTATTTTTAAGTGAAAAAGAAAACAAGTAACCGCTTACTACCCTCACAGATTCTTTATTCGGATAGGATTATTTTATCATATTCTCAAGAGCTTTTCAAACTATACGGCTTTCTTTGCTCGGTAAAATCAAGTTGCTCACACTGTAAGAGGTGAGCTTTAAAACGTTTTTTTGCATCTTGAAGGAGCCGCCGGGCAGGTATAATATTGTCCCCTTGCGATTATAATATAAAAAACGCTTTTAAGGATGGAATTATGAAAAGGTCGTTTGGCTTGTGGCAGCTTATGGGCTTTGCCGTGACGTCGCTCGGGGGAACTTTATTGCATTTTTTTTATGATTGGCTCGGCGAGGCTCGGTGGGTAGCTCCGTTTTCGGGAGTGAACGAATCGACCTGGGAGCATATGAAGCTCTTGTTCTGGCCGATGTTCATCTACGCTATTGTAGAAGGATTCTTTTTTAAGGATAACGGAAGCTTCTGGTGGATTAAGCTCTACGGCATATCGCTCGGGCTTATTCTGATACCCGTGCTTTATTACACCTACAACGGCGTCGTGGGAAAATCGCCCGACTGGATGAATATTGCGATTTTCTTCATTTCGGCGGCGATAGCTTATATCTTCGAGACTCTGTTATACAAGAGAGGCGTCAGGCCTGACGGCGGTGGCGGGGCGGCATTCTTGATTTTGTGCGCCGTGGCGGTGATGTTTGTATTATTCACCTTCCGCACGCCCGGCATAGAAATATTCAAGGACCCTCTCTCGGGTAGCTTCGGTATAAACGAAGGCGGCATCGATATAGAATAAAAACCGATTTTGGCAAGCAATAAAGCCTTGTGGCAGGATAAAGTCGGCCTTGAAGAAGCAGAGAAGGAGCCGCCGAATAGGGCAAAGGGGCGCTCTAGGAGCAGGGGTGAAGCCTTAGTATATAGTAAATCGGCTTAGGTGTAGGATATAAGAAGCTATTTAATATAGCAAATCGGCTTCGGCAAAAAAAGAAAAGAGCGATGAGGAAACGGAAAGACCTCATCGCTCTTTGACGTAAATGATATTTTTTATTTAACCGAGCAGAGCCAATCCTCTTTTGTGAGGAGCATTGCGTAGCCTGTGCGCACCTCGCCGAGAAGCGAGAGCTCTATCCCCTCGGTCGTGTGGTGATGCTTGAAGCCCAGCTTCTCTTGCACTCGGCGGCTCTTTACGTTGCCCTCGTAGTAGCCGCACCATATGCGCTCCATACCGAGCTGTGTGAAAGCGTAACGAAGAATCTCTCTTGCCGCTTCGGGAATAAGACCGAGACCCCAGAAGGGCTTTCCTATCCAGTAGCCGAGCTCATACTCGTCGCTTTGCTCGGCAAGGTCGTTGCGGTGGAGCCCTATGCTGCCTATCGCCTTGTTATCCGACTTGAGGCATACGGCATATGTCTCGGGAGCGGAAAGCACTGAGGCAATAATCATACGGCTGTTATCCACGTCGGTGTGGGGCGGCCAGCCCGCAGGGAGACCGATGTCGGGGTCTTTTGCGTATTCGTATAGATTTTCCGCATCCTCCTCGCACCAAGGGCGCAGAATCAAACGCTCTGTTTCGAAAACCATAATTTATACCGCCTCTCCGCTCTTCAATCTTTCCCAATCGTCACGTGTCAGCTCGTATACGTAGCACAGCACGCCGTCGGAATCTACGTATTCTTTTATTCTTTCTAAACCCACGGATGCGGCGGTGGAATAAGAAGCGATGTTAGTATGAGTCATATAAGAATAGACGGAATGAAAACTATTATTTACAAAAAAACAATCTCTGACGGCTCTTGCGGCTTCTTTGGCATAGCCCTGATGCCAGAATTTTTTGTTAATATGGTATCCTATCTCGGGCAGAATATCACCGTCTATATTCTGCATTGTGATGCCGCAGTCACCGATGAACTCGGCGGTAGCCTTGATTTCGATCGCCCATAGACCGAAGCCGTATTTCTTATAGTTATCAAGGCTCCAGCTAAGCCACCTTTCCGCTCCGCTTTTGTCATACGGCTTCGGATAGTGCTTCATAGTCTCGGCGTCCGAGAGTATTTCATAGAGCGAGTCAAAGTCGGACGGGGTGTACTCTCTTAAAATCAGCCTTTCTGTTTCGAGTATTTTCTTCATAGAGCCTCCTTTGAATTCATAGAGGGTAATTTTCTTAGCTGTGCCGTTAGCGTTTTTTCAGCCTTCGCCGTCCTCTCCGGCGTTTTTTACCAGCTCATCCATACCTTTACGCTTTTTCGGGCGCAGCTCGTCTCCCTCGGCGGCGTAGCCAAGCGTGATAACGAGTCGCACTGCACCGTCGAGCGAGCATATCCTGCGTATTTCGGAGTCGTCGAACCATCCGAGAATACAGCTGCCGAGTCCTTCTGCGGTTGCGGCTGCGGTTATATACGCCGCTACGATACCAATATCGATAGAGCGGTAGTCGTTTTTCTTAAGCTTTGCGCCGAGTGCAGCAGAGGCGACGTAGGGTTCTTCGGAAATGACGATAAGAACAGGGGCGTCGGATGCGAACTTGTTCATTCCCATCCCCTGGGTAGCACGGGCTACGCTTTTTGCCGATTTGCCCTTACATATCGTAATGAGGTAGGGCTGACCGTTGCAGGCGGACGGAGAGAGTCGGGCCGATTCCAATATTCTTTCGATTTTCTGAGGCTCGACTTCTCTTGCTCCGTCGTATCTGCGACAGGACTGCCTGTTTTTTGCTATTTCTTCAAAATTCATAGGTGTCTGCTCGTCTTTCTGTTTTTATGTAAGAGGATTGCAGCTTTTTACGTAAGAGGATTTCTATGGGGAGAATAACCGTCGAGAATTTTCGTAACGTCGCAAGAGTAAATATTCCCGTCAAGGAGTCCGCCGTCCGCATCTATTGACAGGCACTTTACGTCACACGGGTCGACGGTATAGGGATTCTCGGGAGAGAAGTTTTCAAAATACTCGGAAAGAAATACTTTTGCGTTTCCTTCGGGGAAGACAACGTTACCCTCGCTTGCCGGTATGCCGAGGTCAAGAAATGCCGAAAGAATCTCCCTCGTTCTTTCGTTATACGGATTTTCACTCTCTCTGCTTACGAGCCAGGCGGGCTGAAGCCGCAGAGGAAGCCCACATTCCATAGCCGCCTTAGCAAAAAGCATAACCGTATCAATCGGTATAGTCTCTTGGTGGAAGACGTCGACGGAGAGCAATAAGTCGTTGACACCGCATTCGGAAAGCGATTTGGCATAATTGCGTATCTCGTCTCGATTTTTTGAAAAATACCCGTTTGTAATTACCTGTCGCTTGGCTACTCCGAGCTCGGTAGCCACACGCATAACCTCATATACACACTCGGGGTTGAGAAGCGGCTCTCCGCCGAACGCCATCACGGTTTTTATATCGTACTCCTTGCAAATTTTACGCACGGCATCGGCAGAGGCTTTGGCATCGAGCTTAAATATTCTCTCCGAAGGTGTGCCGCACTGACAGTGCTTGCACCGACCCGTGCAGGCGTTAGTCACAACGAACTCAATTTTTCCAAGGCTTTTTAAGTACGGGTTTTTCATTACGTGTTCCTCTTCTTTTGGCTGCTGTGTACCGTTATGCTTCACGATGATTCGAGGCTTAATTTTTTGCTTAAAGGCGGGGCGTGTAGAGTTATATCTCTCGTTAACGGCGATTTACGCCTTCTTTTTCTTATTTATCAGCCACTTTACGAGAATTATCAGATAGTGTACCGCAAGACCGACCACTATGGCTACCACGAGGTCGAAGACGACGGTAAATACAAAGGTAAGAACCAATACGATGATATCGAAAGCGTTCTTTCTTTTGCAAATAGAAACAAAGTGTCGCCACTCGCTCATATTGTAAGCTACAATAAAGAGTATAGCCGCAATTACAGGCATAGGAATCCAGGCGGCATAAGGCATAAGCAGGACGAGCACGAGAAGGAGCACGATAGCGTGCACCATACCCGATACGGGAGAGCGTCCGCCGTTCTTCACGTTTGCGGCGGTTCTGGCAATAGCGCCGGTCGCCGGTATTCCACCGAAGAGCGCAGAGCAGATGTTGCCGGCGCCCTGTGCTATAAGCTCGGTGTTCGAGTTGTGCTTGTCGTCTATCATCTTATCCGAAACCACGCAGGAGAGAAGAGATTCTACGGCAGCAAGAATAGCTATCGTGAAGGCGGACGGAATCAGAGAAATAATTTTTTTCGAGTCGATATCGGGCAGGGTGAACGAGGGGAGAGATGCGCTTATGGAGTAGAGGTCTCCGATTGTGTTTACGGGTATTTTAGCGAGGGCTACGATTAGGGTGAAGAGTAATACCGCAACAAGCGAGGCGGGAATCTTTTTGCTGATTCTCGGCCAGACAATCAGAACTCCGAGAGAAAGAAGACCCGTGCCGAGCGCCCACGGATTAAAGCTGCCGATGGACTCGATAATAGCCTCGAGCTTTTCCATCGCCTCAACAGCGTTTGTACCGGGGGCAAAGCTAAGACCGAGAAAGTCCTTTATCTGACCTATTACAATAGTTACCGCAACGCCCGACGTAAAGCCGACGGTGATAGTCTCGGGTATGTACTTTATCAGCGTGCCGAGACGACATACACCCATAATGATAAGAATACCGCCCGCCATAAGAGTAGCTATGGCAAGTCCGTCTACTCCGTATCCTGCGACGACGCCCGCCACAATTGTAGCAAATGCGGCGGTAGGGCCGGAAATATTTACACGGCTACCGCCTAAAAGGGCGATAACAAAGCCTGCCGCAACTGCGGTATACAGACCCTTCTCGGGAGACACCCCGGAAGCAATAGCCAGGGCGATGGATAAGGGCAGGGCGATTATTGCGACGATAAATCCCGCAACAATATCAGATATGAGCTGTTTTTTTGAATAGCTCTTAATAATCTCCAGAATTTTCGGTTTGAACGTTCTCATAATGCTTCCTATACTTAGTTGAAATGTTTTACGGGTTATATTCTACACCTTTTTTTATAAAATCTCAATAGATTTTTCATTTTTAGATGATTTTTTACTCTTAGGCCTGCCGACTCGGTTTATAAGCTTATGCGAATGGCGGCGATGCTTTCTGTTGCGAAATTTGTCGGCTTGCATATAATGATGATGGCGCACAAATCAGGCGCAAAAAACAAGGAGGTTAAAAATGGCAACTTTCTATAATCAGGCGACACTCTCCTATGGCGGTAATACGGTAAACTCCAATATAACCGAGGCGGAGCTGCTGTCCGGGCTTACGCTTACCAAAACGGCAATAACGGCAACCTATACTCAGGGTGGAAACGTTGTATATTCCGTTACACTTACAAATACAGGCAGCTCGGCGTATAATGGACTCGTCCTTACGGATGACCTCGGCAGCTATACTCTTGCAGGCGGGGGAACTGCCGTTCCCCTCGATTACGTGGACGGCTCGCTCGTATACTATCTTGACGGTGTAGCTCAGCCCGAACCGACTGTTACGAGCGTAGGAAATCTCGAAATCAGCGGAATAAACATCCCCGCAGGCAGTACGGCGACCTTTATATACGAGGCGAGAGCGAATGAGTTCGCGCCCGTGGCGGCAGGCTCTACTATCGTTAACACCGTAACGACCGACGGCGGAGTAGGCGTCGGCGAGCTTACCGCCTCGGCGACCGTAACGGTGAATGAGGGTCCCGCATTGACTATCGCAAAGGCGGTGTGCCCTGCGGTACTCACTGACAACGGTCAGCTGACCTATACGCTCATCGTCCAGAATCTCGGCAACACCCCCATAGTAGCTACCGACGGTGTTATCATCAGCGACTTATTCAATCCTATACTCTCCGATATTACCGTGACTCTTAACGGCGAAGAGCTGGCAGAGGGCACAGGCTACAGCTATAACGAAGCTACCGGCGAGTTCGCTACTCTTGACGGTGTAGTCACAGTGCCTGCGGCAACCTATACGCAGGACCCCGATACCGGCGCTGTCACCACCACTCCCGGAGTTGCTGTGCTGACTATCACAGGTACTGTTTAATTATTTTAATATACTAAGGTGACGGATACTATGCCCGTTAGGTAAGGCGGAGCGTCACTTTTTTTGCCGATGAGGATTGATTTCCTCATCGGCACTCTCTTGTTTAGGTGGGAGCTTCTTTTCAAGATGCACTCGCCCGACAAGGCGAAAAATCTGTAACCAGCCTTTAAGGGCGTAGTAACAATATCTTCAGAGGGAATGAAAGCTATAAAGTCTCCCGTCGTAAAGCGAAGGTTATCAAATAAATCAGAAAAAATACCGACGTGAAGCAAAGGTTATTAATAAGTCGCAAAAAGCTCTCGTCGTAAAGTAAGGGCTGTCAGTAGCTCTCAGAAAAGCTCTGTTGGGGCGAATGGCATTGAAAGGGCAAGTAAAACGAAGGAAAATAAAAGCCCCTCACGCCTGAATCGTACCTATGTACATAACGATTGCGTAAGGGGTTTTATATTTTAATTAATTTTAGCTTTATCCTTTTTTAATATCAGATATCAGCCTTCCAAAGACCGTGCAGGTTGCAGTAAGCGTACACGGCAACGGGCTTCTCCTCGCCGAGGACGAAGGTGACCTCGGGTGCGGCTCCGACTTCGAGAGTCTTGCGCTGTCCGCCCTTATCCGTTTCGAGGTAAACCCAAAGGATGCTGTGCTCCTCTGCCATAGGATGAAGAACAGAGCCGACGGTAACCTTTACCGTATTTCCTACTACGTCTACCACGGGTATGTGCTTCTCGTGGCTTGCTTCAACAACTCCGGGGACAAGCCTTTTCATTTTCTCACCGCAGCACACCATAGGTGCGCCCGAATCGTTTATAACTCCTACAAGATTTCCGCAATGCTCGCAAATAACGAACTTAGTTTCCTTAGCCATAATTATTATCTCCGTATTTCATTTAGTTTTATAGATTTTGTTTGATGCTTGCAGCACAAAAGATATGAGCTTTTATACTTTTTTCATATCCCCTCTGCGCTTTTACGGTTTCATTATATCACAGTAAAAAAGAATTGTCAATAGAAAATTTAGAATTATTCTAAAAAAATTATAAAAGGTATAAAACGAGCAGCTTTGCTTTAAATTCGGCTCTCCAGATATGCGCACACGTCTCCCACCGTCTCGAATCGCACGAATTCATTGAATTTAAAGCTGAATGCATCCTCAAGCTCCATAGACATCATCATAAGAGCGAGCGAGTCAAATCCGAGGTCCTCGATGAGCCTTGTGTCCTCGGTAACAGTACTCATATCCACGTCGATAAGCACCCTGCCGAGTATTTCCTTTAGTTTTTCAATCATAAATTTTCTCCTTATATTTATATAAGCTGTTTTGTATTTATTGAGCCGATTTTAGTTCTTTCAGACCAGTTCCTTTGTGTAAGAGCGCCTTCTCTTGTGCTGGCGAGCATCAAAATATTTCCACTGTGCTCTGACGGCGGTGTTGGTCTCGAGATTGAGATTCGTCTCGCACCTTTTCACCTTGCCTCGGGAGAGAATATCCAGCATACCGTTTATTATTACTGCGTTTATTCCCGCATTCTGGTATTCGGGGCGTATCGCAACAAGTCCGAGGTCGATGGTCTGTGGATCTCTGACCGCCTTAAGTATTCTGAGAAGGGTAAGGGGGGTAAGCCTGCCGCCGCTCTTCTTCACCGCATCGCCGATAGCGGGGAAGCATAGTCCGAAGCCTATTACACGCTCCCTCTCGTCGCAGATAAAGACGAGATACTCCTTGTTTACAATCAGCATAAACTGATCTATCATCTCGTCCTGCATCTCTCTTGAGAGAGGAACTGTGCCGTAGAGCTTGCTGTAACACTCGTCAAGACAGTCGAAGAATCCGTCACGGTATTTCTCGATATACGCTTTCTTGGACATATTCGTTTTTGCTATGTGGAGCTTGTTTAATTCAAGCGTGCGCTGCGCAACCCTTGCGAGCATCTCGTTACGTACCTTTGGCATTCTGATCTCGTATTCGAGCCAGTCGACGTCCTTTTTGAATCCGAGAGACTCGATTAGGGTGGGGTAATAAGGGTAGTTATACTGCTCTTCGAAGGTTGAATTTTCCTCGAATCCTTCGACAAGCAATCCCTCTCTGTCAAGGTCGCTGAAGCCGAGCGGGCCGCATATTTCAGTCATACCTGCGGTCTTACCCCACTCCTCGACGGCTCTGAAGAGCGCCTCTGCCACTTCCGCATCGTTTACAGAATCGAAGCGATTGAAACGGACCTTTTTCGTTCCGTGTATTTCGTTGTATTGCTTTTGTATTATGCCCTGTATCCTTCCGACCGTCTCTCCGTCTCTCTCGGCGAGGAAGAATACGGTATCACAGGTGTCTGTTCCGCCGCTTGCGAGCAGCTTCTTTTCATCCGAATAAAGAGGGGGTACAAAGCTCTTGCATCCTTTGTAGAGCCGCAGGGGGAATTCTATAAATTCCTTTACGTCCTTTTTTGTTTTTACCTGCTTTACTGTAAGCATATCAGTCCTCCAGAGGCTCGTCGTCACGACGCAGGAAGGCGAGGCCGTATCCTGCCAGCCACGGGCCGTTGTGGCTTCCGCTGACGGGTGACATTATCACGTCCTCGTGATTGGTTTCTATCCCGAATTTTGGCTCGATTTCTTTTAAAACCTCAAGAAGAGATGGGCCCGTGTAGATGTGCCAGAGCAGATAATCCTCGGGCGAGCGGTCGCCTATCATCTCTTTGAGAAGCTCACAGGTGCGTGCCAGAGCCTTTTTCTGCGTACGGACGCTCTCGAGGGGTACGATTTCGCCTTCCTTCGAGAAATGGATAACGGGGCATATCTTCAGCATCTGACCCATAAACGCCTTTCCGCCCTTGAGTCTGCCGTTGTAAATAAGGTAATCAAGCTTTCCGTCTACACCGATAAACTCCTGATGCTTCATCATCCAGCCGATTTCCTTAAGAATCTCGTCGCTCGATTTTCCTTTTTTCGCAAGCTCTGCCGCCTTGATAGCGAGAAGACCTTCTCCGAAGCAGGTGATTTTCGTATCGGTTACGTGGATTTTCAGTCTGCCCTCGTATTCTCTTGCGATTAAGCAGATCTTGTTGTAGGTGCCGCCGAGGGATGAAGAAAGGACGAATACCAGCGCCTCGTCGCACCCATCCTCGATAGCCTTATCGAACGCCGCACGAATCTCCTCTGTGTCGGGCATACCGGTGTATGGAAGATTATTCTTCGGGTCTTCGATGGTTTCGAGCCTTGCGTAGAAGGCTACGGGGTCAAGGTCGAGTCCCTCTCTGTATTCCTTACCCTCGAAGAACACGTGTATACGTATGATATCGATTCCGAGCTCTCTGTATCTTAGGGGCGCATATTCAATGCAGCCGGTAGAGGTGCAAATAACCTTTATTTTAGACATTTTTCTCTCTCCTATATATTGTTTTTCTTTTCGTCAAAGACGGATTTGTTTTCAGCCATATTCAAGAGCATCTCTGCGGTGTTTACGACAGCGTCGGCACCTGCATTTCCTCTCAGCTTGATTACGGGCTTTGCGACACCGAGAATTATACCGCCTCCGAGCGAGCCGATGTCGTATATAGACATAAGGTGCGCACCGAGCGTCTTTATCTCGTCGCTTCCTTTTCTATACGCATACTTCATTACGTCGGTTATTATTCTTGTAGCCGTACCCTCGGTAACCTTCAAGACCTGATTCCCCGCAAAGCCGTCGCACACAAGTACGTCGCACTCTCCGGACAGAGCGTTGTTTCCCTCGATATTGCCGACAAAGTTGATTTTCTCATCCGCTTCGAGCAAGGGGTAGGTTTCCTTTACGAGCTTGTTTCCCTTGCTGGATTCGGCGCCGTTTGACAGAAGGCCGACCTTCGGCGAGGCGATTGCATACGTCTCGGTCATAAAGCGTGAGCCGAGGTGAGCGAAGTGATGCAGCATAGCCGGGGTACAGTCGATGGTAGCGCCGGTGTCGACAAGGCAGGTAAATCCGCCCGTCATAGCGGGGAGCACTGCGGCAAGGGCGGGTCTGACTCTTTCCTTAGCTGCAAGATATCGCATAGCCGCCGTCAAAAGCACACCCGTGTTGCCCGAACTCAGTATGCCGAAAAGGTCATCTCGGCTTGAGAGCGCCTCGAGAGCCTGTATCATAGAAGAATCGGTCTTGTTGTAGAGGGCGTCGGCAGGCGAGTCGTAGTTGGTTATCTCGCCCTTAGCGTCGAGAATCTCGGTGCGCAGCTCCGGCATACCAAGCTCCTTCATCTTTTCTCCGATAAGCTGCTTATCTCCGACGAGAAGCACGGATAGGTTCTCGAACTTTTTGAGAGCCTTTGCCGCCCCCTCTATCATAGAAAGAGCGCCCTTGTCACCGCCCTTTGTATCGATAACGATTTTTATTTCCTTCATTTTTATCTCCTTTATTCTACCGAAATAAGGTAGTCGTAGACCTCTTGACCGCCGGTATAAATCTCCACCTCACAGTCGGGGTAGATATCCTCAAGCCTCTCGGTAAAGGCAGCTCTCGATTCTTCCGTAACGTCCTTGCCGGTAAATACGGTTATTATCTCGGCGAGGTCGGTATCCAAACCCTCGAGCATTGCGACAGCGGCATCCTCCGCACTCTTACCTGTAGCGACTATATCCGAGCCGGTTATAGCTATGTAATCCCCCTTGCGTATCTCCTTGCCGTTTACCGTCACGTCTCTGACGGCACGGGTTATTTCGCCGTCTGTGACACTCTTCGCCGCCCTCGTCGCACTCGTGATGATGGCATCGATGTCAGTGAGTCCGGGAGTGATTACAGATAGAGCTCCGTAGCCCTGCATAAGGCTGCCTGTCTCCACGACACAGACACGTGCATCTTTATACACCTCTGCCGCCTGCCTTGCGGCAAGTATTACGTTCTTGTTGTTGGGCAGGAGAATGATATTCTCGCCATCGCACTCCCTGAAAGCCTCGACCAGCTCCTCGATAGAGGGGTTAGCGGTCTGTCCGCCGGATACGATTCTGTCAGCTCCCATCTCCTTGAAGAGAGCGCATATGCCGTCGCCCGAGGCTACCGCTACGACCGAGAACTTCTTCTTTGCTTTCTTCTTCTCGATTTTCTCCGAGTGACCGAGCGACATATTCTCTATTTTAACCGTCAGAAATTCGCCGTAGTTCTGCGCTCTGTTGAGAATTTCGCCGGGGCGGAAGGTGTGTACGTGCACCTTTACTATATCCTTATCCTTATATGCGACGACACTCTCGCCGCCGAGCTCGTCAAGCATAGATATCACGGTCGATATCTCAAAGCTGTCGGGGTCGACCTTCTCGCTCGTCAGACGGAGCAGAAATTCGGTGCAGTATCCGAACTCGAGCTTCGAGTCTCTGGTGAATGAGTCGATATCGGGCAGATTGCCACCCTCGTGAGATTCTGTTACCTCGTATTCGAGAGCCTTGCCTGTGAGGGATTCATACATACCCTCTGCTATGCATACGTATCCCGCAGCGCCCGAGTCGACAACGTCGGCTTCCTTGAGCACGGGCAGCTTTTCCTTAGTCTCCCCGAGAGAGCGGTGCGCTCTTGTAAGAAGAGAGGTATAAAAGGCGTCGACAGAGGACGTAGGCAGGTCTATTCCCGCCGCCGAGTCTGCGCTCTCTCTGAACACGGTGAGTATAGTACCCTCGGTAGGGTTTTGTACCGATGCGTAGGATCTCTTCGTTCCGTGCTCGTAGGCTTCGGCGAGAGTTGCGGGGTCGGCAGTGTTGCAATCCTCGAGCACCTCGTTTATCCCTGCGAAAATCTGAGAGAGAATAACGCCCGAGTTTCCTCTCGCTGAGAGAAGCACACCCTTCGAAAATCTCCTCGATACCTCGCCGATGCTGTCGGAATCGAGATCACTTATTTCTCTGAGACCTCCGTCCATAGTTTTCAGCATATTTGTTCCCGTGTCTCCGTCTGCTACGGGGAAGACGTTCAAGGAATTGAGCTCATCCTTCTTTTCGGCAAGCCTTGCCGCCGCTCCGATAAGCATACGCTTATAGCTTTTTCCGTCAATAATCTTTAAACTCATATATACCACCTATAAGATTTTGTTTTACAGAAGCGTCGAGATCCTCTGCTGAAATTTTCAATAGAAAAACACAACCATATATTATTACAGAAATATTAAATGAAAATAAACTGACGAAAAATTTACATTTTTAGCGAAAAAACGGTCAAAACCGTGAAAAAAGAGCCCGAAAAAGCTCTCGGACTCTCTTTTTTAAAAATATAAAATTTTTGTCGGCGTCAATATTCGCATTTACGGAACAGGCTGCTTTTCCGGGAGATAGACGGAGAAGACGGTCACGCCGCCACCGCTTTCCACACTGATTCTTCCCGAGTGAAGGTCGATAATCTTCTTGACGATGGCAAGACCGATGCCGTTGCCCTCGGTGGAGTGTGACTCATCCGCCTGATAGAATTTACCGAAGATTCTGTCTATTTTGTCCTCGGGGATTCCTTTGCCCGTATTCGTGATAACCACAGAAAGACCGCCGTATTTCGGCTCTATCCTTATACTGACCACACCGCTTTCATCGGCAAACTTAATGGCGTTGTCAATGAGATTTATCCATACCTGCTTGAGAAGCTCCTCGTTCCCGACCACGTTGTGCTCGGTGAAATCTATGTCGAGTGAGATGTCCTTCTCCGTCCACTTCCCCTCGAGAAGCAATACCGCCGAGCGTATCTGCTCAGAGAGATTGAAGTCGGTGGTTTCTGCGAGCACGCTTTGGTTTTCTATTTTAGTAAGCTGGAGCACGTTCGTCGCCATATAAGAGAGCCTTCTCGACTCCTCTCTTATAGCCCCCGCATATTGCCTGCGCTCCTCGTCAGAGAGGTCGCAGTTCTCAATTATTTCGGCGAAGCCTGCGATAGAGGCTATCGGAGTCTTGAATTCGTGAGAGAAGTTGTTTATAAAGTCGCTTCTGAGCATTTCCGTGCTCTTGAGATCCTCTGCGAGCTTATTGAAGCTCTCGGAGACGTTTTTAAAGACGGAAACCGTCTTGACAGCGGGGGAAAACTCTATCCGTGCATCAAAGTCGCCTGAGGCAAGTCTGTTCATTTCTGTGATAATCGTGTCGATAGGCTTGAGAGGGAAGATTGCCGTGAGCAGGGAGATGCCGTAACCGAGAACAAGGCTGACCGCCGCAGCTATCGGAATAACCGTTTTTGCCTCGGGCATTCTGTCCTCTACGATATACATAATTCCCTCGTTTATAAGGAAGGACATAATTGCGCTTAGCAGAGTGAGAATTATAAAAATATTTGCGAATATTATGACCGAGAAAAGAAGGGTCAACGACCACTTCGGCTTCTTTTTTTCTGCCTTCATACCTTTTTCACCGCTTTGTAGCCAAGTCCTCTCACAGATTGTATCTCAAACTCGGGGAAATTCTGAAACCGACGTCTGAGCCTTGCGATATGCACGGTTACAGTCTCCCATCCGACCTCGGTCCCGACACCCCATATCTCGTCCATTATCTGTATCCTCGTGAAAATCTTACCGGGATAGGATAAAAGCTTGTAAAGGAGCAGAAACTCCTTTTGGGGAAGCTCGAAAACCTCGCTGCCCCGACTGACGGTAAGGGCGTCGTAGTCGAGCACGACCTCACCGATTTTTATCCTTCTCTCGTTCGCAATCTTTGCTCTTCGCAGCAGAGCCTTAATTCGGTAGAGCAGCTCTTCCTTATCTACGGGCTTCGTCATATAATCGTCAGTACCCGATGCGAACGCCATATGCTTATCCTTCGGCAGCTGCTTGGCGGAAACCATAAGGACAGGTAAATAATTATTTGCATCTCGCAGGGATTTTGTAAATTCGTAGCCGTTCATATTCGGCATCATCACGTCTAATATGACAAGGTCGATATGCTCTTTATCCATTGCATCGATAGCCTCTATGCCGTCTGTCGCAAGGGTGACGGTATAGCCTGCTTTCTCTAGTATAGCCTTGAAAAGCAGGCGGGTATTTTTATCGTCGTCTGCAACGAGAATATGAAACATAGCTAATCTCCTTTCGGAACGATGTGACTTTTCTTTTATAAGTATTATACTCTTTTCGCTCGGCTTTTTCAAGCCACCTTTGATTTTTTTGTATATTTCAGTCAAGTATAAATAAAGTATTGACAACAGAAGATGGCTGTGATAAAATTAACCTAAAGACGAAGACGGAGAGGGAACTGCCAACCGGGCATACAGAGAGCCGTGTTGCTGAGAGGCGGCTGTCGGGCGCAGAGCTCCTATGACTCCCGAGTCGGTCGTTCGAGCCGTGAGCGGTTAGGGCGGCACGCAGGTACGGCGTTATCTGTACGTGGCTTTTTTGAGCTGTGAGTGGCGCTTTATGCGCAATTTTGAGTGGTACCGCGGATGGCTTTTCCCACCCGTCTCATTTTTTCGAGACGGGTGTTTTTTATTGCTTGTATTTAAGGTATTTTTTAAAAGAGGAGAAATTAAAATGAAGGAAAGAAAAGTAAGTATTGAAACTACCTGCGTGCAGGGCGGATATTCTCCCGAGAGCGGAGAGCCGAGACAGATTCCCATCATACAGAGCACAACCTTCAAATATTCTACGAGCGAGGATATGGGTAAGCTTTTTGACCTTGAAGCTGAGGGCTATTTTTATTCCAGACTTCAGAACCCCACCTGTGACACCGTAGCGAGAAGGATATGCGAGCTCGAGGGCGGCAGCGCCGCTATGCTTACATCGTCCGGTCAGGCGGCTAATTTCTTTGCTGTGTTCAATATAGCGTCTGCGGGAGATCACGTAGTCTCCTCGTCGGCGATATACGGCGGCTCTTATAACCTCTTTGCGGTTACTATGAAGCGTATGGGGATTAATTTCACGTTCGTATCTCCCGACTGCACCCCGGAAGAGCTCGAGGCGGCGTTCCGCCCCGAAACAAAGGCTGTGTTCGGCGAGACTATCGCAAACCCCGCTCTCAACGTGCTCGACATAGAGAAGTTCGCAAAGGCGGCGCACGCACACGGAGTACCTCTCATTATCGATAACACTTTTGCAACTCCCATAAATTGCAGACCCTTCGAGTGGGGCGCTGATATCGTGACTCACTCTACCACAAAGTATATGGACGGTCACGGTTCTGCCGTTGGCGGATGCATAGTTGATAGCGGAAAATTCGATTGGATCGCATCGAAGGAGAAGTTCCCCGGTCTTTGCACCCCCGACAATAGCTACCACGGTATAACCTACGTCGAGAGATTCGGTCTTGAGGGAGCGTTCATAACAAAGGCGACAGCGCAGCTGATGAGAGACTTCGGATGCACACAGTCTCCTCAGAGCGCATTTCTGCTCGGGCTTGGACTCGAGAGCCTGCACGTCCGTATGGAAAGACACTGTGAGAACGCACTCGCCGTTGCAAAGTTCCTCTCCACGCACGAGAACGTGTCTTGGGTCAGCCATCCTTCACTCGAGGGAGACAAGTACTATGAGCTTGCTAAGAAGTATATGCCTAAGGGCTCGTGCGGCGTTGTCAGCTTCGGTGTAAAGGGTGGCAGAAGAGCGGCCGAGAGAGTTATGAAGGCTTTGAAGCTTGGCGCAATCGAGACTCACGTAGCCGATGCACGTACCTGCTGTCTGCACCCTGCGAGCGCAACTCACAGACAGATGAACGACGATGAATTGAAGGCTGCGGGCGTTTCTCCCGACCTCATCAGATATTCCTGCGGTATCGAGAACAAGGACGATCTTATCGCCGACCTAAAGCAGGCACTCGACAGTATATAATTCAAAGTAAGAACAGCACGGGTGTCGTCCTGACGCCCGACGTTATAGGAGAATACAATGCCGATTAAAATTCCGAACGAGCTGCCGGCAGTTCGTACGCTTGAGAATGAGAATATATTCGTTATGACCGAGACACGTGCCATAACGCAGGATATCCGTCCCTTGAAAATTCTTATTCTCAATCTTATGCCCACGAAGGTGGATACAGAGACTCAGCTCTCGCGCCTGCTTGGAAATACTCCTCTTCAGGTAGAGATAGAGCTTATACACACGTCGACCCATAAGTCGAAAAACGTCTCCGAGGAGCATCTCTTGGCCTTTTACAAGGAGTTTTCGGACGTCAAGGAAAAATACTACGACGGTATGATTATAACGGGCGCTCCCGTTGAGAAGATGGAGTTCGAAGAGGTCGAGTACTGGCAGGAGCTCGCCGAGATAATGGAGTGGACGAAGACCCACGTGCACAGCACCCTGCATATCTGCTGGGGCGCTCAGGCGGGACTTTACTATCACTTCGGCGTTAAAAAGGTACTGATGGACGAGAAGCTCTCGGGCGTTTACGCTCATACGGTTGAATATAAGCGGTCTATTCTTTTCCGTGGATTTGACGACGTTTTCTACGTTCCGCATTCGAGGTACACCACCGTTTTGCGTGAGGATATAGAGAGAGTGCCCGGCCTCAGGATTTTATCCAGCTCGGAAAAGGCGGGCGTATACGCAGTAATCACTCCCGGCGGAAAACAGGTGTTCCTGACCGGTCACTCGGAGTACGACAGAGAGACGCTCGAGAAGGAATACAAAAGAGATAAGAATCTCGGAATAAATCCTGCAGTACCCGAGAATTACTATCCCGGTGACGACGATACCAAGCCGCCTCTCATCACCTGGCGAGGGCACGCAACGCTTCTTTTCACAAACTGGTTGAATTACTTTGTATATCAGACGACGCCTTACGATATTATGAAGATAAGCGAGCAGCAGCCGTAATACAAATAAAAATAAAAAGCACGTCGATCGGCTCTAAATCCTATTCGGAAGCAGAGCGCACGAACGTGCTTTTTTATTTAGCTGTCAGCACACCGTCGGGTGAGTCCTCGCAAGAGACTTTATGCGCCGACTTGTTGACGGTATCGGTGACTCAAAGACCGAGAAGCCTTCGAGCATTCTTTTCAAATATTCTTTCTTTTAGACGGGCGTCGGGCACGAGCTGTCTGAGCCTTTCGACATCCTCCTTGACAGAGCTCCACGGTGAGTCGGAGGCGAACAGGATTCTGTCCTCGGAAGAGGCGGCTACGATTTTGTTGAACGAGTCCTCGTCCATACTTTTGTTCAACACGAAGGCGGTATCGAGATATACCCCCGTGTCGAGAATTCCGCTTGAAATGACCTCTTCCTTCAGCTCGTTTCCGCCAAGATGCGCAAGCACCAGCTTCGGGCAGGGCTCCTTCGACAGAGCGTCTAAAATCAGCTCCGGTGTGCATTTTATAGGCCCGTCGGGGAATCCCGGGTCAAAGCCTGCGTGCGTTACTACGATAAGGTCGTATTCTCTTGCCGCCCTGAAAACCCGCAGGTAGCCATCGGAATTTATAAATGTGCCCTGATACTCCGGGTGAATCTTTACACCGAGGAAGCCCTTATCCTTGATTTCCTTCATTCTCTCTTCGATATCGGGCATATCGGGGTGTATGCCGGCGAATGAAATCAGCCGTCTTTCTCCCGAGGAGTATTCGCGGTTAATATTCATAGCAAATGCGGTTATCGATTCGAACTGCGAGGGCTTGGTCATTACGGGCAAAATCACAGAGATATTTGTGCCCGCCTCGTTCATCCTATCGAGAAGTCCTGCTACCGTGCCGTCGGAATACGCCTTCATACCTCCGCTGGATTCCGACAGGGTATTTATCGTTCTTTCGGCTATTTTGTCGGGAAAAACGTGTGTGTGAAAGTCTATAATCATTTCTTATTCCTTAAAAAATTGAAATAGTCAATTACGCTATTCGTCCGTGTGAAAGGCTCCGTTCTTGCTTTGTCACTCGGGCAAAATGCATTATACCACTCCATCGAAGGCTTGTCAAGAAAACGGGCAGAGAATTTTAAGCTCTCTGCCCGTTTTTAGGTTTGAAACAGCCGTATCTTGCTCCTTTTATAAAGTATATAGAGCAAAGAGGGGGTGGCGTGTAGGATTATTCGAAGCCGAAATAGCTCTTTGCGTTATAGTAAGCGATATCGGCTGCGATTTTCTTCAGCGTATACATATCTCTCGGGTACTCTCCGTCCTCTACCCAAGTGCCGAGAAGGTTGCACATAATCCTTCTGAAATACTCGTGACGGGGATAGGATACAAAGCTCCTGCTGTCGGTCAGCATTCCGACAAACTTCGAGAGCATACCGAGGTTGGCAAGGGCCCTCATCTGCGCTTCCATACCGTCGCGCTGGTCGTTGAACCACCAGCCCGAGCCAAACTGTATTCTTGCGGCGGTCGGTGACTTCTGGAAGTTTCCAAGCATTGTGCCGAGCACGTAGTTGTCCTTCGGGTTGAGCGTGTAAAGTATGGTCTTCGGCAGGCAATCGCTGTATTCGAGCGCATCAAGGAACCTTGAAAGATTCTCTGCAATGCAAAGGTCGTTTATAGAGTCGAAGCCTGTGTCTGCGCCGAGAGACTCAAACATTTTCCTGTTGTTGTTTCTGAGCGCGCCAACGTGCAGCTGCATAGTCCAGCCCAGACGGGAGTATTCTTCTGCGCACACCTTCATTACTGCAGTCTTGTAGGCGTCCTCCTCGGCACGGGTGAGGTCTTCGCCCATAAGGCGCTTGTTGAACGCCGCCTCGGCATCTCCTACGGCAAAGGCAACGTACTCAAGCCCGTGGTCGGAAAGACGGCAGCCGTGAGCGTGGAAGTAAGCTATCTTCTCTCTTATCCACTCGGTGAGCTCTGCATAGGATTTGACACCGATAGACTCGACGTAGGGAAGAAATGTATCCTTTCCTATCTCAACAAGCTTGTCGGGACGGAAGGTGGGGAGCACTTTAGTCTCAAAGCCTCGGAGCATCTCGTGATACTCGAGCGTGTCCTTGGGGTCGTCGGTGGTGCATATGACCTCGACGCCCGAGCGTCTGATAAGATTCTTTGCACTGTATTCGTCAAGTGCGAGAAGGCGGTTGCATCTGTTCCATATGGTGTGGGCGCTTGCCTCGCAGAGAGGCTCGTCTATATCAAAATATCTTTTAAGCTCAAGATGCGTCCAGTGGTAAAGCGGGTTTCCAATGAGGTAGGGCATTATCTTTGCGAAAGCGTAGAATTTCTCAAACTCGTCGCCATCACCGGTGATGAGCCTTTCCTCAATTCCTGCCGTGCGCATCTGGCGCCATTTGTAGTGGTCGCCGCTCAAGAAGAGGTCAAATGCGTTTTTAAACTTGTAATCCTCAGCAATCTGCTTCGGGCTAAGGTGGCAGTGATAGTCGATGATAGGCAGGTCCTTGATAGCGTTGTAAAGCTCAAGAGCAGTATCGTTCTTCAGCATAAAATCATCTCTAATTATACTCATAGGGTGACTCCGTCCTTAAATATAGATATTTCTCTGTATCCGCCGAGCTCATTTTTCGTTTCTTTTCCCTCGGCAACTTCAATTATATAGTCAAAGAGCTCTTTTGTCAATGCTTTTCCCGTAAGTACCTCCGAGGCGTCAAAATCTATCCAGGCTGATTTTTTATCGGCGAGGCGTGAGTTGGTCGCTATCTTTATCGTAGGTACGGGAGCGCCGAGCGGCGTCCCTCTGCCTGTCGTAAACAGTATAATATGCGCTCCTGCGGCGACAAGGTTGGTAACCGCCACCATATCGTTTCCGGGCCCGTTCAGAAGAGAGAGACCGGGGCGTGTCACCCTTTCGCCGTAATCGAGGACGTCTACCACCTTTGCACAGCCGCCCTTCTGAACGCATCCGAGCGACTTTTCTTCAAGCGTTGTGATTCCGCCCGCCTTGTTTCCGGGAGAAGGGTTTTCATATATAACCTGCCCGTGCCTTGCAAAGTATTCCTTGAAGCCGTTTATAAGCCTTACCGTCTTATCAAAGACCTTGCGGCTCTCACACCTTTGCATAAGTATATGCTCTGCGCCGAACATCTCGGGCACTTCGGTGAGCACAGCGGAGCCGCCGTATGATATGAGCTTGTCTGAAACTCTGCCTAAGAGCGGATTTGCAGTAATACCGCTGAGTCCGTCGCTGCCACCGCATTTAAGTCCGACGATAAGCCTTGAGACGGGTATGGGCTTTCGGGTGATTTTCGAGGCGTAAGCCTTTAACTCTTCTACAACGGCGACCCCCTCTTTCACTTCATCCTCGCACTCCTGCGAGACGAGAAATCTTACACGGGTGGGGTCGTATTCACCGAGGCAAACCTTGAATACCTCGACGTTATTGTTCTCGCACCCAAGTCCGAGGACGAGCACTCCCGCAGCGTTCGGATGATTGACAAGCCCCTTGAGAATCTTCTGCGTTATCTCCATATCAGAGCCCAGCTGCGAGCATCCGAATGGGTGAGTGAAGGCGTGCGCCCCTGTGATTTCGGCTATACGCTCCGCCGATTTGTTTACGCAGCCGACGGTGGGTATTATCCATATTTCGTTCCTGATACCGACCTCGCCGTTTTCTCTTTCATATCCCATAAAGGTGGGCACGTTCGAGTCGGCGCTGAGCTCGCAGAAGCTCGGCTCATAGGTGTAGCTGAGTATTGCCCCGAGGTCTGTCTCGAGGTTGTGACTGTGGACGAGCTCGCCTATATTGATGTCGGCGCTTGCTCTGCCTATCGGATAGCCGTATTTTATCACGGCATCGCCTTTTTTTATTTTTACTCTTGCGTACTTGTGTCCGTTTTCGAGATTGACCTCTACGTTATCCTTTGGATTAATCAGCATTATACACCTCTTTGACGGCGGCGTAAATATCGCTGATATCCTCGCCCCAGAAGGCTGTGTTCTTTAGAATTTCGAGAAGCGTATGTGACCTTATATACTCTATTACGTCGGGCGAGTCCTTCGGGTCGCACGTCTTGTAGAACTCGATAAGCTTAGCGAGCGAAAGAGTAAGACGCTCGGGATAGCGACCGAATCTCCTTTTGTACTCAAGAATAGACGGCAGAACTCTGACCTTGAACTTGGAGACGGAATTCAGTGAGATGGCAGATAGCATATGATTGACGTACGGATTCGCAAATCTGACGAGCACCTCGTCCGCATATCTGACGAGCTCGTCCCTCGGCAGGTCGAGCGTCGGTATTATCTCATCGAATATACATCCCCTCAGGTGCTCGCTCATCAGATTATTCTCCGTGCACTCTCTGACGGTCGCAAGGTCCGAAAGAAGCGCATATGCGACGAGCGAGGTGTGTGCGCCGTTGAGTATTCTCACCTTTCTCTCACGGTATGAGTGCAGCTTATCCTTTGTGATTACGACGTTTAGCCCCGCCTTGGAAAAGGGTAGCTCCGCCTCTATATCGAAGTCGGTCTCGATAACCCAGAGGTGGAAGTATTCCGAGGTGTTCAAAAGCTTATCTTCGTACCCGAGCTCTATATTCTCGTCTTTTGGGTATCCTGTGTTGATACGGTCTACGAGAGTGTTTGCAAAGACGTTTTCACAGTCCACGAATTTCTCGAACTTCTCGCCAAAGCCCCAGAGCGAGCCGTATTTTTTTATACACGCCCTGAGGTTATCCCCGTTTCTGTCGATGAGCTCGCAGGGTAAAAAGATAAATCCGGGCAGCCCGAGCTCCATCCTTCTTTTTAAAAGGAGCGCAACCTTCGCAGGGAAGGATACCGAGGGGGCATCGGATATTTTGTCCTCGGGATTGAAGATTATGCCCGACTCGGTTGTATTTGAGACAACGAATCGGAAGTCGGGGTTGTCTGCAAGCGAAAGATATTCATCAAAGCTGTCATACGGCTTTACACAGCGAGATATAACGTCTATCGGAAGAATCTCCACGCCTTCCTTGCCTCGAATGAGATGGGTATATCTGCACCCTTGGCTTGTTAGCGTGTCGCACATACCGTCCTCAATAGGCTGTACTACGACAACACTGCCGAAAAAGAGACCCTTATCCTTCATTTTTTTAAGCATCCAGTCGACGAACCCACGTAAAAACCCGCCTTCTCCGAACTGGATGACGGTTTCCTTTGTCACAGTATTGTTGTTCATTTTAACACCACTTGTACCCCTTCAGATATTCTTTTGTATTTTCGACCATTTCTTTGAATAGCTCTTTTGCTTTGTCGACACCGATTGTGACGAGCGGGTCGGCGGCAAACACACGGAAGGCGAGCTCCGGATTCCTTTCCTTTGCCGCTCTTGCTACGGTGAGCTGAGAGCCGACGCTCTTTGATACGAGACTCCACACGCCAATAGGCACGTCTCCCGCAAAGAGAGGAGTGACCGTATTGCTACGGAACGCCGCATTCGTCTCTACGATAGCTCCCAGGGGCAGATTCGGTATTTGCCCCCTGTTCGGCAGGTTGACGTTTGAGACGAAGTCCGATATGCCGAGGAGCGCTTTTATCTGTCTTACTCCATCCTCGCCGCTTTCCTTAATTCTCACGTCCTCATCGCCACAAACGAGCGCACGACTCCTTGCCAGCCTCGCTTCAAGGTCTTTCTTTCGCCAGCTTACAGGCGTTAGGCAGAAGCCCCACGAGCTTACGTTCTCGGGACTGCCGAGATACCAAGAGCCGGGGCAGAACTCGGCAAGATGTCTGTCGCCTGCCGCCGCAATTACTCCGTATCTTCTGAACAGGTCGAACTTAACTCTCTCGTAGCTCGTGAAAACGGAGCCAGGGTCTTTGGGGGCTATACCGTCACGGTAGTGCCTGTTTGCATATTCTGCATAGGCGGCGAATGCGTCGAAGCTCTTGTATCTTGCCTCGGTTATCCAGGTGAAGTGGTTGACGCCGACGACGTTTACTTTAACCTCGCTTCTGTCCGAGACCTCGATGCCGTATTTTTCGTAAATCGCATCGGCTATAATCTTCTGCGTTCCGAACACCTCGTGGCAGCATCCGAACGCTTTTATATTTGGGAAGGTATCGTAAAGCGCCTTTACGGAAAGCGCCATAGGGTTGGTGTAGTTGATAACCCAGGCGTCGGGACAAAATCTCTTAATCGCCTCGGCGATTGCTTCCATCATCGGTACTGTACGCAAAGCTCTAATAATTCCGCCGGGGCCGGTAGTGTCTCCGACCGGCTGATATATTCCGTATCGCTCGGGCGTATGCACGTCGCTTTGCATTTCGTCGAAGGTGCCGGGCAGAATCGATATGACAACGAAGTCGGCATTCGTAAGCGCCTCGCCTATTTCACGTCTTGCTGTGTACTTCCAGGACGATTTTGCATCGGGCAGAGAAGAGAATCTGTTTCCGATAGTCTCGTTCGCCTTCGCCGCCTCGAAGTCTATGTCGTACAGGTCGACCTCGCCTTCGATTTCTCCGTCCTTCGCAAGGTCGCTCATCAGCTTCCACGCCCAACCTCTAGAGCCACCGCCTATGTATGCAATTCTAACGCTTTGAATTGCTGCTTTGTTCATAATCTGTGCCTTCAAAAAGCATTAACTAATTGTATTATAAATCAAAAAAACACCGGATGCCTTGAATTTTTTGACCTAAAAACGGGATATATCTTGAAATTTTTGATATCATATGTTAAAATAAGCAGGAAGGCGAGGTGAAAACGTGCAGAAGAACGGAAAGGGCGAAGAGCTTTACTTCAACTATGCGAAAAGAGCTAAGGCGAGCGAGAGCGATAGACATTATCATACAACCTATGAGATATATTACCTTGATGAGGGCGAATGCAGATATTTTATAAACGACCGCACCTATGACGTTAAGCGAGGAGACGTGGTTTTTATCCCGACGGGGGTAATACATAAGACGAATTACAGGAGCATAACGGTCTCACGTCTGCTTGTTAATTTCAGTCGGGATTACGTGCCGTATGAATTACTTGGCGCCGTTGATAATCTGGCGTATCTTTATAGGGGAGAGAAGCTAGGCGCAAGAGTCAGAGAGCTCCTATTAAGTATATCGGAGGAGCACACGAGGGCGGACAGCTACTCGGACGGAGCCTTTAGATGCTTCGTCGGCGAGATTCTCTATCTTTTGCTTCGCTCGGATGACGAGAGGATAAAGTCGGGGACGGAGAGCCTTTCCGACAGGGCGGCGCATTATATAAAGGACAACTACAATATGGATATCGGGCTGGCGTCTGCAGCCAAGATGTTAGGGGTCAGTACAGAGCATCTCTCACGGGTATTTAAGGCGGATACGGGATTCGGATTTAACGAATATCTCTCGCTCTTAAGGTTGAAGAGAGCTGAGGAAATGCTGAGGAACGAGCCCGGCAGGTCGGTCGGAGAAATAGCCTACCTTTCGGGATTCAACGACGGGAACTACTTTTCTTATAAGTTTAAATCCTTGTACGGATATGCTCCTACGGAATTCAGAAGGAGAGCGGCAGAGCAGTAGAGAAGGAGCGTCCGAACAGATGCGTAACAAGGTTTTATATTACAATTAAAACAGGCGGGAGAAATTTGACGTGTTAAAGAAATTATACGATAAAAGTAAACTGTTGTTTGCAATTATATGGATTATAGCCTATTGTGCGTTTATGTCACTCGGAGATATGCTGTCTTTATATATAGGTATTGAGCGGTCGGTCAGCCTGGTTGCATCGGTATTGTTGTCGGCAGTTCTTCTTTGCTTCCTTGTTAAGGGCGGACTGCTTTCCGAGTATGGTCTTTGCCGCCCGAAGACACACTGTAAGGAAATGCTCTTCTATTTACCTCTTCTGCTTATTATGCCCGCAAATCTTTTTTGCGGTGTGGGGATGAGCTCTTCTTTGCCAAAGACGCTCATATACGTGGGATGTATGATGTGCGTCGGTTTTTTGGAGGAGCTGATTTTCAGAGGCTTACTGTTTAACGCAATGCGCAAGGATAGCGAGAGGGCTGCCGTCGTAGTCTCGAGTCTCACCTTCGGTATGGGGCATATCATAAACCTTTTCAACGGCTCGGGCGCTGATCTTTTGCAGAATCTTTTGCAGGTGATATACGCCTGCGCAGCAGGCTTTATGTTCGTTATGATTTACTTAAGGTGCGAGAGCCTTGTGCCCTGCATTATCGGTCACGGAGTGTTTAACTCTCTCAGCGCCTTTTCCGGCGAGGCTCTGCAAAAGCCCGAGATGGAGATAATCTCTGCGGTATATCTAACCGTCGTATCCGGGCTGTACGCCTTGTATCTTGCCCTCAGTGCTAAGGGAAGGAGTAAAGAGACGTGAACAATCTGAGCCGAGCGGTTAAGGCGAAATTAAAAACCTATAAAAGAGGAAAATCAAATGGTAGAAATTAAGGGTAAATATAACACGGCTAAGTGTTTTGCGACGACCGTCGGTGAGAGCGCAATAGAGCAGATTCGTACCGTCCTGGATATGCAGGAGTTCGAAGGGACGAAGGTAAGAATAATGCCGGACGTCCATGCCGGAAAGGGCTGTACGGTAGGCACTACGATGACGGTCACGGATAAGGTCGTGCCCGCTCTTGTCGGAGTGGACATCGGATGCGGAATGTATACCGTATATCTCGGACGGGTGGATATAGATTTCGTAAGGGTGGACGAGGCGTGCCACCGTATTCCCTCAGGCAGAGACGTGTGGGAGCATAAGGCGGCGGACTTCGACCTCTCCCGACTTAGATGCCGAGAGGAATTGCGGGACGTAAAGAGGCTCGAGAGAAGCCTTGGAACTCTCGGCGGTGGAAACCATTTCATCGAGATAGACGTCGATGACGAGGGCGGAAAGTATCTTGTAATACATTCCGGCAGCCGTAGCCTCGGCACGCAGGTCGCCGAGATATATCAAGAGATTGCGGTAGATTTTAATAAGGGTAAGGACGAATATTTTAAGGCAAGGCAGGACGTTATCGACGGCTATAAGCTTTCGGGCAGAAGCTCGGAGATTCAGTCGACTCTCAAGCGTATGGCGAAGGAATGGGAAGAGAAGGAGCCGTCCCTGCCTAGAGACCTCTGCTATCTCTTGGGCGGGTATATGGAAAATTATCTGCACGACGTGGACGTCTGTCAGCAGTTTGCCGCTCTGAGCAGAAGAAAGATGGCTGATCTCATACTGAAGCATACGCAGCTTTGCGCCGTCGAGTCCTTCGAAACCATACATAACTACATCGACGTAGAAGAAATGATATTGAGGAAGGGCGCAGTCTCGGCGAAGAAGGGCGAGAAGCTCCTGATACCGATAAATATGCGCGACGGCTCGCTTATCTGCGTAGGCAGAGGCAACGAGGACTGGAACTGCTCTGCTCCGCACGGAGCAGGACGCTTGATGTCACGCTCGACGGCGCTCGAGAGACTGTCGATGGATGAGTATGTGCGTGAGATGTCGGGCATATATTCCACCTCAGTTACGAGAAGCACTCTCGACGAGTCGCCGATGGCGTACAAGAGTATGGCGGAGATTGTGGAGAATATAGGACCGACTGCGTCAATAGAAAAAATAATCAGACCGATATATAACTTTAAGGCATCTCAGTAAGGTGCAAATTCTTTAAGACGGTCTGAAAAATAAAGCAACGCTTAGATTCGGAGCGCAGTCTGTTGAAAGGATTTCGAAATGAAAATAAGGGTTGAATACTCTTTGAAAAAGTTTATGAAGCAAAGAGGCATAACGGAGCTGAGCGATGATGAGCGAGAGGAGCTCCTTGACTTCGTGTAGGAGAACGACCCGCCGCTTTACGATATCGACTTCAGAATGTCTCTTGACAGAAAGAACGGATACCGCATAGGGGATTGATTGGATTGGATAGTCGGGGGCGTGTCAAGCTTTTCGACATAACCGCAGGCGCAGAAAAGGATTAACGTATAATGCGAATGAATGATATTTAATAGGTGTTGAAGAGGACGAAATGGGTGTAATTATTTCTTTGTTTATTTCAATGCTGAAGATGGGGTGCTTTGCTTTTGGCGGAGGGTATGCCATTATAGCGCTTTTGGAAAATGAGTTTACAGCAAGACGAGGGTGGATAAGCCACGAGGAGTTTATGGACGTGGTCGTTATTGCCGAGAGCACTCCCGGGCCTATAGCCATAAATGCGGCTACGTACGTGGGATATAAGCTGAAGGGCTTTTGGGGCTCGCTTGTCGCAACCGTCGGAATATGTCTGCCGTCGTTCGTGATTATGTACCTCGTATCCCTTTTTTACGAGCGCTTTATGGAGCTTGAGATTGTCAGAGCTGCATTCAAGGGTATTCAGATATGCGTGGTCTACCTCATTGCCACATCCGGGCTCAAAATGTTTAAGAAAATGAAGAAGACCGCTTTGTCAGTAAGCGTATTTTACGTGAGCTTAGGTGTTATGGTCATTTTCACTCTTCTCGGCATACGTATTTCTTCGATATGGCTGATTATCGCCGCCGGCGCTCTCGGCATTGCGGTATTCTGGTTTAAGACGGTAAAGGCAAAGGGGGAGAGCAAATGATTTACCTTACTCTTTTTCTAACCTTCCTTAAGGTTGGCGCATTTACCTTCGGCGGCGGGTACGCTATGCTTTCGATTATAGGAAACTACGTCATAGGATATGGCTGGATGACGGAAGAGGAGCTGATTAATTTCGTAGGCGTCGAGACGGTGATACCGGGGCCCATTGCCGTAAATATGGCGACGTATATCGGCTATGAGCAGGCGGGTTTTCTCGGTGCGTTGCTCGCAACTCTCGGTGTCGTTCTGCCGTCCTTTGTCATAATCATTATTGTAGCGGCGTTTATAAAGAATCTTCTGAAGTACGAGTCTGTAAGGGCGCTCATTATGAGTATGCGTCCCGCAATATGCGGTCTTATCCTCTCAGTAGCTCTGACAACGGCTCTTGCGGTCTTGCTTGGAATCGATAATATCAAGCATTTTGAACCGAGTATAGATTGGCGTTCCTTCCTGATTCTTGCGGCGGTTGTCGTTATTCCTATTTTATGGAAGAAAATAAGCAAGAAAGAAATATCGTCGATTCTGCTCGTTGCCGTATCGGGCGCACTCGGCGTCCTGCTTTTCGGAATTTAATTGACTCTTGAATCCTTTCGACAATCTTTCAATCTGGTAAGAGAGCTTTCCGATAAGCGCATTCATTTATACGTATAGAAATGTGGAGAAGAAAATGAGAGAAATAAAAAATGCAGGGCGGACCCGTGAGCTTTTATTAAATCACTATAAGGCTTATCCTGCACTAAACGCAGAGGATTTGTTTAAATATATCTATCAAAGCTCCTTCGGGTGCGAACACCTTGTGTCCGATAAATCCAACGTGCAGAGATATATTGAGCGTGAGTATTCCGAGCTTTTTGACAATGGCGCAAATGACGCTGAGGCTTTAGACGGAGAGTATACCCGTGTTAATTTATCCTGCCTTTCAAAGGGGCTTAGCTCGGAGACGCTTGCTAATATATTCTGTCTTTCGGCAAGAAAAGAGGATGACGGAGCGGAAAGACTCGCCGAGGGAGTCGCTGTATTGGAGGAGCTGGTAAAAACGGGAGAGATACCACTCGAGTCCGATACGTTCAGCCTCGCTCTCGAGAAGTGGCGCAAAGCAGGTTATCCAGCACTGCATCACTCGGATGCGTTCCGGCGCACTTATCACCCTGCTTACCGTGTAGTTGCAAACAGATATGCTCGCTATATACGCCTCTTCGCAGAGATAGACGGACTTTTGGCTCAGGGCTCGGTCACCATTGCTATCGAGGGCGGCAGCGCAAGCGGGAAAAGCACCCTTGCCGATATTTTATCCGAGGTCTACTCTTGCAGAGTATTCCATATGGATGACTTTTTCCTGCGCCCCGAGCAGCGCACGGCTGACAGATTTTCAGAAATTGGGGGAAACATAGACAGAGAGCGCTTTTGCGAAGAGGTGCTCGTTCCTATGAAAGATGGCAGAACGGTTTCGTACAGGCGGTTTGATTGCGGAACACAGACCCTCGGTGAGTGGCTGACCGTTGAGCCGAAGAGGCTCACTGTCGTCGAGGGTGTTTATTCTATGCACCCGTCGTTCGGTGAGTATTACGACCTCTCCGTATTCCTTGATATTACGCCGGAGTGCCAACGTAATAGGATATTAAAACGCAACACGGGGTGGCTTGCCGAGCGATTCTTCAGCGAATGGATACCGCTTGAAAACGTATATTTTGAATCGGCAGGGATAAAATCGCGTTACGACTTGATTTTTGCTGCGGAATAAAAAGGCGTTATAAAAAGGACTGGCTATTCTTTTTAAGCCGTCCTGCAAGCGAGCAACGCACGCCCTCGGCGGCGCTTTGTGAACGTTCGAGGAAAGTATACGAATATAAAGAAAAGCAGATCGCCAATAGGCGATCTGCTTTTCTTTCGTTTGCTTTGCTTGACGATGCATAGAAGCGATCATTAGTAGCAGCGTTGCATCGTCAAGATGCTTGCAAAAGCCGTCGAAAGCGACCTGCCACGAGCGGAGCAAACGCAAGCCGCATTCAATGGTGCGCCAGGCACTGCCGGGACCGTTCCGATTCACCGCAGGCGCATCGGTCTGCGCGATCCAGCGCAGCAGCTGCGTACGAAAAGCAAGAGCGTAACGCTCATCCCCTGTGTCACGGAAAGCACGCGCCATGGCAATCCAGTAGGAATGGCGGTTGAATTGCCAGAGCCACTCATGGTTTCGCGATCCTTGCAAAGCGGTTGGGTCAAAGAAAAAATCAATTTCTCCTTCAAATGTCCAATCGATATTTACCTCGCGACCTCGCGCATGATGCCATGCGAAGCGTGATCCGCTACGGTGTGACCGTAGCTGCCCGCAGCGGACAGACTTTCCGTTGGGAATGCAGGCTTATTGCGGTAATAGGACGCGCATTCTCGAAGCATAGCAAAAGCATCCTGCCGCACGACTGCATCGGCATAAGCACGGGAGATCTTCGCCGGATTGATCACGGAGAACAGTTCTCCCAAATGCGCAGCATATTTATCGGCAACGACGGTATCATCAGTCAACGTAGAAACGAGGGGAAGATATATCGTATACTGCTCCATATTCTTTGTGCTCCTTTTTCGCAGGCAATCGCCTGTCTTTTGGCTACATACATTATAGCACACTGTTTTCGATTTCGTAAGGAGTGGACATAAGATAGTAGTTATCAAGTAAAAGTTGGCAAAAACTCTGATATAAAAGTTGCATTTTTATACTATGAGCCCAAAATATCAAAAAAATGAAAGCACGGTATTGCGAGCTGTTAAGGCTCACTTGTGATACCGTGCTTTTCGTATGTATTTATTAGAGTCGGCTTTACCTACGGAAGCTTGATCTCTGCCTCTCGGAAAATACAATCGTCGGAGAGCTTGTACAGAGTAAATTGTCGCGGGGGGTGTTCAAAAACGCTTCCGTACTCGGAAATAAAGGCGTCGTCAATATAATGAAGATACAAATAGTCATATCCGCCCGAGTCGTATGCGGCGAGAGTTTCTTCTACGGACAAGGACGGCTTCCAGCTGTCGCCGATATATGGCGAGCCGCCTATCTTTAATCCGCTGCATTCGTGCGGGGTGGAATAGAATCTAAGGAAGAGATATTGATAATCAGCGGGCGACTCGGCGAGTCCGCCTCCCTCGTGCGTGATGACGTAAACGGATTCGCCTTCCGAAAAGGCGGACGTAAGCTCGATAAAATGCTCGTACGGCGCCTTTATTTTTTTCATAACACTTCCGATAACGGGGCAGGCGAGCAGGCATACGACAGAGAGGAACAGAACACAGGATACAAAGCATCTTCCGTAAGGCTTAGCTTCAGACTCTTTCACGGGAGCTAAAGTCATAATACGACCGATGAGTAAAATCAAAACGCCGAGGACGAAGGTGTTTAGGTATCTTGTGCAGCTGGCAAGAGATAGCGCCTCAGATGCCGAGAAGGTGAAAAGATACGCAAGGAGCAAGGAGAAGGTGTATAGCACAGAGCAAAGAGCAACACCCGACCCAAGAGAGAACAGGTAGCCTGGATTTTTGCTTCTTCTCGCAATCAGAGCAATAAGAGCGAAGAAAGCAACGAGAGCTAAAACGAAAGGAACGGGAGTCGACAGCCCGCTGCCGTGCGAATGGCTAGGGAGTAGGAGCTGACGGAGAAACGCCTCAGTCACCTCGGTCTCGAATTCCGTCGAATTTTTGATATATTCAAGAACGCTCTCGAGGGTGAGCTTTCCGCTTTCCCAAGCTTCGCCAAGATTCATTTTTTTCGTATACCAATTCCAACATAAGCGTGAAAAAAGTATTGATAGCGGTACGGACGGTAAGAAAAACGCAGGCACGTGTCGCCTCTTTCCCTCTTTGTTGCGTATTATGAGGAAGTCCAAGGCAATTAAAAGAAGGGCGAATATCGCAAAGGCGGCGCCCGTCGATTTTGCCGCAGTAAGAACGAAGGCGGCGAGGATTATACCGACGGCATCGCTTTTTGCCAAGCGCTCCTTCGAGCTGATATACAAAGAAGTCATATATCCGAATATTATCGACAGAAACGGGTCGCACCAGGCGGATATAAAGGTCGATACGTTGAAGGCGAACACGGAGAAGAGCAGTACTGCCGTTACGAATATTTTCTGTGAGAATCTCTTGAAGTGCGAGGCTAGCGGAAGAAGCAGGCTGACGTTCAAAAGGTTCATCGACATATAAACGTGAGCGGGCGCAAAGCTTCTTCCAAACACTTCGAAGAAGTAGAGATACAGCGACGTTGCGGGCGGATATGCCTTAAACATAGTAGTGACGCCCTCGCCCCTTCCGAGGTCGCCCGTGTAGAACATATTCTTAACCACAAGACCCCAGTGAGTGAGCTCGTCCCAGCCTACAATCTCACAGAAGAAGAGGGCTACGTATTGTAAAAGGGCAAAAGCGATCACCGTGACGGCTAAGGGAGAGAAGCACTTCTTGCCTAGCGACAAAAGCCCCTCTTTCCTTCTCTTGAAAAAGCAAACAGCTAAGGATAAAACGGCAATTATCGGCACAAGCACGGCGCCGAGAAAAAGAAGGTCAAGGATGCCGAAAAAATATAGAAACGTTATTAGCGAAAGATTCATCAAGGGAAAAATCTTTTCAAAGGGCTTGGAGCATATACAACATACCGAAAGGGTAAGGGTAAGCACCGTAGCAAGCGCAAGAAAATAGCTCATTTGTTTTTCCTTTTTGAAATTTGGATTAAATTCACTCGGCTGAGTATTACGTGTACCGATAAAAAAGCTGAAGATTGTCTTAATTATAGCATAGCCGAGTGTGAAAATCAATAGACGAATTCCGATCCGTTAACACCGAAAGAGTGAGGCTTATCGGCTCGGGGGCGGGAATTCTTTAAACGCTTGATTTTTGTCGCTTATTAATGTATAATAGGCTGGGGCGTAAAAACTTGATTTGTTGCCTAGCTTGCCGAAAAAAGGAGAGAGAAATGAGCACGGACAGAAATCTGAAGCTACAAAGAAAAACAAACAGGAAACATGAAAAATACAAATATTTTGTCGGAAGCACGCTCGAGAATTCGATAGGGTATAAAACGGGCGATAGAATCGTATTTAGAATAAGGCCGAGGTTTATGAATGAGTATCTCGACGTTCCTTTCGTAAAGTATACGCTTACCGTTGAGAACGGCAGGGACTCCGAGGGCTGTATCAGTGCGAGCGAGGACGGCTGGTTCTATATCGAGACTAAGCTTGAAAAGCCCGGGTTTGCATACGTATGTGCTAGGGCGTGTGACGAAAACGGGGCTTTTATAAATGACATAGAGGCATTTAACGGTAGCGCAGGAGCGGACATATGCAGAATTAAGAGAGGCACGAAAAAGCCGTCTGACTACGCCGAATTCTGGGAGTCGATGAAAAGGGCGGTGGATAGCGTAGAGCCCGAGGTAATCTATTCCGAGCGCTTGGAAGCAAAGGACTATCCCGATTTTACGGCTTACTGTATGCGCATTAAGGTGCCGGGGAGCGAGTACGCATCCTTTACCGTGACCTATCCTATAGATGCTAAGCCCGGAACGCTGAAGCTCTCGATGCTCTTCCAGGGCTATGGTGTAGGGCCTGTCGTGCCGATATTCAAGGAAGGGTATCTCTCGGTGCACGTATGCGCACACGCAATGCCGAACGACAGAGAGCCGGAGTTTTATGGGCAGCTCGAAAAGGGTGCGCTGAGGGATTACGGCTATATCGATGAGGAAAATAAAAAGCCCGAAACCACATATTGGAAAGAAATGCTGCTAAGAGATATGGCGGTGTTAAAATTCTTTGAGAAGCACGAGCTTTTAAACGGTCGCGACTACTACTTTATAGGAAGCAGCCAGGGCGGTATGCAGGCCTGCAACGTCGCTGCTCACTTTGGCAGGGCAACAGGAGTCTTATTGAACGTGCCGTGGCTGTCGGATATTTATGGGCACGAGCTTTGCGGCTATCGTAAAAACACTATGCCTAAGGGCGAGGGCGTGTGCTATTTTGAAACGGGAATCGCCGCCGAGCTTCTCGAGTGCCCCGTATATATAATCTCGGGCCTTGGAGATTATACGTGCAATTCGAGCACGCAGATGGCGCTCTACAATGCAATAAGCTCGCCTAAATACATCGAGTTATATCAGAACAAGATTCACTCCTTGACTATACCGTGGGATAACGCCGTTTATTCACTCGGTGAAGAAACTCTGATCGAGCATTTCAAGGATCATACGGGCGCTTATTACGATTGGAACTAGGTTTAAGAGCGAAAAAAGAGAAGAAATATGCTTTTTTCTTCAGAGAAAGGAAGAAGCCTAGATGGGTGTGAATATATGAACACAGAGGATTTTGAGGCGCTCGTTTTCGAAAGGTATAACGTGCGTGCGGACTACCCCTTTCCATCCGACAGTAAAACTGCGGTGCTTCGTAACAGAGACGGAAAATGGTTTGCTATTCTAATGCGAGTTTCTGAGAGAAAACCGGGGAAAAGCGGAGATATGCAAACAACTGTTGTCAATCTTAAGTGTTCTCCCGAGATTATCGAGTCAATCGTCGGAGTTGAAAGAGAAGTTTATCACGCATATCATATGAACAAGGTTCATTGGTTGAGCCTGGATATTTCCGAGTGCGACAATGACACCTGTGCGTGGCTTCTCGGAATCAGCTACACTCTGGTCGAGACGACGGGAAAGCGTCTTTTCGGACGGTAAAAGCGTTTTCCTATCCGATGCCTTGAAGGTGAGGAACAAATTTCTTAGCAAATATTGTTGATTTATGGCGCATTCTGTGATATACTACTATTATAATAGAAAACATTATTTAAAATCTTTTAGTCCGAGCAGCCCTATATTCAGTAAGGGTACGGTGGCTTTTAACGTTATTACGGACGGCCGGAGCGAGTGGTAGAGAGGTGCTTTCGACCTCGTTTTCTGTGTTTCGGTCAATCTTTTTTGAGAGTGGTTAAAATGAGTAACAAAGTAAAAATCTTTATGTGCGCCCATAAGCCGTTTGATTACGTACCGCCATCGTGCGTTGCTGTCTTGGGCGGAGCGAAGATAAAGGAGCCTCTCGAAGGGGCTGTTCCCGACTTCGGCGAGGGTGGCTCGATATCCGAGAAAAACCGAGAGTACTGTGAATTGACCGTTCAGTACTATGCGTGGAAAAACGAGGAGTGCGATTTTTACGGCTTCTGCCATTACAGGCGCTTCTTCTCGTTTTACGAGGGGACTAAGAGACCGTATCTCGTATACGGCAGACTTTCAAATAGGAATAAGAAAAGACTGATTCCCACAGAGGAGCAAATAGAAGAAAAGCTCGCAAAGGTCGACGTCATAGTTCCGAGGAGCGAGGACGTAGGGCTTAGCGTGTACGACAAGTACGTCAGCTCTGCCGATATGTTCAAGGAGGATATAGACCTTTTCGTCTCGATATTAAAAGAGAGATTCCCGCATCTGGCTTCATATGCCGATGCTTATCTTGCACAGAACAGGCAGTATTTTTGCAATATGTTCATTATGAGGCGGGAATTGTTCTTCGAATACAGCAGTATTCTTTTCTCTCTGCTATCAGAGTTCGATACGAGGAAGACCCTTCACGGCAGCTTCCAGAAGGATAGAACGGACGGGTATCTTGCCGAGAGGTTCCTCGGTATATATATCTCCTACCTCAGAGAGAGGGGTAAGAAAATTTATGAGTGCCTGCGTATTGACACCGAGGCGCCGATTTCGAAGCGGATTGTATTTCGTCTGCTTCCGCCCGAGACCGGACTCAGATTTCTTATCAAGAGAATCTGTCGTAAAATACTCAAAGATAAATGATTATGTTTCAAAAGGAGCTTAAGGTATGAGAAAAGCGCTCGTAGTCGGTGGATCTAACGGAATAGGTCTTGCCGTAGCGAAACAACTTATAAAAATGGGTTACTACGTGCTTATCTATGATAAGAGCGCCCCGGATAGCTCGGCTGAGCTCAAGGAAGGAGCCTTCTCGTATGTCGGATGCAATTTGCTTATGCAGGGCGACGGGATGTTCACAGACCTTGCCAATGATGCCGAGTTGGAGCTTGTAATGCTTACTGCGGGTTATGGCAGAGTGTGCGACTTTGAGTATTTACACACCGCTGAGATTCAGAATATGCTGCAGGTTAACACGGTTTCGACACTTAAGATAATCCGCGAGTTTTACGGCAGAGTAAAGGGGGATGCGCCCTTCTATATGGGCGTTATGGGCTCTATTGCGGGCCTTGTCAGCAGCCCTGCCTTTTCGGTTTACGCTGCCGGCAAGGCGGCAATATGCCGTTTTACAGAGAGCGTGAACGTCGAGCTCGAGGCGGCGGGATGCGAGAACAGGATTCTGTGCGTGTCTCCGGGAACTGTGAAGGGCACGAAATTTCACGGCGGTCAAAACGATCCGAGCCTCACAGAGGCGCTCGCCGAGTCTATTGTCGAGAGGATGCTCGCACGCAAGACTGAGTATATCCCCGAGTTCGACGAGATTTACTCTTCGGTCATCGAGCGTTACAAGACAGACTCGCATAAGTACGGTCTTGAAAGCTACAAATACAAGCTCGATGCGGGTAGAATCGCAAATAAAAAGGGAGTGAGGATAGGCTACCTTTCAGGCACGTTCGACCTGTTCCACCTCGGACATCTGAACCTTTTGAGAAGGGCGAAGGAAAGGTGCGATTACCTGATAGTCGGAGTTCATCCGAACGCCAACCATAAGGCGAAGAAGACCTTCATTCCTCACGAGGAGAGGATGGCAATTGTCGGCGGCTGCCGATACGTGGATAAGGTGGTAGTATCCTGCCTTGAGGATAGCGATGCGTGGGACAGACACCACTTCGACGTTCTCTTCGTCGGAAGCGACTATAAGGGCACCGAGAGATTCAGAAGGTATGAGGAGTTCTTCGCTGACAAGGGTGTGGAAATAGTGTATTTCGACTATACTCAGGGAACGAGCAGTACACAAATAAGAGAAAAAATAATCAAGGAGACTCTGTCGGACGCCGAGTCCGCCGAAGGGGGTAAATAATTTATGATACTTCAGGACATACTCTTTCCGAGCATAGAAACCTGCGCAAGGCGCGGAATGTACTTTAAAGGCGAAAAAGCAGTAATTCATATGGAGGATGAATACTGTGAAATAAGCAAGGGGGAAAAATTCTCGTCCTTCACTTATTTCAACAGCTTTTCTATCGGAAAATGGAATAAGTACACGGTATTAAAAAATCTGAAGCTTCGCCTCGAGCTTGAGGGCGAGTTTTCGGTGCAGGTTGACCACGCACGCAAGATGAATCAGACGATTAAGGACGTTATAGTTGCCGAGAAGCACGTCCTCACAAACGGAAGGGAGTGCGTTTATATTGACGTACCCACAGACGTGGACGATGGTGTACTCTATTTTAAGCTGGACGCTATCAGCGATGGCGCAAGATTTTACGGCGGCGCATATGAGACGGATATCGACGAGTCGAAGCTTCCCGACGTAAAGATAGCTATCGGTATCTGTACCTTCAGACGTGAAAAGTACGTCGCAAAGAATATGGAAATCCTCAACCGTTACATCCTCGAAAACCCCGAGAGCGAGATGTATAACGGCCTTGAGGTATTCATAAGCGATAACAGCAAGACCCTTGACATTGATGCAATATCCACGAAAAATATTCATATTTTCCCGAACAGAAATCTCGGCGGCTCGGGCGGCTTCACAAGGTCGATGATTGAGATTATGAATCGCCGTGAGGAGTGCGGATTTACTCATATTATGATGATGGATGACGATATCCGTCTGTCCCCTCACGCACTTTACAAGACCTACAGACTCCTCAAGATGCTAAAGCCCGAGTACAGAGAAGCGTTTGTCGGCGGTCATATGCTTAAGATAGATGAGCAGCACGTTCAGTCCGAGGCGGCAGACCACTGGAATATTGCGACGCATCATCCTGTAAAGTATAATTACAACCTCGAGAAGGATGACTTTATACTTAAGAACGAGATTGAGGACAGCGTCAATTACTTCGGTTGGTGGTATTGCTGTATGCCGCTCAACGTTGTTAACGAGAACAATCTTCCTCTGCCCGTTTTCATCAAGAGAGACGATATTGAGTACGGACTCCGTAACGGAAAGACGTTTATTACTCTTAACGGTATATGTGTTTGGCACGAGCCGTTCGAGTATAAGTACTCGACCTATCTCGAGTATTACTATTTCAGAAATATGTGCATAATGAATGCACGCCATAGGCTCAGCTTCACAAAGGAGAGGCTTATCTCTGAGCTTAAATTCAGAGTGAGAAACTTCCTTCTCACCTTCAGATACCGTGACGCCGAGCTTTGCCTCCTCGGTATACAGCACTATCTCAACGGTATCGATTGGTTCAAGACCCTCGACGGAGAGAAGCTGAACGGCGAGATTATGAAGCTCGGCTACAAGAAGGTGCCTGTCAAAAATATCGACGGCTTCGTGTTCGTGCACGGAACCTATGAGGTAAACAGGCGCAAGCCCGAGCCGGAGGGAAGAAAGGCGAAGCTCAAGCAGAAGCTCACGCTCAACGGCTGGCTCTTGAAGCCTAAATACAATAACGTCATAGTACCCGCATATCAGCCCCCTCGCCATATGTTCTACAGAGCCGGCAGGGTTATAAATTATGAAGAGGTTACAAACACGGCGTTCGTTACCGAGAAGAGCTTCTCCTCTTTGTTCTACATTCTTAAGATGCAAAGGCAGACGGTTAAGCTCATCAAGAAGAAGTTCGACAGAATAACGGCAGAGTACCGTGACAGATATGATGAGATTACAAACATCAAGTTCTGGAACGAATATCTATACAATCCCGGATTCGTACCTAAGATTGAATCGGGACTTGATAAGCCGAAAAGACCGAAGAGTACAAAAGCGGATAAAAAGCAGCTTTTTCTCTCCAGGGCTCTTAGACTCTTTCAGGCGCTCCTCTTCTGGCTCCCTGTAAAGAAGAATAGGGTTATGTTCTACGTGCATGACCGCAAGGGATTTGCTTGCAGCCCTAAATACATCGCAAAGGCACTCGTAGAAAAATACGGTAAAGATGCGCAGATAATCTGGGCGACCTCTCACCCCGATACCTGTGACGAGGTCAGAGAGCTTGGCATCGAGGTGATAAGTAGCGGAACGGCAGAGCATTTTAAGAAGTATCTCCGTACCCGTGTATTTGTTACGAACGATTCGTTCCCCGTTTGGGCGCTGAAAAGACCCGGTCAGGTATGGATAAACACCTGGCACGCAGGTATGAATTATAAGCACATAGGCTATGATTATCTGATGCCTATGAGTAAGGCGAAAGCTAGGATTTTCAGAATCAAGAACAGGCATCCCGACTACTATCTTTCGGGAAGCAGATTCTTCACAGAGGACACGGCTAAGTCATTTAGATTCGACGAGAGGATTTTTGTTCCCTCGGGACTTGCAAGGAACGATATTTTCTTCAAGGATTGCCCCGAGATAGCGGCTAAGGTCCGCAATCATTACGGTATCGACGAATCGAAGAGAATCGTTGTATTCGCCCCCACCTTCCGTGTAGGAATGCAGTCTAGCACCTTCGGTATGGATTTTGAGAAGGTGTGCAGAGCCTTCTCCGAGAAATTCGGCGGTGAGTGGGTTATGCTCTTCCGCAATCATAACTTCGTTAAGGTGAAGGGGACTTACGCAGGTGTTATCGACGCCTCGGCATATCACGATATGCAGGAGCTGATGTATGCGGCGGACGCCTTGATAAGCGACTATTCGTCCTGCCTTTATGATTTCTGTATGACGGGAAGGCCCGCCTTCGTTTATGCGACCGATATAGATAATTACGTCAAGAACGAGAGGGCGTTCGCTTATCCTATCGAGAAGTGGCCGTTCCCCATCGCAAATTCCAACAGTGCGCTTGTAAAAGCGATTCTCAAGTTTGAAGAGGACGATTACAAGGCCCGTGTGAAGAGTCACCTCGATGACGGCGGAGCATTCGACGACGGCAGGGCGAGCGAAAGGGCGGTCGAAATTATAGCGAAGCATTGCTTCAAAAGAAAGTAATCAAAGAGAAAGGTTGTTTGTTATGAAAAAGTACGATTATCTTATTGTCGGCGCAGGACTCTTCGGCGCAGTATTTGCATACGAGGCAGGAAAAAGAGGTAAGAAGTGCCTGGTTATTGATAAGAGAGATCACGTCGGCGGCAATATCTATTGCGAGAGCGTAGAGGGAATCAACGTGCACAAGTACGGAGCTCATATTTTCCATACCTCGGACAAGAAAATCTGGGACTACGTAAACAATTTTGCAGACTTCAACAACTATATAAATTCTCCGGTTGCTATTTACCACGACGAGCTTTATAATCTGCCCTTCAATATGAACACCTTCAGCAAGATGTGGGGGGTAAAGACTCCCGATGAAGCCCGTGCGAAGATTGCCGAGCAGATAGCCGAGCTCGGAATCACCGAGCCGAAAAACCTTGAGGAGCAGGCGCTCTCGCTTGTAGGCAGAGACGTTTACGAGAAGCTTATCAAGGAGTATACCGAGAAGCAGTGGGCGAGGGATTGCAAGGATCTGCCCGCATTTATCATCAAGCGCTTGCCCCTAAGATTCATCTACGATAACAATTACTTCAACGACAGATACCAGGGCATACCGATAGGCGGCTACACTCCCATTATCGAGAAAATGCTTGAGGACGCAGACGTACAGACGGGCGTAGATTACTTCGATTTTATCAAGGATAATCCCTTCGTTGCGGAAAAGACCGTGTTTACAGGTCAGATTGATAAGTTCTTTGATTACAAACTCGGCGTTCTTGAGTACAGGAGCGTAAGGTTTGAAACCGAGATTCTCGATATGGAAAACTATCAAGGTAATGCGGTTGTAAATTACACCTCGCACGAGGTTCCTTATACCAGAATTATCGAGCACAAGCACTTTGAGTTCGGAAAGCAGCCTAAGACGGTTATCTCTAAGGAGTATTCATCCGAGTGGACGTCGGGAGACGAGCCCTACTATCCTATAAACAACGACAGAAACAACGAGCTCTATGCGCAGTATAAGGAGCTGGCTGACAAGACACCGAACGTTATCTTCGGCGGCAGACTCGGACAGTATAAGTACTACGATATGGATAAGGTAATCATCTCGGCTTTGGATGCTGTAAAGGCTGAGTTCGGCGACTGATACCAAAGCTCGGCAAAATGATTACGGAAGGAGAGAGTGCTGTGCGTATTCAAAAAATAACCCTTTGTAGCAGTGAGTATCCCTCTCTCTATTTCAGAGGCGGCTCACAGACAGAAGAGGGGATACTTGTCAAAAGCGGCGAGTGCATTAGCTTTGATACCTATTTTAACAGCTTCGATTATGCGAAGTACAGAGACTACACACGACTTGACTCGATCAGCTTCCGAGGCAATCTTAAGGGTGGGGGGCGTGTAAAGCTTTGCACATATAATGAGAGCGGAGAGCGCACCGTTGCCGAGGTTGATTCGGACGGTGAGTTTTGTCTTGGCGCAGCCTTCGACTCTCTGCCCGAGAGAGCGATACTCTATCCCGTGGTTGAGGCGAGCTCGGACACCGTATTTCTCGGCGGAGAATATTGCGCCGACGTAGCGGGGGATGACGTAAGCGCTGCAATAGCAATCTGCACCTACAAAAGAGAAGAATATCTATTCAGGAATCTCGGTATACTCAAGGGAATCTCATCCGACTTGTTAAAGAGAATAATCGTCGTAGATAACGGAAACACCGTGGACGCTTCATCTGTCGAGGATGACAAAGTGAGCATAATAAAAAACCCGAACTACGGCGGTAGCGCAGGCTTCACGAGAGGTATAATCGAGGCGTATCGCTCGGGACTATCACACGTCATTCTTATGGATGACGACATAGTTATTTATCCCGAGGCTATCGAGCGTATTTTGACCTTTGTTTCTATACTATCCGACGGATATAAGAACGCTCATCTGAGCGCTGCGATGATGCCTACGTCACGTGTGTATATTCAGCACGAGAAGGGCGCTTTATGGAACGGCTCTCACATTGAGAGTTTGAACGCCGACGTGGACGTGAGACGTGTCGACGCTCTTGTCGATAACCTGTCCGACGGACCTATTATGTACGGTGCGTGGTGGTGCTTCTGCCTGCCGCTCTCCGACGTGGACAAATTCGGGCTGCCATTGCCGCTCTTTATAAAGTTCGATGACGTGGAATACGGCATACGTACATGCGAAGATGCGCCCATAATCACTATGAACGGTATGGCGGTCTCGCACGCAGACTTCGACGGCAAATACAATATGCATCTTGAATATTATACCGTAAGGAATCAGCTTATAACCCTTGCGGTGCATAAAAAGCAGAGCGCTCTCGGATGTATATTAAGGCTTATGAAGGTTTCGGCAAAGCACCTTTTTCTTTACAGGTACGACATTATGCCTATTATTCTGAGGGCGTTTAACGACTTCCTTTCCGGACCGGAATTTTTAAGGACGGTTGATGCGGAAAAATTGAACGGCGAGATTATGGCAATGGCGCCGAAGGCAATCGACCTTACAGACATTGATGGCAGGATGGGTGACTATAAATCTCTTTACGAGAGAAAGACCGATAACGCTATAAAGGCGGCGGGAAGAGTTCTTTTGCTTGGTGGACATATTATACCGAACGTTTTTCTTAAGAGAAGGGTTGCGTATATGCCCCTGCCGACGGCGAAGGACAAGGATGCCTTCCTTCATCGCACTACTGTACAGTATCAGATTCTTGGAGACCAGGGATACGTCTTTAAGAAGAGCTCGCCGAGATTCTTCAAAGCTTTCTTTAAATGCATAGGTATGGCGGTGAAGATTTTGTTCGGATACGGCAAGGCTGCACGCAGGTACAGAGAAGAGAAGGACGTTTTGACGTCGACGGCTTTTTGGGAAAAATATTTGGATATTTCAAAAAAATAAAAGAAAAAACGTAGCACGGTTTAGGGGGTGTCCGTATCGGATGTCACCTAAACCGTGCTTTTATTTGCGTGTTTTTATAATTTGTCGCAGCTTATTTCTTTTTCTTGAAAAGCTTTTTAATTCCTCGAAGCGGCGCCGTTATCTTCCAGGAAAGCGAGCTTTCCATACTTTTGATGCGGTTCTCGTAGGATTTCACTGTTTTTTCGTATTTTTTGCTCATCACTTCAAGCTGTTGTATCAACTCTGCGTTAAGTAATTCAAGGGCGCTTCTTTGGTCTTCGAGCTTTGCTATTTCCAGAGAGCTGCCTTTTTGCGCCAAATCTTGAGAAATTGCGGCAAGCTGCTTCTGAAGACTTTCTATTTTTGCATTGTATTGCTTTACGACAGTGTCGAGGTGCCGTTCTGTAACGTCGAATGCGGAAAAAGCCATAGGACGTCCGGGAGAATCAAGAGCATCCTTTATCCACTTAAGGCTGCGCTCACGCTCTTTTGCGATACGGCTGTTAACGTCGTTGAAATCAATGACGTCGGTGAATAAATAATCCTTATCTTCAATATCCGCAGGGGAGTCGAAAACACGATTTTCAAGACCGAAGATTTCTGTAAGAGAGTAGAAACGCTCCGCTCCGCGACCTTTATTTGCAATTGAAATGAAGGGCTTTTCGAAAATGATGGAGAAGCATGTTCCGTGGAAAGAATCGGTGAATACCATTTCGGCATTTTTGAAGTACCAAAGCCATTCTTCAATAGGAAGGTCGTCTAATTTCGGTATAGTCCAATTTTCCTCCATCTTACCCTTCATACGAGCATTTGCTATACAGACCAATTCCATATCCATACGCTTCGCCGTATCCTCTGCCGCTTTGATTTTAGCAGGAGTTGGGTCTAATATATAGGCAAGAACGAAATCTCCTTTAGGCGGATTGGCTACGTTTGCTTCGGCAACGCAATTTTCGTAATGGGATCTATCGCACATAAATACGGGATCGAGAACCTGAACCGCATCAACGCCGAAGCCGTTTTTGCATAAGTCAACCGCATAGTCCTCGCGAACCGAAACGGCATCAAAACGATTGAGATAAAATCCGGAAAAACGCTTTTCCTCTGCGGTTCCCTTGATTTCTTTATGACCGAAAGAAGTTCCGTATGCAATTTTCTTTTTATCTTCGTCAACAAAATCCAGATAGAAGAATGTTTCGGCGGAGCGGCATAGAGGATAATTCCAAAGCTGGTCCGAGCCGACGACAAATGCATTTGCCAGTTCGTTTACTTTTTTGAGGTCCGTGCGATTCTTGTATTTAAACGTCAGCTTGAAATGCTTCAGGCAGAACTTATGGGGCATAGTGAGGGGATCTCTGTTGTACGTGCTCTCGGGCCACAGATGCTCCGGAATGTCAGCGAATATGCAGTTGTATCCCTCGTCCTCAAGGAATTTATAAAGTGCGAAGTTTGTAAGAACGGAGCCGTAATTTCCGCCATACCATATACCGAAGAGCATTACGTCGTAACGGGCCTTTTTAGCTTCCGTAAGCGAGGTGGAGAATTTCTTGCCATTTCCGAGAGACCTGAAGAAGCTGTCTCTGCCGGGGTGAGCGGGAGGGAAGCGGTAGACGTTGGAATTTCGCTTTGCAAAAGCGGAATAGAAAGGAACCTTTTCGTACTTTAAAACGCCTTTGCTTCTCGTGAGCATCTCTTCAAAGAAGCGCTTTCCCTTTTCGGTGTTGATAATTACGGCAGATGTGCCCTTGCGGTCGTCAAGCTCCTTTTTGTATTTATGTATGTCCCAAAAGTCGCCTATCGTTATATCTGCCTGGCGGGGAACTCTTGCGAATTGACACGTACCACAGGATTTTCTCGATATAAAGTTCTTCGTAGCGGCCTGTTCGAAAAGGTCGTCCTTTGAGTGCTTGGTATATTCAGTGCCGTCGGCAAATTCAATGTGTGTGGTTACAGACCATCCCTTGAGTCCCTTATATCTGAAGTTAACGTCTGTTATTTCCTTGCCGGAAGCGATTTCGTCCAAGAATTTGTTCCAAGCCAAGGGCGAGGGTGTACCGTGGCAAATAAGGTCAACGGTCAAAAGGTTTTCATAAGGTTTTTTCAAGAAGGCTTTTATAGCAGCGCATTGGCAGGGAGTTCCCGTAAACATAACGAACTCGCCCGCATTAAGCTTTTCCTTAACCATATTATGAATATTGCCGTTTTCACTCTGCATATATTTTGAGCGGCGGAGCTTATCCAGATCCTCAGCTTCGTTTATCATAATATGGTGCGCACTGCGATAATCCTCGTTAAAGGCAGCGCCGCAAATGTATGCGTTTTTTTCCAAGGCCAATTCCGCAAGGAGGGTAAATACGCCGCCCGATGCGCTTTTCTCGCGTATACCGTCATCGGCCATAATAGCGTAAACCTCGGGATTTTCTTCGTTATCAAATTTAGCCTGTAATGCAGGACAAACCGCTTTGCAGGCGTTACAGTCTACACACTTCCCCTCGTCAATTACAGGATAAAGAAAGCCGTCAGAGGCTGCTTCCATAGTTATTGCTCCCGTGCGGCAAGCGTTCTGGCAAGCGCCGCATCCGTAGCATAAATCAATATTATCGAGTATCTGCATTTTTTCACCCCCGTGTGTGATATTTAAATTTTAGCATATTTCGACGGATTATGCAAGAGCAATTTGAAGATTGAACCCCGTCGCATAGAATCAGCCGCCGCTAAGACAGAAGCATTTATTCAAAAGCGAAAGATAACGCATAACGCCACCATCTCCGCCGGCTAGCGATACGGTAGATAAAGAAGTATTGGAGTTACAGTTATATTCTCTTAAAAAAGAGATGGAGTCGGCTTCATCGCTTGCTCTGAATGATATAAAGTGGCAAATCAAAATGTTGGAGGAAAAGATCAATTCATTGTAAAATGGTACATAAATTTTAAGAAAGAAAAAAGAGAGATTGAATGTCATAAAACATTAATCTCTCTTTGCGATTTTTGCGTCTTGATTTTAGCCTTAATCACACGAATGTGGACAAGGTAGGGCTTATTGTACAGTTTTTAGGCAAAAAATAAGACCGGACTGAACATTTTACTAGTTCTACTCGGTCTTATTTGAAGACTAATGATATTTTGGATACAATGCGAAACCGTTACAAAAAGCGGTACGCGCTATGACACTTATCTTTTGGGGCTAAGAGTCTTTCTTTTTGCGCTTTTGTTTTGCGCATTCGGGACAGCCATTGCCACGATTTCTGCTTTGAATATTTGCCACCCACTCATGGCCATTGTTACATATCCACCATACTTTTTTACCACTATTAGGCATTACATTCATCGGTGTTAACTTTCCGTTTTTATCAAAAT
>JAZORO010000048.1:0-26489 GCA_045656605.1 Eubacteriales bacterium
TTTTTAGTTTTGGTTGGCAGACCTTCTCTATTTTACCAAAGGAGGATATTTTTGTCTATGCATAGCTAAAGCTTTTTGGAACCACCAGCCGGACTGGTGGTTTACGAGCGAACCCTTTTTACAAAGGCTTCGCTATACAATTAAATCCGCTTTGCGAATCTCTTGCAAAGCGGATTTTTTATCTAATAATAAATATTTTGTTACGTCATATTATGACAATTTTATCGATATGTCTATGCTAGAATAATTTCACGAGGTGATTTTGTGAAGGTACTCTACATAGACGTTTATTTTTTGCTTAATTTTACCGTAGATATTCTCGCTGCTTTCTTTACGTCAAGAATTCTTAGAGTAAAGACGTCGAGTAGACGTTTTATACTGATCGGCATAATTGGCGGTTTATCCGCCTGTGTTTCGGTTCTTTTTGATGAAATAAAACTTGTAGGTATAGCTTCAACTATATTATTTCTGTTTCTTCTCGGCATTGTCTCGTCCTTATCGATAACACTGATAAGAAGGATAAGATATGTGTTCGTTTATTTTATTCTTGAGCTTTTGATAGGTGGGGTTGTTTCCTTCTTTTACAGCAAGCTTGATGATTATTTCGGCTCGCTTTTTGAAAAAATAGAAGGCGGAGCAGAGAATCGCCGCCTTCTGGTTATTTCCTTAATTATACTTATTGCGATTGGGGTGTTGAGAGTGTTTATTATGATATTCGGCAGTAGCCGTGGCTACGGTACTGCAAAGGTCACTATAAAGCTATTTGAAAAATCCGTTCAGGCAGAGGCAATGATAGACTCAGGAAACCTTGTTAGAGATCCTATGAGTATGAGGCCGATAATATTTATAAAAAGGGAGTTGGCGGTAAAAATATTTCCCGAAAATCTTATCGAGCTTAGCGACCTTGACGGTTTAGACAAAAGAATAAGGAAGAGAATACGACTTATCCCTGTTTCTAAGGGTGATGTAACTCACGTGTATACAGGGGTTTTGCCTGATAGCGTGCAATTTAATGGTGATGAAGGAGTAAACGAGTTAGACCTCATTGTTGCAATAGATAAGGAGGAGGGAACGTATAACGGGTATTTGGCCTTAGCGCCATCCGTTTTAGATGATTATGTTAGTTAGAGCGTTAAAAGGCGTACTTGCCAAGATAAGGCGTTTTTTTAAAAAAGCAGCTTCATCCGATGAATTATATTATATAAATGGAAGCGAAACGCTACCGCCACCCCTAGAGCCTGACATCGAGGAGCAGATGATAGAGAAAATCGATACACCGTACGCAAGGAGCGTTCTCATAGAGCACAACCTCAGGCTCGTAGCTTATATTGCCAAGAGGTTTGAAAACACAGGCGCAGGAATAGAAGAGCTTATCTCGATAGGCACGCTCGGGCTTATGAAGGCGGTATCAACGTACAACAAGGACAAAAATATAAAGCTTGCAACATATGCATCAAGATGTATTGAGAACGAAATTCTTATGTTCATAAGAAAGAACTGTAATCAAAAGCGTGAAATATCAATAGATGAGCCGTTGAGCGTTGATTGGGACGGAAACGAGCTCTTGCTTTCCGATATTCTCGGGTGTGACAGTGACGTTGTGTGTAAGGACCTTGAGGATGATGAGGAGAGGCGTATCCTCAGAGAGGCGGTTATGCAGCTTTCACAGAGGGAAAGAATAATTGTTGAAATGCGTTACGGCCTTGTCGGTGGCAGAGAGCTTACGCAGAAGGAGGTAGCTGATGAGCTCGGAATATCACAGAGTTACATATCACGACTCGAGAAAAGAATTATGAATATATTAAGGAAGAAAATCGAAGATAAAATTTAATTAGAAAAATATTTTAAAAAAATTGAAAAAACTATTGCAAAATGTAAAATACTGTGGTATAATTAATCGCAATGAAATGAATTAAACGTTAAGAGGTGTTAAAATGAAAGCTGGAATACATCCCGAGTACAAAGAGGCTACCATCAGATGTGCTTGCGGCGCTACTGTTTCCACTCACTCTGTTAAGGGTGATCTCAATGTGGAAATTTGCTCCAAGTGCCATCCTTTCTATACAGGCAAGCAGAAGTTTGTTGATGCCGGTGGACGTGTTGATAAGTTCAAGAAGCGTCTTGCAATGGTTAAGTAATCTTTGCTTACAAAAGAGCGTGGATAGTCCTTTATAGGCACTACGCTCTTTTTCTTTTTTTGAGGTGAAATATGGATAAGGAATTAAGAAAGGCGATACTTGTGGGTATCGCCGAGAAGACCTCTGACGTCGACGAATGCGAAAGAAGTCTTGACGAGCTAGAAAGACTCTTGAATACTGCGGGCGGAGAGGTTTTTTCGAAGGTTTTGCAGGTTAAAGACAGTTTTGATCCGAGAACCTGTATCGGAAGCGGTAAGGTGAAAGAAATATCCGAGCTTTGTGTTGCTAACGGAATTGACCTTATTGTTTTTGATTTTGAACTTTCTGCGGCGCAAATCAGAAATCTTGAGAACGATATTGCCTGTGACGTTTCTGTAATAGACAGGAGTATGCTTATACTGGATATATTCGCCCTTCACGCCGTAAGCGGAGAGGGTAAGCTTCAGGTTGAGCTTGCTCAGCTTAAATACTCGGCTCCTCGACTTATCGGAAAGGGTGCGGATCTTTCACGTCAGGGTGGCGGTATTGGTTCGAGAGGACCGGGCGAGTCAAAGCTGGAGACAGATAGAAGGCATTTAAAGGAAAGAATAGTTACTCTCGAGTCCAGATTACGTGAACTTGAGCATAACAGAGCGGTAATGCGTTCGCAGCGTGACAGAAGCGGAATACCTAAGGTTGCGCTCGTTGGATATACAAACGCAGGCAAATCGACTTTGTTAAACCGTCTTACAGGCGCAGGAGTTATCGCTGAGGACAAGCTGTTTGCTACTCTTGACCCGACAACCAGAAAGTACGTTTTACCAAGCTCCGAGCAAATTCTACTGACGGATACGGTTGGCTTTGTCAGAAAGCTTCCTCATCATCTTGTTAAAGCGTTTAAGTCGACGCTTGATGAGGTAACGTATGCCGACATAATAGTGATAGTTTCCGACGCATCCGACCCTGAGGTTCGCGCGCATATAGAAGTTGCAAAAGAGGTAATTTCCGATCTTGGTGCGGCGGATAAGCCGATTATTTATGCCTATAATAAATGCGATCTTATTAATGACGGATTGAGATATGAAAATACCCTCGATACAGTGTTTATTTCCGCAAAAAATGATGAAGGAATAGAGTGCTTAGTCGAGCTGATAGAGAAGGAAATAAAAAAAGCAAAGCGTGAGTACACTCTTCTTATTCCTTATGCTTCGCAGGGAATTTTAAGCAATATTTACGATTCGTATACAGTGAGCAGCACCGACTACCTGGATGACGGAATACTGGTTGAAGCAATCCTGGACAGTAAGGGAAGCGGAATTTACGCAAAATTCATAAAAGAAACGGGTGAATGACAGTGAAGCCTTACACAACCGTATTGCATTACGCTGAATACAGATATGAGGATAGAAAATCCGAGTTTATAGGCGAATCTATGCCTGTTTCAACTGAGGCTGAGGCGCTTGCGTTTATCGAGTCTATAAAAAAGCGTTTTCCCGATGCTACTCATCACGTATACGCCTATGTACTCAGAGAGAACAATACGTCCAGGTTTACCGATGACAGAGAGCCGCAGGGAACTGCCGGTATGCCTGTTTTGGATTCTATTCGAAAAAGAGGTATTGTTGACGTTGTAGTTGTAGTAACACGCTACTTTGGCGGTACACTTCTTGGCACGGGTGGTCTTGTAAGGGCGTATACGTCGGCAGCCGTCGGTGCTATTGAATCTTCACAGGTTGTTAGATATGATATTTACTCTAACGTGAAGCTGACGGTAGGGTATCAGGATCACGGCAGGCTTTCCGTTGTTCTCGACAAGTTTAAATTCCGTACAGAAAACACTCTGTTTTCGGACAAAGTCGAAATCTTCGGCTCCTTATTATCATCGGATGTTGTAGAATTTGAAAAGAATCTTATGGAAATTACCTCGGGTAGAATAATATTTGATAAAATTCGAGAAAAATTTTCGATATAAAAAGTGTTTTTGATTTGATTTTTCGTATATTATATTTGAAAAAGGAGGTGGCACTGTGATAAGTAGAGAAACGATTGATCTCGTTCTGTCGAGAAACGATATACAGACTCTCATAGGCGGGTATGTCTCGCTTAAGCGTGCAGGATCGAATCTTAAGGGCTTATGTCCTTTTCATAGTGAGAAAACTCCTTCCTTTACTGTTTATCCCTCGGATAACAGCTTTTATTGCTTCGGCTGCGGAGCGGGAGGCGATCAGATTAGCTTCGTAATGCGTATGGAGCACCTCGATTATCCCGATGCTATTCAGTATCTTGCGAAGAAGGCGGGAATTACGGTTATTGACGATGACGTCAAGAGGTATGACAATTCTCCTAAGATAGATAAGAGTCGTATCTATAAGATGAACGTCGATGCGGCTAAGTTTTTCAATACCTGCCTGTTTTCTAATCATCCGGACGCAGTTCAGGCGTTAAAATATTTTACGGAAAAAAGAAAGCTTTCGCTGGCTACAATAAAGCATTTTGGACTCGGTTATGCTCCGAACAGCTTTGATGTTTTTACTAAGCATATGACAAAGCTCGGATACACTATGGACGAGCTCGTTGCAGGCTTCCTTGTCGGAAAGAGCGATAGAGGTACATACTTTGATGCGTTCAGAAACAGAGTTATGTTCCCGATTATAGATGTTTCTGGTAATGTAATCGCCTTTGGCGGCAGAGTTATGGATGATTCTAAGCCTAAATACAAAAACTCATCCGACACTCCTGTATTCAAAAAATCAAGGAATCTTTTCGCTCTGAATTTTGCGAGACTTAATTGCGAGGATTGCCTGATTTTGTGCGAGGGATATATGGACGTTATCGCTCTGCATTCTGTTGGGATTACAAACGCTGTCGCTACCTTGGGCACGGCTATCACCTCGGATCAGGCGAGGGTTATGAGCAGGTACACAAAGAAGGTTATTATATCCTACGATGCGGATGAAGCGGGTCAGAAGGCCGCAAAGCGTGCTTTGCAGCTTTTGGAGGAAGTCGGACTTGAGGTCAGCGTTCTTTCCGTACCCGGCGCAAAGGACCCGGATGAGTATATAAAAACCTATGGTGTGGAAAAGTTCAAGAGCGTTATAGGAAATGCAAAAAGTAAGTTTGAGTATAACCTCGACGGCGTTTTGAGAAAATATGATATATCACTTCCACAGGATAGAATAAATGCTCTGCATGAGCTTGAAAAACTCATTTCTGAGGTTTATTCCGTGGCAGAAAGAGATATTTATATACATACTGTTGCAAAGACACTGTCTGTTGACGTAGCTAGCATTAAGGCGGATGTCGATAGAATTCAGTCTCTTAACCGTGCTGCCTACAAGCGTGGCGAGGGAAAAAGGGTTAAGCAGGACACAGCAGGTTATTCTGATAGAATCAATCCGGATTTCGTTCGTGCCCCTGCGGTTGCGAGAAACGAAGAGTGCGTGCTCGGACTATTGGTTTTGTATCCCGAGCATAGAAAGAAAGTCTTTGAACAAGAGCTTTTGAGTGAGGATGATTTTCTGACCGATCTTAATAAGAGAATCTTTTCCTATTTGAAAAGAGCTTATATTGACGGTGACGTAAATTTGGTTAGCTTAAGCGGTGAGTTTACACCGGATGAGGTTGGAAGGATTGCAAAGATCAAGACTTCTCGTATGCAGCTCGATAACAACGGTGAAGAGGTTTTGCTCGACAGCATTGACACTCTTAAGCGCTCTTTGTCGAAGAAGTCTGCTAAGTCCACGTCCGACATTGACGGACTTTTAGATTTGATTAACAAAAAAAGGGAAGTAAAATAAAAGGAGATTTGAGATGAGCAGAGATAAAATTGACGTAAACGAGTTTATCGATTCAAGTAACGAAGGCGGAATAGGTAACTCGGATATTATGAAGGCGCTTGAGGATATCGATTATGATATCGCCCAGGTGGATATAGATGCGGCAAGTCCCGATGACCTTGACAGCGAGGATTTTAAAGAGCTTGAGCATGATGCGAGAGCGTACGAATCTGCCGAGAATATGGACAAGATCCTTTCGCAGGAAGGCTTGTCTATGGACGACCCCGTTCGTATGTATCTCAAGGAGATCGGTAAGATTCCTCTTCTTTCTCCCGAGAGAGAGATTTATCTCGCCGAGCAGATAGCGCTCGGAGTAAAAGAGGCTAAAGATGAGCTTATTGAAGCAAACCTCAGACTCGTTGTTAGTATCGCTAAGCGCCACGTTGGAAAGGGAATGTATTTCCTCGATCTTATTCAGGAAGGCAACCTCGGTCTTATCAAGGCTGTAGAAAAATTTGATTACAGCAAGGGATATAAGTTCTCTACCTACGCAACGTGGTGGATAAGACAGGCTATTACACGTGCTATTGCCGACCAGGCAAGAACGATAAGAATACCTGTCCATATGGTTGAGACGATACATAAGGTATCAAGAACAGCAAGACAGCTTCTCCAAGAGCTTGGACGAGAGCCTACAACAGATGAAATTGCCGAGAGACTTGAGATGACGCCCGATAAGGTGCGTGAGATTATGAAAATCGCTCAGGATCCTGTTTCTCTCGAGACTCCTATAGGCGAGGAAGAGGATAGCCACCTCGGTGATTTCGTCGAGGATAACGACTCTCCCGCTCCTTCTGACAGCGCATCATACTCGCTTTTACGTGAGCAGCTTTGCGCTATACTCCACACACTTACTCCCAGAGAAGAGCAGGTTATCAAGCTGAGATTCGGTCTTGAAGACGGTCGTCCCAGAACTCTTGAAGAGGTAGGAAAGCAGTTTAAGATCACTCGTGAGAGAATCAGACAGATTGAGGCAAAGGCCCTTAGAAAGCTTCGTCATCCTTCACGTTCAAAGACGCTTAAGGATTATTTAGCAAATTGATTAGTTGCTTTTGTACAAAGTATGCTTTGCTTTTGTGTGCAAAACGACAATAGGGTTTGGACTTATTGTTAACAATTAAAAATGTATTGACTTTTATTATTTTATATAGTAAAATATATGAAGTAAGATTTTTCGCTGGAGGTTCATGTTAATCATGAAAAAGTTTTTGAGTCTTGTCCTTTGCTTGGTTCTTGCTTGCGCCTGCCTTGTCAGCTGTAGCGATCAGATAACAGCAGATGACCTGGACAGATATTATCAGAAATATAATCCTGAGGACAGAAGTGCTCTTGAGCTTGACTTCTACATAATTGTCGGAGAGGGTACGGCTGAGAATGCTGCAGGTACTGTAGAGCGTTATATTAATTCTCATCTTCAGGATAAGCTTAATACAACTCTTGATATTCACTTCATTACCGCTGACGAGTATTACGATACCGTTATTAATGATATGGAGCTGACCGGTGAAGAAAGACCTGACATCGTGCTTGTTGCAGGTGCGGATATGTTTGATGCTCTTCACGCTGAGCACGCTTTTGCTAACATCACTGATTTCTATGGCGGAACTAAGTTCGGTAAGCTTAATACTTATATCTCTTCGACTTTGCTTGACGCTTCCATAGTTGTAGAACAGAGAATTGATAAGGACAATAAGCCTTATGATGTTGACCGTTATTATACTGTTCCCAATGATCACGTAATCGGAGAGTACGGTTATATCTTTGTAAATAAGACTATTTCCGAGAAGTATAATTACAGCCCGTCTAAAGTCAAGGCTATGAACAGCTTGACTAATCCCGATCTTGTTTCTCTTAAGGAGAAGATCACAAACGACGGATTGAATCCCGACGATTACATTATTGCTATCAACGGCTCTTACTCGGTTAGAAACAATCCTGCATACGACGGATTCTATTGCAATATTTCCTCCTATCCCACTGTTACCAGAGATGAGGCGTTTAAAAGTGCGTTTGCCGTTGTCAGAAATGAGAATGACGACTCTTATTTGAACGTCAAGGATGAGGTTACAAACACCGGTGACGCTATAGTTCAGAAGGAAAATCCTTACCTTAATCACTACTCCAGATGTATGGAAGTTATATATGCTATCAATACAGATTCTGAGTTCAGGAACCTTCTTCTTTATGGAAAGTTCGGCTCGAATTACTCTGTTGATGATAATACGGGATTCATTATTCCGGAGACAGAGCATGAGAGCAGCATATACAATATGGACATACTTTATACCGGTAGCGTATTCAACGCACTTTATTCCGAGAAGTTTAATTGGAATGCCGATGCCTACGCAGATGGTAAGAAGCAGAATCTTGAATCTGTACTTGCGACCGATAGTTTAGATTGATTTTAGCACACCGAGCATTATTTTGCTCGGTGTGTATTTTGATGATTATTTGTCCTTGACAAAATTAGAATATTAATGTATACTTATAGTTAAGTGTTCAAATAAAACTAAGAGGTTATAAGATGAAGAAAAGTAATGACGATTTAAGTATCAGGGATCTTGCGGATCTTTTTGCGCCCAAATTATGGTTAATAACCCTTGTGGGTCTTGTTCTTGCTCTTGTGTTGGGAGCGTATTCTGCGTTTGTGAAGAAGCCTACCTATAGCTCAGACGCATCTCTTATTATTTCTAAGCAGAGCACTACGATAAACTCCAATGATATTGATACGGTTTATAAAATGCTCGATGCCTGCATTGAAATTATGCGCAAAGATGCTTTCTTGAAAAAGGTTGCTTCGGATGTCAACTCCGATGAGAATTTTAAGGATTCAAATATCACTCCAAAGTACATTTCTTCGGTTACCTCTATCGGTAAACTGAACGGTACGGAAGTTTTTGAAATTAAAGTTACGACGACTAACCCGAGTCTTTCTCTTGCTATTGCTAAAGCCTTTTCGGATAATATCCTGTCTTATCTCCCTGATAATCTTCTGCCGTACCCAAAGGGGCACGTTCAGTTCAAGATGGTAGAAGAGCCCGAGACAGCTATGCGAAATTCTAAAAATGTTGTAAGAAATTCGGTTTTAGGATTTGCGAGCGGTGTAGTCGCTACGATGTTGGTCATCTTCATCTACTCTATGTTTGACGTTGTGGTGAGAGATAAGAAGAAGCTTGAGGATAACTTTGATATTCCCGTGCTCGGTGTTATACCCGAACATGAAGTAAGTTTTAGTGAGATAGGAGAGGCGTGATGCGTATCAGACAGAATAAGAATATTCATAACGCCCTAGAGGGTGATTCGCAGAGGATCATCTCGGATAGCACTCCTTTTGGCGTTAAGGAAGCGTACAGAACACTTTATACAAACATTATTTATCTTCCTATTGAGGGTAAGAGCAAGAAGCTTGCAGTCTCCAGCTCATATTCCGGAGAGGGTAAGACAACTGTTTCAATTAATCTGGCTATTACAATCGCAATCAACTCTCCCGAGTCCAAGGTTTTGCTTATAGACTCTGATATGAGAAGCCCTCGTCTTACCTCGTTGCTCGGTTACAGAGATAGAGATTTACACGGACTGAGCGAGTATCTTGTTGGTATAGATAGCGAGCCTAATCTTAAAACTACAGATTATACTAATCTTCATATTCTTCCGTCCGGAGCAGCTAATGTAAATACACCGGGTCTTCTTTCTTCAACAAGATTTGGAGAGCTTATTGACGAGCTGTCTAAGCAGTATACCTATATTATCATAGATACTCCGCCCGTAGGCATTGTATCCGATGCTATTCTTTTGAACGAGTTTATCGATGGTTATCTGTTTGTGGCAAGAGCTGATTTCTCGGATGTTAATTCGATCAGTGACACTCTGGCTGTATTCAATAAAGTTGAGGCTAAGGTTTACGGCTTTATCCTTTCCTCATATAATGCAAAATCCGAGGGAAGATATGGTAAGTCCGGACGGTACGCTAAGTATGGAAAGTATTCTAAGTACGGAAAGTATTCTAGGTACTCAGGTTATACGACGTCCTTGGGATATCCATCAAAAAAAGAGGAATAAATAAAATATGAATCGTGCTGGTTTAGATTTGTGTGACTTTCATTCACACATACTTCCCGGTGCGGATCACGGCAGTCGCTCTGTTGACGATACTGTATTTCAGTTGAGATCTGCTGAAAAGTGCGGAGTGACAAGAATTGTTGCCACTCCGCACTTTTATCCTAATAAAGACCGTGTTGAAAGCTTTATAAATAGACGCACTCGAGCGTTTAATCATTTGAAAAGCGTAAAATGGGATGGAGCACCTGAGATAAGACTTGGTGCAGAGGTTTTGATTTGCGAGAATTTTGATCGCATCCCCGGACTGGATAAGCTTTGTATATCCGGGTCGAGGACATTGCTCTTAGAGCTTCCGTTTTCGGATTTTTCCCAAGAATATGTGTGCGTCGCTGACAGATTGATAAAATCCGGGTATAAAGTTCTTCTTGCCCACGCTGACAGATATAAACAGGAATACATTGAAGGAATGATGCACACAGGTTGCTTAATACAGCTTAATGCTTCCGGTATAGTAAATCAATTCGCTCCTAAAGTCCTTTTTGATTGGATGAAACAGGGCAGGGTTGTTGCTCTGGGAAGCGATATACACGGTAAGGACAGTAAAGCATATAAAAACTTTGTTAAGGCTGTAAAAAAATCTTCAAAATACATTGATTTTATCAAAGAAGCTTCGGACAAGCTATGGAATGAATTTAATTAATTTTTCTAAATTTATAAAAGCAACAGCGGATACTATAACTCCGCTGTTATTTTTTTGTAGAGTAAAATATAAAATTTCCGAATGAAAAATAAAACATAAAAGAAAAAATAAATTCGCTTTGATAAATTGGTAAGAAAGCTAAAGTATAATTCCCCTAAATTGACAAATACTAACTTTACACCTTTCAAAATTAAGGAGAATTGTATATATATATGAAAGCTACAGGAATAGTCAGAAGGATAGATGATCTTGGCAGAGTTGTTATTCCTAAGGAAATACGTCGCACATTAAGGATAAAAGAAGGCGATCCTCTTGAAATTTATACTGACAGAGAAGGAGAGGTTATATTTAAAAAGTACTCTCCTATCGGAGAATTGCAAGGATTTGCGACAGAATATGCGGAAACACTGCAAAAAACCGCTTCTATGCCGATATTTATATGCGACAGAGATGAGGTTATCGCTGTATCTGGAGCTTCGAAAAAAGAGTATCTCGATAGAAAAATTTCAAAAGGTCTTGAACAAATAGTAGAGGGCAGAAGCCTCTACGTCAGACAGAACGGAAAAGAAGCTGTCGCAATAATAAGCGACGGCAGCTCTCACTATGTAAACTGCGCTATGCCTATATTAAGCGAGGGCGACGTGGTTGGATGTGTAGTTTCGGCTTTGCAGTACGATAATCCGTCAGAGAGTAAGATATCGAGCGAAACGGAATCTAAGCTAATTCAGACAGCTGGTATGTTTTTAGGCAGACAGATGGAAAGCTAACAGAAAAAGCAGGGTGACGCTTCGTCACCCTGCTTTTTGTTTACGAGAAGCTAATCGAACCGGAAAGCGAAGCTTTCTGAAATGCGATATAGCTGGTACCTCTGTTTATTTTTAGTCGTTCTCCGTTTGAGTTTAGGAATATTAGATTTCCGTCTTCGTCATAGTTCCAGAATATTTCCTCATATTCACCGCCGGTGAGATAGTATCCTCGTCCTCCACCCATAGTATCCAGTACGGATTGAGTTGCATTTTCCGTCTCATACGTCGTTGAATTTGCGAAGAGAATAAATGCGTTAGTATAAAGCTGTTCTTTGTCATTAAGAAGATCGGTAACGCTTTGATTGTTTTTTGTAAGCTTGTATTTGTTTTCTTCTTTTGAATATTTCAGCTCTGTCGAGTTTCCGTTACCGAAGTTTATGATTACGCTTTTCGCACTTTTATCAAGTTTTTTGCCCTCGGTTTCCGGTGGAATAAAATCGTATGGCATTTGCGGATTTTCTGTAAATACCGTATTAACACCTATGTTCTTTATAAATGCTTTTATCAAATCAGCATTCGTATATGCATATTCTGTATATTCGGTATAGTGATAGCCTATATTTTCCTTAAAATCAAAGCAACAACCTTCGTTCTCGAGATGTTTATATTCAAAGCTATCGTCATTCCCGTAAGAGAATAGAACTCCTCCAAAGCTCATAATAAGATTGTTAATGTAATTTCTTGTGGGCGCAAGCGTTCCGATTTTTCCGGTTGCGGTTGCGTTATCTGAAAAAATAAGATATCTCGTTTTGCCACTTTCGGTTGGCAATTCAATGGTTAGAAAAGACGAAGATATTCCGTAAAGCGCAGAATTTGTATCAAATACAAAGCACAATGGCTTTTTGTTTGAGTTTTCCTGCGTCGTTTCCATACCCGTAATGTAATTAATATATTCGGGCAAGGGCTTTACAGTTGGAATATTTTCGTCCTCTTTGTTTCCGCCTTTATTTTCATCGACTTCTCCGTTTTTATCGGTTTCGTCGCTTTCCGGTGTCTTATCAGCATCCGATTGCCAACCCGATGTAGCCAAAGCCACAGTGCAGGTAAGAACAATGGCAATCAGAAAAAAAGCAACCAGCTTAGCAAGGCTGCCATTTTTCAAGAGTTTCATTTTTACCTCCTTGCGTATTCATAAAGGAGAGAATACGCACGCTTAAAACGTTTTCGGCTTAATTAAAGGTAAGCCAAGCATCCGCAAACTCGAATGCTTCCTTAAGTCCTGTTACGGGCTTCATTTTTTTAGGTGCTTTAGTACTGCTTTCGCACAGCTGTACCATTATTTTGTCAGGCACCTTTCCTGAAGGAGTATCCTTCTCAGACATAATCATCATATAGATATAGAAATCTCCCGACATATCGCCGTAAAAAATTTCATTGTCCTGGCGCACGAGCGGTCTACCCTTATATTCAAGGAATTCGTCGTTGCCAAGTCCGTTAGCTTTTAGCATATTTTCTCCTTTCAAATATTTGAAAACGACGGCTGGCTTGTCCGTTTACAAGCTTATATTAGCAAATCTCAAACCCGAAGTAAATAGCTTCGACAAAAAGAGAGTTTGTTAATAAAACGCATTATTCTTACATAAGCACAAAGGGTGAAAATCTTAGCGAGCTCAAAGGATCGCCGGGTGAGGGAAGAGTTAGCTCATAGATGCTGTCCGCCCTGTCTGAGGCATCCTTCTGCCTTTGTGCATTCGGAGAAAGCGCGCCTGTATCGGCAGGCTTTGTGATTACGGAAATTCGACCGCATTTTCGAATGGTTCTGAGTAAAGACCTGCCGATTTTATCGATCGCAAGGATCTGTGTATACTCGGGATCTTCCTTTATTTCGGAGGAGGTAACGCCGAATAAGGAGTAGAGTATAGCTCTGCGTATGCGAGCCGACGTATACTTTTTTGTAGTCGCAAGCTTTACTATTGTACCTATATCGTTCGTCTTAAAACTAAGTGCCTTAAGACGGTTATATAATCCGCTTTTGCCTTCGGGTAAAAGGTCGAAAGCAAGAGTCGGTGATAACCTTAAATTTGTAATTACAGAAGAGTTGATTAGTGATATATTGCTCGGACTCTTTTGCTTTTCGATTTCTTCGTTTAATATGTCTTTCGAGAAATTCGGCAGATAATCTAAAGCAGAAATGTTATCCAAGCCGATAGATTCTCTGATTGCAGACGCACTTTGATATAATCCCTCTACTATTTCAGATGAACTGTATGGTGCGCCTACACGCTTGATCGTATGGGGCTTTGTTTTGCTACTTAAGCGTTTCAGAGCCTTTATATATTCAATTCCAAGTATATTGTTAGGAGAGAAGTCAAGAAGAGGTGAATCCGATTTCGCTATTTTTTTGCATACCCACTCGCATAGGACAGGATAGCCGCAGCCACGCAGCTTTTCATCGTTTGCAGCGAGCAGCATCTCCGTATCAAATTCGGGCGAGAGCATAATTTCGGCAATTGACTCTAAGGCACGAACATCCCCGGACTCGCTGCCGAAGGAAACGTAATCTACACAACCGAGCGAATTTATAATTGTTATAGCTGCGCTTGCGAAAATTTCAGCAGAGGAGCAGGAGAATGGAAAAGGGAGCTCGAGTACAAGGTTGACCCCTTCCATAACCGCCGCTTCAGCTCGTTTTGCCTTGCTTAACAGAGCGACGTCGCCTCTTTGTACGTAATTGCCGCTCATAATGGCTATGATAGCCGTATCGCTACCGAAAGTCTCTCGTATTTTTTCAATCTGGTATTTATGCCCGTTATGAAACGGATTGTATTCCGAAACTATTGCGACGGTTGTCATATCCGTTTCTCCTTTAAAAAATTGAAAATAAGTGTTGAAAAAAATATTTATTAGGTGTATAATAGCTCTTGTAATTAAAATAAGGAGTAAAACTATGAAGGTTTTAGTTGTAAATGCGGGGTCCAGCTCTTTGAAATATCAGCTTTTCGATACCGCAAATTCATCAGTCCTTGCAAAAGGAAACTGCGAGAGAATAGGGATTGAGGGGTCGAGGATTGTCCATAAGACAGTAGGTAAGGGCGAGCTTGTCAAGGATGAGGTTCTTGCCGATCATTCCGCCGCTATCTCTCTCGTTGTAAAGACTCTTACGGATAAGGACTACGGTTGCATTGATTCCGTAGATGAGATTGAAGCTGTTGGACATAGAGTTGTCCACGGCGGTCCTTTCTTCACAGAGAGCGTTCTTGTAAACGACGAGGTTCTCTCTGTGCTTGAGAAGTGCGTAAATTATGCGCCTCTTCACACTCCCGCTCATATTATGGGTATTAAAGGCTGTATGGCTGTAATGAAGGATAAGCCCCAGGTTCTCGTATTTGACACGGCATTCCATCAGACTATGCCTGAGGAAGCATTTATGTTCGGCGTATCATATGATATGTATGAGGATTATCAGGTTCGTCGTTACGGAGCACACGGTACTTCTCACAGATACGTCAGCGGCGAAATGATCAAGATTCTTGGTAGACCCGCTGAGGGAACAAGGATTGTAACCTGCCACATCGGTAACGGTTCATCCATCTCCGCTGTTAAGGACGGTAAGTGCATAGATACCTCTATGGGCTTCACACCTCTCGACGGCGTTATAATGGGTACCAGGTGCGGTAGCATTGACCCTGCAGTAGTTACATTCATTATGGAGAAGAAGGGCTTCACTCCCGCTGAGTGCGACAATTATATGAATAAGAAGTGCGGCTTCGCAGGTATAAGCGGCGTTAGCTCCGACTCCAGAGACGTTGAGCGCGCTATGATGGAAGGTAACCACAGAGCTAAGCTTACTCTCGATATGCTGAGCTATCAGATTAAGAAGTTTATCGGCTCTTACTCTGCGGCTATGGGTGGTCTTGATGCGATTGTATTTACCGCAGGTATCGGTGAGCACGCAAGCTACATCCGTGAGAATGCGCTTAAAGGACTTGAGTATCTCGGTGTTAAGCTCGACCTAAATAAAAACAACTTCGGTCATTCTGACACTCCCGTTGAGCTTTCAGAGGACGGTTCTTGTGTAAAGGTATATATGATACCTACAAACGAAGAGCTTGTTATTGCAAGAGATACCGAAGCTATTGTAAACGCACTTTAATCGATTTAATCCTTGAAAAAATCCCAAGAAATTGGGATTTTTTCTTTTACAATACATAATGATATCATAAGTCGTAGAATAAGTCAATAAAAGAGAGCAATTAACTGATAAATAATTACACCATTCGACCGATATATTCTTTGATTTGCTGCTCGTATTTGTCATAAATCGAAAAGTCCATTGCTGCAGTGTAGATCTTCTCGAGCTCGAAGTGATGCTGAGACGTCAACCTGAAGTTCTTTATAGATTCGTCGATTAAGGACTTTTCTTTTTCGCTTATCTCTGTATTTACCTTATGGGGATTGAATACCGATGCGTCAAACTCGTATTCATCCTTTGAGACTGATATTAGGGTATCGTTTGTATATATGCATTCGACGAGGTTTATATCAAGAGGGGAAGCGCATATTCTGTTTATTTTACCTAGGAGCTCTTTTTTTATTATATCCATAAGTAGATATTCGCTTAACCCGTCGCCGCCAATATATACTGTGCTCCGGGTGCTGCTCATCTTTGCGGGCAGAGTAATATACCCCTCTTTACCAAATGCGCTTTTGTACATTCTTTTGCATTTTGAAGAAGCGCTTGCCGATATTTCCTCGACTATTTTTTTAGCGAGCAATTCTGCACCCTTATAATCAAATTTTTCTCTGAGCGCTCTAAAAGTTTCTCTTCTCATTATTCCGACAGTCCGAAGGTTTGCATATGCAAGGTCGTAGAAATATTTTTTCTCGTTATTTAATCCGATTATTGCTTGCTTGTTTTCTTCTACGTAATATCCGTCTAAACCGTCTTGAGAATTCACAATTATATCTGGTGCAAACGGGAGCCTGGGTTCAATTGCGTGGGGCGCAGTACCGTCGACAATTGCTATTCTTTTATTATTTGATTCGATTATCGTGCCGTCAAGCGAGTTCGGGTCTGAAGAGCAGTATATATCCAGTGTTGATAAACGCAAGAATTTAGAATAGTCGGATATTCGCCTCATAAACGAGCTTTTGCCTGTACCCGGACCGCCCTTAATGATATAGATTCTATCATAGCTTTCGTTCAAGAGATTAGATTCGAATTCTGAGTAAAATCCGTCAAATCCGTTAGCTGCGAAAAAGAACGAGTCTTGTAAGTTGGAGTGATTCATACGTTTTTCTCCTTGCATTGCTCAATACATAAATATTATATTCAAATTTTATGAGCTTGATAATCATCGGGCGTGCCAAGTTTTGTTAAATAAACTTGACAATTATACTTTATATAGTATATAATAGATCATATAAGTTGCCGTATCGAAATTTGAAATATTTGTAAATGTTTTGGAGTGTTTATAATGAAAATAATAGGTTTGTGCGGTGGCTCCGGAAGCGGAAAGGGAGCTGTTTCTTTGGCTTTTGTTTCTTACGGTATACCTGTTATTGATACGGATGCGGTTTATCACGAGCTTGTTGAAAGCCCGTCTGAATGTTTATCCGAGCTTGTTGAAGCGTTCGGCACTGAGATAGTAAAGGAAGGCGCACTTGATAGAAAGAGGCTTGCCGGTATTGTTTTTGCTGACGGCGCCGATGCCTCTTTGCGTCAAAAGCTCAATAGTATCGCTCATAAACACGTTTTACGAAGAACGCTGGAGCTTGTTGAGGGATATAAGGAGAGCGGATGCGGGGCCGTTGTTATCGATGCTCCTCTTCTCTTTGAGTCCGGGTTTGACAAGCTTTGTGAGTTTACTGTGGCAATTATTGCGAAAACAGAGATTCGGATCGACAGGATTATGAGAAGAGACTCTATATCGAGAGAGGATGCTATTCGGCGTATCTCGGCGCAGATTCCCGATTCTGAGCTCGTCAAACGTGTAGACGCTGTTATTGAAAACAACGGAACAATAGATTCTCTTTACGCTGAGATTGAAAAAATAAAAAATGAAATCATATAACGAGGTGTGAAATGGACGAAAAAATGACAGGCAAGGATTTTTACGATAAGCTTGTTTATAAGAAAAAGAATGTCTTCGAAAGTGCGACATCTGAGCAAATCAAGGTGATGTTTGATTATGCCGAAGGATATAAAACGTATCTCGATGAAGGTAAAACCGAAAGAGAAGTGACGGACGTAACTATCCGTATGGCTGCGGAAGGCGGTTTTTCTGCATATGAGTTCGGCGACGAGCTCAAGCCGGGTGATAAGAGGTATTATAATATAAAAGGCAAGGGAATTATTCTCTTCACGGTAGGAAGTAAGAATGTTGAAGAGTCGGGCATACGCATTCTTGCTTCTCATATTGATTCTCCTCGCCTCGATTTAAAGCAGATTCCTCTTTATGAGGATTCCGGGCTCAGTTTCTTCAAGACTCATTATTACGGCGGAATCAAAAAATATCAGTGGACGGCAATCCCTCTTGCGCTCCACGGCGTTGTTGTAAAGGCTGACGGCGAGGTTGTTAAGGTCTCTGTCGGTGAGGATGATAACGACCCTGTATTCTGTATAAACGATCTTCTCCCTCACCTTGCTGCACGTCAGTCGCAGGAGCCTTTGGGTACGGCTATATCCGGCGAGTCTCTTAACGTTGTTGTTGGTGGTCTTCCTTATGCTGATGAAGACGTTAGCGATAAAATCAAGCTGACGGTACTATCTCTTTTATATGATAAATACGGTATTACCGAAGAGGATTTCTTAAGCTCTGAGCTCTGTCTTGTTCCTGCATTTAAGGCTAAGGATATCGGATTTGACAGGGCGCTTGTCGGTGCTTACGGCCACGATGACAGGGTGTGCTCTTACACGATTCTTTCCGCTCTTCTCGATAATAAGGATACGGAAAATTCTGTTATAGTATTTCTCGCTGATAAGGAAGAGATCGGATCTGTTGGCCCTACCGGTATGCAGTCTGACGTTCTTACCGACTTGATAGATAAGATTTCGGCTGTTTTTTGCGCTGATACCGCTCTTGTCAGAAGCAGGTCTATGTGTCTTAGCGCAGATGTTGCGGCAGCGTATGACCCGAACTTTGCCGAGGTTTACGAGAAGAGAAACAGCGCAATGCTTTCTCAGGGTACCTGTATGAGCAAGTATGTGGGCGCAAGAGGTAAGTCCTCGTCCAACGATGCATCTGCAGAATTTGTTGGCTTTGTAAGACGTCTTTTCGCTGAGCACGGCGTAATATGGCAGACTGCCGAGCTTGGAAAGGTTGATGCAGGCGGAGGCGGTACTGTTGCTCAGTACGTATCTAAGCACAATATAGATACGGTAGATATCGGAGTTCCGGTTCTTTCTATGCATTCGCCCTTCGAAGTTGTATCTAAGGCTGACCTTTATTCTACCTATCTTGCTTTTGTTGCCTTTATAAAATAGCTTAGCCTCAAAAAGACAAATAATGTATTTTTGAGGAGGAATTATGCTTGTAGCTAAGTTAAAGTCCGCTGAGGACAGATATAGAGAGATTGAGCAGATGCTCACTCTCCCCGAAGTAATTTCAAATACCAAGCAGTATTCAAGCCTTTTGAAGGAGTACAACGGTCTTACAGACGTAGTTACAAAGTTCAGAGAGTACGTTAACTGTGAAAGGCAGATGAAGGAGTCGGATGAGATGATGCGAGACTCCTCGCTCGATTCTGAGCTCCGTTTGCTTGCTGAGGAGGACTTTAAGGATAAAAGGGAAGCGTGCGAGCGTCTATACGAGGAATTGAAAATTCTTCTGATGCCGAGAGACCCTAATGATTCGAAGAACGTAATAGTTGAAATCAGACAGGGAGCGGGCGGAGAAGAGGCGGCTCTCTTCGGATATGATTTATATAGAATGTATTCTATGTATTCTCAAAGTCGAGGCTTCAAGGTCGAGGTTATGAACATTAATGAGACCGAGCTCGGTGGAATTAAGTATATTGCATTTACCGTTATAGGCGACGGAGCATATTCGAGATTTAAGTTTGAGAGTGGAGTACACAGAGTTCAGAGAATACCCGTGACCGAGTCGAACGGCAGAATACAGACCTCAACAGTAACAGTTGCCGTGCTTCCCGAGGCGGACGAGGTGGAGATAGACATCAACCCTTCGGAAATAAGGTTCGAGTCCTGTAAATCCAGCGGCGCAGGCGGTCAGCACATCAATAAGACGGAGTCTGCAGTTCGTCTTACACACCTACCGTCCGGCATCGTTATTGAGTGCGATCAGGAGCGTAGCCAGCTTCAGAATAAAGAAAAGGCTATGCGTATTCTTTACTCGAAGCTCTATGATTTGAAGCAGAGAGAACAGGATGAATTTATCGCTTCGACTAGGAAAAGTCAGGTTGGAAGCGGTGACAGAAGCGAGAAAATACGCACCTACAACTTTCCTCAGTCAAGAGTTACCGACCATAGAATTAACAAGACTTTATATTCCCTTGAGAGCTTCCTTAACGGTAATATGGACGGAATTATCGATGATCTTATTGCGAAGGATACCGCCGAGCGGTTAAACGGTGAGCAAAGTGGCAACTAAGGTTTTTAGAATTGACGTAATCAATGATTGTATAGAAGCCCTGGAATATTCAGCCGACGTAATCAGAGGCGGTGGTTTGGTTGTATTTCCGACAGAGACGGTATATGGGCTTGGCGCAGATGCGACTAACGCTCTTGCCGCTGAGAAAATATATATGGCTAAAGGCAGACCGTCTGACAATCCGTTGATAATACATATTGCCGAGCCTTCCGATGCCGAGAAGTATACGTATACGAACGATGTATATTATAGGCTTGCTGAGTGCTTTATGCCCGGACCATTGACAGTTATACTAAGAGCAAAGGATACAATACCCAAAAAGACTCGCGGCGGCCTTGACACGGTTGCGGTACGCTGTCCGGTGCATCCCGTTGCCAGAAAGTTAATCGAGATGTCCGGTGTGCCCATTGCCGCTCCTTCGGCAAATATATCGGGCGGTCCGTCACCTACGACCTTTTCTCACGTATTCAAGGATATGGAGGGTAGAGTTGATGTAATTATTGACGGTGGCGAGTCAGATATCGGTCTTGAGTCGACGATTGTTAAAATTGAAGACAACGGCGACCTGGTACTTTTAAGACCAGGAAAAATTACTATAGAGGACTTGTTTTTAAAGGGATTTGACGTTACTGTTTCAAGCGCTGTGGTTAACGTGCTTAAGGACGGAGAGACGGCTCTTTCTCCCGGTATGAAGTACAAGCATTACGCTCCGAGAGCTACGTTTTGCCTTTTGGAAGGCACAGCGGAGAGTATACTTGGTTATTTAAATGAGAGAAATAAACGTATTGCTCTTTTTTCGTACGATGAGGACGTCGAATATTACACGAACAACTCTTCTGCAAGAATATATCCTTTCGGCTCAAGATACAGAATGGAAGAGCAAGCTCACCTCTTATTTAACCTTTTAAGACAGGCTGATGAAGATGGTGCAGAGGAAATTTATGCGCCTTTGCCGAGTACTGAAGGTCTCGGCTTAGCTCTTTATAACAGAATGATTCGAGCATCTGCTCATAAGATAATCAGATTGTGATGGTGAAAAAATGGCTAAAAAGAAAAAAACAGTTCCCGAAGATTTAAAGGCTAACGAAAGCGTTGCTACAAGCCAGCCGATTACCGAGACTCTCGTAAAAAACTATATGCCGTATGCGATGAGTGTTATAGTATCGAGAGCTATACCTGAGATTGACGGATTTAAGCCTTCTCACAGAAAGCTTCTTTATACTATGTATGAAATGGGGCTTTTGTCCGGCGGAAGGACGAAGAGCGCAAATATCGTAGGTCAGACTATGCGTTTGAATCCTCACGGTGATGCGTCGATATATGAGACTATGGTTCGTCTCACAAGGGATCACGAAGCGCTTTTACATCCGTTTATAGATTCAAAGGGCTCCTTCGGAAAGCAGTATTCCAGGGATATGGCGTATGCAGCTTCGAGGTATACTGAGGCAAAGCTTGAACCGTTCTGCCAAGAATTATTTAGCGGAATTGACAAAGATGCGGTTGATTTTGTTCCGAACTATGATAACACAACGACAGAGCCCACCCTTTTTCCGACGACTTTTCCCAATATTCTCGTTTCACCTAACTTAGGTATTGCGGTAGGTATGGCGTGCTCGATTTGCTCGTTTAATCTTAGCGAGATTTGCGACGGAACAATCGCTATGCTTAAGAATCCTAAGACAAGTATAGATAGAATTCTTGACCTTGTCAAAGCGCCTGATTTCCCCGGTGGCGCCCAGATCATATACGATCGAGAGGCTATGAAAAGGGTTTATGAGACCGGAATCGGAAGCATCAAGATGCGTGCGAAATACGAGTATAATAAGAAGCTTAACTGCATAGACATACTCGAGATTCCGTATTCTTCTTCTATTGAAGCAATTATGAAGAAGACCACCGAAATGATTAAGGCAGGAAAGCTGAAGGAAGTAGTTGACGTACGAGATGCAATTGATCTTCACGGCTTTAAGCTTACGATCGATCTTAAGCGCGACGCAGACCCTGAGATTGTAATGCAGAAGCTCTTTAAGTCAACAGAGCTTGAAAATTCCTTTGATTGTAACTTTAATATTCTTATTAACGGTACTCCTATGCAGCTTGGAGTCAGGGAGATTCTTGCCGAGTGGATTAATTTCAGACAGACCTGTCTTACACGTGAGCTTAAATTTGAGCTAGGTAAGAAAGAGGACAGGCTACACCTTTTGGAAGGACTTCTGAAAATAGTTGATGATATTGATAAGGCGATTAAGATAATCAGAAATACCGTAAACGATGCCGACGTAGTGCCAAATCTTGCGAAGGGATTCGGACTTACACTAAAGCAGGCTGAATATATCGCTGAGATTAAGCTTAGAAATATAAACAGCGAGCATATACTTACTCGTTGTAAAGAGGTGAAAAAACTTACCGAGGAGATAGCGGAGATTAAGGATATTCTTCGTGATGAGTTGAAGCTTAAGGCATTGATTATTTCTCAGCTCCAGGATATAAAGAAAAAATATGCGAAGCCTAGAAAGACAGAAATAATCGACGGCGCTGATATTGTAGTTCCGGATAACGATATATTCTTTGAGAATTACAATTGCCGACTTGTATTCACAAGAGCCGGTTACTTAAAGAAGCTCTCTGTGCAGGGAATGCGCTCCGGTGAGGATCAGAAGCTTAAAGAAGGTGATTACGTCGTCTATACAGAGGATACCGACAACAGAGGCGAGATTCTCTTCTTTACCGACAAAGGACAAATTTATAGAGCTAAGGTCGCTGATTTTGATATCTGTAAGCCTTCTCAGATGGGTGAATACGTCCCGTCGAAGCTCGGTATGGATGATGACGAGCATACCGTATCCTGCAAGATGGTATATGATTTAAATCCTGAGCATCATATGGTTTACATCTTTGAAAACGGTAAGGGACTGAGAGTAAATCTTTCTGCGTATGATGCTAAATCCAAACGCAGAAGAATTACCGGCGCATATTCTACCGAGTCTGCGTTGGTTGGAGCCATATATGAAGGGAAGGATGCAAAGCCTATCTTTATACGCTCCGATGCAGGAAAGGCTATGCTTATCAAGAGCAGCCTCATACCTGTAAAAGCAACCAGAACAGCGGCGGGTGTACAAATTATGCAGCTGCCTAAGAAGGGTGTTAAGGTCGATCTTGTTACCGACAGGATTGAGGACGTGGGTCCTGATGCAACTAAGTGCAGAAAGAACGCCATTCCTTCGTCGGGAACCTCCGTTGCTCAGCTTACTTTTAATTTCTAAATAAAAGTGAAAGAGGTGCAGTTGTTAATACTGCACCTCTTTTTTATATTCGATAGGCTTTCCGAGTGATAGGCTCTCATATGCCTTCACCATTGTTTCTATTGTATGTCTGTGCTCTCTGAGCCCTACGGGCGGTTTTGCTTCGTTACGAACGCATTCGTAGAACTCACGCATTCTTTTATTCCATAATCCTACGCTATCGGGACCGGCGGATAAGTAGAAGCCGTTTGTTTTATCCTGGTGATTTACTGCTTTGCCGTACAGATCGGCTATAAGAGTGCCTTTTTCACCGACAATCGAGAGTGTCACCTCAACACAACGAGGATATCTTTGCCAATGAATTTGTTTTTCGACCTTATTTTCGTTGTTGGCGTACGAGGGGTCTAAAGAGAAGAGTGTCCCGTTGTCAAGCTTTCCGATTATTCTAACTAAATCTTCGGTTTCTACTTCTTTACGGATGTTTGGAGCTGTTTCTGCATAAACAGTCTTGAAGCATCTGCCTGTTATAAATCTAACACAGTCGAAAATGTGCGGGTGATCGGCAAGCGCCCCACCGCGGTAAAGATTGCTTTCCTCGTTGATTTTGACTCGCTTTCCGAAGCTTTTTTCGGGATCGCATTGCCAGGGACGCCACCATACCGGGTTGTGAGAGTAATTGAGCATATTTATAGATAATATCTTCCCGAGCTTGCCTGACCTGACTATTTCACGAACACGGTATACCTCTGCGTGATGTCGCATTTCGAGCTCTACTTGACATACAACACCGGCCTCTTCCGTCAAACGTATCATCTCATCATATTCATCAAGTTCGAAGGTAGGCACCTTCATAGAGAAGATATGCAATCCCCTCCGACAAGCCTCTTTTACCTGCTCGAAGTGCTTGATATTTGCGCTTGCGATAATTACGGCCTCTAAGTCGGGATGCTTTTCATACAGCTCTTCATCCGTATCGTAGAGCGGAATGTTATTGCCGAGGGCTTCGATTCCTACTTTGTCACGGTAATCGGGCTCCAGAGAGCAAGCGACAAGCTCGAATAGCGGATCACCCTTCAGGTCATAGTAAGACTTTCCGTGACCGTGATTGCAGGAGAGTATGGCAATTTTTATGGGTTTTACTTCATTCATTTATCTTATCTCCTCTAAATCTACGTAAATGCTTTTTCCGCATTTTGCCGACTCTTTTACTGAAGAAAGAAGGGCTCTTATATGGATGTCTCGTTCTATAAGCTCCTTTTTTGAAAGGATACCGCTGATTATTGCATAGATATAAACAGCCTCGTTACTTTCCTCGCAAGATAAGCCGTAAAGATAGTGGTCGCCGTCGTCGTATGTCGTGGGGCGTGAATCCTGAGAAGAGAAGAGATATACACCGCTTTGCTCAACCATCGTATTTACAGTTCTGTCGCTTGCCATACCGCTTTTTGTAATCAGTCTGTGAGAGAATTGCGGAATTGTATCGGGGGCCATTGTATTTCCAAGCTCGAGGTTAGCTAGCGCTCCACTTTGTGTTTTTGCAATAAGATTACACGCTCCGTCGTTGATATATGCTGTTATCTTATGGATTTTTGAAAGCAGCACGTGCTCGGAAATATCCAGCTCGCGGTATATCAGCTCGTCGAGCGATACGTCAGATCCTGTATATGAATATGTGTTGACACAGCAGATATCCGCAACAGCTGTGGCGGCATATTCTCGCATATAGTCGATTCTGGGCTCGTATACGTGATATGATAAAGGAATTTTCTCCCCATCGAGAAATAAAGAATCTATAAAATCTCCGTTTCCTTTCTTTATTAATTTAAAATTGGGAATGGGATGCTTTGCAATTGTTAAAAGCTTTTTTACCCCTTCCTCTACGGAATTGACATGATCGTCTGTGAAAATCATAGTTTGTTACCTCAAATTTTTATAGACAGCTACGATATTATATAAGAGCGCCTGCTTTTTTTGCCTTTTGCCGTTGTTTTCTCAACAAGTGAAATTTTTTATTAGTCAAAAGTTGACTTGTTATATAGAAAAAGACGGACTTTTTTTCACTTTGAGTATATCAGAAAAAACAAGCTTCATCAACCAAAAATACAATACTGAAGGTTTGAATTTCGATACTATAACTTCTTTCTATATTCGCTTGGCGAATAACCGGTTTGCTTTTTGAAGAAAGTGCTGAAATATTTTGTGTCTGTAAAGCCGCATTTTTCGCTTATCATTTCGATTGTATAATAATCGCTTAATAAGAGCTCTCTGGCTAGATTTATTCGTAACTCATTTATATATTCGAGCGGTTTTTTACCTATGATTTTAATAAAAATTCGCCTAAAATATGCTTCTGAATATCCTACCAAATCTGCGAGATTGGAGACAGAGATGTCCGGCGATATAAAGGATGTATTAATGTAGTCGAGCGCAGACTTTATCTTTAAGAATGACGGATTCTTTTCCTTTTTATCAAACCGTTTTTCTATTTCTGATATTATTTTATAAAATAAAGACATTGATTCGACGTAGTAAAAAGAATCTTTTTTTGCCCATACTGTAGTAATTCTTTCGAAAAGCTCGCATATGTAGTTATGATCTTTTATCGAGTACTTACGAATTTCCTTTTCGAGTGCATTTACCGTTTCTTTATCAAGCGCTTCAAAGTTTATTGCATAAAGACTCTCTTTACCCGACAAAAGATGATAGTCGATTGATTTTGGGAAGTAAAGGATGTCATTGTTATTTGCTTTTATAGACTGACCTTTAACGGTAAAGACAGAGTCTCCGACAATCCTTAATGACAGAGCATAGCTGTTCTTCGATGGTATGTATGCGTTTCGACTATTCCAGTCAAGCTTTATAACCGACAAAATTTTTACGTTGAGCATTGAACCGTTGAAAAACATATAGCACCTCTAAAATTCGATACTAATATTTTATCACAAAAATATTGAAATGTAAATAATTATGAAAATAAAAAAACCGACCTTTATGCGCAGTGCCCTTAAGGACACTGCGCAACGAAATAAATTCCTCACGGGATTTGTGAAATGCACTTTGTGCGTGAAATTCGCTTTCAGCGAGTGAAATGCCTGCGGGCGTGATAGGGGTTCCCCGAAGCGAGTGCGCGAGCTTTGGGGGTTCCCGTGAGGGGATTTATTTCATTTCACATCGAGC
>JAZORO010000049.1:0-81573 GCA_045656605.1 Eubacteriales bacterium
TCCTTGGACTTCATGGCCAAGACGGCATCAAAATGCCTGGGGCTAATAACCCGTGCGGGTTCGACCCCCGCCACCGGCACCAATAAATCCAAGTCGAAAGACTTGGATTTTTTTATCCATTGCGAAAGCAATGGTATATCATCACGCTTTAGCGTGTATCTCATCCGGTTTGACGAGCATATCTCGTCAAAGCGAGTATATCATCAGCCGTAGGCTGTATCCGCTTTCGCAATGATGATATACAACACTTCGTGTTGATGATATGCAAGGCTTTGCCTTGATTTATTTGCCAAAGTGTGATATAATATACTCAAAGAAATGGTAGGAGGTAATCGCTATTGTTTTATTTTTTTATGATTGTGATAGCATTTTATAATCTTTTGCTATATGCAATTTTTCGCAGCGGCATATATTCCTATCTTCGTTTGTCAAAAATGAGCAAAGCATATATTAAGAAAAACAGAAAAGGTTTTATCAACTATTGGTTGTATCATTCAATCAATAAACAGAACTCACTTGGAATTTTATACGGTTTAAACCTTATTTTCCTAATAGCCACATTCACTTTTATGGTTTTCGCTATTACATTAGGATTTATTGAGGCTTTACAATCGATACTGATTGTCTTTTATCGTGCTTTGTACAATAGAAATACCGTGTATGATTATTTCCTCAATTCATAGCAACATCGAAGATTATGGAAAGCCGTTTATTTTTCTTGCAAAACGAAAGCACGTGAGAGGATATACCAGCTCCTTGATTGATTGGCTATCTTGGTTAATGACTGCATTTCTTATTTATCCTTTCAACAGTTATAATTACGCACCTTTTTTGCATTTTTACCCCTGTTTACGCACCGTTTGCGCGTTTCTTCGCAACAAAGAGAGAACTTTCGAAAGACGAAAGTTCTCTCTTTGTTTATCAAAGTCGCAGGCACAAGCCAAGGCTTTTTATATAATCTTGCAAAAGCGAGTATATCACCAAGCTTGAGCTTGTATCTCATCCGCTTTGACCTACATATCCCGTCAAAGCAAGTATATTGTCAAGGGCTGTGCGCTTTAGCCCTTCCAATCCCCGATTTATGCACCTTTGAAATTTTTATGCACACAAAAGTGCGCTCTACTCCAGACGGGGGTGCGGTTTTATTACCGTTTGTCTACTGCAAATATTTACGTTTAAAGTAAAAACAAAATATAATCCGCTTATTAAAGCCGTTAGCTCTTGACAAATGCAAAAAAACATTATACCATAGTTTATAACGTACGCTTGATTCTTAGCTCGGGCAAAAAGGAAGGAAATTTCTATGAGCAATATTTCCAACATAGATAAAAACTTTGCAGTTGAAACAAAAATAAAAAAAGGTGGAATACTCTTTCATGACTCAAAGTCAGAGCCATTCAAAATTTACGGTGTGTTCTACGAAAACGGATGCTTCAGAAGGCTGCCTGAGAATGTCGCAAAGCAAGTAAACGCAGGCGTAGCCTCTTTACATACCTGCGCAGCGGGCGGACGTGTGCGCTTTCGAACCAACTCGCCATACGTTGCGATAAATGCAAAAATGGTAAACGTGATGAAAATGCCGCACTTCGCCTTGACCGGATCGTGCGGATTTGACCTATACGTTGAGGGAAAATATACAGGCACTTACATCCCCCCTTTTGACTTCTCAGACGGGTATGAAGGAGTAATAGATCTTAGTGGCGACGGGATAAAGGATATTACTATAAATATGCCGCTATACAGCGGTGTCAGCGAGCTATATGTTGGTCTTGCCGAAGGCTCTGAAATCTGCGAGCCTACACCGTACAAATATGAAAAGCCCATATTGTACTATGGCTCGTCTATAACCCAGGGCGGATGCGCATCAAGGCCCGGAACATCATACCAGAGTATTGTATCAAGAGCTCTCGATGCGGACTTCATCAACCTCGGTTTCTCGGGAAGTGCAAGAGCCGAAAAAGAAATCTCAGACTATATTAAGGGCATATCCGCATCGGTCTTCGTGTACGACTACGACCATAACGCCCCTTCAATCGAGCATCTCAGGGCTACGCACGAGAGAATGTTCCTAGAAATAAGAGAGGCCAACCCAAGCTTACCTATCATAATAATGTCAAGACCGAAATACACCCTTACCGATGACGAATTGATAAGGCTCAATGTAATCAAGGCTACGTATGAAAACGCCCTCAAAGCGGGAGATAAAAACGTATACTTCATAGACGGACGAGACCTTATGGCGCTGGCAAAAGACGAGGGTACAGTCGATAACTGTCACCCTACCGATTTCGGATTTGCGTCTATGGCTGTCGAGGTGGAGAGAGTTCTCGGAAAAATTATATGTAAGTAAAGCTATATAGCTACGGCGGTATGTATAAGTATGCATACCGCTTTTAATTTTTTGTTAAATAGCAAATGCACATTATCGGCATACAAAAATTATAAAGGCAAATTAAATTTGTAAAAGCAATTTACAACAAAGGTATTGACATAACGACAAAATAATGATATACTCTACGACAAGAAACCGTTGAAGCGGAGATAAAGTCCGATAAGACTGCACAGAGAGCCCGAGATGCTGAGAGTCGGGTCAGAGGCTGTCGGGAAAATGGACCGCTGAGGGTATGGGACAAAGGCTCTGCCGAGTATCCCGTAACGGAGATGGCGCCCGTCAGACGTCAAGGGTATTTTCTGTACCCCTAAGTGCGCTTTATGCGAAGCAAGGTGGCACCGCGGACAATTTGTTCGTCCTTGACAGTCCTTTTCTGTCGGGGATTTTTCTTTTTTTGCGAGGTGTTTATGCTTATACTGTCACAGCGATGGCGTTAATTCGTTCAGTTTGTTAGTCTAAATGAATATAATTGTTTACATATAAGGAGATATATTATGAATTTTAACGGAATTGATTTTAATACATATTTCAAGTGCCATCCGGATGAAAACGGGTATTTCGGCAAGTACGGCGGCTCGTTCATATCGCCCGAGCTGCAAGAGGCTATGGACGAGATAACAAAGGCGTATTTTACAATATGCAAATCAAGCAAATTCATCGGAGAGCTCAGAAAAATACGCAGAGAATTCCAGGGCAGACCCACCCCGATATCATATCTTGAAAGACTGTCCGGCAAGCTCGGAAACGTGCAACTGTACGTCAAGCGAGAGGATCTCAACCACACGGGAGCGCACAAGCTCAATCACTGTATGGGCGAAGCTCTCCTAGCAAAGTATATGGGCAAGAAGAAGGTCATCGCAGAAACCGGAGCAGGTCAGCACGGCGTTGCGCTCGCTACCGCTGCGGCGTACTTCGGTCTTGAGTGCGACATATATATGGGCTCTGTTGACATAAAAAAGCAGGCGCCTAACGTAGCTAGAATGAAAATACTCGGTGCAAGGGTAATTGAGGTCACGGAAGGCCTCGCTACGCTAAAGGAAGCGGTTGACGCAGCCTTCGCCGCCTATGCAAAAGAGTATAAGGATGCGATATACTGTATCGGCTCGGTTGTAGGTCCTCACCCATTCCCTATGATGGTAAGAGACTTCCAGAGTGTTGTGGGAATAGAGGCGAGAGAACAATTCGTTGGTATGACCGGTGAGCTACCCGACGCTGTTGTTGCCTGTGTGGGCGGCGGCTCGAACGCTATGGGTATGTTCTCGGGATTCCTCAACGACCCTGTTGATATATACGGCATTGAGCCTCTGGGCAGAGGCACCGAGCTCGGCGACCACGCAGCAAGCCTACAATACGGCACAGAGGGGGTAATGCACGGATTTAACTCAATTATGCTAAAGGATGAGAATGGTGAGCCCGCACCCGTGTATTCGGTAGCGAGCGGTCTTGACTATCCGTCGTCCGGACCTGAGCACGCATATCTGCGCGACATCGGCAGGGTTAAATACGACGTAATCGGCGACGAGGAGACCATTGATGCCTTCTTCGAGCTTTCAAGACTCGAGGGTATTATTCCTGCTATTGAGAGCGCACACGCTGTTGCATACGGCATTAAGCTTGCAAAATCTATGGGTAAAGGCTCTGTGCTCATCTGTCTTTCCGGCAGAGGAGATAAGGATATGGACTACATCATCGAGAAGTACGGCATAAGATAATTTTTCAAAGGCGGCATATTTATAACTAAAAAAGGTGCGAGCTGAAAATTCATCAGTTCGCCCCTTTTTTTAGTTTTTAGCTTATCTTCTTGTTGCAAACGTCTCGCCGCTGTAGTTCCACAAGAAGTCCTCGGCTACCTTATTAGCCTGCACGGTTGCCTGCAAATCTACAAACGAGAATATCAACGTAGTGTGCCCAAAGTATCTGTCGATAATCTGTGCGTGAATCATAAACTTCTTCTCATCGAGCCAAGCGAAGGAAACAGCATCCTTATATTTAGATCCATCCGTCGTTCTGACCCCGCCAAAATCCTGGGAATATCCAAGCTCGGGGAACTCTCCGAACCTATTCTTATCAACGTAGAACGGCAAAACCATTTCACCGCCCTCATTGAAATATCTGAGCACGCCCCCCTCGCTGCCCTCAAACTCAACGCTAAAGCTCTTCATTCCCATAGGGTTATCAGAGCAGTCGTAAACAGCGCCGTCAAGCTCTGTACGGAAGGGAGAATCTTTAAGCGCACCCTTAAGCGAGAAGAGCTCAAGAGAGGCAATATGAGCTTCAAGGCTGTCGAATGCTTCCCTGCACTCAGGAAGCGAGCTCGGTTGAATCTCCTCGGCTACCATCTCAAAGAAGTTAGATATAATATGATGGCGAATTGCCGCAGACCCCTGGTTATCCGCTGTGCATACAAAGATAAGATCCTTTTCCGGTAAGCATATCGTAAGCTGATCTCCCATACCTACGAAAGCAAAGCCACCGCACTGGGTCATCCATATCTGATATCCGTATCCGTGCGACAATATCTTCCCGTGCGTTCCATCAATGTTATCAACCTGCTTGGTTGTAGCCTTCCGCACGAAGTCTCTGCTTATTAGCTGCTCGCCATTCCACGAGCCGCCGTTCATAACAAAGCGAGCGAAGGTGATCATATCTCTGGGCGTGCATATAAGCGCAGAGTCTCCCCAGCACTCACCCGTAGGAACCTTTAACATTTCTGCCGTTTTAAAGCATCCGAGCTTCTTAAATATTCTTTCGTTAAGATAGTCGAAAAGGCTCTTACCCGTAACTCTCTCAACAAGCGCACAGAGCAACTGCGAGCCTGCGCTGTCATAGCTCCACGCACCGCCTGCCGCCCGTGTTGACTCTCCCTTTCTAAAGTATAGCTCCGCTCTGTCACAGACAGGATAATCAAACCAATAGGCTCTGTCCAAAACCGTGGTCATAGTGAGCATCTGCCTTATCGTCTGATTCTTCAAATTGTCACAAATGGGTGTGGTAAGCTTATCTCGGAAGTAATCTACAATTCTGTCATCAAGATTTATAAGCCCGTCATCTGCGGCGAGCCCTACAGCAATCGCAGTATAGCTTTTCGTCTGGGAGTACATCCTATGGCAAAAATCCTTATCAAAGGGCTTCCAATAAGCCTCGAGGAAAAGCGAATCCCCCTTCATCATAAGGACGCTGTGCATACGGGCGTCATATTTGTCAAGAACCTTCAGGTAACGCTCCAGAGTCTTTGAGCTTATACCGGCTGCTTCCGGCGAAATTTTCTTTAACATAGAGCAAGCCTCCTAGGTAAATATCCGACTATACTATAGCACTCTTAATATACGTTGTCAAGAGAGTAAATAAGAGGGGACGTGTCAGTTGTTATTTTAGGGCTTCGGTATTGACTATAAAGTGCGCAAGTGGTATAATACCGTTAAGAAGAAAGAAGAGGCATATTATGTACAAATACGAAACACATCTTCATACTCTGCCCGTCAGCAAATGCGCAAAAGAAGACGTAAGAACAAACCTTCTTTTTTACAAGGAGAAGGGCTACGACGGTGTTTTTATCACCAACCATTTTATAGACGGAAACATAAACTACGAGCCACAGTACGTCGGGTACGGTCTCGATCGAAATATAGACGTTGAGACCTACTACAAAATGTTAGATTTCTACTTTGCCGACTACGAGGAAGCGCTCAAGCTTTCAAAGGAAATAGGAATCAAGGTATTTCTCGGCGTGGAAATTTCCTACCGGAGCACCGATTTTCTTGTCTTCGGACTTGACAAAGAGTGGTACGTAAGCCACCCCGAGATACTCGAGATGAACAGGGCGACCGAGCTCGACTTTATGCGAAGCGAGGGTGCGCTGATAATACAGGCTCATCCGTTCAGACGTCCAAAGCCCGGAAACGGTGGATATATAAGAGTATTTGTGGATCAGGTCGACGGACTTGAGGTAATCAATGCTTGCAATTCCGACTCTGACAACAGTATGGCAAGAATCTACGCACAGACCTACGGCTTATTAATGACAGCAGGCTCCGACAACCACAGAGCGGGCGGAGCAGCGTCTTTGGCAGGAGTCACGTCGGATGTGCCGATAAACTCCGTAGAGGACTTTATCAAGCTTTTGAAAAGCGGAAATATAAGCATTTTTAAGGACTGATTTTCATGGTATATGAATAAACCCCAAACCGTACGGGTAAAATTCTCCTGTAACAAAACCGAAAGGAGAATCATATGACCCTCACACAGAAAGAAACAAGTCTCTTATCAGACCTTAAGTCGCAGGAACAGCTCTGCATCAAAAAATACGGAAGGTATGTGGATATGGCGCACGACCCTGCGCTCAAATCACTATTCTCGGAGATAAAATCCGCAGAAGAAAAGCATCTTTCGACAATAAACGAAATTCTCTCGGGAGTAGAGGTCAGTATGCCCGCACCTCCCAAGGCTGAGGATGCAAAGAAAACTACGTCACCTTCTTCGGTCGACTCTATGGCTAAGGAAGAGGACGGATATCTGTGCAAGGATGCTCTCTCGATGGAAAAGCACGTTTCCGGTGTGTATGACATATCCGTTTTCGAGTTTTCGAGTCCTACACTCAGAGATACTCTCGCCCACATTCAGAAGGAAGAGCAAAACCACGGTCAGATGCTCTATTCGTATCTTTCCTGTAACAATCTATACTGACACAACACCGGGGAGTCGGCGCACCGATGAAGGTAAGCGCCGACCTTTTTATATATGTATTTTTTAAAAACAATGAATTTTTATGTTGCAATGAGTGAATAAGTATGCTAGAATACTAAAAAAAGAAAATTGAGAGGAATACAAATGAAGGTCGTTATTAAGGTCGGAACATCAACTCTGACGCATTCAACAGGTAGGCTTAATATACGTCGTTTCAGCGAGCTGTGCAGAGTAATCAGCGACGTCAAGAACGAAGGATACGACATAGTGCTTGTATCATCCGGCGCTATCGGTATGGGCGTCGGAAAGCTGAATATGCCCTCGCGCCCCTCTGACATTGCAATGAAGCAGGCAGCTGCCGCAGTAGGACAATGCGAGCTTATGTACATATACGACAAAGAGTTCTCACTGTATAATCACACCGTAGCCCAGCTGCTTCTGACCGCGCCCGACCTCAAAAGTGAGGACAGACACGCAAAATTCTCGGACACGATGAATAAGCTGCTCGACTTCGGAGCTATTCCCATCATAAACGAAAACGACACGGTAGCAACCGAGGAGATAGTCTTCGGAGACAACGATACGCTCGCAGCTCTCGTCGCAGAAAGCATCGGTGCAAACCTCTTAATACTTCTGTCTGATATTGACGGGCTTTACGACAAGAATCCCCGCACGCACTCGGACGCAAGGCTCATTCATTCGGTATATGAGCTGACCGAAAACATAATGTCCTTAGGTGAGGGTGCGGGAAGCTCGCTGGGCACAGGTGGAATGAAAACGAAGCTCACTGCGGCAAGGATAGCCACCGAGGCAGGATGCGATATGGTAATCGCAAACGGCGAACACCCCGAGATTATATATGACATTCTCGGCGGCGAAGCGGTATGTACAAGATTTTACTCTAACGGTAAGAAGAAATGAATGAAAAATATACAACACAGCTGATACTCGAGCGTGCAAAGAATGCAAAAAAAGAGCTCGCAGGGCTCGGCTCAGACACAATAAACGCAGCGCTCCAAGCTATGGCCTCAGCGCTCATAAGAGATACCGAAAACATACTGAAAGCAAACGAAAGCGACATTGAAGCAGCAAGGGGCAAAATCGGAGAGGTGATGCTGGACAGGCTGAGACTTACCGAAAAAAGAATTCTCGATATGGCGGAGGGCATAAAAGAAATAGCCGCCCTTGACTCACCGCTAGGAAAGGCTATCGAGACGGTAACCCGTCCGAATGGGCTGAGGATAGAAAAGCGTTCGGTACCGATAGGAGTCGTGGCTATTATTTACGAAAGCCGTCCGAACGTAACCTCGGATGCGGCGGCTCTGTGCTTAAAGAGCGGCAACGTATGCGTGCTTAGGTCGGGCAAGGAAGCACACCGCTCAGCCGATGCTATTGTGAAAGCTCTGCGCTCGGGGCTGGAATCGGCGGGAATCACTCCGGAAGCCATACAGCTCATAGAGGACACGGCAAGAGAGAGTGCAAACGAGCTGATGCGAGCAGAGGGGTACGTCGACCTGCTCATTCCCAGAGGTGGGCGAGGGCTCATACGGGCGTGTGTCGAAAACGCAACGGTGCCTTGCATAGAGACCGGCACGGGAATATGCCACGTGTACTTAGACCGAGAGTGCGACGTCAATATGGCGCTTGAAATAATAGAAAACGCAAAAACCTCTCGCCCCTCTGTATGCAATGCTATGGAAGTATTGCTTGTGCATAAGGATACAGCTCCTCTTCTTCTGCCTAAGCTAAGAGAGCGTCTTGTGGACACGAGGATAAAAAGAGGATTGAATCCCGTCGAATTCAGATGCGACGAAGCATCAATCGAATATTGCCTTGGAGCTCCTGCTACAGAGCAAGACTACGACACAGAATTCTTAGACTATATACTCGCTGTAAAAGTCGTCAACTCTCTCGAGGATGCGATACTGCACATAGAAAAGCACTCAACGCACCACAGTGACTGTATTATAACCGACATTTCGGAGAGCCGGGATGAATTTATCAGCCGTGTCGACTCTGCGGCTGTATACGTTAATGCGTCAACCCGCTTTACAGATGGGGGAGAATTCGGTCTGGGCTGTGAAATGGGTATTTCAACACAGAAGCTACACGCAAGAGGTCCTATGGGAATACGTGAATTGACTACTTACAAATACGTCGTTACCGGTAACGGTCAGACAAGATAAAAGGAGAGATTATGGTAAAGATAGGCTTTATAGGCTGCGGAAATATGGGCGGTGCTCTTGCAAAAGCCGTCGCAAAGAACGAATTTACACTTATGCTCTGCGACAAGGATGAAAGCAAGGCAGAGGCTCTTGCAGAGCAGATAGGCGCTAAGGCTACGTCTAGCGGCGAGGTGTGCGCAGAGTGCGACTACGTCTTTCTCGGTGTAAAGCCGCACCTGGTATTTTCTGTTCTTAGTGAGCTTGCGCCCTTGATGAAAGATAATGCCGTGATAATAAGTATGGCGGCGGGAGTTGATATAAAAAGGCTCGAAGAAGCAGCGCCCGGCAAGGCTATAATAAGGATTATGCCTAGCACGCCTGCGGCGTATGGCAAGGGTGTAATACTCGCCGATACAAATGGATTTAACGACATACGGCTGACTATATTCAAGGAATTTATAGCTCCGGCAGGTATGCTAGATATGATACCTGAGAGTCTCATTGATGCCGGCTCGGCGGTCTCGGGGTGTGGCCCTGCCTTTGTCTATATGTTTATTGAAGCTATGGCGGACGGTGGTGTTGCCGCAGGTTTACCTCGTGACAAAGCCTTAAAATATGCGGCTATGACTGTGATAGGCGCAGCAGAGACGCTAATTGGCAGCGGTAAGCACCCGGGAGAGCTTAAGGATGCTGTATGCAGTCCCGGTGGAAGTACTATCGAAGGTGTTATCACACTCGAAGAGTGCGGTATGCGTGGCGCCGTATCCGATGCTGTCAGAGCGGCCTTTGAAAAAACGAAGAAGCTCGGCAAATAAGTTTTTTTCACTTTAATATCGTTCCCGCATTTTTAGAGCGTAAAAAAACTAAAAGATGTATATAAATCTCACAGAATTTTCCGTTAGTTTAAGAGTTAATTGTTAAAATAAATAAATATCAAAAAAAATGAAAAAACTCTTGCATTTTCGCTTTCTGTATGCTATAATACATCTTGTCAATTTGTGAATAACAAAAAAAGATATAAAATTTGGGCTCTTTGAGCCGAATTTTGGGAGGTGTCAAAATGGCTAAGTGTAGCATTTGCGGCAAGGGTGTGACCTTCGGACATAACGTTTCTCACTCCAACCGTAAGACTAACAGAACCTGGAAGCCTAACATTCGTAAGGTTAAGGCAGTTGTAGACGGCACGAATCAGACCGTAAGCGTTTGTTCCCGTTGCCTTCGTTCCGGAAAGATTGAGCGCGCTTAAGCGTTAAAAGGCTCCGCTGGTATAAAGCGGAGCCTTTTACGTATCTATGGAAGTGAGGGCATAATGAAAATCGCACTTGTCGATAAGACCGTCGGGTTCATAATAAAAACGAGACTTAAATCTCTCGGGTTTGAGGTTGTACCGCTTCCCGAATCAAAGAATATCACCGATTCGGTTGCGACTCACCCGGATATAGCAATATTCAAGCACGATAATACCGTAATAGTCAATAAGGAATACGCAGAAGCAGATGCGAGACACGTGTTCAATCGGTTGAAAAGACTAAACGGAAGAATCAATATTATCAAGAGCGACGAGGTACCAAAGTCACCCTACCCGCAAGACACTATATACAACGCTCTCGTTATAGGCAAAAAGCTCTTCGCAAGAGCAAAGAGCGTCTCACACGACGTCCTAAGCTATGCAAAGGAGAGGGGTCTCAAAATAGTCGAAGTAAACCAGGGATATCCCGCCTGCACCGTTCTGAAGCTGACAGACAGCGCCGCTATAACTGCGGATAAGGGAATGGCTAAGGCTCTTCAAGCAGAGGGGATAGAGGTCACTCTTATAAACGGTGACGGAATTTTACTCCCCCCGTACGACTGCGGATTTATCGGCGGGGCGGCTACTTCATACGATGGGTGCGTATATTTTCTGGGAAATCCGAGGTGGCATCCTTCTTATAAAGACATAATGAACGCTATCAAAAGATCGGGGCTGCATACGGTATTTTTATCCCCCTTGAGACTCAGAGACAAGGGTGGCATCATCTTTTTTGATGACAACATCGATGACAACGGTAAAGACGGGAACTAAAACGAGCCCTGCAAAGCCAAAAACAGAATAACCTACGTATAAGAGGAACAGTGTAACAAGAGGATGAACTCCGAGATTCTTACCAAGTATCCTCGGCTCGATCGTCTGCCTGATAATCTCAACAACTACGAAAAGAACCAGTATACCAACCGCAAGAAACCTATTGCCGGTGATAAACAAAAACACACTCCACGGTACTAGAACCGTGCCCACGCCAATAAGGGGTAAAACGTCCAACACAGCGACGACAAGCGAGACAAGAATGGCGTACGGAACTCTGAGTATGCACAATCCGAGAAGCATTATCGAAAAGGTAATAAGCATTAATAAGGAATACGACTTAATGTATTTCAAGCCGACCGACACAAAACCGTTCTTGAGTCTTATAAGTATGCGTGAGAGCCAACCGGGCGTTACGGATAACACCGTGCGGTTTATTCTCTCCAGGTCAAACGCAAAGTACATTGAGGCGATAACGGTAACAAGAATTTTTAAAAGCGCTTTAGGAACAGCGCCTGCAATTCCCGATATAAACTCGGCAAGAGAGCCTAAGAGAGAAACCGCAAAGTCATATATCATCTCCCCGAGCCTCTCCGAGATACTCTCAGAAAGCTCTGATATAATTCCGCCGGACATAAGATATTCGGAAATGAAAGCCTCAAGCTTTCCGCTGTCCGCATAGTTCTGCAAAAGACGCCATATCTCAAGAGAAAGCTGCCAAACGCCGAAGGATATCACGGCAATAAGAGCTATGGCAGAGCTGAGAGCAAGCACAAGGCGAGCTATCCCCTCTTTTATTCCCGTCTTTGCAGATATGAATGCGGCAGGGCGTCTGACTACGAAAGCCAAAGCCCAAGCAAGCAAAAACGGAAGCAGAAGAGAGAATGCATACTTCAAAAAGAGGTATAAGAGAGCAACTACGCCGACAATAGATACGACACTGTAAGCAGTCCTTCTTAGTTTTTCTTCCGTCATAATCCCACCCCCTTACACATTATATGAAATTATACCCCCAAACATAAAAATATATTACTGAAAGGAAACAAAAAATGGTTGTAATCGAAATGGAAAACGGCGGTAAAATCGAGCTCGAGCTGTATCCCGACGTAGCTCCCATAACCGTCAAAAACTTTGAGAAGCTCGTATCCGAGGGCTTCTATAACGGTCTCGGATTCCACAGAATAATCCCCGGCTTTATGATTCAGGGCGGCGACCCTCTCGGAAACGGAATGGGCGGATCCGACGAGAATATCAAGGGAGAGTTCAGAGCAAACGGAGTCAAGAACGATATAAAGCACGAAAGAGGAGTTATCTCCATGGCGAGATCCTTCGATCCGAACTCTGCATCTTCCCAGTTCTTCATTATGCACAAGGATGCTCCCCACCTCGACGGTCAATACGCTGCCTTCGGCAGGGTTGTCAGCGGAATTGAAGTCGTTGATGAGATCGCATCTATCCCCACGGATTTCAGAGACAGACCAAAGGTTGCAGTGAGAATCAAATCAGCGTATCTTGTATAAAAGCAAACAATTGTTTTCATTTTCGAGCATATGAGCATAAAAAGCTGACGGGCAAATAGCCCGTCAGCTTTTTATCTTTATTCAATTACTTAGCAAGCGCTACGTGAGCTCTGCTTACGGATAATCTCACCTAGAGCTTCTTCATCTGCTGAGACAAGAACGTCCCCCTTGAAAAACTGGAGAATGGATGCCGGAACCTCGGGTGTAACCGGGCCGAACAGCGCCCTTTCAAGAATCTCTGCCTTATCCTTTCCTATAGCGATAAGAAGAATCTTTTGCGCTGACATAATCTGACCTATACCCATAGAGAAAGCGTGGGTAGGCACACTTTCCTCCGACTCGAAGAATCGAGAATTAGCCGCTCTTGTCGAATCGGTAAGCTTAATATAGCTTGTACCGCTCGTGAAGAAAGACGAGGGCTCGTTAAACCCTATATGCCCGTTGTGCCCAATGCCGAGAACCTGTAGATCTATACCTCCCATAGATGCTACGACAGCGTCATATCTCTTACACTCAGCCTTATAATTCGACGTATGTCCGTTAGGCAAATGAGTATTTTGTTTTTTAATATCAATATGATTAAAAAGATTCTCATCCATAAAGAACCTGTAGCTTGACGGATGGTCGGGAGCAAGTCCCGCATATTCATCAAGGTTTACCGTCCTGACATTCTCAAAGCTGACGCTCCCCGACTTAAACCGTGAAATAAGCTCACGGTACATACCGAGAGGCGACGAGCCCGTATCCAAGCCGAGAACAGGGTTACGCTTCTCTTTTATAACCTCAAGGACAGCCTCTGCTGCGTTGATGCCGGCTTCCTCAGCGGTCAATGCGTGTATAATCTTAATCATTACGTATCCTTAATAAAGTGTCGTACGGCTCAGCGGTACTTATTAACTACCGCAATCATAGCGTCGATGGAATTCTCCATATCGCTGACGAGCTTAAACTGGTTGCGAGCACGGTCGAGGTTATGTCCATCTCTGTGCACCTTGAAGTACACGTCACCGTTAAGATAGTCGGCAAGGAAGCGCATACCGCACTCGAAGGTCATCATCATTGCGCCTATCGGAAGCAAATCGAGCTCAGCATCGGTGAGTCCACCCTTTGCTCCCTCAATAAAGCCCTTAACGTATGCCTCGTAGAGCTCAATATCGAAGTTTACCTTTGACAGATCCTTCTCATCCTCAAGAGCGGTAGTCGCTCCAAAACGAATAGAATCGCCGAAATCGTTAACAGAATAGCCGGGCATTATCGTATCAAGATCGACAACGCAAAGAGGCTCACCCGTATGAGTATCGAAAAGAATATTGTTAAGCTTAGTATCGTTATGAGTAACTCTGAGGGGAAGCTTTCCTGCCTCTCTCGCACGCTCGAGAGTCCCTGCGAAATCTTCTCTCGTCTTAGCAAAGTTAACCTCCGCAGTAACCTCGGAGAGTCTGCCTGCGGCATTGTTCTCAACAGCCTCCATAAGCTGTCTGAATCTGTCGGGGGTGTTATGGAAGTTAACTATAGTCTCGTGAAGAGTGCTTGCGGGATAATCACGCAGCATGTACTGGAAGTGACCGAATGCAACTGCGCTCTGATAGAACTGCTCTACTCTCTCTACCTTATCATAGCTCATAGAATCAGTTACGTAAACAAGCAGACGCCAATACTGTCCCTCGTCATCCATGTAGAAATACTTACCGTCCTTTGCAGAGATTACGTTAATAACCTCACGCTCGGGGTCTCCCTTAGCAGCCTCGATCTTGTCACGGATAAACTTTGTAACGCTTACGTAGTTCTCCATAAGCTGCTCGGGATTCTTAAATACGTTCTTGTTAATCTTCTGAAGAACGTACTGATGTACTCTGCCGGTCTGCTCTATAGCCGTAACAAGCTTAGTATCATTGATATGGCCGTTTCCGAACGGCATAACGTCGATGATTCTGCCATTTACGTTAAATTTGCTAACAATAGTATTGATATCCATAATTTCTTACTCCTCCATAAGTCCGAGAATACCGGCTCCGATAATACCGGCGTCATTTCTGAATTTTGCTGCCACAACCTTTGTTCTGGAATTCTCACTACCAAAGGATATGTACTTGAGTTTATCCCTGATGGGCTTCATAAGATCCTCGCCCTCGCCGGATATACCACCGCCCACGCAAACCACGTCGGGCTGGAACACGTTTATAATGTTCGCTATACCTATCGAGAGGTAGTTAATGAAATCGTCAATAACCTGCGATGCCGCAACGTCGCCCTGCCTCTTCGCCGCAAACGGAGTTATACCGTTAACCTTACCATGGTGCTCCGCAGACATCTGCCACATAAGACTGTCGGGATACATCTTCATCATTCTCTTCGTCTCGCTGACAAGAGCCGTAGCCGAGCAATAAGCCTCAAGGCATCCGCGCTGACCGCATCCGCACCATCTGCCGTTCACATCAACTACCATATGCCCTATCTCTGCGGCAAAGCCGTTGATGCCCTCCCATATCTTACCGTTTATGATTATCCCGCCTCCGACGCCGGTACCGAGAGTAACGGCAACGAGCGACTCTGAGCCCTCGCCGCATCCCCACTTAGCCTCAGCGTAGGCAGCTGCGTTCGCATCATTGGCAACATACGTGGGTCTGCCCGTAAGACCGGAAAGTATATCACCGAAGGGCTCACTCTCCCAACCGAGATTTACCGCCATATTCACAACCCCGCTCTTTACTATGCCGGGAGTTGCAACTCCTATCCACTTTATCTTATCGAGTACAACCGAGTTTCTCTCACACAGCTCACGGCAGACCTCGTTGATATCCTGTGATATCTCTACACAAGGACGAGGCGCATTTGTTTTCACACTGAGCTTATCAATTATACGCTTAAGATCGAGGTCAATAAGACCTACCGCAATATTGGTACCGCCAAGATCAACACCTATGCAATAATTCATCGCGTAACTCCTTAAATATTTATCGTTTATATTATAATTCAAAACATTGACAAATGCAAGGCAAATTTGTATAATATTTTTAAAAAGAAACATTTTTTATCTGCGTTAATTAAAGCGGCTGATAAAAAGCTTAGGGGCTCGCTCATATTCGTATACTCCATACAGCCTTCCCTTTTCGCAGATATAACGGATAAAGGTTTATCTTTTCAAAACTAACAAAGGAGCTTCGGAAATGAAAATAATTCACACGTCTGACCTGCACCTAGATTCTCCGCTCAAGACAAGACTTTCCGGAGCGGAGCTGAGAGCACGAAAGGCAGAGCTTGTCGCAAACTTCAGGCGGCTGGCTGAGGAAGGAAGAAAGTGCGGTGCGAAAATTATAATAATTGCCGGCGATATGTTTGATACGAAAAGAATAAGCGTAAGGACGCTCGACTCTGTAAACAGCGTAATTAACGCCTATCCCGATATAGACTTTCTTTACCTAAAAGGAAATCACGAATGCGATGCATTTTCAGAATCTATGCGGTCAATGCCGAATAATCTGAAAATATTTGGTGATGAATGGACCTATTTTGACTACAGAGACGTTACGGTCGCAGGCAGAAGCACGCTTTCACCCGACCTTTTCGACTCGCTCAAGCTGCTTGAATCGAAGATTAACATAGCGGTTTTGCACGGCGCCGTGGAAGAAAAATCCGACTATCTGTCGATAGGAATAAAGGATGCGGCGGACAAGGGCATCTCATACCTCGCTCTTGGTCACTACCACACCTACAAGACCTACGATATCAGCGGTGGCGGCGTCGCCGTTTACTCGGGCACTCCCGAAGGCAGAGGTTTTGACGAGGCAGGTGTCAAGGGGTACGTCCTGATAGACACCGACGAGGGCTTAAGCTATAAATTCGTACCCTTTGCAAAGCGGACAGTACGTATAATCGAAGTCGATATCACGGGAGCGAGAAAGCATAGCGAGATAGAATCGGCAGTCGCCTCTTCTCTTGAGGGAGTGGGGGAGTCGGACCTTGTCCGAGTTGTTCTTGTCGGAAAAAAAGAGCCGCTTTTAAAGCCTTCCGCAGAAGATATTACGGCAAGATGGGGCGGACGGTACTTCTATTTTGAAGTAAAGGACGCTTCAGGCATCAGAATCAACCCTGACGACTATGCTCTTGACAAATCGCTCAAGGGCGAGTTTATTCGGCTGGTGAGCCGTGAAGAGTCGCTAAGTGAGAAGGAACGTGATGCGATAATAAGCCTCGGTCTGTCTGCTCTTATGGGCGAAATAGACTGACAGGACACGGAGCTACGTTATGAAAATAAAAAGATGTTATATTGAAAACTTCGGGTGTTTGAAGAAAAAGAGCTTTGATTTTTCCGACGGGCTGACCTGTATCGTCTCTGACAACGGTACGGGAAAAAGCACGCTCGGGGCATTTATCACAGCAATGCTCTACGGAATCGGGGACACCCGAAAGCTCTCGCTCTCAGAAAACGACAGAAAGAAATACGCCCCCTGGGACGGCGGAGTGTGTGCGGGAAGTCTGACAATAGAGATAGGAAAAAAAGAGTACAGAATAGAGAGGAGCTTTGCTCAAAAGGCGGCGGACGACACGTTTCGGCTTATCGAAACGCATACCGGACTTATATCCGCCGACTTCTCCGAGAACATCGGAGAGGAGCTGCTCGGAATTGACCGTGACGGCTTTCTGCGCACTGCATATCTATCGGAAAAGGCTCTCAGCGTAAAGAACGATAATAAGACGATATCCGCAAAGCTATCCGACCTGGTAGGAGCTGACGGTGACGTCGGAGAATTCGACCGAGCTATCGATTCGATTGAAGAACAGAGGCGTCTTCTCTACAAAAAAGGCGGAAGCGGACTTATTTCCGACTTAAAAGCAAAGCTCTCCGTACAAAAAAAGGAGCTCGAAAGATTGGAGAATCTGGACGAGGAGCTCAGCGGGTGTAAAGAGCGATTCAATGATATTGCAAAGGAATACGCCTCAACCGAAAGCAAAAGGTCGCTCGTCGAAAAGCAACTCGAAAAAATCGGAGAAATAACCGCAAGACAGGCTCAAGAGGAGAAATACCGCTCGCTTGTCGAGGAATACGAAAGAGAAAAGCTCGCCTTTGATAGGCTGTGCTCATTCTTTATATGCGGTGTTCCCTCTTTATCCGCCATAGACCGAGCGAGAGACGACAGTCTCGAATGTGCGCGTCTGTCACGCGAGCTTGCACGCATAAGCCAATCTGAGAAAAGCGACGAGAGGCCGTATGAAAATCTTAGTTACTCAGAGATATACGAGGCTGAGGCACGGGTAGAGGCGCTACGTGAGTGCGAGCGCCGCATTGGAGAATTCGACAGAGGCGAGGACGGCTATTCGCTGAGGATGCGCCGCATATTCGAATCCACCCCACCCACCTTAGAAGAGCTCGAGCGGTTAGCGAAAATCGCACCGAAAAAAAGCATCCCTCTTACGATTATAGCCGGACTGATTCTGATAATCGCAGGAGCTTTGCTCGGAGCTTTTGTCAGCCCGTACGCATATGTTGTCTGTGCGCTTGGAGCAATAATCGCTTTCTTGCACCTCCCTGCGTCAAGAAAAGAAAAGAGCGACGGTGGCTCAGCGACAAAGCTCGCACAGGAGCACGGTATATACGCAAAGAATGCGGACGAAGCTCTTGCTAAGCTGAAAGATGCAAAATGCGAGTATGACGATATTAAGAGGCAGCGCGAGGACGAAAAGGCGTCGCTTCTTACAAGGCAAAAAGAGCTTAAATCTGCCCACGACAGCTTCGTTTCCCACTTTGGCTTAGGGTTCTTGGAGCCCAAGGCGGCAATTGCAGGAGTAAGAGAGGGATATGCGGTATGGCAGCACGATAAGCTCATCGATGAAAGTAACGCCGAGGTAATCGCAAAGAAAGCGGAGTTAATCAAGAATCTAACCGAATCCGTAGAAGCCTTTCTGAAAAAATACAAAACGACGACCGAAGACCCCTTCGACGAGATACGCAGAGCTGTCAATGAATACAATTACAAGGATTCGCTCCTCGGAAGACTGGCACAAGAAATCGAGGATTACAGAACACGCTACGGACTAAGCGAGAGGTACAAAGAAGAGATAAACACAGTCAAGGATAGCTCAACGCTGAAGGAAGAGCTCACAGGACTAAACCTTACTCTCAGTGAGTTGGTCAGCGAAAGGGCTTTGCTCGAAAAACGAATAGCTGAAATCTCATTTGAGCTTGATAGGGTAGACGAAGTAAAGGCCGAGATATCCTCTCTCGAGGACTCAATCGAAGAAAAGGAAGAAAGACTCTCTCTTCTCAAGAAAACAAGAGAACACCTCGAGAAAGCGTGCAACAATATGACGGGAAGATACCTCGGAAGAACGAGAGAGAGATTCCTCGAATACGAAAAAAGAATAAGCGGGCAAGAAGGAGAATTCTCGCTCGATACAAGCTTTACCCCGTCAAAATCCGAGGGTGGAGTTCTGAGAAGCGAGGACAGCTTCAGCCGAGGAACGAGAGATCTGTATGCTCTTGCAATCAGGCTCGCACTTATCGACTCGCTCTATGAAAACGAGCAGCCGTTCATCATTCTCGACGACCCGTTTATAGCTTTCGACGACGAGAAATGCAAAAGAGGGCTGGGAATTATCAAGCAGCTGGCTAGGGATAGGCAGGTTATTTATCTCACCTGCTCAAAATCCAGGGCAACGTAATGTTTCCGAAGCTCAACCTATTTTCAAGGCTATTCAAATTTAAAGAGCCCATTATGCGTTTTTGCATAACGGGCTCTGCTTTTTTATCCTAATTATCAGCCGTTCTTCTTAAGAAGCTCGACTATCTCGCGAAGAAGCGCTTCCTGTCTGTCGTCAGCGCCTGCAACGTAAGCCGCCTTCTCTGCCTCGGCTCTCGCCGCCTCCTCTGCAGCTGCCTTCTCTGCCTCCGCTGCCGCTTCAGCCTCTCTTATCTTCTCTGCACGGAATGCATCGATGACAGTCTTATCCTTGTAATCAAGACCCGCCGCCTTCATTTCCGTCTTTTCCGCCTTGGTCAATTTGCCGCCCTCGATGAGCTTGGAAAGCTTGTCCTGCTGCTCTCTGAAGCCATTAACAATCTTAACAATGCTGAAAAGAACGAAGGCGATGATGAAGAAGTTTATAACAGCGTTTATGAATGCTCCCCAGTCGATATAAATAGACTGAGTGAGGTCTACCTGAGAAACGGTAACGCCCTCTACTTCAACGTCAACGTATACCTTCTTCAAGAAAGTATAAACCTCAGAAAGAGAATCCTTGCCGAGAATAAGGGTGAGGAAGAAGTTGATGATAGGCTTAAGTATGTTATTGCTAAGCCCGTTTACAATGGCTGTAAAAGCGCTGCCGACAGTAACACCGACTGCCATATCAACGACGTTTCCTCTGGTGATAAACTTTTTGAATTCCTCAAAGAATTTTTTCATTTTTAATCCTTTCCATTTATAAAAACTTAATTTCTGCCAATATCGTACACCGAAGTAAGCTTAAGCCTGCGCCTGAGAGTTTCTGACGAAACAGGCTCAAGAGTCTTGAAATTTATTCTTACGAACGAAGAATCCGTAATATCGATATAATTGTCTTCAAGCACGCAATCAACACCTTCAAAATCAATAAACAAGCGAGACGTAAACACGTCTGATGAAACCGTGATGCTGAAGGATGTATCAGTACCTGAAATCGAGGTGGAAATTTTCGGCTTAGCATAGCTGAACGACTTCGGTTTTGTAAATAAATGTGTGCCTTTTGAAAGCTGTGACGAACCGTCTGTCAAGTAATACGCAAGATAATACTCTCTCTCGTGACCCGAAACCCACTTTTCAAAATCTACCGTAGTTACGTCCAAAGACGAGAATGCATCAACAAAAACATCCTTGCCGTAGGTATAAATCAGATTGTTGTTCTTGTCGATTATGTAGCAATTCAATCTGCCGCTGTACGGGGCGCTTCTCTCATTAGATACGTTGAACGTAACACGGGTACCCTCATCGTGAGCGCTGAGCAGGATAGGAGAGTAGAATCTCTTCGCTGCATAGTGTAGCGCCTTCCACCTTCCGAAGTAATCGATACTTGACCAGGATGATACGGGCCAGCAGTCGTTAAGCTGCCAATATATTGTGCCCATACATCTGCCTCTGTTGCGGCGCATATGCTCAACGGATATTCTCATAGCATCCGCCTGCATAATCTGAGATGTATAAGAGAATTCCGAAATACTCGTGGGATATCTGTAGTTATCGGCTATATGCCTTATCATCTTCATATATCCCTCAGGACGCTTCTGATGTCTTTCCATAACAGGCGAGAATATATTCATATCCTCCTTGCTTGCGAAATACTCAAGCGTCCTCATAGACGGCATCGATTCAAAGCCGAATTCCGAAAGGTAGCGGAAGTGATGACGTCTGTCGTCTTCCATAGGCACTCCGTTATTCCAAGAAGCCCAATAATGACCGTCGCCTCTTTCCTCTCCGTTGGGGTCGTCGAATCCGCCTCCCGAGGACGGAGATGCGGGCCAGTAGAAGGTATCGGGAACAATCTCTCGTGACAGCTCGGGAAGAATATTTTCATAAAGCTCGAGGTAATCTCTCCTCACCTCCGGCGAATCATATCCTTCCCACTCAACGAGCGCTTGCTCCATCTCATTATTTCCAGATACGATACCGAGAGATGCGTGATGCGCAAGTCTTGTGAAATTATCTATAAACTCGCTTATCATATTTTCTCTGTTCTCGGTATTGAGCCATACGTTACAGCAGGCGACCATAAAGTCCTGCCACACGACAAGACCGAGCTCGTCGCAAGCGTCATAGAAGCTATCCGGCGGATAGTATGCTCCGCCCCAAACTCTGACAGTGTTGAAGTTCGCCTTAGCGCAATCGGAAAGAAGATTTTTTATATCCGAATCCTTTATCCTCGCAACAAGGCTGTCTGTCGGAACGTAATTCGCACCCATAGAGAAGAATTTCTGACCATTCACGGTAAATGCGAACTGGTTTCCGTATTCATCCTTATCGGTACAAACCGTAAGAGTTCTCAGACCTACGTTCATCTCCCTCGTATCCTCGACCTCTCCGTCGGAATAAAGGGTTACCGTAAGCTTATAGAGATTCTGTACACCGAGTCCGTTCGGCCACCACAAAAGCGGAGATTTAACTGTTAGTTTTCCTTTATCTTTGATAAATCCGCAATAGTAAATATTGCCGGACGGAGAAACGAGAGTCGCCAAGGCTTTGTCGGAGTTATCCTGCCCTCTTGTAACAAGTTCAAGCTCAAGATCCACAGAATCATCGCTGTGGATTTGCCTTACCTTTACGTTCTCGATTATCTTATGGTCGAACGAGATAAGCTCCACTTTACGCAATATTCCCATATCGGGAAGGGTCGGCGCCCAATCCCAGCCGGACATATAGTACGCTTTTCTCAGGTGAGCAATACCGCTAAGCGAATTATAGTCGCTCATTACATAATGATCCGCCTGCTTGCGTCTCATCTCGAGAGTTGGAGAGGAGAAATATACGGTGAGTGTATTCTTACCCACCTTCAAATAGCTTTCAACCTCAAACGTATACGTTCTGTGCATATTTGAGGTCTCGCCGAGTCGCACGCCGTTGAGCGTAATCTCGGCAAGGGTGTCAAGCGAATGAAAACGTAAAAGATGGTTCTTCATCGCTATGACGCCAGCGTCAACCTCAAAATCAGCACTGAAGGAACAATCCTTATCAGAAAGTGCTCTCAAATAAGCCTCGTTCTCTCCGTAGAACGGGTCATCTATCAGCTTATGTTCGAGAAGAACCGAATACATCGAGCAAGGTACACTTGCCTTCAGCCCGGTATAGTCTCCGTAATCCATTCTGAATTCTTTGATTTCCTGTTTAATCATTATTCACCTGCTCACTTTGATAATATTTCGTAACTGTCGTGGGTAATCAGTATCTCATATTCAACCTGCGCAGATAAGCCGCCGTCTGCCGTCCTGACCGTCCATCCATCCTTTTCATCGATTATGAACGCTCCCGTGCCCTGATTAATCATAGGCTCTACCGTAAAGATCATTCCCGGCACAAGCACTATTCCGCTACCCTTGAGTCCAAGATGACAAACGTACGGATCCTCATGCATCTTAAGTCCGACACCGTGTCCGCCTATCTCTCTGACAACCGAGAAACCCTTAGCTCTCGCCATACTGCCTATGACATATCCTATATCTCCGAGAAACGAGGTAAAGGGAGCGAGCCACAGTATGGACATCTCGACCGCCTCTCTGGTAAGATTTACAAGTCGGGACGCAGTATCCGAAATCTCACCAAAGGTAAACATCCTGGATGCGTCACCGTAATATCCCTCGTATAGCGTGGTGCAATCAACGTTGAGTATATCCCCTTCCTTTATAACATCCTTCTTCGAGGGTATTCCGTGACAAACCACTGAGTTAAGAGAAGTACATACCGAGCGAGGAAATCCCTCGTACCCAAGGCACGCAGGTATACCGCCAAGCTCTCTTGTTTTTTCCACCACTATTTCATCAATGTCAAGGGTACTCATCCCCAACTTAATTTCGGATGCAACCGCATCGAGGACGAGAGAATTTATTCTCCCTGCTTCTCTGCACCCGGCTATCTGCTCAGGCGTCTTTATCATTTTCTTACCAGGTGTCCTGTATCCGAGGCGCTTAAGCTCTCTGAGCATCTCGTCAACCGTCATATCCGGCGAATATACAAACCCTCTGTTTTTCAAAAAAGCACTCCGCTAATTTTATTTTCTAAGCCATTTTACCATATCGTTCTTTTTTTTTCAACAGTTTAGAATAACAATTTTAAAAAGCTTTTTTTCTTCATACTCTTGCCATAACTAAAATAATATGTTACAATGAAAGAAAAAAGGGGGTAAAGATATGAAAAAACTTCTTTTGATACTATGTTGCTTAATTCTTTGTATATCGGTCACTATAGCATTCACAGCCTGCACACCCGAAAACCCCGGTGGCGGCGGCTCGGGCGAAGGCGGCGGCTCAGGCGAGGGCGGCGGCTCAGGTGAGGGCGGCAGCTCAGGCGAAGGCGGCGGCTCAGGCGAGGGCGGCGGCTCAGGTGAGGGCGGCGGCTCAGGCGAAGGCGGCGGCTCAGGCGAAGGCGGCGGCTCAGGCGACGACGGAGACGATTTGCTGACTCCTATAGATCCCCTTTGATACGAAATATTAAAGAATGGAAAAACGAAGATAGATATAAAAAAAGAGCGGCGACAGACGGTTAAAAATCTGTCGCTGCCTTTTTTAATTACAAAAAGTATCTGACAAAACTAATTAAGCAATCGTATCCGCTTCCTTCATTTCATCCGAGTTCTGTGCATTTCGGTTTACTTCCTCGGGGGTTAAAAAGGTGGGCACTACCCTTCGCATAGCGAGAGTGATGGCATCCGAAGCAATTGCACCCTCGTTCTCCTTTACCGTTGCGCACAGTATATCAAGCTTAGCATCCACATCGCTGCGAGTGAGAGGCGCATCGTGCTCTATAAAGATGAGGTTATTATCCGTCTTCTTAAGATTCTCGGTTTTGATAAGAAGCTCTTCATAAAGCTTCTCTCCGGGGCGCAAGCCCGTCTCAACAATCTTGATATCCTCACCCGGAACAAGTCCCGAGAGTTTTATCATATTCTCTGCAAGGTCGTATATTCTGATAGGCTTACCCATATCGAGGACAAACAGCTCTCCGCACTTCGCCATAGCGCCTGCCTGCATAACAAGTCCCGACGCCTCGGGAATAGTCATAAAATAGCGGATTATGCGCTTATCGGTAAGAGTGATAGGGCCGCCTCTCGCAATCTGCCTTTTAAACAGAGGTATTACAGATCCGTTAGAGCCAAGCACGTTTCCGAATCTGACCGCACTGAATGCGGTAGCGCTATCCGTCCTGCACTGCACGACCATCTCGCAAAGTCGCTTAGATGCTCCCATAACGTTCGTGGGATTCACAGCCTTATCGGTCGAAATCAGTATAAACTTCTTAACGCCGTATTTCTCCGCCATATCAGCGGTATTGTATGTACCGAGCACGTTATTCTTAATAGCCTCGCAGTTACTGTGCTCCATCAAAGGCACGTGCTTATGCGCCGCTGCGTGGAAGACGATATCAGGTCTGTAAAACGCAAAAACAGCATCGAGACGAGCTCTGTCTCTGACCGAGCCTATCTCGACAGACAGATTGAGCTTATCCTTATACTTCATTATGAGTTCCTGCTGGATATCATAAACGTTGTTCTCATATATATCAAATATGATGAGGCGCTTAGGCTGACATCTTGCTATTTGACGGGAAAGCTCGCTACCTATGGATCCGCCGCCACCGGTAACCAGAATGGTCTTGCCTTTATAAAAACCGACCGTGTCACTGTCGACAACCTTAATAGCGCTTCTGAAAAGCAGATCCTCAATTTTAAACTCTCTGATTACTCTCTTTGCGCTATCATTCTCTTCCTCTACGTTATCCTTGGTAGGAAAATCGTACAGCTTGATTTTGCATCCTGTCCTGCCGTAGAATGCAAAGAAATCCGACGCCTTCTCACCCGAAAGCTGTGGTATAGCGATAATAATTTCCTGAACGGGATATGATGCCAGCTTATCAAAGCAGGTCTCATCATCTGCAAATACGGGCAATCCCGCAACACGGCTCCCCACCTTATCCTTACTGTGATCTATAAAGCATACGGGACGGTAATGAGAATTCTTGAAGCAAAGAAGCTCCTCTGCAAGTAGAGCTCCAACTCTGCCGGCGCCAACTATCGCCACAGTAATCTTGTTATCCTTATAGGCCGAATCGCTCTGAAGCTGAGCAGATTTATGCAACTGTTGATATATAAATCTTGAGGCGAGTGTGGCGCAATCGAAGAGGCCGACTATTGCTATATTCTGCCAATACCCGATATGCACCCGTACCCCGATAAAATACGATACAAGAACAGCGATAGCTCCTCCGACCATATCCGAGACGACAGTATCAAGATATGCTCTGGAGTTCGCATATCTCCACACGTGCGAATAAACCCTGAAGAGTGATCTCACTATAAACAAAACAGGTAAAAACAAACAAAAGCTGAACACGTACTTCAAGAACTCCGAGAGCGATATTCCGGAAGCAAGGGATTCGAGAATAAATGCAACAAAATAAACAGACGCAAGTATAGCTACGTCTATAGCGACGAGAGCAATACGGCGCTTATTCTTAAAAGGGTTCATAAAATCTCCATTTTTCAATCCTTATAAAGGAAAATCGAAGCGTCGAATATCTATCAGATAAATGATACCACAAAAAACACGAAGTGTCAAGAAAAAAAGCAAAATGAATAAATGCACCGCCTGTTTTTCCTGACACTGTCGTTAATATGAACATTTTTAAATAGAGAAGATTCTGCAAAGAGACTCTCTGAAAGGACGTACAATCGCAATCACTATCAGCATAATTCCAATAAGCGACAGAGCAATCGTAGGATAGAATCCCCAGACAATCTTCATAGGAAGCCCAAAGGTTATATTTGCCAGCCATTCAATAGGCAGACTTGCAAAGCCGAACAGAATAAACGCACCCCCGAAAATATAAAGGTACCCGTGTCTGACGTAATAGCAAAGAATAGTTGCAGAGCATACGATCAGAGCCACCATACCCGTAAGAGGAAGCGCAAAGCTCCAGAACCAACCGCCTTTGGAAATATAATCAAGATACCACAAAAACAGCGAAGCAGCGGCAAAGTCAACAGGAGCAAAAACGGCGGGATGAGGTCTGGAAAACCACCCGGGCAAAATAACTACAACGTAGCTCAGCAAAAGAGCTCCGACGACAATTCCGCTCCAGCTGAATCTGCCATCAATGTTCATATCGCATACCACGGATATAATGGCTGATATAAGAAAAACGAACGAAGCGATAAAATATATCCCTCTCGGGCTAACCTTATCCTTGACGTTAACCTTAGGATAAGGCGTATCGTCGCTGATACTCAGCTCCGGATAATAGACAGGAGTTAAACAGAGCGGGCACTTCTTCTCGCTGTTCCCAAGCTCTACTCCGCACTTTATACAGTACATATAATATTCCTTTCTTATGAGAGATAGGCAGGCATTAAAGGGACACGGCTCAGCCGTCAATCCCTCTCGTTGCTCTCGACTTTAATCTTAATTCCTTCAGCCTTTAAAACCTCGTAAAGAGCACGCTCAAGCCTCGGCTCTTTAATGTTTCTGACGAGATTTATGTAAAGAGTGTCCTTATACGATATGACGCCTGCGTTATAGGGCGCTGTGGACTGCACGCTCAAAACAAAATCGAATCTGTCTACATACTCATCCATAGGTGAAGGTAGTTTGACCAAGCCAAGATTAGAGACGGACAGGCTCGACTTCTTCTCGCCCACAGCCATAAACACAGCTTTCATAACAAGATTCTTCAAGAAAAGCGGACAGAGCTTTATCAAAAGTCTTTCCTCGTCGTGCACATTTGTATAAATCCTTGCGGACATATTCTTCTTGGTAAACTCAAGAGCCATTGTGTGGTGAACTATTTTGCACAGCTCCTCGAGAGTATACTCTCCAAACCTCGGGTCAACACCCGGCGTGGAATAAAGGACAAAATTCCTAAGTGTCTTACTTCCGTAAAGCCGTCTCAGATCACACGGAATAAGCACCTTAACGTTCCGCATACGACTTTGCGGTCTGCGGTCCTCGTTTTGTAAATTAATAATCGCTTTTATAAAGGCGGCGCCGAGAAGAGCGGTAAGAGTAACCCCGTTTTTATGAGCCAAGTCGAGCAGCTCATCGGACTTCATCATCATAGTGGTTACGTGTACGAATCCGTCCTCCTCGGGAGTACCTCCGATACGATAGGAATTGCTCTCCGAGCGCGACCTTCCTATATTCGCCTTGTGCTTCGGGAAGCTGTCCTCGAGCTCCTCGTCAGACGGCTCCTCAAGCCTATCCAGTACTCCGTCGCTCGGCGGTATCTTCAAGCCGTATTTTTCACTCAGATATTCGGCTACAAGGGTCTTTAGGAAAACAAGTCCGCCGTTTCCGTCCGTAAGTGCGTGGAAGAATTCAACGGCTATCCTCTTCTTATACACTATGACTCTGAATGCGCAGGAGCGTATATCGTCAAACGGCATACGAACGAGAGGATACGCCGCCTCATCCATAATCTTGGGTGCGTGAGCTATCTCCTCAAGATAATACCAGAACATACCTCTGTGCAGTCTCACCGCAATAGAAGGGAAACGACGCACGGTAACGTCCAGCGCAGACTGCAATACTTCCCTATCCACATCCTCCTTTAACGTAGCGGAAAGACGGTATATATTAGTCCATCTGTTCGTCGCTGCGGCAGGATAGATCTTCGCCGCATTGTCCAAAAGCATCCATCTGAGCTTTCTGTCATTTCCCTCGGGAAGTATCTTTTTGAGAAAAGCGTTTATCCTATCAAAATCCTCCTTGCTGCTCTTTAAGCAGTAAAGAAGGTAGGCGTGCCACATCTCGGGACGTGAATAAAGTGTAGCGCTCGAGCCGGACTCATTAAGCTTTTTTTCAAGAGAAATTGCGTCGGAATAAAGCAGCTCATCCTCGCCGACGAATATAACGGATGGCGGCATACCCTCAAGGTTTGCAAAGAGAGGCGAGACAAATTCGCATTCCTTCAGCTTCTCGTGCTCACGGTACTTATCGGGGTGAGCTTTTGATTTACGTATTCCCGCCCCCCTTGCGCTGATAGAAGCATCACTCTCGGCGCCGACGTAACAATCTGCGAAAAAGCGAAGCCTCTCGACGGTAATCGAAGGGTCGGCCTCCTTATTATGCTTATACGAGTCTCCGCTGAGAGTCAAATCAACCCAGGGCGAAATAGCTATAACACCCGCAGGCATCGGAATATCAAGCTCCTTAAGCTTCAAACAAAGAGCGTATGCAAGACCGCCCCCTGCGCTCTCTCCGGCAAGAACAATCTTATCAGGATGGTTGCCATCGGCGATAAGTGCGGAATATGCCGTAAGAGCGTCGTCCAGCGCCGCAGGATACGGGCTCTCGGGCGCCAAGCGGTATTCCACGCAAAGAACACGCATACCACACTCTGCGCTCAGCACCGCAGCAAATCCCTTAGCGTAATCCATACTTCCGCAGGCATAACCGCCGCCGTGCAAGTAAAGGATAACTCCGCCTCTGAGCTCGTCTCTCGGAACTACCAGAGCGGATTTAACGCTATCGTAATAATTATCCTGAACTACAACATCCTTACGCCTTGAAAAATGCATAAGGTGTCCGATTTTATCCTGCACGCTGCGGGCAGACTCAAGCTTAGTACCGTCAGCAATCGGCTTGATAAGCTCCAACTGCGATTTAATAATTTTATCTGTAAGGTTCATTTTGCACCTTTTCTTTCAACGTTTCGGTGTGTACATTATACTTCAGTTATGATACAACAAAAAACATTTTTTGTCAAGTCGTCTTGACTTCTATGCGTGCGAATAGTACAATTGAAGCAACATTTAAATTTATTTGAGAGGTAAATATGACCTTACAGGATAAGGCGGGCTTCGGCAAGCTGGCGGCAACGTTCCATATGAACTTTCGCCTGACGGAGCTGTACGCCCTGTACCTTGAAAGATGTCCTGATTTTATCACGAAAGAGATGATGGACGCCCTGTGTGAGGACGGCTCTGTGACCAGGCAGGGTGGCTTCACTGCCCTTCTGTGCGAGCTGTTCGGTCTTGGTATGGACGGGAATATAGAAGATAAAAGGCTGATAAGAGAATACATACGCCCGTCTGTGAAGATGCTCGACACAGGCAAGTATAAGGACAACCCATACTACAAAAATATCAAAATCGAGAATGTCAAGGACGGAGACTGGGAGCTGAGACAGGAAACGTATCCTGCGTACAGAGGATTTATCTCGGGAGATATGAATATATACGAGGACTTCACCGAGTTTGCACCGCTCGGATTCTTCTGCGAGGATTTTTCTTTTCCCGCCGTGCTTGAGGATGGAAACGAGTGGATGACTCTGACCCCTGTCGATCTTGACACCTGCGAGGACGCAATAGCCGCCGCCTGTGGAAAGGTACTTACTTACGGACTCGGACTGGGGTATTATGCGTATATGGTATCGGAGAAGGATGAGGTCGAAAGCATCACCGTCGTCGAGAAGAGCGAGAAGGTAATAAAGCTTTTTGAAAAATACATTCTTCCGCAGTTCCCAAATAAAGAAAAGGTGAGAATAATCAATTCCGACGCATTTGAATATGCGGAAAACACAGCGCCCGGCGAGGGATACGACGTTATCTTTGCCGATATATGGCGTGACAGCTCGGACGGTCTTGAATTATATGAAAGATTCAAGCAGCTCGAGCCGAGATGCGAGGGCGCAATTTTTTTGTATTGGATTGAAGGCTTCATCCGCTCGAGAAAAAGAGCGTTAAAGTTCACCGAATACAGAGATATCGTCAACTCGGGTAAAGATAACTCATTGGATTTCAAAACGATATACCAAGAGCTTAAATCAATATAATGAATACGAGGAGCGAGAAATGGAAAACAAGATTTTAAAAAGATATCCCCTTGGAAACCACAGATTCAAATGGCGTCAAAAGGATTTTATTCTCTCTACCTTCTCCTGTCAAGCAGGAAACATGGAAGAAAGCTTCAAAAACCACAAAGAAGCAGGCTTCAATCTGCTCGAGCTGGGATGGGCATCTCACGAGCAGTCGTGGGAAGCGGTGGAGCTGTGCGAAAAATACAGTATAGACCTATTATTCCAAGACCTTACGATTTGCGGCGGAATGATGAACCACTTCTTAAACCGTCCCGTCGACGATGATTTTGCAAAGAAGCTGTACGCAAGCTTCAAGGACAAAAAGCACGTAATAGGCTACTACGTGTGGGACGAACCGTGGCTCGATACCACTATGGCAAGAGCGAGGTACGAGATGGACGAGCTCGAAAAGGCCGACCCCGATGCCCTGCTCTTCGTAGTCTCTATGCCCTGCTACAACCCCCCGAGATACAACTGGGAGACGAACAGATATCTTGCTCACCTGAGAAACTTTGCCGAGATACTCGACCCGCCCGTGCTCTCTATGGACTACTATCCCATAGGCGACTATCCGAGCGGAGTTAAGCAGTATTACTACAGTGAGGAGCATCAGCTCGACCGAGATCATATCTGGTGCGATCTCGGCGCTCTGCGTCTTGTCGGAAGAGAACGCAATCTGCCTATCTGGTACTACTATCAGGGATGCGACCTCTATCACTGCGGTAAGCTCGAATTCTCTATGATAAGAATGCTTATGTACGCAGGTGTGCTCTACGGCGTTAAGGGTCTGCAAAACTACAGGTCTATGGAAGATGCGGTTGTGTGGATGAAGGACGGTACGAAGGGCCCCTTCTTTGAAGATCAGAAGGCTATACATAAGGAATTCAACGCTCTCGGAAATACGCTGATGGCTATCGATAATAAGCTCGTATATCACAGCGATGAACTTGAAATTCTTGCGGAAAACAAGGAAGAGCTGTGCGACTCGATAAACGACAGCGAGATATTTGCGGGACCGCTCCCAAAAAGATGCTCTGTCGGAGAATTCGGGGACGAATACGGAAACAGATACGTTCTCGTTCTTAACAGAGATTATCACAGCGAGCTCGACTCCAAAATCAAGCTTAAAGACAAATACCGCTTCTACGAGGTCAGCCGTAAGGACGGAAAGCAGAGAGTGACGTTCGACTCTATCGACACTCTGCCCGTTAAGCTCGGAAGGGGCGATGCGGTTCTATACAGAGTTCAGAAGGCCGATGAATCGCCCTTCACAGTAGAATATGAAATTTAATCTTAAGGAAACTTTATGAAGAACGTAGTACTCGAACGTTATCCCATAGGTAACAAGAGATTTATATGGAAGCAAAGGGAGTTCGCCCTCTCTTCCTTCGGATGCGATGCGGCAGATATGCGAAAGAGCATCTCTAACCTAAAAGAAGCGGGCTTTAACACCCTCGAGCTCGGATGGTCTCCTCACGAAAAATCCTGGGAAGCCGTGGAGCTATGCGAGGAATACGGAGTTGACCTTATATTCCAGGACCTGACTATTATGGGCGGAATGCAGCACAGATTCCTCGAAAGAGAGGTACCCGTCGACGAAAACACAGTCCTAGACCTTGTGAAAAAGCTCGAAGGCAAAAAGAGGACTATCGGCTTCTACGTATGGGATGAGCCGTGGTTCGACAACCAGTTTGATGAAGCAAGACGCCAGCAGGATATGCTCGAGGCGGTGCGCCCCGATGCCCTGCTCTTCTCGGTAGCCCTGCCAAGCTACAACCCCGATTTCCAGTGGGAGAACGGACTTTATCCGGAATATTTCAAGAAGTTCGCAGACAGAATGGATCCGCCTATCCTCTCGGTTGACTACTATCCGATAGGAAGCTATCCTATGGAGACAAAGCAGTTCAACTACTCTGACGAAAATCAGCTCGACACCGACTATATGTGGTGCGACCTCGGTATACTCAGAAAGACGGGTAAGGAAAGAAATATCCCCATCTGGTTCTACTATCAGGGATGCGATCTTTACGGCGCAGGCAAGCTTACCTTCCCGATGATAAGAATGATGATGTACGCCGCCGTTATGTACGGAGCAAAGGGTCTGCAGCATTACAGAGCGAACGAGGATGCCGTGGTATACAGAGACAGCGGAGAAAGAGCTCCCTTCTTTGAAGAGCAAAAGGCTATACACAAGGAGTTCAGTGCACTCGGAAACACACTGATGGCTCTCGACTCTAAGCTCGTATATCACAGCGACGATCTTCTGCCCGACAAGGATTTCGCAAGAGATCTTATGGAATACTACACAGACAGTGATATTGTTGCCGAGGCTCTGCCGAAAAGATGCTCCGTAGGAGAACTCGCGGATGCATACGGCAACAGGTATATGCTCGTACTAAACAGAGACTTTGAAAAGCCGCTAAGCGCAGAAATAAAGCTTAAGGGCGACTACAGATTCTATGAGGTAAGCCGTACGGACGGCAAGCAACGAGTAGCATTCGATTCCGTAAGCTCTCTGCCCGTAGAGCTCGCTCTTGGAGATGCTGTTTTGTACAGAGTGCAAAAAGCATCCGACGAGCCCTTCACTGTCGAATACTTTATAAAATAAAGGGTTTTAACCGACGTTTCAACAGTTTTTTCGCAAAACGCCCTTCGTTTGTTATTGCAAAAGCGAGGGGCGTTTTATTTGCTAATTTTGTTAAAATCGTTAATTTTTAAAAAAATCAAAACTTGCATTGACCTTTTAAACTTTTTATGTTAAAATATATTTACAAGAAAAAACTCGGTGTGACTGACGGAGAAGCGGGGGCTGTGTGTTCAGCAAACCTGCGTGGAGCATCGAGTTACCGCTTCGAGCGGTAAGGATGCCGACCGTCTGGGCAGTTTTATATCACACCGTTGATGATATAAGGCTGCTTTTTTGTTTTTCGAAGCAGCCCCGAAAGGAGTTTACTATGATTGATGAAAGATTCACTCTCGCCTGGGAAGGATTCTCGGGTGAAGGATGGAAAAAAGAGATTAACGTAAGAGATTTCATACAGGAAAACTATACTCCTTATGAAAGTGGCGCCGACTTCCTCGCTCCCCCCTCGGAGAGGACAAGCTCTCTTATGAAGAAGGTCGAGGCTCTCTTCAGAAAAGAGAGAGAATCGGGCGGAGTGCTCGGCATTGATACCGAGACCGTCTCATCGCTTACCTCTTATCCTGCGGCTTACGTCAGCCGCGACGAAGAGCTTATCGTAGGCTTGCAGACCGGAGAGGCGCTCGTAAGAGGAATACACCCCTTCGGCGGAATCAGGATGGCTCGTTCAGCCTGCAAAGCATACAACTGCAAGCTCTCTGACAATATAGAAAGAGAGTTTAAGTACCGTACCACCCATAACGACGGAGTCTTCCGCGTTTATACAGAGACTATGCGTCAGATGCGTCACGCAGGTATCCTTACGGGTCTGCCCGATGCATACGGCAGAGGCAGAATCATCGGAGACTACAGAAGAGTAGCTCTTTACGGTATAGACAGGCTCATCGAGGAGAAGAAGGCTGACAAGGCTACGCTTGGTAAAAAGGGTATGACCGAGGAGAACATCAGACTCTCCGAAGAGATATACAAGCAGATCTCCTTCCTCGAGATGATGAAGGAGATGGCAAACATATACGGTCTCGATATCTCTCTGCCCGCAAAAAATGCTAAAGAGGCCGTCCAGTGGCTCTACTTCGGCTATCTCGCCGCAAACAAGGAGCAGAACGGCGCAGCTATGTCGCTCGGAAGAGTAAGTAGCTTTATCGACGTATACATTGAAAGAGACCTCAGACGCGGAATTCTGACCGAGTCAGAGGCACAGGAGCTTATCGACCAGCTCGTAATTAAGTTGCGTATGATAAGGCACCTCAGAACTCCCGAATATAACGAGCTCTTCGGCGGAGACCCGATGTGGATAACCGAGAGTGTCGGCGGTATGGGACTCGACGGAAGAACTCTTGTTACAAAAAGCTCGTTCCGTATCCTTCACACGCTTTACAACCTCGGCTCTTCACCCGAGCCAAACCTCACCGTGCTCTGGAGTGAGAATTTGCCCGAAGAATTCAAGCGCTTCTGCGCAAAGGTATCTATCGACACAGACTCTATACAGTATGAGAACGACGACCTTATGCGCTGTGAGTACGGGGACGACTACGCAATCGCCTGCTGTGTCAGTGCGATGAAGGTCGGAAAGCAGATGCAGTTCTTCGGCGCAAGATGCAACCTGCCGAAGGTACTGCTTATGGCGCTCAACGGTGGCAAGGACGAAAGATACAATATGCAGATAGGCCCTCAAATGAGCGTATACGACGGAGAATATCTCGACCTTGATGAAGTCTCAAAGAGGCTCGAAAAGTACCTGTCCTGGATAGCCGAGCAGTACGTAAACACAATGAACGTCATCCACTTTATGCACGATAAGTATGCGTACGAAAAGACCCAGATGGCGCTGCACGATACCAACGTAGAGCGACTTATGGCGTTCGGCGTAGCGGGACTCTCCGTAATGGCGGACAGCCTTTCGGCCATAAAATACGCACGTGTGCGCCCTATAAAGAACGAGGCGGGTATTATCACGGACTTTGAGATTGAGGGCGACTTTCCTAAATACGGTAATGATGACGACAGAGTCGACCTCATTGCAAAGGGTATACTTCACGGCTTTATTACAAAGCTCAGACAGACTCCCGCATACAGAGGAGCTATTCACACTCTCTCGGCTCTGACTATAACGAGCAACGTGGTATACGGAAAGAAGACCGGCTCGACACCCGACGGAAGAATGTCGGGTGAGCCCTTCGCACCGGGAGCTAATCCTATGCATAACAGAGAGAAAAACGGAGCTCTGTGCTCACTCAACTCTGTGGCTAAGATGTGCTATGACGATTGCAGAGACGGAATATCCAACACCTTCTCTATCGTGCCTGCGGCGCTCGGAAAAACCGACGAGGAGAGAATATCAAATCTTGTCAGCATACTGGGCGGATACTTCGGAAACAAGGCTCATCACATAAACGTTAACGTACTCGACAGACAGAAGCTTGTCGATGCTATGGAAAATCCCGAGCTCTACCCCAACCTTACTATCAGAGTATCGGGCTATGCGGTAAACTTCCACAAGCTCTCCCGTGAGCAGCAGATGGAGGTTATCAGCCGTACCTTCCACGAGAGCGTATAATATGCTCGGCTACGTACACAGCCTGCAATCGCTCGGTACTGTCGACGGCCCGGGAGTTAGAGCAGTAGTCTTTCTCTCGGGGTGTCCCCTCAGATGCGTATACTGTCACAATCCCGATACCTGGATTATGAGCGACGGCACGCCGACATACCACGCAGAGCTCGCCGAAAGAATAAAGAGACTTAAGCCGTACATAAAGGACGGCGGTGTGACCTTCTCGGGAGGAGAGCCTTTGCTTCAGGCAGAATTTCTGACCGAGCTTTCCGACGAGTTGAAGAACGAGGGCTTGCACATTGCGCTCGACACCTCGGGAGCTGTGTGGAACGACTCTGTAAAGAAGCTTCTCGACAGGGTCGACCTGATTCTTCTGGACATTAAGTTTACAGTCGAAGACGACTATAATCTATACACGGGTGCATCGTTGGTAAAAGTTATAAGCTTTCTCGAGCAGTGTGATAAGATGGGAAAGGCGGTATGGATAAGGCACGTTGTCGTTCCCGGCCTTACCGACTCCGAGGACGGAATACACAAGCTATGCGAGCTCATACGTCCGTACCGATGCGTTCGGAAAATAGAATTATTACCCTTCAAAAAGCTATGTCTTGAAAAATACGAATCCTTAGGGATTCCCTTCTCTCTCTCGGATACGCCGGAGTGCAAGGAAGACGTTATCAAAAAACTTAACGGTATGTTAACCATATAAAAAAGTCCGAGGCTGTCTCCCCAGATGGAGCGCTTCGGACTTTTTTCTTTTTTCAATATTCTTCGGCATCCTCAGAGGTCTTGTGAATCTCTTTTGCCTCTTCCGCATACGAGGATAAGACCGCCGCAAACTCGTCGGGGCATTCTATCGTAATCTCTGCCTTCTCGTATCTGGATGCCGCTACGATAAGATGCGTATCGGTCGGCAAAAAGGTTGGTACGTATACATATTTAACGTATCCGTACGGCGTATTATGCTTAGCTCTCTCTTCCCGACTCTGCTTCTCTATCCTGACAATATTATGCAAGTCTAGACGGCAAAGAGTCGTATCCTTCTTTCCAACCCTCTGACGGACTACAAAAACAGCAGAGCCGAAAGAATCGAACGTTATTTCGTAGAAATACTCAGCTATAACGTACTTTGTGTACAACAGCACTGTGACCGCAATAAAAGCAAGCGCAAAAAGTCCTACTATGCCACGGTACTTATCCAAAGATAGGTATACCGCCACAGACACCGCAAAGAGAGTAAGCGCGAGGAACGCAAAGAAGCTCGCCTTCCTGTTAGTAGGCTTTACTCTTGAAGAAAATTCTCTTATCAACGCAAAATCTCCTTCTCTGTCGGAGTGTATTCCTCGAACAGGCTATAGTTATCATTGTTCTCATAAATTGCAACCATAGCAAACGGCGCAGCGCTATCCACACCCTTTACGTAAACCTCGAGTCTTATCCAATTCGGCGCTTCATCCCCGTCAAATACAACGGATGAAAAGGTGAGACGGCGATATCTATACATCAAAAGCTCATCGGTTGCAACATTTGACGGGCATTCGTACACCCTACCGTAATCATCCTTAAGTCGAAACTCGAATATATCGGGGTCCTCTATATCAATGGATTTAAGTTTATATCTTTCAATAATACTGTCCTTTACGGAAACGTTGAATCTTGCCGTTATCTGCAGCTTTCCAAGCTCTTCGGAAACATACAGATAGTCGCAGAAAAAGTTCCCCTCATCGGGGTCATCGTAGGGAGCTCGGAGCTGCTGCGTCTTCACCGTTATAGCGCCTGTCTGTTCATAATACTGAGACATATCGGCGTCAAGCCACAGATACTTCATACTGTCGGGATATGAGTTAAAAAGCACTATTCTGAATGCTATAACACCAACTACCGATATACATAGAACGGCTATAATAATCTTTAGTATCAAGCCGACAGGACTCTTTGAGCCCGGCTCCTCGTCAAGCTCATTATAGTCGCCGTAGCGTTCCATATCTTCCATTTTTTCAATTCCTTTTTTGTGTTTTCTACGCTTAATTATAGTGCATTGGGGCGGCATTGTCAAGTAAGGGGGATGATTGTTAAAAGTATTTTTAAAATTGAGTACCGGGCTTGCATTTCGTTTGTCATTATGATAGAATAGCCCTGTGGAGGTAAAGAATATGACAGAAAACTCTAAACTTTTGATAAAAAACCATATGATAAGAAAAACAAAAAAGCAGAAGGACTCCTTCATAGAATACGTAGAGCGAGTTGCGGGTGAATACGGATATGACACGTCGGTTGAGCGAGGCTCGTTCGGATCAAGAAACGTGGTAATTGGGCACCCGGAAAAAGTCGACGTAGTCTATACGGCGCATTACGACACCTGTGCGAGAATCCTTTTTCCTAACTTTATCACACCGAAAAGCATATTTATATACATACTCTACCAAATAGCTATTGTTCTCGGAATATACGCCGTAGGCTTCGTCGCCGGCGTGGCAATCGGAATAATCCTCAACCTTTTGGGTGCACCCGAGGCTATTGCCTCCAGAATAATATTCTACACGGTATTCTTAACGATTTTAGGCTTATTCCTACTAATCTCCTGCGGCCCTGCCAACAAAAATACGGCAAACGACAACACATCGGGCGTATGCACGGTTATAGATATTATGGCAGGTATACCCGAGGATAAAAAGGACAAGGTTGCATTTATACTCTTCGATATGGAAGAGCTCGGACTTGTGGGCTCGTCGTCCTATTTTGCAAAGCATAAGGATTTTATGAAAACGAAGCTTCTGATAAACTTCGACTGTGTCGGAGACGGTAAGCACATACTCTTCGCCGCAAAGAAGCGCTGCGAAGCATATAAGGAAAAGATAATGACCGCCTTCTCATCGGATGACGAGTTTACAACAGAGCTATGTACAAGCAAGGTCGTAAATCCATCCGACCAGATGGCCTTCCCTCTCGGTGTAGGCGCCGTAGCGCTGAAAAAGACTAAAAGAGGTCTCTTATACCTTGACAGAATACACACATCCCGAGACACGGTCTGCGAAGAAGAAAACGTGGATTTCTTAGTAAGCGGTGCAATAAAGCTCATAGAGCTGTTATAAGAAAAGCGGTAACAGACGCCAAAACGCCTGTTACCGCTTTTCTTATAACAGCTAATTATGCAAGCTCTGCGAAATACTTAATGGTTCTAACCATCTGAGAGGTGTAGGAGTTCTCGTTATCGTACCAAGAAACTACCTGAACCTGATAGGTATCGTCGTCGATCTTAGCAACCATAGTCTGGGTAGAATCGAAGAGAGAGCCGTATCTGATACCGATAACGTCGGAAGAAACGATCTCGTCAACGTTGTAACCGAAGGACTCGGAAGCCTGAGCCTTCATAGCTGCGTTGATACCGTCAACGGTGATGTCCTTACCCTTAACAACTGCAACAAGGATAGTGGTAGATCCGGTGCAGGTGGGAACTCTCTGAGCAGAGCCGATAAGCTTGCCGTTGAGCTCGGGGATAACAAGACCGATTGCCTTAGCAGCGCCGGTAGAGTTGGGAACGATATTCTGTGCGCCTGCACGAGCACGGCGAAGGTCGCCCTTTCTGTGAGGACCGTCAAGAATCATCTGGTCGCCGGTGTAAGCGTGAACGGTAGTCATTATACCGGACTGGATAGGAGCATAGTCATTGAGAGCCTTAGCCATAGGAGCAAGGCAGTTGGTGGTGCAGGATGCAGCAGAAATGATCTGATCATCAGCGGTAAGAGTCTCATGGTTTACGCCGTAAACGATAGTCTTAAGATCCTTGCCTGCGGGAGCAGAAATAACAACCTTCTTAGCGCCTGCCTTGATGTGAGCCATAGACTTCTCGGTAGAGCAGTAGAAGCCGGTGCACTCAAGAACAACGTCAACCTTGTTTCTTCTCCAAGGGCACTTAGCAGCGTCCTTCTCAGCGTAAATCTTGATCTCCTTGCCATCAACTATGATGCAAGCGGGAGAGGTAACCTTGCCCTTCTCGTCAACAACTGCGTCTCTGTAAGAAACCTCGTGACCAAGGTAAGAGCCCTGTGCAGTGTCATACTTAAGAAGGTGAGCAAGCATCTTGGGGCTGGTGAGGTCGTTGATTGCAACGATCTGATAACCCTTAGCTCCGAACATCTGTCTGAAAGCAAGACGTCCGATACGGCCAAAGCCGTTGATAGCAACTTTAACATTCTTTGCCATTTTGAAAATCCTCCAATAATTAAAAATTAATAACGTATTATAATAGCAGAAAAGGATAACCCATCCTTCACCATTATAGATTATAGCATATGATTTTTGATTATACAATAGGCTTGTAGAAATTTTATCAATTTTGTTCGGTTTTTTAATTTTTCTTCGCTAAAATAGATGTATTTTAGTAAAAAAGCCGTATTTTCTATTAAAATTCACTTTTAATGCAATCAAAAAATTTCAAACAACTTGACAAACGCTTCTTTTGATTGTATAATAGCACGGGACTGAGCGGGGCAATCGCGCGGTATGTTGCCGAAAGGTGTTACCGTGAGGAAAGTCCGGGCTTCGCAGGGCATGGATAACGGATAACGTCCGCCGAGGGTGACCTCAGGGAAAGTGCAACAGAAAGATACCGCCGTTTTTACGGTAAGGATGGAAAGGCGAGGTAAGAGCTCACCCGAGCCTATGGTAACATAAGCTCGATGTAAACCCTATCCGAAGCAACACCTTGGAGAGCCGATTTTCGGACGGCTGCCCGTCGTAATCTCCGTGGTGGCAGAGCCAAAGGCTTGAACTGTTCGGTAACGGACAGTGAAGATAGATGATTGCTGCGCATTTATGCGTACAGAACCCGGCTTACAAGCTCAGTCCCATATTTTGACATATTTTTAGCGGAGAAGCATTTTATGTTTGCTTCTCCGCTTTTATTTTTCACTTAAGCCTGTTTTTCTGCGGTTACACTCTCGTATATCCGTGTAATATCGTTTATATCCGGCGGCAAGGTCCCCTGCGTAAGGCAAGCCGCCGTACCAAAGGATACCGCAAGCCGCAAGCACTCGCCGGCGCCTGCGCCGGAGATATACGACGCAAGGAAGCCTGCAATGCTGCTGTCTCCTGCTCCGACGTTAGACTTTACGCACACCTCGGGTACAAGCGCTGAGTAAATACTCTCTCCTCTGATAAGAAGAGCTCCGTCCTTACCCAGCGTTATCAGCACGTTTTCCGCCAGGCGGGAGATATGCTCAGCCATAAGAACAATATCTTCCCTGCCGTTCAATCTTCTGCCGACAAGCTCCTCGAGGTTCGGTTTAATCATAAAAGGGGCGAGCTCCTTTATATCTTCCCCACTCAGGGATTTCGAATCGAGAACGAGCCTAAGCCCGTACGAGTTCATTCTCTGAAGGAAATCAAGAATCGCTGCCTTATCAGAAAGAGTCGATATCCTGCCCGAGAAGCAAAGTATATCACCGCCCTTCGCTATTTTCATAATCTCATCTTCAATAATCGCTATCTCGCAAGCGCCGACAAACGGCCCCTCGGTAGCGATTACCGTATCATAGCCAAGCGAATGAATGTTTATATTCTCTCTTACGTAACCGTCGGTATAGACGGATATACACTCGATTTTACGGCTACGCATCTCTGCCACGAACTGCTCGCCATTCTCTCTGCCGAGTATCATCGCCGCAACCGAATCTACTCCGTAAGACTTAAGAGCACGGGAAACGTTGATGCCCTTACCGCCCGTATCACGCCCCTCTATGTACGATAGATTGTCCTTGCCCAGCACGGGCTCATCGCATCTGATATGCAAATCTATCGCAGGGTTTACCGTCAGTGTGATAATTCTCATACAAATCCTCATAAAATTAAGTAGACTTTTCTTTATCATAGCACAATCGGTATGCAAAAATCAACAAAACGCTGTCCTTTTATTTTATTTTTGTAAATTTAATCTCTTTTTACTTGCAAATAGGAGCAATATAAACTATAATTATTAGGTAGGGCGCAGTTATGGATATCAACGACTTTATCAAGCGTGTAGATTCAAAAATCGGTGCGACGGCTAGCATATGCTTTTTAGGATTTGGCGTATCTAACAGAGCTCTCTATAAATCCCTCAAAAACGACGAAAAAAGGCGGATTACCATACGCTCGGAATCGATTCCGACGGAGCTGCCCGACGGGGTGAGGATTTACGTGGGAAAAGAGCATCAAAGCGATATATCCGAAGACATACTTTTTCTCTCGCCTTCCGTAAGGCGGGAATCGGCGCAGATACGCTCGGCTCTTGAGCGAGGTTCGATTGTCACCTCCGATGCAGAGCTATACTTTCTCGATGTTGCGGATGAGGTATACGCAATCACCGGCTCGGACGGAAAAAGCACTACGTCGTATCTTGTGGCAAAGCTCTTGGGCAGTGAGACGCCGATAGGAAACTACGGTATCCCGTTTGCACGTGCCGAAGCTGTAAAGGCTCCTCACGTTATTGAGCTATCAAGCTTTATGCTGCAGTACCTCTCTCCGAGGGTTAAAAGGGCGTTGATTACAAATATCACCCCAAACCACCTCGATTGGCACGAAGGATTCGAGGAATACGTGTCTGCAAAGCTGAGAGTATATGACAACGCTGAGCACGCTGTACTGTGCGCTGACGATGCGATAAGCTCTCTTTCTATGAAGGGGCGGCACTTTTTTGCGGTATATTCCAATAAAAAAAGCCGAGACGAGCTGATAAAGCAGTATGACACCGAGTACACAGTGACACTCGAAGGGGGTTGCATATGCGTAAACGGCAAAGCGATCCTATCGAAAGACCGACTCTTCCGTAAAGAGGGTTACAATCTCTCGAATTTTCTGGGCGCTGTTTCGATGACGCTCGAAAAGGCGGGAGCAGAAGACATTGCAGAGCTCGCAGAGAGCTTCCGAGGTCTTCCGCACAGGTGCGAGGTATTCGCAGAATATAAGGGTATCACCTTCATCGATTCATCAATAGATACGACCCCCGCAAGAGCTGCGGCTACAATAAACAGTATAAATCGCCCCATTAAAATTCTTCTCGGCGGACGGGGCAAGGAATTGGACGCCGCACCGCTGATAAATGCGCTGGCAAGGCGAGCTGAAAAGATTGCGTTTTACGGCAAAGAAGGAGAGAAGCTCTTCTTATTATCGGAACGTGAAAAAAGGCTATCCTGCATACCGAGATCATTCTTCAGCGACTTCGACTCGGCGGTAGAATATCTTATAACAGGATTGAAAGATCAGGATACTGTTGTTCTGGCACCTGCGGCAACGTCATACGGTGAGTTCAAAAACTTCAGCGAGCGGGGCGACAGATTCAAAGCAATTATTTACAGTTATATAAACTCGTTAAAATACAAGAAGTAAAATTCCGATGCACTCTGGGCGTCGGACGGAAGGAAATTATGAAGAAAATCATCTCTCTGATTCTATGCTTGACTACGGTTATACTTGCAGGCTTATCCCTTGTGAGTTGCTCCTCGAAGGGTGATTTGCCTGAGGATATGAGGCTGGTAGGGGGCAGTGATGCGCTCGGATTCTATTTCTACGGTCCTGAGGAATGGGTCGTAGCAAACAGAAATAATATATACACAACCTATGCCTCTAAGCTCGACACATCGTCTATGACCTTTGCGAAGGCCGAGAAGCCCGAAGGAACCATCCAGGAATATTTTGATGCGCATAAGGACGGATACGTATCCGACATAACTGTAACAGCACCTCTTGAAAAAACGACCTTCGGCAACTCGACTAATGCATATAAGGTAGTGTTCACATATGAGTACAACGAGAAATCTCTCAGATGTATGCAGATATTCGTATACTTCGGTGAGAGCTTCTACATTTTCACATACAACTCATACGACGACGAGCGTACCGCCGGACAGAGCTATTACGATTTCTATATGACTAAGGTACTGCTCGTAATACAGAATTTCAAATTTATCACTCCTAACGGCGAAACAGAGCCTACCCCCGAATACGAAAAGGATGAGGACGGTTATATGCTCGTGTCCGACAGGGTGCTGTGCGGATTTGATATGTACGTGCCTGAGGAGTATGACGTTGAGTTTTCTTCAGGCTTTGTAAGCGTTAAAAACGAAAACGGCTCTAACATAAATATGGGGCGCGCCACCTACACCGAGGTGTACTTCATCGACTACTGGAACAAGAGAAAAGAGGATCTCTCGAGAATCGTCGACAAAATAACGGATGATGGCGGAGAGGAGATTCCCTCAATAGTCGAGTTGCAGGTCAACAAAGTGCTCACGGCAGGAAAGCCTACAAATGCATCGATAGCCAGCCTTTTTGAATATACTTATCTCCTAGACGGAGTTAAGTATCACGTGTATCAGGTGATAATGGCTTCGCCGAAGGAAGGTTACGTTTACACCTTTACCGCAACCGAGGATAACTATGATAATGACTTAAATGAGGCGCTTTCCGTTCTCGAGAAAATGGTATTATGAGTATGAATAGGATAATTTATCTTGACAACAGCGCTACGACGCCGATATGCAAGGAAGCTCTGGACAAATACAACGAGGTTTCTGTCGAGTCGTACGGTAATCCTTCTTCACTGCATAATCTTGGACTCGAGGCGTCAAAAAGACTCGCAGAAGCGAGAGAATCCATCCGTCACTCGCTCGACGCAGATGATTATGAGGTGATTTTTACAGCTTCGGGCAGCGAGGCAAACAATCTTTCACTCTTCGGCAGAGCCTTCGCAAAGGAAAGATATAAAAAAGGCAAAAAAATAATTACTACACGGGGTGAGCACTCATCGGTAACCGAGCCTCTTCTACGGCTCGCCGATATAGGGTACACCGTTTTAACCGTCGGTACACGAGGCGGAAGCGTGGATTTACGTGAGCTCGAGTCTCTCCTTGACGAGAACGTGATACTCGTAAGTGTAATGATGGTGAACAATGAAACGGGAGCGGTATACGACATTCCTTCTATATCGAAAATGGTGAAGCAACGTTCTCCCGAAGCGCTTCTGCACATAGATGCAACGCAAGGATATCTCAAAATACCTTTTAGAGTTTCGGCCTTGAAAATAGACCTTTTAACCATTTCTTCGCACAAAATTGAGGGCCCGAAGGGTGTCGGTGCTCTTCTTGTCAACAAGGCGGTCATAAAAGAAAAGGGGCTTTCTCCCATTGTCTTCGGCGGCGGACAAGAGCTGGGTCTGCGCTCAGGAACGGAAAACGTACCTGCCATAGCCGCATTTGGAGAGGCGGTGCGAATCGGATTCCTCGGTATGATTATACGCAGTGAGAAAATAGAATATCTAAGAAGACTTCTCGTAAGAAGAATAAAGGAAAAACCGGAGCTGAAGGAGCTCTCATACGTTGAAGTCCCCTGCCCTGCTCCGCATATAGTTAATATCACCCTGCCCGGAATAAAAAGCGAAACTATGCTTCATTTCCTATCCTCTAAGGGCATATACGTTTCCGCAGGCTCAGCCTGCTCGTCAAACACGCATCATCATTCCGAAGCTCTTCTCGCCTACGGAAAGAGCGAAAGAGACGCCGACTCGTCGATAAGAGTTAGCCTCTCGCACCGCAACGAGAGAGAGGACATAGAGCAGCTCTGCCTTGCGCTTGCCGAAGGACTCAAAAAGCTCACACGCATAGGGAAATAACTATGGCTAAAATAACAATAATAACAGTCGGCAATCTTAAGGAAGGCTACCTTAAGGAAGCGATGTCCGAATACAAAAAACGTATAAAAAAGTATGCCGATATTGAGGAAATCGAGTTAAAAGAGGAGCGAATCTCTAACGAATCCGATCCGTCCGAAATAAAAAGAGCTCTGGACGCTGAGGGCTGTAAGATTCTATCCTCGATTCCTGACGGTGCGACGAAGGTTGCGCTATGCGTAGAAGGCAAGGAATACTCATCCGAGGCTCTCGCCTCGATAATTGAAGCAGAGCTTGATGCAAGGGGTAAAATAGCCTTTATTATCGGCTCATCACACGGTTTATCTAATACGGTAAAAAGCCGTGCAGATACACGTCTCTCCTTCTCCAAGATGACGTTCCCGCACCAGCTCATGCGAGTTATGCTGTGCGAGGCTGTATATCGTTCACTGACAATAATACACGGTGCAAAATACCACAAATAAATAAAGAGCGCCCTCTTATAAAGCTAAGATGGGCGCTCTTTATTTATTCCTTCGGCTCAGGTGGAAAACTGTGAGCCAGAGAGTAGTTCGAATAAGCCTTCACTCCGGTTATCTCCCGTATTACATCTATGAACGCAGGCAAATCGAGGTGTGCGTCGGACGACGGCAGCTCAATCTCCATAACAGCTGTACCGAGCCAAAGCGGGTAAACGTCGATTTCAAAAACTCTGTCATAATAAGGGAACGTATAGCGTGTCTTTGCGACGGTCGAGGTTCCCTTCTCCTTTCTGTCAAGCAAAAGTCGATATTCCTCCTCGCAGATCTCTCGCTCCTCTTCTATCGAGCTCATCTGATCTACCCTTGTCTTTATCGTCTCGACATAAACCGTTCTGTCTCTATATCTTCTTTCTCTTACCCGGCGCACGGTACCGGGCTCACTCTCAAGATAGGTCTGGAGTATCTCACTTACGGTACTGTCCTTTAAAGCACAGATAAAATCCTTATCCGGCATTTTTATAAGAAATCTGCGCTCTATTTCTAAGCCTTTTTTGCTTTTTAAATTTTCCATTCCCACAATCCTTACCCTTCTTATTTTATTTTTAAGAGTTTATATTGACTTTGACGATGGTTTATGCTAAAATATTCCCAGAGTTTACGTGGCGGTAACGCCGAAACGCTTTTTTTGGAGGGTGTAATGGAAGAAAACGGCATAATCATCGAAGAGAACGCAACAGAAACAAATATAGAGAAAAAGGCTAAAAAAAATATCAACTGGGCAGAGGTATGGGATAAGTTCACCACAGGGCTCTTACTTCTTTTCTTTGCATCCCCACTTCTTGTTCTTCTCTACATATTCATTTGGTTTATAAACAGATAGGTGTTATGAGGCTGCGTCTTGCAGCCTCATTTTTATTTACCCAAAAGAATTTCGGATACAAAATCAAGGACGCTCGTATCGATATTTGAAGAAGGATAAAGGCATATCTTCCCCTCCAATATCGTATTATCCCTGCCTTCCGTAACAGCCGCAGGGTATTTCCCGAGAGAAAATGCAAGCAACGGGTCGGCAAAATATACGCACTCTGCCTTCACTCCTTTTTTTTCAAAAAGATACCTCTCGGTAGCCTCGGGGTATGGAGTAGCAACACGGGCGCCGTCATAAGCCTCGCCGACAAGCTCAAAGTGCTCGGATACTCCAAACTCATATATAGGAGAAGGGGTGTCTGCGTTATTATCTACATCCAACCGAGAAGCGACAGCGAGGTCGACAGCTCCGTTTTTCAAAAGCAGGGCGACGTCGGACGGCGAGGCTACGACAATCTTAACCTTTTCCCCGTGTCGTGTGCCCGAGGGCTCCTTCGGAAGAAATGGCAGAAGCTCAACAAGCCTTTCGTAGGCGGAAAGACCCGCTTTTCTATCAGAGACAGCAAGAGTAAAACCGGGAATTTTCTGTAAATTCCGATCCTGTCTTTCGAGTCTGTCAAGAACAACACGATATCCGCCGACCTCACCCGCAAGGCACTTTGATACCCTACTGATAGTCGCCGTCGACGCTCCCGTAGCCTCGGCTATGTCTATGTAGTTAACCCCTTTAGACAAAAGTCTCGCCACCTCGAGCCTTGTCGAAAGATCCTCTACCTCTTTCAAAGTGCATAAATCCTTCAAAAATCCGTCGCATTCCTGCTCAGAAGCTAAGGAAAGAATAGCTCTTCTAAGCTGTTCAACGTTCTTTGCGGACATAACCCCTCCTAAAAGTCTTTTTTTTATTTTACCACTTTAGTTCGATAAAGTCAATAGAATAAAATCACTCCACCGAGCTCTAATTAGCTTCGGCGGAGCTTTTACATATGTTTTTCAATCGGACGACTTTTTAGGCTCTGTAAAGAGCGACGAGGAGTTAAGGCTTCGATTCCATATCATCGAGCAAAAGATTATTCGGCTTCTCGATATCGTCCTTATAACAGAGCTTCACGTCCTCGGACTCGAAGATAAAGCTATCTCCTATATGAGAAAGGCTTTTGGGAAGAACAACGCTCGTTAGCTTCTCACAGCCCAAGAAGGCGTTGTCGCCTATATGCTCAACCGACTCGTTTAGCTCTACCTGCTGAATACAGGTGCCGTGCAGAGCCGACTCCTCGATAGACCGAAGTTTCTCGTTAATAGTAAGCTGCTTTAATGATACGCAGCCGTAAAAAACACATCCCGAAAGAGAAGAGAGCGACTGCGGAAGATTGAACTCGGGCAGTGAAACGCAATGCATAAACGCCCTCTCGCCTATATACTCAACGCTATCCGGAAGCGAAACAGAACTGAGGCGCACACACCTATAAAACGCCGAAGCCCCGACGTATAAAAGCGACGAGCCCTCTGTTTTTACCGATTGGAGCTGCTTTGCATCCTTAAATGCGCACTCGGAGATGCTGACGACCGAGCGAGGTATAAATACGCTCCTTATTTCAGAAGCCAAAAACGCTTTTTCCCCGATTACCCGACAAAACCGTCTGACTCTGAAGTCGCTATCGGCTCCCGCCCTGACAAGCAAGAGGTGCGGATGTTTTACGTTACCGAGATACCTTGCGCCGTCGATTTCATTATGTCTTAGGTAAACGCAATTTTGAAAAACTCCCTTTCCGACAAAGCACAGTGAGGACGGCAAGCTTATTTCAAAAAGGTTTGTACACCCTGAAAAGCAAAAATCTCCAAGCGTTACAAGCCCCTCGGGCAGGGTCAATCTTTTCAGCGCACGGCAGTCCATAAATGCTCCCGACTCTATCGTCTCAACCCTACCGCAAATCTCGACCGTCTCGAGATCCAGACAGCCTGCAAATGCGCAATTGCCAATCTTCCGTACCGTATCGGGAAGAACGAGCCTCTTTATTCCTGAGCAATGCGCAAATCCGCCGTCACTAATCTCCACCACGGCTTCGCCTCGGAAGCTCCTGGGTACCAAGAGCACTCTCGGAGAATATCCCGAAGCCAGAAGACCACTCATAGAGACCGAATATCCACACTCTACTTCCTTAAATATAAAAGGAGATACAGCGTCCTCGACAGGAGCACACTCAGAAGGCTGAATGCGGGCCTTCGAGCGACTCTTCCATACAAATCTATCCTTGTAATCATCCTCTATCCCCCTTTTGAGCATATAGTATAGCTCTTCAAATGCGTTCTTCTCATCCGTGATAACGTCACTGCCGAGAAACACATCCGTATGGGGGACGAGATCAGCCTCGGACAAGCCGTCATAGAGAAAGGCGGTAAAAACGGCTCTCTTCGGCTTTTTTATGGAATAAGACGGGTTTCTGCTATTTTTAAGGTACGTATCAAAGGTATTGAGCTCATAGAACACCCAACCGGACGTGAGGAGCATTTCCAGATCCTTAGCAACAAGAACAAAATGGTTGCAGGCTCTGAGCGCCTCGGATATAGCAGAGCGAAAATCTGCTCTGTTCTCAGCCTTGCATACAAATGCGGGTATTCCCCTTTTCTCAAGGTGCTCTTTGAGCTTAAGAGCATTTGGCAGAGAGCTTCTGGATAGGTCTCCGCCTCCGCCGTGATAGGAGATAAACACCTCGGGCTTTGCAATCTCTTTACATTCAGTGCAAACAAAGCCTTCTGCCTGTCTAACCACACTCGCACCGCAGACTCTGCATTTTAAATCAACAGCCTTCATATTATCTCCTTTCTTAACGAACTTCTTCCTTTATTTTTACCTTAGCATTATTTCAACTCCGATAACACTGCTTTTTCGCAACAATACGCTTCCATTTTTAAAAATTATTTTTTCACGCCGGATAATAGTGTCGTAAGCGAGAGGCGGATGCACCCCGGAATGCTGATTCGATAAAAAAGCCTGCAGGGCAGATATACTCTGCTTTGCAGGCTTTTACTTATTTATCAGTCAGCATCTTTCATAGAAAGATTCTGTCTGCCCTTTTCATCGGTGCCGAGATACTTTACTCTAACGGTATCGCCAACGCTGACAACGTCCTCGACGTTCTCGGTTCTCTGCTTCTGAAGCTTGGAGATGTGTACCATTCCCTCCTTACCGGGTGCATACTCAACGAATGCGCCGATAGGAATGATTCTGGTAACGGTGCCTTCATAGGTCTCGCCGACTACAGGCTCGAAAACTATAGCATCGATAATAGCCTTAGCCATCTCTGCGCTAGCCTTATCAACAGCTGCAATGAATACGGAGCCGTCATCCTCAATATCGATCTTAGCGCCGGTATCAGCAACTATCTTCTGGATAACCTTTCCGCCGGAGCCGATAACCTCACGAATCTTGTCGGGGTTGATCTTCATAGAGATCATCTTGGGAGCGTATGCGGAAACCTCACTTCTGGGGGCGGGAATAGCGGCAAGAAGAATCTTGTCGATAATCTCGTCTCTGCCCTGGTGAGTAGTCTCGAGAGCTCTCTTTATAATCTCGGGGGTAAGACCGTCTACCTTAAGGTCCATCTGAATGGAAGTGATACCCTTATGAGTACCTGCAACCTTGAAGTCCATATCGCCGTAGAAGTCCTCAAGACCCTGGATATCTATCATAGTATCCCAAGAGCCGTCCTCAGCGGTGATAAGACCGCAGGAAATACCTGCAACGGGAGCCTTAATCGGAACGCCCGCATCCATAAGAGCGAGGGTGGAGCCGCAGACAGAGCCCTGAGAGGTAGAACCGTTCGAGCTTACAACCTCGGAAACAAGGCGGATAGCGTAGGGGAACTCCTCCTCAGAGGGAAGAACGGGAACGAGCGAACGCTCTGCAAGAGCGCCGTGACCTATCTCGCGGCGGCCGGGGCTACGAAGAGCCTTAGCCTCACCGGTAGAATAGCCGGGCATATTGTAGTGATGCATATATCTCTTGCTGCTCTCATCGTCAAGTCCCTCAAGCTTCTGAGCATCGGAGAGAGTGCCGAGAGTGGCAATGGTAAGAACCTGAGTCTGCCCTCTGGTGAAAAGACCGGAGCCGTGAACTCTCGGAATTACGCCAACCTCTGCTGCAAGAGGTCTGATCTCGTCCATACGGCGGCCGTCGACACGCTTCTTATCAACGAGAAGCCAACGACGAACTATCTTCTTCTGTATCTTGTAGATAAGCTCGGGAAGGATAACCTTTATATCGGTATACTTCTCTTCGAAGGTAGCAACGATGTCGTCCATAATGGGCTGCATCTTTGCATCTCTTACGTTCTTATCATCCGTATCAAGCGCTTCCATAACGCGCTCCTCGCAATATGCGAAGATCTCGTCAAACATATCGTGATCAAGCTCGCCGGATGCATAAGCAAACTTGGGCTTTCCGATTTCTGCAACAATGCCGTTGATGAAGCCTACGAGACCCTTAATCTCCTCGTGAGCCTTCATAATAGCCTCATACATAACCTCATCGGAAACCTCGTTAGCGCCCGCCTCGATCATAACGACCTTCTCCATAGAAGCCGCAACGGTAAGCTCGAGATCGCTCTTCTCTCTCTCTGCTGCCGTGGGGTTAACAACTATCTGTCCGTCGACAAGTCCCATAAACACACCGCCGATAGGACCGTTCCACGGAATGTCGGAGATGGAAAGCGCAATAGATGCACCGATCATAGCGGTGATCTCAGGGGAACAGTCGGGATCAACCGACATAATTGTAAGAAGAAGGGAGATGTCGTTACGAAGATCCTTAGGGAAAAGGGGACGGACAGGACGGTCAATAACTCTTCCTGCAAGAACAGCCTTCTCAGAAGGCTTGCCCTCACGCTTAAGGAAACCGCCGGGAATCTTTCCGACAGCGTACATCTTCTCGTCATAATCTACCGAAAGGGGCAGGAAGTCTATGCCGTCACGAGGTGCAGCGGATGCGGTTGCGGTTGCAAGCACGGTGGTCTCACCATACTGAACAAGAGCAGCGCCGTTTGCAAGTCCTGCAATCTTACCGGTCTTAACCACAAGAGGTCTGCCCGCAAGCTCGTAGGTAAACTCTCTGTACTGGTCAAAGGTCTTGAAATTTTCTACCATTTGTTTTTCCTCCATTTTTTCGGGGCGAACATAGCACTTAAATACCCGCTCGCAGAAATTCTCCAAGCATGTATTTAACTGCTACTTCCGCACCCATTTTGTTTTTTTATTTTTCTGCTTTGAAAAACGGGAACGAAATAAACTTCCGTTCCCGTCAATGTCCATCTCGGGAAGTAAAAATTACTTTCTGAGACCGAGTCTCTTAATTACTGCTCTGTATCTCTCGATATCCTTCTTAGCGAGATAATTAAGAATCTGCTTTCTGTGACCAACCATCTTGGAAAGACCTCTCTGAGAGTGGAAGTCCTTAGGGTTCTTCTTCATATGCTCGGTAAGGCTGTTAATTCTATCGGTAAGGATAGCAACCTGAACCTCGGGAGAACCGGTATCTCTCTCATTGATCTTGTACGCCTCGATAAGGGCGGTCTTTGTTTCTTTACTGATCATCTTCTCTTCACCTTTCTATAAATTTCTCCTGTGCCCGAGCAAAGTGCGGGTGAATCGCTAAAGCCACGCAAGGGTAAAATCCCGAACGGAGCTATGCCATACACAGAACTCAGACATAGGCCGACGTATATTATATCACAACGGATACCAAAAGTAAATAGATTTCGTAAAGTTTTATTAATTTATGTACTTTGCGAGTGCAATTATTTTAGAAAAACATCTTTTTATTAATTTTACACAAAGAATTACTGCATATCGTCGGTGCCGGATACCTCGGAGAAGATGATAGCCTTAGGCAGATTCCATTTGAACACCGTAGCGCACATCCTTATCGTAAAAATCACTCCTACGCAGGCAATCGTCGCCACAAACTCTGCAGAATTGCTCGATTTCATCAAAACCCAAGATATCAGATAGTGAACCACAGCTCCCAAAATAGCGGCAAATGCATAAATACGCTTTCTCAGAATGAAAGGAATATCCCTCAGCATTATATCTCTCGTAAGGCTACCTCCGACCGCAGACAAAAGCCCTGCGACAGAGGCGACAAATATACCTCTCGATATATACATCTGACAACCGGCAGAAACAAACAGTCCGAGTCCGAGAGCATCGAGTATATTATTTATGGCGTAGACCGTTTTCTCTTCCTCAACGTACTTCTTCTTGAAGAGAAAGGCTATGAAAAAGACGACGAGCGCCGTAAGAACGCAGGCAATAATCTCGACTCGCATCGTGAAAAAGGCAGGGAGCGCATCGGAAAACAGCAGATCCCTGATTATTCCACCGCCGAAGCAGGTGATAAGCGACAAAAAAACCACGCCAAAGATATCCGTCTCCTTATCAATAGCGACCATAGCGCCGGATGCGGCAAAGGAAATTATTCCGAGCACTACAACGACCGTATGAAACGTATCCATATCAATTTCTCCCGGACATTTTTTCAAGAAGAGCGTTAAGAGCGTTCGCTCTGTGACTTATCGCATTCTTCTCCTCGTCGGTCATCTCAGCAACCGTGCGGCTCTCGCCGTCGGGAATGAAAATCGGGTCATATCCGAAGCCCCTGTCCCCGCGACGCTCATCAATGATTCTGCCGTACATATGTCCTTCCGCAGTAACAAGCCTGCCGTCGGGATAGGAGAGCGCAATAGCGCAGGCGTAGTGAGCACCCTTATCTTCCTTATCCTTGAGTCTTTCGATAAGCAGATCGTTGTTCGCCTCATCATCACCGTGTACGCCCGAAAACCTGGCGCTGAAAACGCCCGGCGCACCGTCAAGAGCGTGAGCGCATATACCACTATCATCGGCTATTGATGCACAGCCCGAAATCTCCGATATTTCCTTCGCTTTTTTTACGGCATTCTCCATAAACGTAAGGCCGTCCTCTACGGTCTCGTGATCAATGCCCGCTTCTTTAAGAGAGAGGATATCGGTGAATTTGTCTCCGAGTATTTTCTTGATTTCGTAGACCTTGTGCTTATTGTTAGAAGCAATAATAAGCTTCATAAACCCTCCAATAATGCAAATAATTGTTGTCTTTTCGGTCAAAAAGTGCGACAGAAGTCGCACTTTTGTTTGCTTAAATTTATCAGAACAAACCGGTTATTTTACCGTTCGAATCAACGTCCACCTTCTCAGCGGCAGGAACCTTGGGAAGGCCGGGCATTGTCATAATATCACCGGTGAGGACAACCACAAATCCCGCTCCGGCAGAAACCTTAACGCTCTTGACGGTTACGGTAAAGCCCTCGGGAGCCCCAAGCTTCGTCGGATCGTCCGAGAAGGAATACTGAGTCTTGGCTATGCATATCGGAAGCTTATCAAATCCAAGTGCGGTAAGAGCGGCAATCTGCTTCTTAGCCGCAGGGAGCACGGTGATACCGTCTCCGCCGTAAACCTTCTTTACAACTGAGGAAATCTTATCCTCTATGCTTCCGTCAAGCTCGTAGGAGTATGTGAAGTCCCCCTTCTCCTCTTCGCAAAGTCTGACAACCTCACGAGCAAGCTCCTCGCCGCCCTTGCCTCCATCTGCCCAAACAGTGGAGAGAACAACGTTTACTCCGAGAGTCTTACACTGCTCAATAATATACTCAATCTCTCTGTCAGTGTCGGTGGGGAAACGGTTGACTGCGACAACGGAAGGAAGCTTGTACACGTTCTTGATGTTTGAAACGTGGCGAAGAAGGTTGGGCACTCCCCTGCCGAGCGCCTCAATGTTCTCAGCGGCGAGATCGGTCTTTGCAACTCCTCCGTGCATCTTAAGTGCTCTTACTGTAGCAACTATAACTACCGCCGAGGGGACGAGCCCTGCCATACGGCACTTGATGTCAAGGAACTTCTCCGCTCCGAGATCCGCACCGAATCCGGCTTCGGTTACAGCGTAATCCGCCATCTTCATAGCCGTCCTCGTGGCTATTACGGAATTGCATCCGTGGGCAATGTTAGCGAAGGGACCACCGTGAACGAATGCGGGCGTACCCTCAAGAGTCTGAACAAGGTTAGGCTTTAACGCATCCTTAAGAAGAGCCGCCATAGCACCCTGCGCCTTCAGGTCGCCTGCGGTAACAGGCTTCTCATCATAAGTGTATCCGACGATAATTCTCGAAAGTCTATCCTTCAAGTCATCAATCGAAGAAGAAAGGCAAAGAACCGCCATAATCTCGGAAGCAACGGTGATATCGTAACCGTCCTCACGGGGGACACCGTTAACTCTGCCGCCGAGTCCGTCGGTAACGAATCTTAACTGTCTGTCGTTCATATCAACGCATCTCTTCCAGGTGATGCGTCTGGGGTCTATATTAAGGCTGTTGCCCTGATAGATATGGTTATCAAGCATTGCGGCAAGAAGATTGTTCGCAGCGCCGATAGCGTGGAAATCGCCTGTAAAATGAAGATTGATATCTTCCATAGGAATAACCTGAGCATATCCTCCGCCTGCAGCACCGCCCTTGACACCAAAAACAGGACCGAGCGAAGGCTCACGGAGAGCTACGGCTACCTTCTTACCTATGCGGCGCATACCGTCCGCAAGTCCTATGGTAGTAGTAGTCTTACCCTCTCCTGCCGGTGTAGGAGTGATTGCGGTAACAAGAATCAGCTTTCCGTCCTTGTCATCCTTTTTATCGCTCAAGAGCGACAGATCAAGCTTAGCCTTATTTCTTCCGTATAACTCCACGTACTTTTCATCAAGCCCTGCCTCTTTTGCAATCTCCAATATGTGCTTCGGAGCAACTGACTGAGCTATCTCAATATCGGTCATCATTTTCTTTTTCTCCTTAATGGCATACTAAAATTATTACAAAAAGATTATACAACACACGGCAACATTTGTCAATTGATAAAGGGCTAAAATTATATCAAAATCTTGTATTACCTGGCAAATTCAATGCTTTTCGCCGTGAGTTTTTACATTAATACAACAACATAAAAAAAGTTTTCATAAATGTAATTTTACCACTTGACAAACAGGGAAAAAGGTTATATAATATGTTGTACGGCTTTGGGGCATCATAGCCTAAACTATGCCCATTTGCCAATTACGATTGTTCGGGGGTATGACGTGAAGCTTGATCTTCGTCCTTTGCTTGCAGGCAACAGACTTTTGACGTTTGAGTACGAGCTGCCGCTTAATACCGATCCCGATGATACCGCCAGCTTTCTTTACGGAGTAAGTTTTCCTTCTCCCATGAAGGTTAAGGGTGAGATTACCAACACCGCAGGCTATATGAGGATGACCCTCTCGACGTCGGTCGACTACCGGACCGAATGCGCCAGATGTCTTTCTCCCGTCAGCGGTACTTTTTCACTAGACCTTGAGAAAACCGTTGCCACGAAGGATGTCTTAGGCGATATCGACGAGGACAGGCTCGACGACTACGCAATAATTGAAGACGGTATGCTCGATATAGACGAGCTGCTCCTATTGCAGGTCGAGATGGAATTTCCCGTCAGATTTCTGTGCAAGGATGACTGTAAGGGTCTTTGCCAGAGATGCGGAAAAAATCTGAATGAAGGCGAGTGCAATTGCTCCTCCGGTGAGATTGACCCGAGGCTTGAGCCTCTCAGAAGGATTTTAGAAGAGCTTAAAGAAAAAGAAAATAAAAAATAATAATATTCCGAGAATGCGTATTTCGCATACTCATACAGGAGGTAATCAACAATGGCAGTTCCTAAGAGAAAAGTTTCTCATTCGAGAAAGATGAAAAGACGCTCCAGCGTTTGGAAGCTCGAAACCCCCACAAATCTTGTAAAGTGTCCTCAGTGTGGCGAGTACAACCTTGCTTACCGTGTTTGCAAGGCTTGTGGCTACTACAAGGACGAGCAGGTTGTTGCTAAAAAGGAAAACGCAGCTGACTGATTTTCAAATATTTAAGTGCGTGTCGGCATAGGCGGACACGCACTTAACTTTTATACGCTTTATACGATGACACCGTATGATTAATTCATAAGGAAACAAAAAATGCTTGATACATTTTCCGCCTCAGTAGGTCCTATTCTTTCGTTGTTTCTTTGCATTGCAATAGGATACGCGCTTAAAAAATGCAACGTACTGCCTGATAGCGCAGGCGGTGTTCTTGCAAAGCTGGAAACCTGGGTATTCTGCCCTGCTCTCGCCATCTACACGATGGCAAAATATATGCGTCCCGAGAACCTTCTGGCTCATGCGGCAAATATAGCCATAGCCTGTGTTGCGCTCACGCTGTCAATTTTATTCTCATTCATACTCGTGAGGTTTTTCGTCAAGAACAAGAGTTACGAAAGGAACGTGTATCGTTATGCGCTTACTTTCGCAAACTCCGGATATTTCGGCGATCCTGTTGTTCTCGCACTCTTCGGCCCGGAAGCTTTAGCTTTCTACAAATTCTTCTGTCTGCCGAGCGCTACGGCGATAAACACGTGGGGATTTGCGCTATTCAAGCCCGAATCCGACGGCAAGCGTGAAAACCCGTTCAAAAAAATGCTCAACGCCCCCACAATCGCCACCTTCGTCGGTATTGCGATAGGACTTCTTGTACCCGACTTTGAATCAGGATGTCCCGCATTCATACTTGATACTTTGAGTAGCCTTTCACAGTGTATGGGACCTGCGGCTATGCTGCTCGCAGGAATAGCCATAGCGAAATACGACTTCTTCGAGCTTATAAAGCGCAAGAAGGTTTATGTTGTCACCTTTGCAAGATTAATAGCCCTGCCGAGCGCTATAATCGCTCTTTGCTATCTTGTAAAGCTGAGCCTTGAATATGCCTTCAAAATTCAGATTTCAAACTGCGTACTGTATTTTACGTTGTTTATATACGGCTCTCCGCTCGGTTTAAATACGGTAGTATTCCCCGAAGCATACGGAGAGGACCCCAACACGGGGGCATCTATGGCGATGATATCCCACACGATATGTATTCTTACCGTGCCTCTGATGATAGCCTTTATCAAGGCCATATTCGGAGAGTTCGCTCTCTCGTCGTAAGTCGGGGTCAACCGTTCTCTGTGGGAAGCTCCCTTTTTCTCCGTTATACTCAACAGTTTCTATAAAGTCGGGGTGAGTGTGAGCTTCACGCATAAAGGGAAGAAACGGTAGGTTTTAACCGCCTTATAAAAAATATAAAAAAGGAAGAGCAAGAGTAAAAGGAAAGCTCCTTATATTCTTGCTCTTCTTTTTATTTTTTCAATTTCAGAACGGGTTGATTCTTATGAGTTACATCCGAGACGTGTAAGAAAAAGTGCAAGAGCCATAGCTTCAGTGAAAGGGCGGTCTGTGTCAATTTAACGACACGCTCTCCTACGCTCTATGCTTTTATGCCGATTATGGCAACGCAAAGAACCGTAAGCCCCCTTATACGTATTTGACCTTTACAAATTTGCAGCCCTCAAAGATATGCTCGTCGATGCCGTACAGATTTTCTTTTTCAACCGAGACATCCGAAAGAAACGTACAGCCGGAGAAAGCATAATCTCCGAGAATAATAGTTTCTTTACCGATTTTAACGCTCCTGAGGCGAACGCAATCGGAAAATGCGTTTTCGTGCACCTTTGAATCGTTGACATCAATTTTACGCAAAGACACGCATGAGCAAAACGCACCCGTTTCTATCACCAGCTTCCCTTTCGGAAGCTCGAAATCAGAGAGGCTGTGGCACGAGTTAAATGCATTTTCTCCAATCTCACGCACAGACTGTGAAAAATCCACGCTCTTAAGCGAGTAGCAGCACCTGAACGCTTCTTTTCCTATTTTAAGCACGCCCTCGGGTATCTTTATTCTCTCAAGGTTGTAGCAGTCACGGAATGCATTCGGATAAATCAGCATCGTTTCACTATGGATATTAAACGCAAAGGCTCCTTTGTCAGCTGCGCCGACAAGGCAGAGGTACGGGTTATTCTCGTCTCCTAAATACCATCCGCCCTCGTACGTTCTGAGTGCAAAATCATCACCGATAAAAGCGTTTGACCTTACGTACTCAACAACCCCTTCTATGCGAGTCTCATAATACGTTCCCCGCCAAAAAATTCTGCAATCGGCATCCGATAGCTTATCAAAAAATAGGATACAGTCAAGTGGAACGCCGACAAAAGCCCGCGAGTCAAGCGCTATGCTTCCCTTTCCGAAGGCAACCTCCGAAAGATTTATACAACCACCGAAGGCGTCATTTAAAACCGATTTAACTCCGTCGGGAAGCTCAACCCTCCTAAGGCTCTCACAGTCCGAGAAAGCCTTTGCCGCAACCAGCCTCAAGCCCTCTTTCGGATAGCACTTTTCTATACTACGGTCAGCAGATATAAGCGCCACGAACGGATTAGAATCATTACCGAGATATTTTGCTCCGTCGCACACGTTATATTCAACCGCATCACATCCGTCAAAATTACCCTCTCCAAGGTATTCGAGGCTATCGGGCAAAAGAACAATGCGAAGCGAGGGGCAATTGACAACGGCGTTCTCTTCAATCTCGCTTACACCTTCACAAACCTCGATAAATTTAAGCGCCCCGCAGCCGTCAAATACGTGAGGAGATATCCTGCTTACATCTCCGTTTATCACTACGGACTCTACTGCGTTATTTTCAGAAAAGGCGTTCTGCCCGATACGTCTGACCCCATGCGGAATAACAACGCATTTCTCAGTACCTACGTATTCTTCTAAAACTCCGTATTCGTTGATACAAAAATCCTTATTGTCACTCATAACAACTCCAAAAGTATTATTAGTACCGCCAATCAGCATAAGAGCTTCAGGACGTCCTGCGGGCCTTCAAGAATGTGAGTAAATTCTGCTGCCTCGAGCTCTTCTTTGCTCCCGTGACCCCACAGTATCCCGAGTGAATCAATGCCGCATATTTTTGCGCCCTCGGCATCGAATTTCCTGTCACCGACGAGTATACAGCTTTCCTTAAGAGGCGAATCCGAAAGAACGCCCACCGACGAAAGGCTGTATTCAAGCACTTCCCACTTTTTATCCCTGTTCTTATGCCCGTCGGCTCCGCCTATGAAATCAAAATACTTATCAATGCCAAAAAGTCCGAGCACACGCTTTGCGGTATCCTCAGGCTTCGAGGTGGCGACAACGAGCTTTTTACCTGCCGCCTTAAGTCCCGCCAGGAGCTCCCGTATACCGGGGTAAATCATATTATCCCACCAGCCGTATACGTTATAATACTCTCTGAAGAGTAGCACCATTCGCTCAGCATCCTCATAAGAGAGAGACAACTCGTTCTTCCAGCACTCCAAAAGAGGTGGTCCTATATAACGCTTTAAGTACTCTTTACTCTCATAGGGAATGCCCATCTTCCGAAACGCATAGACAAAGCCCTCGAGAATCCCTCCCGACGGGTCGGTAAGAGTGCCGTCCAGGTCAAATGCTACATAATCATATTTTTTCATTGACTACCCCTTTGAATAATAATCAGCCGTCGCTCTGAGCTCCGAGAGAAACTCGTCTTTAACAAAATCCGGCGAAATAATTTTCATTTTACTGCCAAAGCTCATAACCCACGCATAAAAGTTCGGGCTGACCATAACTCGGTGGGAGAAACGAAATCTGTCCCCAACCTTTATAAAAGTAACATCAGCGCCAAATCGGTCGATGACAACACCCGCAAGGCTCTCGTGGCATTCAAGCGTAACGAGGGTCTCCTCTCCTCCATACATACCGAATATCTTCTGGGTATAATCGGCAGTATTGAAGCCGCTTACGACCTTCTCTATTCTCATCTCTTCCGAAACGCTCAAATCAACTATTTTATCAACCCTGTAATTTTTGCGCTCGGAGCTTATCTCATCATACCCCACGAGATAGTAATTCTCGCTATTCCAGACAAGGGCGATCGGGCTTACACGATAGAGAGCCCCACCGTGTCTTAACACTCTTTCTTTGCTACTGTTGTAATCAAAATACTTGAAGGTTACTTTTTTGTTGGCGTTTATGGCGCTATGTATAAGATCTATCGTGTATATAGTCGCCTTATTCATAGTCTTCGCCCTGCCCTCGACGTAAACCTGGCGAGAAAGCTCTCCTCGGGAGTGTGCCCCAGCAAAGCGCTTAAGCTTCTCTATAATATCCTTGCTCTTCTCGGCAGTTATAAATTTGGATGACTGAACCGCATCAACCAGAAGCTTTAGCTCAGGAAGCTCAAAAAGTCTGCCTGTGAGAGTGTAGCGAGGGGGGCGTGTCGGCATTTTCTCTACAAAGAATCCAAGCTCTTCAAGAGTGATGATATCATCGTAAATGCTTTTACGCTCGGCTTTTATCCCATATGCACTGAGAGCGTCTATTATCTCGGGCATAGTCAAGCCGTGATTCTCATCGGTTCTATCCGAAAGTATTTCAAGAAGCCTGAATAGCTTCTGCTTCTGTCCTTCGCCTCTAGCCATATTTCCCTTCCAAAAATTTATTTTACTGTTTCAAGCTTAATCATATTAGTGTTGCCGGGCTTGCCGTTTATCTGCCCGCCTGTGAGCACGACGTTATCGCCTTTTTCAAGCCCCTTAGCTCTTTTCGCTTCCTCGAGCGCCTTATAGAAGAGCACCTCGATCGAGGTATATTCCTCGCTCAGTATGGGGGTTACTCCCCAGCTCAGATTAAGCTGTCTCAATGCCTTCTTCGAGGTAGTCATACCGATAATATCGACAGGACAGCGGAAACGGCTCACCATTCTTGCGGTCTGTCCGCTTACAGAGTTTACTACTATACACTTAGCGCCTACGTCTACCGCCATAGCGCACGTTGCGTGAGAAACCGCATCGATGTTGTTCCTGATTTTGAACTCGGTGGACAAGAACCAATCCTTATAATCTATCCCTCTCTCGGTGAACTCTGCTATTTCCGCCATATTTTTCACTGCTTCCACGGGATGCTTTCCCATAGCGGTCTCGCCCGAGAGCATAATGGCGGAAGTACCGTCATAAACGGCGTTCGCAACGTCGGAAATCTCAGCACGGGTAGGACGCGGATTTGTGATCATACTCTCAAGCATCTCGGTTGCGGTTATAACTCTCTTGCCGAGGAGTCGGCATTTGCTGATAAGATATTTCTGTACGGCGGGAACCTCGACGAAGGGTATCTCAACGCCCAAATCACCTCTGGCAACCATAATTCCGTCGGCAACGTTACATATCTTCTCTATATTGTCGACACCCGTACGGTTCTCTATCTTTGCAATAACGTCAATCTCCTTGCCGCCGTTTGCATCGAGAAAATCGCGGATAGATCTAATATCCTCCTCAGACGAGACGAAAGAAGCCGCAACAAAATCCACGTCCTCGGCTATACCGAAGAGCAGATCCGCCTTATCCTGCTCGCTTAAGAACTCCTGCTTCAGAACCTTCCCCGGGAAGGACATACTCTTTCTGTCGGAAATCTCTCCTCCGGTGAGAACCACCGTTTCAACAGAATTCTCGTCTACCATCTTAACCTCGAATACAACGAGACCGTTATTTAAGAGTATCCTGTCGCCGGGCTCAAGCTCCTTCGGCAGATTTTTGTAAGAAACCGAAACGCATCGCTCATCCCCCACTACGTCCTCAGTGGTGAAGGTAAACGTATCACCTTCGTTCAAGAAAACCTTTTTATCCTTAAACGTCTTTATTCTGTATTCCGGGCCTTTAGTATCAAGCATTATAGCTATGGGAGCATCGAGAAGCTCTCTAACCTTCTTTATAAGCTCTATTGTCCGCTTATGCTCCTCGTGCGTGCCGTGAGAAAAATTTAATCTCGCAACATTCATCCCCGCCATACACATCTTAGTCAAGGTTTTTTCATTATTCGAGGCAGGGCCTATTGTACATATAATCTTAGTCTTTCTCATTTTCTCTTCTCCTTTTGCGTTCGTAAGACCGGGACAAATGCAGCTTACAGCTGTCTTACACCGAGGTCATCAAGGAAATATGCGTTCGTGAACGCCTTTCTTCCCATTTTATCAACCACGGTAATTCTGAAATACGGCGCCGCCATATGCATCCTCAAATCTGCGCTTGTAAGCGTTCCGCCCTCGGGGCAGTAAACTCTCCTTGAATAGCGCTTTCCGGTCGTCAGATATATGGACGAAGCATCCGAGCACTCGACGTGAACGGTATTCCCCTCAAGCCACAGCGCCTTTATTTCAGGTCCTTGCGAAGCATAGAAATTACCCTTCGCCAGCGCATCACCGACACTTTCGTAGTCAAGCTTATCCGCCTTTATCATCGTCCACGCACCAAAGCTGTCGGAATACAAGGAGTCAAAAGGCTCGCCGTTATGGTTATCGTCACCAGCTACCGCATATACACGTCTACCATCGTTTATCATATCGTTATACACGTGTATGTCATCGTCACATCTGCCGGAGACGATAGTTCCGTAATTAAACACCTCGACTGCATCAAAGCCGTGATAACCCATATACCTCACATAATTTTCACCGTTCCACGTAGGATGGTTGTAGGTAACGAAATAGCCCAGCCGCTTCGCATTAGCGACGACGGCGCTCACGCCCTCGTGACCGTACACACGCTTTATACCGGGAATACTCCTATCTATAATCATCTTGTCCATATACTGCGGTACTGTGCCGTAATCCGGGCTCTGCTCATCGTCCCAGCAAGGATGAGGAAGACTCGGGCGCAGGGCTATCATATTTATGTGCAGGGTGATGATATTAAGCATTTTATTCCTCTCAAAAACCGTAGAATAATCCGTAATATCAATCTCTGTGCCCTCGAGCGCCAAGAACTCATCGTCCGTCAAATTTTGACAAGGCAAAACAACATTGTGGTCGGTGTATGCAAGGATAGAATATCCCTGTGATTTATACGCATCCTTTGCCTCCTCGGGAGTAAGTTTCCCGTCAGAAACAGTGGTATGGCTATGCAGATTAGCCTTGTAAAATTTTCCGCTCTCCGGTAAAAGATATATTCTCATTTTCAACCTCACTGAAGATTAAAATTCTTTACAAAACAAATTATACATTACAAATGTATTTTTTTCAAGACATAGTATTGAAAAAAAGGGGAGAGAATGGTAAAATAATAAAAAAAGGAGAAGCGAAAATGAGATATATAATCAGCCCCGAATCAAAACAATATAAGGCTAACTTGCACTGTCACAGTACACTCTCGGACGGAAAGAAAACGCCCGAGCAACTTAAAAGAGACTACAAGGCTCACGGCTACTCGGTGCTTGCGATAACCGATCACGAGCGTCCCTATGACCACTCGGAATTGTCCGAGCGAGACTTCCTTTTGCTCACCGGATACGAGGCGTATATACGTCCGTCAAAGTATGCCGTATACGACCCGTTTAAGCCCGAGTTGCACATAAATCTCTTTGCGAAGGATGCGCATAACACGACCTATATATGCTATAACGACTATTTCGACAAATATACAAGGCAGAGTGAAAAGGACGGTTATATAAAGGTCGGAAACGGAGACAGGGAGTACACCGTCGAATACGTAAACGAGTTTTTAAAAACCGCAAGAGAAAACGGATATATCTGCGCCTACAATCACCCTGTATGGTCGCTCGAGGACTATGACAGAATATTGGCTTACGACGGCTTCTTCTCAATAGAAATGTGTAACTATTCTTCTTACCTCATCAACCCCTGCGAATACAACAGTGCTCTTTACGACAGGCTGCTAAGGAGCGGAAAGAGCTTGTTCTGTCACTCGACAGACGACAACCATAACATTTCTCCTGACGGAGAGCCCGGCTCGGACAGCTATGGTGGATTTACGATGATTCTATCAGAGGATTTAAGCTACGGCTCGGTTATATCGGCGTTGGAAAAGGGCGCATTCTACTCCTCGATGGGTCCTGTAATTAAGGAGCTCACGGTAGATGACGGACACGTGACGGTCAAGACCTCTGACTCTAAGCAAATTTCCGCTATCTTCGGCGGCAAATCCTCGATACGCGCATACGGAACAGAGGATGCGCCTGCCACCTCTCTTTCCTTCGACATACCGAGAGGCGCACTCTATTTCCGTATAAACGTAATGGACTTCTGCGGCAGATTTGCAGACACGCACGCCTATGAAATTGAATAAAAACGGCAAAAAAACATATACTGAGTGCGGAGCATTCCGCAACCGGTAAACAGACAAAAGGTACGGTATGAAAAGGTTTATGAAAGGAATTGCAGTTTTGATATCCCTGCTTCTGCTATGCTCGTGCTCTGAAAGACTCGGAGATACCGGCTCTCACAGCGAGTCAAAGCTATTCAAGCTATCTGCGAAAGTGAACTCGCTCGGCGAAAAAATAGAGGTAGACGTCGTAGAAGGCGAATACGCCTCGGGAATATACTGGGTAATAATCTCGGACGACGCCGTGATTACCGACAAGGACGGAAATATAACCGACCGAAAAGCTATCAAGGTCGGCGATACCGTAGAAATCGAGTACAACGGGCAGATTATGATGAGCCTGCCTCCCCAGATAGTAGCAAGAAGGATGAAAATCAAATAACCGATAAAAGGTCGGGCGAGTCTATCTGCTCTTTTTGCAGCTTGCCCGACTCTAATTATTATCCGCAATTTCCATTTTTTTCGTTTGTACTCCGATACAGTATTGACTCTAAAGCAATTTGGGTGTAAAATAATAGGCAAATGAAATTAAAAGGAAAAGAAAAATGCTTAAAAGATTTTTAGCATATTACAAGCCTCACAAGAAGATGCTTTTGCTCGATATGCTCGCTGCTTTGCTTATTTCCGTTACGGGTATGGTTTATCCTATTGTAACGAGAAATATGCTGAATATTTACATACCCGAAAAAATGTATCTGACGATAGTTATTGCCGGAGTAATAGTTCTTGCTCTTTACGTATTGAGACTCTTCCTCAGATACTTCGTTCAGTACTACGGTCATATGATAGGAGTAAGGATGCAGTCGCATATGAGGTGCGACCTTTTCAGACACCTGCAGAAGCTCCCCTTCCGATTCTATGACAACAACGAGACCGGTCGAATTATGACACGCATTACCAGCGACCTTTTTGAGGTCTGCGAGCTTGCGCACCACGGCCCTGAGAATATTCTTATAAGCTCGGTTATGATTATCCTGTCCTTCACATACCTTGCTACCATCAACTGGGTGCTGACGCTCATCATATTCGCCTGCGTTCCTATACTTATGGTCGTAGCCTTCCACTACAGGCGGGCTATGAAAAAGGCATTTGACGACAGAAGAAAGTCAAATGCAACCATAAACGCTGCGGTTGAGAGCAGTATAACCGGTATCCGTGTCACGAAAGCGTACACAAATTCCGAGTCTGAGATGGTCAAATTCAAGAAGGGCGATGATGAATTTGTTGATTCCTCGAGAAACGCCTACTCTGCTATGGCAAAATTCCATTCGTCAACCTCATTCATTACGGATATATTCAACGTATTTATACTTATAGCCGGCGGACTTTTCCTCTATGCGGGCAAGATATCCTTCGGTGACTATTCTACGTTTATCGTTTCCGTAAACCTGTTTATAAATCCCGTTACAACGCTCATCGGCTTTATGGAGCAATTCCAGAACGGAGTGAGCGGCTTCAAGCGCTTCTTGGAAGTTATGGACGAGGAGCCCGAGGCTGACTCTGCGGATGCGGTTGCGCTCGAGAACGTAGAGGGCACTATCGAATTTTGTAACGTGTCCTATTCCTACGACCCCACGAAAGAGGTGCTGCACGGCATAAATCTCAAAATAGAAAAGGGCAAAAAGCTCGCACTGGTAGGACCGTCGGGCGGTGGAAAAACTACTCTGTGCCACATTTTACCCGGATTCTACGAGCTTGACGATAAGAACGGCGCTGTCCTCATCGACGGAAAGGATATTAGAACTCTTACGCTTGAATCAATAAGAAAAAATATCGGTATCGTACAGCAGGACGTCTTCCTGTTCGTCGGAACGATAAGAGAAAACATACTGTACGGAAAGCCCGACGCTTCTGAAGAAGAGATGATAGAGGCGGCAAAGAAGGCCAACATACACGACTACGTAATGACCCTCAAAAACGGTTATGACACCGAAATCGGTGAAAGAGGAGTTAAGCTCTCCGGCGGTCAGAAGCAGCGTCTGAGTATAGCAAGGGTATTCCTCAAGGATCCGAAAATACTCATACTCGACGAGGCAACCAGCGCTCTTGACAACACGACCGAGATGCTCATCCAAGAGTCTCTTGACGAGCTGTGCCGAGGCAGGACAACCCTCGTCGTCGCCCACAGGCTCTCGACGATAAAGGGAGCTGACGAGATAGCCGTAGTCACCGACGGAAAAATACTGGAAAAAGGTACTCACGAGGAGCTAATGGCAAACGGCAGTATATACAAGGAGCTCTACGCACTTCAGTTCCGTGAAAACGAAACCTTTGAATAATTCTCATCTATTTTAGCCAGGAGATCTCGATGGACTCACTCATTTTCGCATTCAATGCGACATCCCCCATAATAATTCTCGTTGCCCTCGGATACGTAATAAAAAGAATAATAAAGCTCGACCACAGCTTTATAAGGCTCGCAAACAAGCTGGTATTCAAAATCCTGCTACCGTGTCTTCTTTTCTTAAACATATACAACATTGACGCTGACTCGAATATAGGCGCCGGATATATCCTCTACGCAGTTTGCGCCGCAGGCATTGTGCTTATCTGTGTTTTTCTTACGGTGCACCTTATTACAAAGGATAAGCCGAGGCAGGCATCGTTGGCGCAGGCATACTTCCGCTCAAACTATGCGCTGATAGGAATTCCGCTCGCAGAGGCTCTGTACGGAGCGGAAGGAGCCGCAATAGCATCATTGTTATCCGCCTTTTCGATTCCCCTATTCAACATTTTTGCAGTAGTATGCTTTAACGTATACGGCAAAGAAAAGACGAGATTAAAAAAGGTTCTTTTGGACATTGTTAAAAATCCGCTTACAACGTCAATAGCGGTAGGCGCCATATTTCTGCTTATCAAAAATCTCTGTATGCAAAAAGGCATAAATGCCGATATACGTACCCTGCCTTTTATCTACAAGCCTCTCAATTATCTTGCAAACGCATCCACACCGCTCGCTCTGATTGTACTCGGAGCTCAGTTCGAATTTTCATCTGTGCCGGGTATGAAACGTGAAATAATCTTCGGTACAGCGCTCAGAACAGTCGTAGTTCCTGCGGTAGCGCTCACCGTGGCGTATTTTATGGGTGTATTCGGTGGAGCGCACTTTGCCGCATTTATTGCTTTTTTCGCATCTCCCGTAGCGGTTTCCAGCGTTCCTATGGCGCAGGAGATGGGCGGCGACGTCGAGCTCTCCGGTCAGCTGGTCGTGTGGAGCACACTCGTCTCATCCGTTACTATTTTCATAATCTCATTCATTTTAAGATTTATTGGCGTTTTTGCTTAATTGTGTTATTAACAGCAAAAAGGCAGGTAACCGTATTTTTACACGGCTGCCTGCCTTTTTTATTTTTTAAAGGTTCGGTAGGATTTCAATTCCAACATTCAGCTTTTTATCTGCCGACGCTAAGAAGAGTCTATAGTGACCGTTCCTGTTTGCCGTAATTTTACCAATATCGGATAAAGCCCCGCTAACGGTATATCTGCACGTCCACCCCTCGTACGAAATCGACAGAGAGTTTTCCGAAAGAGATATCTCCGTATTTTTTTCTCCGTCAAAATCAAACGCCGGAAGCATAAAGCCTATCTCACACTCGGAAGAAAGACTAATACTCACTCCTTCCGAATCAACGTAGATATCTTCTACAACCCTCGCCCCGCATTTAAAGCTCGCAACAAGCCGAGTACTTGCGCACTTCTCGGTATGTGAAAGAGAAATCACCTCAAAATCAGCGTCACTGTCGCATGAGTAAATCCACCTTCCATCCATTCGGACACAAGGGCACAAAGATGCCGCAACGGGATTGGGTATATCAAGCTTGTAGTCAGGATTCGAAGGGGACGGCGTCGACATACATATAGCCGATGGAGCACCTCTCTTATGCACACGGCCGAGACCCGATGCGTCGTACTCGGGGTCGGCATTTGTGTCCAGCTCCGCCATATATCCGCCTGCACGTAAAAACAGCTTATGAAAATGGTGAGATGTAGCAAAGACGTCAGCCGACATATCAAACTCTCCGGCTTCAATGCTGTCATCGGCAATAAGCGAGGCGACGTAGAAGAAGGATGCGACCGTAATCATATACTTATCGAAATAGGCGTAAAACTCGCACCCATACATCGATTCTCTCGGATATCGGTTTTTTATATGCAGGGTCGGCTTTCTATCTATCCACCTCTCGGCCGCCGCAGTTGCCTCGCCTGCTGCAGCCTTGAAGCGTGATGCAAGCTCGGGATCACTCGCCTTATACCGCTTTGCCTCATATTCGAAGATAACCGCCATCCATGCTTCGTTATGTATAAACTGATTGCTCCTGCCGCCGAAGGGCAGCTCACCCGTCACCGACTGCATAGTAAGAGTACAGAGAGCAGCTTTTCTTAATGCCGAATCTATTCTATCAAAATACCTTCCTCGGTATCCAAGATGAAGTAAAAGGGTAAAAAGCCCTCTTGAAACGATGTCATACATAAAAGGGTGATTGATATCAGAGCCCTTCTTGTCCATATACATCCCGTTCTCATCCAGCCATACGAGCTGAGACGCTATCTGCAGGTCTATAAATTCCGAAGAATCGCACAAGCCCGCCTTCTGCCTTGCAAACTCGCTGAGCGCTGTATATAGCGCCCAGTTGCGCACGTCCTCATCCGGAGTTTTTGCATACACGGTATAGGTGGTAAGCGGATCTATAGATGCAAGGCGCTCTCTCCACCTTGTGGTATATTCCTTGGGAAGAACGCCGCTCTTCTCTATCTCGAGAAGGCAGAAAACTATCTCTCTGACAGAGAAATCATTAGCCGCAAGAACCGTGGGAATCGTATCGCAAGAAAAGTCCATCATCTCAATGAATATCGGTAAAAGCTCCCTGCGCACGCCCATAGAAATCATAATGCCTATGTTTGCCGTGAGTCTCGGAAATCCGTGCTCTTTAAGTCCGTCTCTCTTTACACGTTCAAAATATTCTCTGATATCCTCATCGCTGTAGGCGTATAGCGCCTTCTGCATCAGAGAATAATATCTCTCCTTTGTTCCCGCCATTTATTTACCTCAAAAAAGTCCAATATATCTATCGAGCGCTTCCTCTATAATCGGAAGCTCCGGATGCCACTTCTTCTCCCACTCGAGAGAAAAATATCCGTCATAGCCACAAGCTGAAAGTTCGCAGGCAATCTCGGAAAGAGGCAGGATTCCATCTCCGGGTAAAACGTTCCTTCCGTCCTTAAAATCCTTCAGATGGACGTGAGCTATGTATTTATCAAACGCACGGTAAAAGATACGCCAATCGGGATAAGTATCCCTCGTATGGCAGACGTCCCAGATAAGTCCGAAGCTCGCACTCTCCTTACACCTTTCCACAATCGGCGCAAGTCTTTCTATCGTATTAAATTCTCCGTGAACCTCAAGAAGAACCTTTACCCTTTTTTCCTCGGCATATCGGCAAAGAGTGTATACGCCCTCTGCGACTCTCCGAATGCATTCTCGCTCGTCGCCGACTATAAAATCGCCAAACACACGAACACCGAAAAAGCCGAGCCGAGACGCAATATCAACGGCACGTATGCCCTCTTCTATCGCAGAATCATATTTTGCTACGTCGTGGAAGGACGAAGAGGTGCCGAGAACAAGCGGCTTAATTCCAGCTTTTTTAAACGCCTCAACCGTAGACTCGCTCGACTCCCTTTTGAATTCGGGAATCAAAGAGTTATCGAGAACTCCCTCGATGCCTCTTACCTCGAGTGCATCCATCCCATACTTATTTGCGAGGCTAAGTATATCCTCGAGGCTACGCTCGGTGCAGCCGAGCGTCGAAAAACACAGCTTCATAATTTTATCTCCGTTCTTATTTCAACGACATCACAGAAGCGGCTGCAAGTGTTATTTCGTTAGGCAATTCCTTGCCTGAATCAATAAATCCTGCCGCTTCGGTGAGTAAATCACGTGTTATATCCGCACGCAGATTTACCGTAGGACCGCCCATATGCGGAACTAATATTACGTTCTCACAGGTGTAAAGGGGACTGTCAGAAGGCGGCGGCTCCTGCTCGTATACGTCCAGTATCGCACGGAAGCGCCCCTTCATAAGCTGTCTGGCGAGAGCCTCCTCGTCCACTATCTCTCCCCTCGCCGTATTGACAAACAGCGAGTCCTCGGGAAGCATAGCTAACAGCTCCTCCGTGATAAGGTGGTGAGTCTCCTTTATATGCGGCGTATGAAGTGAAACTATATCACAGCTCGAGAAAATCTCCTCAAGGCTCGCCTGCTTTAGTCCGTATTTCTTCACGTCCTCCTCGGGCAGGGGCTTAACGTCGTAGACCTTAATTTTTACACGGAAGGGAGAAAGCATCCTCACAAGATGCTTCGCAATTGCTCCATAGCTGACAAGTCCGACTGTCTTGCCTATGAGGCTGTTCGTGTACTCATCGCCGGCACGCCATATTTTTTCTTCCTTGAAGCGGCGGCTGTACTTCGGTATATTTCTCTGTGCGGTTATCATATACCCCACTGTCGCCTCGGCTACCGACTCTGCAAAATAATTGTTCCCCGATATTACTCGGACTCCTCTTTCCCACACCTCTTTTGACGCATAGGGGGCAACCGTGCCGCATAAATGCACCATAAGCTTAAGATTCTCAGCCTTATCAAGAATAACCGAATCAAGCTTCGGACAGTCCCAGGCGGTAACGTAAACGTCGCAGTCGCCGATAAGCTCAGCAACGTCATCCTTTGTGTAATCTCTGCCGGTATCATTCCAGACTATCTCACCGAGAGACTCAGCAAGAGCAACGTTCTCCTCTGTGAAAAAGGTGTGAAACCTCTCATCATTTTTTGAAAGCGAAATAAAAGCCTTCATAAATATTCTCCTATGGAATCCTCGTCTGATTACTCGAGGATTCAGCAATATTTTCAATTAAACTTACTTCTGTGATGCAAGCAAGGACTCAAACCAAAGACAAGGGTCGGGAATGGCAGATACGTCCTCTTCTCTAGAAACGAATCCGCAGGTTAACGTCCTCGTCTTTTTAGGCTCATCACCGACTGTGGGCGCTTTGCGGTCCACTATCGCAGCTCCGTGTGAGCCTACGTGCTCTGCCGAATAAATCATTGCAGACAGTGCGGCACGCTGAGTAATGACCATATCATAAAGCTTGAAAAGCTCTGCTGTCTTTGAAATATCATCTATCCGCACCTCGTCAAAGAAGTTCTCGGAAAGCTTCTCCACCCTGTCATAGAGCTTCTTCATCCCCTCGATGCTTCTGTCAAAGCCCGCAACAAGACTCATCCCTCTTGCGAGCTCTTCCCTTATGCTATAAACGTTCGTCTCACCGTACCTAATCTTAGGAAGTACATACTCGGGAGTAGACTCAGCCGAGCCTCTATCCTTCCTTGCAATATGCTCTGCCGCTCTGAGTCCGCCAACCTGAGTCGAGTTAAGAGCGCTTCCTCCGGGTCGATACACACCGAACGTGCCTGCCGCCTCGCCCGCAACGTAAAGTCCCTCGACGTCGCTCTGCCAATTCTCGTCCACCATTACTCCGCCGTTACAATGCTGAGCTGCGACGGTTATTTCAAGCCTCTCGTTATAAAGGTCTATGTTGTGCGAGGCATAAAGGTCGATAGAGCGCTTATTCATCTTCTCAAGCCTCTCAATGGGAGTGCCAAAGAGTATACCCGTGCGTTCAAGATAAGTATACGCTTCCTCAGGTAACGAGTCAAATCCATCCTCTAGTCCGCTCGGGTTTGCCCTGAAGTCAAGATATACCCTTCTGCCCTTTTCAAGCTCTCCGGAAACCAAAAGATCAACGGTAGACGAGCCATTGATTTTTCTCGTGTCAAACGGCCACTGATAGCCCTTTAAGAATATAAGTCCGAGCGACTTATCTCCAAGCGCATCATAAAGAAACTCACGCTCGACCCCGTCATCATCCACGGAAATATATTTCGGCAGAACCTGCTGATAACTGCCGGAAAGATTCCAGCGGAACTTTACGCTGGCAATTCCGTACTGCCACTCTTCCATATTTGAAAGCGTCGCTCCGGCGTCAACGGCAAGACCTGTAGCGCCGTGCTGGCTTTCAGGATATACCGTATTCTTATATATTCCGGCAGGTCCGCCCGTGCAGAGTATAACGTTCTCGCAAGAGATAACAGAGGGCAATCCCGTGTACTGAGAAACCGTGGCGATTCCTCTGACTTTGCCGTCTTCGGTAAGAATCTTTACCACTCTTTCCGCATCGATTATTTCAATATTTCTCTCAAGCACTGCACGTTCAAGCGCTTCTGTCATATACTTCGACGTAAGGGGTCCGCAGGACGTAGCTCTGGAACGGGGATCGTGATCCGTCTTATAGCCTGCATACTCTCCGAACTCATTGGTCGGGAATTTTACGCCAAGCTCGACAAGGTGCATAAAGCAACGCACCGAGTAAGCCGCCTCAGCAAGTGCGTGCTCTCCCATTACGCCTCCGCCTGCATACAGCGTCGCCGCCATTTCACGCACGCTATCTCCGTCAGAGCCGGACAAAGAAAGCTTATAATAGGTCTGCTTGTCACTGCCTGTATTGCGGGACGTACCCATAAACCGTCCTTCTGTTACTATCGCTATATCCTTGACGCCGAGACCAAAAAGGCGCAATGCGGCATTGTATCCCGCACATCCGGTGCCGATTACTACTGTATTATACTGTTTTCTCATAGGCTTCTTATATGCATTCCTCCGTCAACAATCAGCGACATACCCGTAGTATATCCAAGCGTTCCGTCACAGAGCGCAACGACCGCCTTCGCAACGTCGAGAGGGTCGCCCCAGCGCTTCATCGGTACAAGTCCGCCGTCGATGAGTCTGTCATATTTTTCCTTTACCCCTGCTGTCATTCCGGTAGCTATAATGCCGGGGCAAACCTCGTTGACAAGTATTCCAAAAGAGGCGAGCCTGTCGGCGAACAGCTTTGTTATCATAGAGACTCCCGCCTTGGATATGCAGTACTCTCCCCTGCTGGGCGAGCTGGTGTATGCCGAGCAAGAAGAAATATTCACTATCGCTCCGCCTTTTCCGCACTCCACCATACGATTTGCAACAAGCTGAGTCAGGAATAGAGTTCCCTTGGTGTTTATGCCCATAACGAGGTCATAGCTTTCCTCGGTCATCTCGAGTATATCTCTGCGTACTCTCGGAGCTATACCCGCAACGTTTACAAGTGCAGAAATCTCGCCGTAAAAAGCAGCGGTATCAACAAGCTTCTTTCTGTCCTCGGCATTCGAAAGGTCGCCCTGTACATACACCATTCCGTATTCGGAAATTTCGCTCCGCTCGGGCTCGCAACCGATATCCATACCTACAATCATATACCCGCGCTTAGCGAGCTCGACCGCCGTTACCCAGCCTATTCCGCCCGCCACACCTGTAACAATCGCAACCTTCATATTTTCATCTCCTTAAACAAGTTTTTATAATATTCGTTGAAAACGGCACAGCCCGAAACGCACTTCGCACGCATAAGAGAGGTGCACTTTGAGCAGGTTACGCAGCATTTCTTCTTATCGAATCTGCCGTCAAGATAATCTCTGTAAAACATAGGATAGGCGAGCGTCGCTCTGCCATATCCAACAAGGTCGCACACGCCCTCGGATAACTGCTCCTCAGACCTCGCAATCAAGTCCTCTCGGTAATACGAAAGCCCCGACCCTACAAGGCAAAGCGACGGGAAACGCTCTTTTATCCTTTTTTCCACGGTGACGAAGCGTGCGAGTCCTACCTCTGCCGATTCCGGCGGGTTGTATGCTCCGAGGCGGTAGGGTCTGTTTACGTGAGGGTTGTAATAAGGATTACCCACAGTGACGTTGAGAATTTTCACGCCCATATCAACAAGCCGTGCGATAAGGAGCTCGGGCTCGGTCATATCGAGTCTCCCATCTTCATCCGTGCCAAACCCATAGGGCTTGGGCACCATATCGGATACGCCGAGTCTCGCTGTAAGCAGGCATTTTTCACCAATTACCGACTTTACCGCCCTGACACAATTTATGTACAAGCGTATACGGTTTTCAAACAATCCGCCGTATCTGCCCTCTCTTGTAAACGCTGATAAAAGCTCCTGGATAAGATAGCCGTGACAGGATTTTACATCGACTCCGTCAAAACCCACAGCCTCCGCAAGTCTCGCAGATTTTGCATACAGCATCGGCAGTGTATCCAAGTACTCGTCGCTGACTATCGCTCCGTCATCAACAGGGCGGCGCTCCTCGTATATCGGATGGCGGTAGGCTGTCATAGGTTTTATACTCTGTCTACCCGAGTGAGTCAATTGCAGAATAAATATCTGCCTCGGCATTCCCTCCTGCTCGGCAGCGGCTCGCATATCCGAAATAAGGTTTCGGAAATTCACGGCATTCTCCTCGGTAAGCATCATCTGCCTCGGATTCGTTCTGCCCTCAGGGCATACGGCGTTTGCCTCGAACCATACGACACCGGCACCGCTCCTCGCCGCCTTCATATACTTTTCCACCGTAAGAAGACCGGGAGCTCCGTTTTTTTCACAGTCGCAGCCCTCCATAGGCTGAAAAACAACTCTGTTTGCAATCCTAAAGCCGTCTACAACCAACGGCTCATTCAGAATTAAGTTCGACATAAAACCTCCGTTTTGCCATTTATATCTTCTGTCATAAGAAATTATAACATAGTTCAAAGACAATTAATATTACATATCTTGTAAATTATATTGCTTTTCTTGCAAATATGTGGTATAATTTTCTACGAGGTGATTATATGAAGAGAACTACATACGGCGTCGGATTCTCTCTGGACTACAATGAGAGCCCGGAAATAGACGAGCTGTTATGCGAGAGTCACTGCCACAGTCAGTTCGAAATGATTGCTGTCGTGGAAGGTGACATTACAATTATTTTTGAGGGTCGCCATTACCGTCTGCTTAAGGGTCAGTGCGCCCTCCTCTCTCCTCTTTCCTACCACACGGTGCTATCGAACAAGCACGGCAACTACCATAGAGTCATAGCGCTGTTCGACAGAGGGGCTATCCCGTCTGTCCTGCATCCAAGCTTCCCTGAAATGCAAAAGAATATTTATATTGTCAACTTCAGCGATGCATCAACGCTCGCCGAGATATGTAAAAGCCAGGACAAAAATTTTTATGCGCCGCTCGCCGAGAGCATTATGGTTAAGCTCTTCTACAAGCTCATTCGCTCAGGATGCACCGAAAGCGCAGAACAGGTCGAAGAGGAATTATCCTCTATACTCGAGTATATCGAGGAGCATCTGTGCGAGAATATTCGTCTTTCGGACATAGCGGCGCACGTTGCGCTCTCCAAATCCTCGGTAAGCCACCTCTTCGTCGAAAGAATGAAGATATCGCCTATGCAATACGTTCTTCAAAAAAAGCTCGCATTTGCGGAAAAGCTGATTAGAGAGGGCTCTCCTGCCACCGAGGCAGCTATGACAGTCGGATATGAAAACTACAGTAACTTCTACCGTATGTACCGCAAGCAATTCGGCAGAAATCCAATAAGAAGAATAGATGCTCGAGAGCTCTGAACACCTCTTCAAGTGTAAATAAAAATAAGGGCGCATCCGACTGTGCTCCCTTAATTTTTTTGAGAATTTTTATTTTTAACATAACAAGCTATTGCAAATAGCGCAAAAGCGATGTATGATATATAGCGTAAAAGCGAAATTTATAAAAGCGGTACGGATATGAAGAACGATTATATTACAATAGCTGACACAGCCAAGAAATGGAATCTGTCTGTAAGGCAGGTACAGCATCTATGCACGTCCGGGATGGTTAGCGGAGCTGTAAGATTCGGCAGAGCCTGGATGATACCCTATGACGCTCAAAAGCCCCTTGACAGAAGGAGCAAAACAGCAAGGCAAAGCCGAAAATCAAAAAAGCCGCAGCTCCCTATGCCCAAGAAGTCACCATTCCTCAATATGACCGATTTGTATACACGAACAGGCTCTGCAGATGAGGTTATAGAGTCACTCTCGCACAACCCCGAGGCTCAAGCGCTGTTTTCCGCCGAAATAGCCTATTCAAGGGGAGAAATAGACAAGGTCATAGAGCACGCAAATTATTTTTTGGGTGCGCACTCCGGCTTCTACGCAATTAATGCGGGCGGAATGCTACTAGCACTCTCGGCTATGTGGAAGGGTGACATCTCACTATACCGCAAAGCGAAAATTCATATATGCGAAGCGCCGTGGAAAAGCCCTGAGGATAAGCAAATTATGTCTCTGTCCCTCGCCTGCATCGACAGTGCAGTGCGTGATATTACGATAAGCGGATATCCCGAATGGTTCAGAAGAGGTCAGTTTGAGCATCTGCCGCCTGACGCCCACCCCGCTGCGAAAGTATTTTATATAAAATACTTTTTGATTGCGGCTCAGGAGCAGGCTAAGGGCAACATATTTATGCCCGACTTTTCGGGAATGGGACTTATGCGCATTATTCCATACCTTGCAGAGCCGCTTATCTCCCGAATTGTCGCCGAAAGGCTTGTAATACCAGAAATTCACCTTCGACTCTTGACAGCTATATGCTATCATCAGCTCGGAGACGATTCAAGCGCCATACCGCACATAGACAAGGCTATCAATCTTGCCTTGCCGGACGGTTTGTTCGGTATCCTTGCCGAACACAGACGTAATCTCGACAACCTCTTGGATGACAGGCTTCTCTTAAAGGATAAAGGTGCTCACGCAAAGGTTAAGGAGCTATATAAGGCGCTGCTCGTAGGGTGGATCAAGCTGCACAACTCCCTACTCTCGCGCAACGTTACAAACGCCCTGACAGTGCGCCAAAGAGAAATGGCACGACTCGCCGCATTCGGACTCTCGGACAGTGAGATTGCAGAGAGAATGAACGTCACCGTATCCCACGTAAAGAAGGAGCTCTACGTAGCAAAAAACAAAACAGGGGCTCTTAAGCGTCGAGAGCTCGGTGCTTTCGTATAAAACACCCAACCTTTTTCGCTCTAAAAGTTACCCACAAGCAAAAATAAATCCTGTATAATGTCGGTGTAAGGACGTTATACGGGATTTTTTGTTAAAAGTGAGGAACGAATGAGCACGGTCAAGGACGGAGAACTTTACAAAGCCTTCGAAATCGAGGGGATAAAATTTGAAATCTACTATGGCTACGAGTCGGATGGAGAGCGCAGGTGCGGATGGGAGCCCACCCCCATATATCCGAACTTCTCACAATCAAGGCAATATACCGAAGACGGTGTTCCCTTCACGCTTGCATACTCGGACGTATGCAAGCAATATTCTCCCATTGATAACGGGTGTGACGATAGCTGGTGCGCAAACTGCAGCTCGTTTGATAGACGCGAGCAGTTCATAGGACTTTGTAAGAACGAAAAAAGCAAGCTATGTAAGTAACACAGTCCGTATCAAAACAAGACGAGAAAAATAAAATGAATTTAGAACATATGAGAGGTATTTTATGAAAAAGGGTTTATCCGCCATTTTGGTTTTATGTATGCTTCTGTCAGTGGTATTTTCCATGGCGATCTGCTCGCTGTTTAAGGAAAGAATCTACACAGGTCTCGAGGCTGCAAAGCTTCTGCTCGCCAACGAGCGTATGGATGAGTCTCTGGTAGGCAGAAAGGTTGATTTCGGGCTTTCGAATCTCTTGAAAAGCTCGCTCGCAGAGCTGCCTGACGATCCTTTCAGCCTTCAGGAAACGCAATATAATAGTATTGTACCCCTTAGCTCAACCGAAGACCGCAGATCTTACACATGGGATGATTTTCCGGACTACTCCGTTTCTATGGTTGAGTTCGATCAATTTGTGAAAAGCGCAGATAAAGAAGCGGTATCGGTTGCAGAAGATATAGCACATATGAAGACGAGCGTGGGAATCACGGACAAGTGGGTACGTGTCGGCTCGGAGCTGCAGATGCTCAGAGTATATGACACCTATGACGTACTTCTTGTATTGGGAATCTATGATGATATACACGTATACTACCGCTACACCGATGAGAATGCAAGGAACGTATACGATATGTTCTCATTTATGTCTTATGACGACGGTACAACGGGTGAAATACGCACCCTGCTTATCCCCGGTGAGAGATACGAGCAAATGTATAACAACTCAAACGGATTTACCGACTACTTCATAGCAGAAAACTCACGCGGGTACTGGATAAATACTCGTTTCAACTACTACTGCGATCCGGATACCGGTTTTAAAAGTATATCATTCTCACCTTATATAATAAGAGACGGTCTTGGATTCGGTTCATTTCTGAAAATGGATTCAAGCAGCGAATCACTCGAAAACGCTTGGTATACGGTTTTTGACCCTACAAACAACCTCGAGCTCTTCCGCATAGGGTTATCCCCCGGTTTGTATTCATTTGATCTTTACTTCACGGCAATCAATAATGGATTTGTATCCGTATCATCGGAAAATGCAAGTCAAGACGTAAGAGAAGACGTATACACAACGTCTAAAATTGACAAATTAACAACTCAAAAGGGCGTTTACAATGCATCTGATTATTATTCCATAGATAAGAACACCTTCGGATTCTCGTCAGGATACGTTCAGTACTTCTACGGCGAAGAGTTTTATTTTGGCTCGCTTGAATTCGCTATGCCCTCGCCGAGCATATCACCCGCAGATGCGTGCGCAAAATTTGAAGAATACGTCAAAGAAATAGGTCTTGACCTTCATTGCGATATGGATACCGTAGCACGCTCGCTGGAGCACGCCGTTCTTCTCTCCGACAACTTCGGTGATAGCTTCTCGTGGAACGGCTACAATATGTCAAGCATAGAAAATGTTGACAGCGCAAGGGACGTTCTTGATGAAAAATTCAGAGAAGCAAGATATGAATATGAAAAAGTAAATAACTACGAAGTGGTATCTTCTAGGCAGGTTTTGTCAAAAAATGCACACTTTAGTTTACTTAATATGCTTGTAAGCGGTAATAATACCTTAGAGAACAATCTCATTAGCCTATCGGGAATTTCAGTAATGACAAACGACGTTCACCTATTCGAGGTTGGCGCTGAGTACGTAATTAAGGTTGGGCTTTCTCTGATCGACGAGGAAGGAAAACCCATAAGCGTAAATACGATACCCCTCAGCGGAACCGAAGGCTCATCTGTAAGGTTTGAGGGCAAAGCAATAACTCTTCAAGCAAGCGGAGAGTACGAAATTCCGCTCAACCTACACGAAGGAAACTATGCTGCAGTCGTATACGTTGCTACGAAGAACGAGAAAATCAGAGTCAGCGAAATGAAAAAAATCGCCTTTGTAACCATTGATGAAGGTGAAATCGAGTCTGCGGCAATGAACATAGAGGCCGACGAGGAGGACGGTAACCTCATCCTCGACTACAAGATAAAGAATGAGCGAAGAATAACTGTTGCAAAAACTAAAGACGGCTATTCGTACAGCGAAATCGAGCGCATGATCAACCTTGAAATACTTAGCTACGGACTTCCCTATTCCGGTGCGGTGCTTGAGTATGCGGACGGTACAGCTGTAAGCGACGAATCTCTCGGCGCAGGAACTTACCGTATGATGTGCTACCTTGCTACGTCGGACGGTTTAGCTCAAAGCTATATATACCTGACACTCGAGTAAAATCCCTCGGGCTACATCAAATTCAGAAAAATTATTCAACTATCAGCGAAGAAAAAGGACAGGGATAATCCCCTGTCCTTTTTTACCCTACGCACGCTTTAAAGTTCAAGTACAAGCGGCTGCTTTTAAAAAATCACTTGCTTATTATTTTAACATATGGTATAATAAAGCGACTCTGAAAGAGGTGATGATATGCTGAAAAAAGTTCGAGAAAAACTAAAAGAAATAGAAGAACGTGAGAACATAAAAATTCTTCATTGCGTGGAATCGGGGAGCAGAGCGTGGGGATTCGCATCCCCGGACAGTGACTATGACGTCCGCTTTATTTACGTTCGTTCAAAGGAATATTACTTAAGACTCGATAAGACGAGGGACGTAATCGAATGGCAGCTTGACGAAACCCTTGATATAAGCGGCTGGGATTTACAAAAAGCGCTAAAGCTCTTACATAAATCGAATCCGACACTCTTCGAATGGAATTCTTCTCCCATAGTTTACAAAACAACTGAAGATTGGGCAGAAATTTCTTCTGTAATCGAGGAGTACTTCATAATAAAAATGGGGTTATACCATTACCTCAGCACAGCAAAAAGCAACTGCAACAAATACCTCAGAGGCGACTCGGTCATTTATAAGAAATACTTCTATATGCTAAGACCGCTTCTTGCCTGCAAATGGATAATTGCGAAGGGCACTCCTCCGCCGGTGCTATTCAGTACGTTGGTGGATGAATGCCTCGGTGAAAATCTTTTACCCGACGTAGTAGAGCTCATAAAAATGAAGACGGCGAATCCCGAAATCTGCGAGGGAAAGCGCCTCGGAAAGCTGGACGAATACATCGAAAAAACGATAGATGAAGTCGAGCAAGTCATCGCTGAGCTTCCGGACAAGGACGCTCCGGGTTGGGAAGCTCTCAACGAGATATTTTTGAAGCTGATTTGAACCAAATACCGCCGTATTTAACAATTGGACCAAGGGTATAGGCATGTATGCACCCTTGGTCTTTTTCAAGCGATTGTAGCGAGTTTTTCACCTCGAAACCCCGCCTTTATGCGTCAGAAATCAAGGGTGGTATATGGTTAAAATTTATACTGCCTTAAACAAAGAATAAGGGGTACGGAAGAATGAAGAAAAACGGTGAACTCTCACTTGAACAGTTAAGGCAAAGGCTACATATCAGCAAACGCAAAGCAGCTTGGATGTTAAACAATGGGGTTATCCCGTGTAGAATTGTGAATACTCCAACGCACCTCCGCTACTACGTGAGCGAAGAGGATTTG
>JAZORO010000050.1:0-34519 GCA_045656605.1 Eubacteriales bacterium
AAATGCCTGCGGGCGTGATAGGGGTTCCCCGAAGCGAGTGCGCGAGCTTTGGGGGTTCCCGTGAGGGGATTTATTTCATTTCACATCGAGCAGAGCGAGATATTTCACAATGTTCGACAGAACATTATTTCACATTTTGCAAGGCAAAATATTTCACTATATGCATTTGTGACCATAAATGTCAAGAAAAGAGGACAGAGAATGTAAAAACATTCTCTGTCCTTTTCCTGTTGGGCTTCCTTATTGCAGTAAACGAGAAGAGCGGCTCAATCGGCACAGGGCAGAGGGTTATTTTGACTTCTTATAAGCAGCGCCCCGCAAGCTGAGATGCCCGAACGTACGAAAACGGGGCTTAAACGTTCGCTCACCCGAGAGAATGGCAGAGGACGGCGAAATGCACAATTTGCCGCCTTCTTTTTTTATATATAAAAAACGGGTTTTCTATTGATTTATCTTTTAAAGTATGGTATCATAAACCCAAAGGGGTGATTGTTATTATTAATTTAAAGCTTTTACGTGAAAACGGCGAGGTCAAATTCAAGGCTTACGGCGTTGAGATAGACGAGCACTTCTCCGGCGAGTACGAGCCGGGGGATAAATTCAGACTTGAGCTTCTCGACTCCGAGTTTGTAAAGCTGAGACTCGACCCCAGCCTTTCGGAGTCTATTGTCTACGCTCCCGACGGTATTTTTGAGTTTACCGTGCCGCTCGGAGAGGAGAAGCGCTCCTGCTACCATCCCGATGCTTTTGTCGGATGCGACCACAGGATTTATTGCGCCGAGCCTACGGATGCCGAGATTTATTCCGAGAGATTGATTTCACTCAACTCTCACGATAGGCATAACGTGCCTAAGTATTTTCCCCACGCTGTTGCGAACTTTGTTACGAGAGAGGATCCCTGCTTCTTCGAGCGTAACGCTATCGACGGAGTTGTAGATAACTCCGGCCACGGCAGATATCCCTATCATTCCTGGGGCGGCGGACTCAGAGAGGACCTTGAGTACGAGGTGCACTTCGGCACGCCTGTCGAGGTTTCCTCGGTTACGATATTCCTGAGGGCTGATTTTCCCCACGACACTTATTGGAAAGAGATGGATATAGCCTTCTCGGACGGCACTGCGGTGCACGCCGACCTTGCGGGAGTTGCCGAGGGGCAGAAATTTGAGTTTGCTCCGAGACTTACGGAGTACGTGAAGCTTACAGGCTTCAAGCAGCAGAGGCTCGAGGACGGCTCCTTGTCCTTTGCGGCGCTTTCACAGATTGAAATTTATGGTAAATACATTAAAAAGGAGAATGAAGGAATGGAAGTTAGAGACGCAGCTAATGCGAAGGACGTGAGATACTGGACTACGGACAGACTCAGAGAGGAGTTCCATATCGCAAACCTGTTTACCAAGGACAATATCAGAATGGTATACAGCCACATTGACAGAATTATGGTTATAGGTATGATGCCCATAAAGATGGAGCTCAGACTCGAGGCAGGTAAGGAGCTGGCGGCAGACTACTTCCTTCAGCGCAGAGAGCTCGGCTGTATCAACATCGGCGGCCCCGGCGTTATTATCGTCGACGGCGAGACCTATGAGATGAATCCGAGAGATGGTATCTACGTAGGTATGGGTCATAAGGATTTGCGCTTCAGATGCGTAGACGAGGCTAATCCGCCTAAGTTCTACATCACTTCCTGCCCTGCGCACACCTCTTATCCTACCGTGAAGATAGATATCACCAAGGCGAGAAAGGTGCCTTGCGGCTCTGTCGAGGATTGCAACAAGAGAGTAATCAATCAGTACATACATCCCGAGGTTATGAAGTCCTGCCAGCTTGCTATGGGTCTTACCGAGCTTGAGGTCGGCTCTAACTGGAACACGATGCCCTGCCATACCCACGACAGACGTATGGAAGTGTATCTCTACCTCGATATGGGCCCCAACGATGCGGTATTCCATATGATGGGTGAGCCTAAGGAGACACGTCACATCATTATGCATAATGAGGAGGCGGATATATCTCCCTCTTGGTCTATCCACTCCGGTGTCGGTACGAAGAACTACTCGTTCATCTGGGCTATGTGCGGTGAGAACCAGGAGTTCACCGATATGGACCACATCGAGACTAAGGAACTCAGGTAATTTTTAAACATTAAGATAAACTAAGGAGAAAGAAAAATGGCAATGAATTTCAGTCTTAAGGGTAAGGTGGCGCTTATTACCGGCGCATCCTACGGTATCGGCTACGCTATCGCTAAGGGTATGGCTGCCGCAGGCGCTACCATCGTGTTCAACGATATCAAGCAGGAGCTCGTAGATAAGGGTCTCGCTTCTTATAAGGCGGACGGTATCGAGGCTCACGGCTACGTATGCGACGTTACCGACGAGGACGCAGTATACGCTCTCGTTGAGAAGGTAGAGAAGGAGGTCGGCGTTATCGACATCCTCGTAAACAACGCAGGCATTATCAAGAGAATTCCTATGATAGAGATGAAGGCTTCCGAGTTCAGACAGGTTATAGACGTCGACCTCAATGCTCCCTTTATCGTATCTAAGGCTGTTATCCCCTCTATGATTAAGAAGGGCGCAGGCAAGATTATCAACATCTGCTCTATGATGAGTGAGTTCGGACGTGAGACCGTCTCCGCTTACGCTTCCGCTAAGGGCGGACTCAAGATGCTCACCAGAAACATCGCATCCGAATACGGTCAGTACAACATTCAGTGCAACGGTATCGGCCCCGGCTATATCGCTACTCCTCAGACCGCACCTCTTCGTGAGAAGCAGCCCGACGGCTCTAAGCATCCCTTCGACAGCTTTATCACCGATACGAAGACTCCTGCAGGCAGATGGGGCGACCCCGAGGATCTCGCAGGACCTGCGGTATTCCTTGCATCCGAGGCATCCGATTTCGTAAACGGACAGATTCTGTACGTTGACGGCGGTATACAGGCATACTTCGGAAAGCAGCCCTAAGATTCAATAAACAGAAAAAAGGGGACGGCTCTGCCGCCCCCTATAACAAAATATAGCTCACTGAAAGACGGATATTATGAAGAACTATAAGGAACTTATTGAAGAAAATAAAGCCTGGATAAAAGAGACCTTCGAAAGAATAGATAAGAAGATGTCGAAGGTAACCCTGCGCTCGAGGGATATCCTTGCGGGCAACGCCAGAAACGGAAAGCACCGTCCCTTAAGGCCTACTGCCTGGACGGCGGGCTTCTGGGGCGGACTCAACCTTCTTATGTACAAAGAGACGGGCAACGAGGACTACTTGAAGACTGCGCAGTGCTCCGAGGAGCTTCTTGCGAAGGGGCTCGAGAACTTTATGAGCCTTTACCACGATGTCGGTTTTATGTATCATATCACCTCGGGCGGTCTTTACCGTCTGACCGGCTCTGAGAAGTCGAAGAATATAAACCTCTACGCCGCATCCTCGCTCTCCTCCCGCTACGTTCTTAACGGCGGATTTATCAGAGCCTGGAACGAGGGCAGATGGCGTGGAATCGAGAGGGAGAATCTCTCTATTATCGACTGTATGATGAACCTGCCGCTTCTTTACTGGGCGAGCGACGTCATCGGCGACGACAGATTCAAGCAGATAGGTATGGCGCACGCAGATATGGCGCTCTTCGATCACCTTCGTCCCGACGGCTCTGTGGCTCACATCGTCGACCATAACAGAGAAGAGGGCACGGTAAACAGAACCTGGGGCGGACAGGGGTATTGCACAGGCTCATCCTGGTCACGCGGTCAGGCGTGGGGGCTTTACGGCTTTATCCTCTCCTATATCCATACGAAAGAGGAGAGATACCTCATCGGAGCTAAGCGTGTGGCTCACTACTTCATTGCGAACTGCTGTGACGACTGGCTCCCGAGAGTCGACTTCCGCTCTCCCTCCGAGCCTGTATATTATGATGCATCTGCGGGCGCTTGCGCCGCTTGCGGTCTTATCGAGATTGCGAAGTGCGTGCCCGAGCACGAGGCAGGTATGTATCTTCACGCCGCTATCGAGATGCTGAAGGCTATCGGAGAGAAGTTCGGAGACTTCGACCCCGAGACAGACCCTCTCATTATGTACGGTACAACTCTTTATCCGACTCTTCTCGGTGACACCGTGCATACTCACCTTATTTATTCCGATTTCTTCTACGTCGAGGCTATTGTTAAGCTTCTCGGCTCGGATTATCTCGCCTGGTAAGCGGCGACGAAGTATTGATAAAACCTAAGAAAGGCTTAAAAAATGAAGAATTATAAGGAACTTATTGAAGAAAACAAGGCTTGGATAGAAGAAACCTTCAGAAAGATTGATAACAAGATGTCTAAGGTCACTCTGCGCTCCGGAGAGATTCTTGCAGGTGACGCTAAAGACGGTAAGCACCGCTCTCTCCGCCCGACCGCTTGGACGGGCGGCTTCTGGGGCGGACTCAACCTTCTTCTTTATCAGTACACCGGCAATGAGGATTACCTCAAGACCGTTCAGCGCTCCGAGGAGCTTTTGGCAAAGGGTCTTGATAACTTTATGGAGCTTTATCACGACGTCGGATTTATGTATCACATCACCTCGGGCGGTCTTTACCGTCTGACCGGCTCTGAGAAGTCGAAGAACATAAACCTCTACGCCGCATCCTCTCTCGCATCCCGCTACGTTCTCAACGGCGGCTTCCTTCGCGCTTGGAACGAGGGTAAGTGGAGAGGCATAGATACCACAAACCTCTCTATCATCGACTGTATGATGAACCTGCCCATACTCTATTGGGCGAGCGAGGTTATCGGCGACGACAGATTTAAGCAGATAGGTATGGCGCACGCAGATATGGCTCTCGTCGACCACCTTCGTCCCGACGGCTCTGTCGTTCACATAGTTGACCACGACAGAGAGCTCGGCGAGGCTGCAAGAACCTGGGGCGGACAGGGCTATGCTGTCGGCTCGTCCTGGTCTCGCGGTCAGGCTTGGGGTCTTTACGGCTTTATCCTCTCCTACATCCATACGAAAGAGGAGAGATACCTCACCGCCGCAAAGCAGATTGCTCACTACTTCATTGCGAACTGCTGTGACGACTGGCTCCCGAGAGTCGACTTCCGCTCTCCCTCCGAGCCTGTATATTATGATGCATCTGCGGGCGCTTGCGCCGCTTGCGGTCTTATCGAGATTGCGAAGTGCGTGCCAGAGCACGAGGCAGGTATGTATCTCCACGCCGCTATCGAGATGCTGAAGGCTATCGGAGAGAAATTCGGAGACTTCGACCCCGAGACAGACCCGATGATTATGTACGGCACAACCCTTTATCCCACTCTCCCCGGCGACAGTGTGCATAAGCACCTCATATACACAGACTTCTTCTACACTGAGGCTATTCTTAAGCTCCTTGGCTCGGATTACCTCGCTTGGTAATGCCGAGAATCGTTTATGCAAGGAAAGAGTAGAAAATGAAAAATTACAGAGAGCTTATAGAAGAAACCCGTGCTTGGGCTGAAGAGAAATTTGCGAATCTTGAAGAAAAGGCGAGAGTAATGGCAGTGCGCTCACGTGACAAGATTGCCAGCGGAGTAAATGCTGACGGCTATCATAGGAACGTCACCTGCAAGGCTTGGACGGGCGGCTTCTTCGGCGCAATGAATTTCTTACTTTATAACTACACGGGTAACGAGGAATATCTAAAGACAGCAAAGAGGTCGGAAGAGCTTATGACAAAGGTGCTTGAGGATTACGAGTTCCTCGACCACGACCTCGGTTTTATGCTTCATCTTTTGCACGGCAACAGCTACCGACTCACGGGTGACGCCGAGAGTAAGACGAGGAACCTTTATGCGGCTTCCGTCCTCTCCTCTCGCTACGTTCTCAACGGCGGCTTCATCCGTGCGTGGAATACCCCTTGGCGCAATTGCGATACTACGAACTGGACTATCATAGACTGTATGATGAATCTGCCTCTGCTTTATTGGGCGAGCGAGGTTATCGGCGACGATAGATTTAAGCAGATTGCTATGGCTCACGCAGATATGGTGCTCCTCGACCACCTGCGCCCCGACGGCTCTGTTGTTCACATTGTTGAGCACGACAGAGAGACTGCTGAGGTTGTCAGGACATGGGGCGGTCAGGGTTATACCGTAGGTTCGTCCTGGTCACGCGGCCAGGCGTGGGGTCTTTACGGTATGGTTCTTTCTTATATTTATACTAAGGAAGAAAGATACCTCACCGCTGCAAAGCTGATTTCCAACTACTTTATCTCGAACGTGTGCGACGACTGGCTCCCGAGAGTAGACTTCCGTTCGCCGTCCGAGCCCGTCTACTACGACTCCACGGCAGGCGCTTGCGCCGCTTGCGGACTTATCGAGCTTGCTAAGCTCCTTCCCGAGCACGAGGGCGGTATGTATCTTCACGCCGCAATCAAGATGCTCAAGGCTATGGAAGAGAAGTTTATAAACTACGATATTAATACCGACGTGCTTCTCGGCTATGGCACGACCCTCTACCCCATAAAGGGCGACGAGCGTGTGCACGAGTCGATTATATACGGTGACTATTTCTACACTGAGGCGCTGTTGAAGCTGCTCGGCTCCGACTTCCTTCCTTGGTAGGGTATAAGCGGCAGTAATTCGGTATAAACCGAACGAGAAGGGTGGAGGCAATAATCTCTACGCTCCTATCCGAAAACGGGAAAAAGGCGGGAAATGAGAATTTCTTTGCCCTTATCCTGTCGAACGGCAAAGGCCGAAGGCGAAAATCTCCGCAATTATACAACCGAATTTTAAAACGTACCAAAAGGGTAGAGACGCAAAACACCTGCGCCTCTACCCTTATTTTTTAGAAAATCAAACCCGAGCGCCGAACTCGGGGCAGTCGTGTTTTTTCGATTTCCCCGTGGCGTAGCCGTCTACACATCCCGCTCGTCTGCCAACGGCTTTATCGGGGGACACGCTTATCTTCACTCGCAGTAATTCCGAAAAACCTATCGACTCTCGTGACAATTCTGAAAAAATCTAACCTCTCTTTTGAGAATTCCGAAAGGAATAAATAAAAAAGAGGCAGGAGCACTCTTAAAATGTGGCTCTGCCTCTTTGCCCGGGCGCCGGGACGTTATCTCTTATGCGCTTTATTCGTCGAACGCATACAGGCTCGTTGAATATTCACCCATAACGTATTCATTGAAGGTTACGAAAAATTTTATAAATTCATCGAGGGCAAATACGGGGTTTTGATTTTTCTTATAGCTCTTTGTGAAGAGTCCGTTTTCATATTTGATTTCGTAGTTGCACTTGCCGGCTTCTGTAAATTTGTTGTAGCAGTCCTTGGCGCTCATACCGCTTTCATCAAACATCGAGCCGTCGTTCACAAGAGTGTACTCATCCTCTGCCTCAAAGATACCGATATTGAGCGTGCTGTTATTTGGGTCCATATCCATTATGATAGGGAATGAAGCGACGACACAGCCGTCCGACTCGGCAATAATAAATCGGGTAATCAAGCTTTTGAAATCCATATCCGTCTCCAATCTAGAAAATACTGCTCTGGAAGGCTACGGCTCTGCCGAGTATCTTGATATCCGAGAGCTCGTCGCCCAGGTATACGAGAGGTGCGTATCTCGGATTCTCGGGGCTGAGTATCAGCTTTGACTCCTCAGGGTAAAAATACACTCTCTTGAGAGTAGCCTCGTCGTTGATAATTACTGCGGCAATCTCTCCGTTGTCCACGGTCTCCTGAGCTTTTATAAAGACAATATCTCCGTTCAGTATTCTTGCGCCGGTCATCGAGTCGCCGTGAGCGATGAGACAGAAGTCCGCATCAAGCTCGGAGTCGATGGTAACGAAGCTCTCGTGCTCTTCTCTTGCATATATAGGCTCGCCGCAGGCTATCTCACCGAGTATCGGAAGCTTCTTTACCGATATGGGCGATACACCTACGTCACCCCAGCCCATAAGCTCCCCGGGATTAACTCCGAGAGCATCGGCAAGCGCCCTCACTCTGTCGTGGGGAATATTGCTGATAGCGCCGGTCTCATACCTCTGTACCGTTTGCTTCGTCGTACCGACGAGCTCAGCAAGAGCATCGAGAGTCAGTCCTCTCTCCTTACGTAGTCTGCGCAGATTATCGCCTATCATAATTACTCCTTTTGCCCATACGGGCTCTTTTTATTTTAAAAACGTTTCGTAAGCACGGCTCAGCCGATTTTGTTATCCGGCTTTCCTTCATCGAAAGTCTTCCTTAATTAATAAAAGAGGGACGCTCGAATTTAAGCGGAGAAGCATATTTTGCCCTTCGAGCGTACGTCCGCAAGCTCGACTCTTTTTTCAAAGCGCTGACACTAAACAATTATAGGGGGCTTTCTCCCCGAGGATAGTATAACACTTTGTCACATAAAATGCAACAGTTTTCATAAAAAAACTAAATAACTTTTAGAAAATCACTTGACAAGTAACTTTTTATATGCTAAAATAGTCACGCAACAGGTTACAAGACGTCTATAAAATAACCTACCGTGCAACTTTGCCGCAAGGCAGGAGAGACCTCGGCTGTTTCATTAGATGAAAGGTCGGGCGCTCGGAGTAAAAAAGGAAATAAAAAAGAAAGGAGTAAAAAAATCGGTGTACCTGATAAACCGCAGTACATACGAGGGCACGCCGCCGTATCTGTATCGTACCCCGGAGGAAATACGCAGAGATATAAGCGATATAAGGAATAAGATAAGCGATATAAACAATATGCTTAATATCAGAAACATCCTTACGGAAATGCTCTCGGAGTGTAGGGGCGAGGTGTCGGCGGAGTGGATAGCCGCCCTCGAGGAGGTGGTTGATGATGCTAAGGATGCTTATGACAGGCTGACACAGCTCAATGAAAGCCTTGACGGTTTGACCGAGGAGTTAAAGCAGACGAAATGGATATTGGGAATTTAGAAAGTCTCAGTATAAAATCTCCGCCCCCGACACTCGAAAGGCTGGTTGTCGCCCTGTGCCTCGACTATGAGAGGCGCAGAGAAGAGATACGTACGGCTCGCCTTTCGTCGAGGACTCTGATGGAGTACCGATATCTTAATTACAAGATGGAGGATGCGGCAATGGAGCTTGTGGGCGAAAAATTTGCCGACGCTTTTATACGGGAGATAGCAGACAGGACGGGATACGCCTATTCCGGCGTAGGCTTTATGTCGGAAATTACTTATAAGAGAAGAAAGAAGGAGGTAAAGCTGAATATTGCGAGAAAGCTGCACTTAATCGACTGACAGAGGGAAAATTGCCGTCCGACAGGTGGGCGTGGTGCGGCGGCAAAACGCCTTTTACCGTATCGGCGATATTTTCGGATTATTTTTTTCGTCGTCACGGTGTGACATATTTTTATCCTTCGCCGTGCTAGAATATATCTACAGGAATTTAGATAAAGCAAAGGACGATAAGAGAAAAATGAAAGAAAACGACCTGACTCTTCTTATAGATAAAGAAGTCTTGAACGTGAAGATCGAATGCGAAATAGACAGCCATACGGTGAAGAGCGTGCGTGAGAGGATAGATGAATGCATCTTTCTCTCAAGGCCGAAGCTGCTCGTCCTCGACTTTTCCGAGGTGCGATTTATGGATAGCTCGGGGCTTGCCTTGATATTCGGCAGGCTGTCGCTGATGGAGTCGCTCGGCGGCGCTGTAAGACTGGATGGCGTCGGCAGCCATCTTATGAAGCTCCTGCGGCTATCGGGCATAGAAAGGATGAGCAATATCACGCTCTCTGTTCAATAAAGGTGAAGGAGAAATAAAGTGAAAAAAATAACGAATGAAATGAAGCTTCGCCTTCCGGCAAAGAGCGTGAACGAGGCGGTGACACGCTCGGCGATATCCGCTTTTGTCGCTGAGGCAAACCCCACGGTAGAGGAGCTGTGCGACCTCAGATGCGCCGTCAGCGAGGCGGTGACGAACGCTGTGGTTCACGCCTACCGAGATTACCCCGAGGATGCCCCGTGCTATGTATACATATCTGCCAGACTCTATGATACAAGAGAGGTTACTGTCGAAATATCCGACAATGGGTGCGGTATACCCGACGTCGAGCTCGCAAGAGAGCCTCATTATACCACAGGAGAGTATGGGGATAGGTGCGGTATGGGATTTCTCGTTATGGAGAGCTTTACGGACTTTTTGTCGGTTAAGTCTAAGGTAGGAAAGGGCACTACCGTCCTTATGAGAAAAATTCTCTCTCCCTGCCGCAAGGGGTAAAATGAGGACGAAGGAGCAAGGTGCGGAAAAAGAACAGAAATACGACAGGAACCCTGCCTTAATAAAGAGGTACAGAGAGGGCGACGACGATGCGGGCGAGGAGCTCGTATTATTGAACGAGCCGCTTATATACAGCATAGCGCAAAGATTTCGTGACAGGGGAGCTGATGAGAGCGACCTTATCGATTGCGGAAGGATTGGGCTCGTCAAGGCTATACGAACCTTTGACCCGGAGAGGGGGTGCGCCTTTTCCACCTACGCCGTGCCTTTAATATTCGGTGAGATACGTCGCTTTCTCAGAGACGACGGGCTTATAAAGGTCTCTCGTGAGGAGAAGAAGCTCTCAGCCATCCTCGCAAAGGAGAGGGAGAGGCGCCAGGCGTCGGGTCTGCCGACCGATATAGAGAGTATCGCAGGTGCTGTCGGCGTCAGCGTGCAGGATGCAGCCTCGGCGATGTTCTCCGAGTTCCCCGTGCGCTCGCTTGAGGAGAGCGTGTACGATGACGACGGAACAGTGACTCTCGGCAGCACGGTGGCTACGGAGGAGAGCATAAGCTCCTTTGATAAGCTCGCCTTGAAGATAGCCGTCGAGTCGCTCTCGCCTATGCATAAAAGGCTGGTAATTTTAAGGTATTTCAAGGACTACTCGCAGTCCGAGGCGGCTGCGGTGCTCGGTATGACTCAGGTGAAGGTTTCGAGAGAGGAGAAGAAGATTATGTCCATTCTCCATAAGCATCTGATCCCGTAAAAGCGGATGCATACAGAAGCCCCGCCACCGTAAAAAGAAGAAAGCAAGCGAGGCGCTTAACGGCAAAAATCGATAGCCCTGAGCAAAGCCGCCGCAAAGAGAAGAAAATTTTAAAAAAGCGCAGGGCAGGCTTACCGAGCGACGGCAAGGGGGCTTAAAACAAAAAGCAAAAATGTTAATAAATTGTGAAGATTTGGAAAATCTATTGATTTTTAGCATAGGTTAGTATAGAATATAACCGTGTTATTTAGCACTCTCGACTTATGAGTGCTAAGAAAAAGGAGGAGACAAATATGAAACTCAGACCCTTACTTGATAAGGTTGTTCTTAAGAAGGTAGAGGCGGTTGAGGTTACCAAGGCGGGCATCATTCTTCCCGGCTCTGCACAGGAGAAGCCTCAGGTGTCCGAGATAGTAGCGGTTGGCCCCGGCGGACTTGTCGACGGCAAAGAGGTCGTAATGACTCTCAAGGTCGGAGAGAAGGTTATTACCGGTAAGTACACCGGTACTGAGGTAAAGCTCGACGGAGTCGAGTACACCGTAGTCAGCCAGGCTGATATACTTGCAGTAGTCGAGGACTGATTTTTACCGTTTTCTGAATTAAAGAAAGGAATATGCTATGGCTAAAGAAATAATTTACGGTATGGACGCGAGAAGTGCGCTTTTGAGAGGCGTGGATAAGCTCGCAGATACTGTTAAGATCACACTCGGCCCTAAGGGCAGGAACGTGGTGCTTGACAAGAAGTTCGGTGCGCCTCTTATCACCAATGACGGCGTTACCATTGCTAAGGAGATTGAGCTCGAGGACGCCGCAGAGAATATGGGCGCTCAGCTCGTGCGTGAGGTTGCTACAAAGACCAACGATGCAGCGGGAGACGGTACTACCACAGCTACCCTTCTCGCTCAGGCTCTTATCCACGAGGGAATGAAGAATGTTACCGCAGGAGCTAATCCTATGGTACTCAGAAAGGGTATCTTCAAGGCTGTCGATGCGGCTATCGAGGAGCTCAGAAAGCAGGCGAAGTCGGTATCCGGCAGCGACGATATCTCAAAGGTCGGAGCAGTTTCCGCAGGCGACGAGACTATCGGCAGACTCATTGCCGACGCTATGGATAAGGTTACCGCAGACGGTGTCATCACCGTCGAGGAGTCGAAGAGCGCAGAGACGTACAGCGAGGTTGTAGAGGGTATGCAGTTTGACCGCGGCTACCTCTCTCCCTATATGGTTACCGATACGGATAAGATGGAGGCTGTTCTTGACGATTGCCTTATTCTTATCACCGATAAGAAGATTTCCAACATACAGGATCTTCTCCCTCTGCTCGAGCAGATCGTCCAGTCGGGAAAGAAGCTTCTCATAATCGCAGAGGACGTAGAGGGCGAGGCTCTCACTACTCTCGTACTCAATAAGCTCAGAGGCACCTTCTCTGTTTGCGCAGTTAAGGCTCCCGGCTTCGGCGACAGACGTAAGGAGATGCTCCGTGATATCGCTATCCTCACCGGTGGCGAGGTTGTAACGAGCGAGCTCGGACTCGAGCTTAAGGATGCATCTATCGCAGAGCTCGGAAGAGCAAGACAGGTAAAGGTTACTAAGGAGAACACCATTATCGTTGGCGGCGCAGGCGATAAGAGCGCTATATCCGACAGAGTCGGACAGATTCGTACCGCTATCGAGAACACCACTTCCGATTTCGACAGAGAGAAGCTGCTCGAGAGACTCGCTAAGCTTGCCGGCGGCGTTGCCGTTATCAAGGTCGGCGCAGCTACCGAGGTTGAGATGAAGGAGAAGAAGCTCAGAATTGAGGATGCTCTTAACTCCACTAAGGCAGCCGTTGAGGAAGGTATCGTCGCAGGCGGCGGTACTGCGCTTATCAACGTAATTGCGGCTGTCGAGGCTGTCGTTGAGACCCTCGACGGAGATGAGAAGACCGGAGCAGCTATCGTTGCTAAGGCGCTCACCGCTCCTATGAAGCAGATTGCAGACAATGCGGGACTTGACGGCGCTGTTATTATTTCGAAGATCAGAGAGAGCGGAAAGATCGGCTACGGCTTCGATGCATATAAGGAGTGCTACTGCGATATGATCGAGTCGGGCATCGTCGACCCTGCGAAGGTTACCAGATGCGCTCTTGAGAACGCAGCATCCATCGCTTCTACCGTTCTTACCACCGAGGCTGTCGTATCCGATAAGAAGGAGCCTCAGCCCCCCGTAGCTCCCCAGGGCGGCGGAATGGAAGGAATGTATTAAGGGATAATATCGAGCCGAGCGGCAGGAGTGCGAGGCGCTTTCTATACGGTGTGACACGGACAAAGTCACAGACGGAGCGGCGAAGGCACAGCTTGCTCAGCTTTATTAAAAGGGTGGGAAATCCGATTTCGGATTTCCCACCCTCTTTTTTTCTTTTATTTGCAAATTGACGGGTTTACACCGCTTTTTGCAAACAAAAGATTGCATTATTTTGTATTTGTTGTTGCTTGTGAGACTTTTACGCCTTCCACTCGCTGATGTCAGTCCACTCGTATCCGACGGGCGCATCCTTGTCCTGCATCTCTATAACTACGGCGAGGCGCAGGCTTGCTTTGTCGTTGAAGTCTATGACGATTCTGCCGAATCTATCACGTGAATACTCGGGCTGACCGCCGAGCTCTTCGGATTTACCGGGACGGAAGGTTGTCTCGTAGAGGAAGTCATAGCAGTCGGTCAGACGGAAGCGGATGTCCTCGTCAGGGCAGACTATGCTCATTCTCATCCTCAGGATCTCCCCGTCCTTTTCCTTTGTCATATAGACACAGCGTCCGTCGTCGGAGAGGGTGACGTTATCGACCTCGTCAAGATTGTAATGGTTGACCCAGTAGCCGCTCTCGGGATTTTCAAAATCGATTTCATCCTGAATAACCGTGACCGTCCTGCCGTGCGTCAGGAGCATTCCTCTTTCCGCCCTCTTTGCATAGGGGGCGTATACGTCCTTGTTGTCGACGACGGCGTATACCGTGTCGGGGTTTGCGCCGTTTTTATATATTCTGCCCCCGGCGTACAGCTGCTGACCGTAGGGCATATCCTCGTGACCCTTTACAGAGATTACAGCGTTTCCTTCGGCGTTTCTGCGGTAGTATTCACCGAATCTTCCGAAGTATCTGGATGCGTTGTAGTTGTCGCTGCCGAGATCGTGCAGCCATACTACGCCCTTGTTGTGATATATGAACGAGCCGGAGTCGAGCTGTCCGTGAGGCACGCGATTGTAGCCGCCGTGCAGACCGACGTATATAGAGCCTTTTTCCCAGCCCGACCTGGCGGAGAAGCAGTCGATACCTTCCATAAAGTACTCACGGGGCATATTTGCGTCCGTACCCTTTGTGTCCACACGCTCGTAGATAAAGTCGAAGATTGAGGGCGCCTTGCCGTTTTTCAGCTGAGCGTCTCTGACCGACTGGAGCTTCGCATCTTCCATAGCCATAGCCATAAAGGGGAAGCGAGAGGTATCGAGCGATGTTACGCGGCCGTCGTGGTAGCTCCAGGACTTGAAGTCCGAGGATTCGGCGTGCACAGCGAAATAGCAGGTAGTATCTAGCCCCCACGTGTCAAGATATCCGTAATCCTTGCCCGTTGAGAACATAAGTGCGCTTATGAAGGAGAAGAGGTTGTTCGTTCCGTAGCACCAGTACCCGGGTGACTCTATGTACGAGCCGTCGGGAGCATACTGCGAGAGTCCCCACTTCGCAAGATTCTCTATGCCGTCCGAGATCAGCGATGCCGACTCGAGTCTGTACTCGGGTCTTGTGATTGTCGCAAGCGCAGCGACGGTCATTCCCGCCGTGCAGACTGCGTTCCAGTTGTTTATCTTCTTGTGGTAGACGAATGCGCCGTTGTTCTTTAAGCCGCCCTGTCTTTCCGAGGGGAAGGGGCACCATCTTTCGAGCGATGCGAGATACCCCATCTTTACACCCTTCTCATAGAGGATATCCTCGAGCACCCTTACGTCGTAGTGCGGCTCGGTTTTGTATAGCTCTGAGTAGGTGTTATAAAGCCAGTCTAAGGAAATCGCAAAGGAATTGGAGGGGACTGCGCAGTTGAGGAAGTGACCGGGGCCCCAGTGCTCCCATTCTCCGAAGCACAACGCTCTGTCATAGGCGAGCTTTGCGTACTTTATATCCCTCGTCACCTGGTAGGCAAAGGCGAGTTGCATAAGCGAGCCTGTAGGCACGCCGAGTCTGCCGCCGATGTCGTATCCGTCGTTTGTGTTATTGGGGTTTTTCGGCAGCTTCTCGGGATTCAGTCCTACGTATCTTGAGTAGTCGTCGCTACCCTCTGATACGGGCAGAGCGAGGTCTCTGTATATTTTCTCGGCGTCCTCTATGAGCGTATCGAGATATTTAAGTCTCTGAGGGTCGCCTTCGACGTCGCTCTCTTTCGACGTATACATAGCGTGCAGCCTATCGAATCTTTCCTGCGTCGTGTGTATGAAAGGGTGAGTGAATTCGTAGGTGTAAGCCTTGATGTCCTCGTAAACCTCTGCCGCCGTCGGGAATTCGAATATGAATCTCTTCATAGCCCCCATCATAAGCTCGAGATCGCACTTTCTGTCGAAGACTATCTCGTCCTCGCCGATGACGATGAGACCCATTCTGTCGTATGCGACCGAGAGACCGTAGACGCTCTTTACGTCCTCGAGCGCTATTACCTCGTATTCTCTTTCCTTCTTGTCCTTGACGCTGAGCGTGCGTTTTTCCGACACGGGTGCCTTCATCATATAGTTTTCTATCGGTGAGGTGGGTAGGTAAACCTTGCCCTTGCGTCTTACCGGCGCGCCGTAGGCATCCTTTGCATCGCCGAGAATTGCGAGCCTGTTTCCTTTGGCCAGGCAGTATTCCGAGCCGACCTTCATCAAGAGCGAGGCGTTTATAATATCCTCTTTCGTCTTCGCTGTCATATTGTATTCTCCTTTCTTGAACCTCTCGCCGCTTAAGGCGGCGATGGTACTCCGCTTTGTCTTACGGGGCGATTTTTAGCCCTGCGGTTTCTCTACCCCGAGTTGTGTCGGGACGGTAAAAATAAAAATAGACTCGGGCGTTTCGCCCTCAAGGGTATTATACCATAAAATCATATTAAAATCAATAGGGAATGGGGAAAAATATTGCATATCTTCGTCATTGTGCATATCTTTTCGAGAGGTTTTTGTGCATCCTGCCGACCGACCTCGGACTAGGCTTAAAAAGAGCCCGCTTGCCTCTTCTGCACATCGCCGATTTAATAGCTTATAAAGCGTAAAGTGCGAAAATTTATTCTTGAAATCTTTCAAAATATATGTTAAAATATAAAAAAAGAAGTGTGCCCGCAGGGGAGAATAGGAGCTATATATGACGATAGACCTTTTGCACAACAAAATAGTTAAGGAGAGCATAACCGAGGGGTTTAAGGATAGCTTTTCCTCTCATCTTATGCCTCGCCTCTGCGAGCGTTTCCCCAATGCTCGCCGAGTCGTTATGTACGAGGACTACCTCGGCGACGGATTTGTTGAGGACGGCTCTTTCTATTACCCTCTTACTCTTGTCGGGGATGGTGAGCCGTCGACCGTATGGGTGAGATGGGGCGTGTCGGATCAGAAGAGCTTTTTATCATCCTCTCCCTACTCCTATATTGGTGACGCACCGCTGAAAATTGAAGTTGCGGATACCGTGCCGCAGGGATTTGCCGAGAGGCTTTGCGGCAGGGCGCTCGATTACTCGCCCGAGACGGTGAGGATTGACGTTGAGGCGGATAACGCCGACCCCTTGGCGCTTGTGGGCAGATATTCACAGACCTTTATAGACGAGCTGGCAAAGCAGATTACCTGCGAGATACGCCGCAACCTCGGAGTAGAGGGCATAGAGAAGAGTACGATTGAGCTGAGGCTTGTGTTTGCCTCGGGCACTTATATGGAGCACACGTCCGAGGGCGTGACGTATAGGCGACTTTTGCTCATCGAGCGCGGCTGTCAGCCGAGAGACTTCTGGGTTAAGTGGCAGCGGACGGATGGAAAAGGGCTCAGCGCTACGGCGAACGAGCATCTCGGAGAGGGAAGCATAGTATTCACTCTCGGCGAGGACGTGCCGCAGAAAATCAGGGAGAAGGAGTTCAGATTCCTCGCCTTCCGCAACCCCGATAAGTATCAGTCGGCGATGGGTAAAAAAACCGTCACCGAATGGCGTGATATAATCAAAAGGGCGGTGAAGAGGGGAGACCTCGTGAAGGTCGAGACCGATATTCCCGAGAGCGATGCAAAGAGGGACGTCGACCGTGAGATAGCCGAGATACTCGGACAGAGGAAGACACAGTCGGCAGCCCCCGAAATTGAGGATAGCGAGAGCTTCGCATCCGTTGTCGACCTTGCTCGCAAGACTCTCTCGGAGCTCGAGAACTCGAGGGCTATCGAGACGTCGGATGCTGATACTGGCGCAGAAGACGGGCTCATTTCGCTCGGCTTGGCTGATATCGCCGACTCGGCAGACACAGACGGTAACGGAGAAGAGTACCGTGAAAGCAAAGACATATTTGATATCGCTGCGTTGGGTGCGGTAGACTCGACGGACGGAGAGACGAAAACAGACGGAGAGGGCGACTTTTCTGCACCTGACAGCGTGAGGGCAGATGACGAAAGCAAAGATGACGGAGATGCGGACGGGCTCGGATATGAGGATGCCGCCGACACGCTCGATTCGAATGATGACGAGGACGACGATGCAGACCCGTACGGCACGGAAGCCATAGACGACGATAGCGCAAACGGGCTCGAGGAGCAGAAAGCGGGAGAAAAGGCAGCTCTTAGAGGACAGGACGCCCCCTCGCTCGACGCAATAGAGGCTATGCGGGCGGAGATTGAGGCGCAGGTTCGCCTCGAGTACGAGCGCCGTGCGAGAGAGCGTGCCGAGCGTGAGGCAGACAGCCTTAAGGCAGAGTCCGATGCTCTAAGAGCTGAGAACGAGAGGCTCTTGGCGCTTGCGAAGCGTGCGCAAGAGGATAAGGCTCGTGAGATATCCGAGAGGGAGAGGCTTGCAAACGAGGAGAAGCACAGATACGAGACCGAGACCGAGAGATTGCGTCTTGAGCTTGAGCGCCGAGACAGAGAAGAAGCGCGTGAGCGCGACAGACTCGCCGAGGCGGCAAGGCTTGCAGTCCTTGAGCAGAAGCGCATAGAGGCGGAGCGAGAGGAACGTGAGCGTGAGCTTGCAAGAATCGAGGCGGAGAGGCTCGAGCGTGAGAGAATAGACCGAGAGAGGCAGGAAGAGGCTAGGCGTATAGAATCCGAGCGCATACGCAGGCTAGAAGATGAGAAGAGGGGTGGCACAGCCCCCGCTCCGTCAGCGAAGACCGCCGCAGAGGTCGGATATATGTCCAAGCACGCAAAGCTCATATTCCGCAAGACCGTCGACCTCAACGTGATTAAGAGAATTAAGGAAATAGTAGAACAGACTCTCACCGTAAAGGGTAAGAAGCAGGTGCAGATACATATGAAGGCGTATCCCAAGGATGCGACCACGATTTGTCTCGACGTCTTGAAGATGCCGAGGGATGAGGAAGCCCTGCTCGTCGATATAATCAAGGCTATCGGTACGGCGGGACTCGGTATATCGAAGATAACTTTGGAGTAATAGGAGAGCTTGGTATGAAGTTTAGAGTAGTAGGATGGACAGAATGGGATGGCAGTGAGGTGCCCGTCGGCGACCTTACCCACGCCGCATATAAGGCTATTGTAATCGACATCAGAGATAAGGGCTATGACTTCTCGGGAGAAGACCATCAGGGATTGCGCAACTGTTGCCCGGTGCTTAACGACGGAATGAAGCGCAGATTCAGTCAGAGAGGCTTTGGCAAGGCTATGGCTGAGGCGCACGGACAGGATGCCGAGAATTCCTACTCGAACTGGGCGTTTAATTGGCGCTGCTTTGATGAAGAGGATACGTCTGTCAGGCCCCCGGAGGAGCTGAGATTTGACCCGAAGACCTTCACGCCGGAGACGGACCTATGCGAGGAGTACGTCGTAGAGGTTTCTCCCGATATCTTCGCTCAGGCGGAGAATGCGGGCGAGGATGAGGAAATAAAGCTCGACGATACAGAGGCTCTGTGGCTCATAGAATGCGATGACACTCTGACCCTTACCTCGGCAGAGAAGCGTGCAACTTACGTTGTAACCGCTGTCGACAGGCGCAAGGACTTCGACCGCGAGGAGTGGATTCGTATAATGGCCCTTCGCTACAAGATGAGTCCCGAAGCGGATGCTGAGGCGGACAAGTTTTATGCGAGTAAGAGGAGGGTGGTTGCCCTCAAGCTCTTGAAGAAGTAGATTCGGGCATCGGTATACGGGTGTAACCGAAAAACAAAATGGGGTCTATTTTGTTAGATTTTCGCCTCTATCGCACCTGTTTGGTAATTTGTTTATCTAAGGTTGAAAATCCGCCTTTTCGGGCGGACTTTCTTCGTCTTTATTATAATTTTGTTTTTCTATTTTCGTTTCCTCGTTCGCCGTACCCTTGTACGGCTCTCACTCGTCAGCCGAAAATTTTCCACTCCGTCTCCCTTCGCCCGAGGGCATCGGTATACGGGTGTAAACGAAAAACAAAATGGGTGTTGATTTATTAAGTTTTCACCTCTATACCACCTATTTGCTAGTTTATTTATCTAAGGTTGAAAATCCGCCTTTTCGGGCGGACTTTCTTCGTCTTATTATAATTTTGTTTTTCTATTTTCGTTTCCTCGTTCGCCGTACCCTTGTACGGCTCTCACTCGTCAGCCGAAAATTTTCCACTCCGTCTCCCTTCGCCCGTCGAGCTTTGGTATTTTGGCGCAAATCTCCCCTCACTCCCACTCGCAATACCCTTGTATTGCTTCGAGTCGTGATGAAACATTTTCGCCTAAACTCCCTTCGCCCGAGGGCATCGGTATACGGGTGTAAACGAAAAACAAAATTAGGATTAATTCATTAAGTTTTAGCCTCTATACCACCTGTTTGCTAGTTTATTTATCTAAGGTTGAAAATCCGCCTTTTCTGGCGGATTTTCTTTGTTTACATTGTAAGTACAGGGGGAGCAAGGAGATTTGTTCCGGGGGGATTTGCGACGGGAGATAACTTTTCGCAAAATACGCAGTTCGTCAAATTTCGCACCAAAATTTCTGTAAAATAGTGGCAATAAGTGTAATAATGAGGTGACGTGATGAATATGTTTGAAGAAGCGGAAGCAATGGCAGGCACGCTGAAGCTCTGCGAGATAACTCAGGGGGAGCTCGGAAAACGGCTGGGCGTGAGTCAATCCTACGTAGCGAACAAGCTGCGCCTGCTCGCCTATAACGACGGGGAGCGTGACGCAATACTCTCGCTCGGATTGTCCGAGCGGCACGCACGGAGCATACTTCGTCTGGACGAAGGAGACCGACTCGAAATGATTTTGAAATGCGGAAGGGCAAATCTCCCGGTCAGAGAATGCGAGGCGCTCGTCGACTCAAGAGTGGAGCTTAATCTGCCGAGACTAATCGGCGCAGCCGAGAGAAACGATGGAATCGAGCTGTTTCACAATGGGTTGAAAAGAAGTCTCGAGTCCTTGCGCTCGCTCGGCGTAGAGGCGCATATGAGGACGAGCTACGACCCGGACGGAATTTACATCACCGTGCATATACCCGAGAACGAGACTTGCAAACTCTGAGAACCGAATCAGCCCGAGGTGCTTGAAAACCTCATAGCGTTTATAAAATAAGCGTTCTTAAAATAATATGTAAAAAACATAAAAGAGCGGAGAGTCGAATAGATTCTCCGCTCTTTTGTTAAGATTGTCGCCCGCCGAGTGAGAATATCACTTATCAAAAGGCGGAATCAATTAAGAAAGAATCGATTGTGTAAATTCACTACGGAATCCTATCCCGATGTGAAACGGTCGGCATATCGCACAGCTGTGCTTATGCCGAATAATCAGAGAGGCGACTTCGATATTTTCGCATACGCTCTCGGATAGGCTATGGGCGTCCGCTCTCTCTTCGCAACCGTAATGAGCGGGTGGCTGTACACTTCCGTATCGGAGTGGAGCGTCAGCTCCTTGCACTCGGCGTTTCTGCCACCGAGGACGGAGAGCGCTTTTTTCGCCCCTTGCAGCTCGTATTCTGCGTTCTTGCCCTTCATAGCGATGAAGCTGCCGCCAACCTTGACGAAAGGCAGACACAGCTCGCTGAGCACCCTCATCTCGGCAACGGCTCTGGCTACGGCAACGTCGAATTTCTCACGGTACAGAGGGTTTTTCCCGCCGTCCTCGGCACGCATCACCATTGTTCTTACGTTAGTGAGCCCGAGCAGCTTTGCGGTATTTTCTACGTACGCCACCCTCTTTGCCGTTGAGTCGACCGCCGTAATGGTAAGGTCGTCACGGATAATGGCGAGAGGGAGGGCTGGGAAGCCTGCGCCCGTTCCTACGTCTATGACCGTCGAGCCCCTTTTGATATATTCCGAGATAGCGGCGCAGTCGGCGTAGTGGCATAGAATAATCTTATCCGTCTCGGTGATTGCGGTCAGGTTGTATTTCTCGTTTTCCTCAAGCATAATTTCGGTAAGAGAAAGAAATTTTTCCACCTTATCCATATTAATAAGATTTTTGAGTCCGTTCTCGTTGAACACACGAACGAGCCGAGACTTGAAGTATTCTTTATCCATTTGACAGCACCTTTTTCTTTGATTTATTATATTTTACCCTATATTTTGACTTTTGTCAATCCCACCGCCGCCCATAAATTTCTCATTAAAATCGGAGCTGGGGGATAAATGCGATTTATCTTTGCGCCATTTGTTGACAAAGGCTCCGTCTTTGTGCTAAAATTATAAAAAAACGGAAGAAAAGGGTAAGATTATGAAATACTCGGAGCTCTGCACACGTAAGGTTTCACGCCTCGGCTTCGGTACAATGCGCCTGCCTGTGAAGGATGGCGAGATTGATATGACCGAGCTTTGTAAAATGACTGACTATGCAATAGAAAATGGGGTAAACTATTTCGATACGGCATACCCCTATCACGACGGTATGTCCGAGATATGTATAGCGAAGGCGCTTTCAAAGTACCCGAGGGACTCCTATTTCATCGCCGATAAGTTCCCGGGTCACCAGATAATGGAGAAAATAGACCCCGAAGGCGTCTTTGAGACTCAGCTGAAGAGACTGAACACCGACTATATAGACTTCTATCTTTTACATAACGTGAACGAGCACTCGATGAGCGTGTATATGAATCCCGAGTACGGAATTATCGATTACTTCCTCGAACAGAAGCGCAAGGGCAGAATCAAGCATCTCGGCTTCTCCACCCACGCAACCCCCGAGGGATTGAAGAGGTTTCTCGACTACGCAGGCGACAGTATGGAGTTCTGCCAGATTCAGCTCAATTACCTCGACTACTCATTACAGAGAGCAGGCGAGAAGTACAGGATTCTCGAAGAGCACGGAATCCCCGTAATCATAATGGAGCCGCTCAGAGGCGGTAAGCTCGCTAAGGTTTCCTACGAGGCGATAAAATCCGCATTTGAAAAAGAAGACTGTGACTCAGCCGTCTCGTACGCCTTCAGATACCTTCTTGGCTTCGACGGGATAAAGGTTACACTCAGCGGTATGTCCAGCCTTGCGGATATGAAGGAGAATATCGAGATACACTCTAATGCCGCCCCTCTTACAGAGGGCGAGGTGAATGCGCTCTACCGAATAGCCTCGACGATGAATACCGCTGTGCCTTGTACCGCCTGCCGCTACTGCGTAGGCGAGTGCCCTGTGGGGCTCGATATACCGACTCTTCTCGGTTACTATAACGATATGTCCTATCAGGCGAACATTGCCCTTGCTATTCCTTTACAGTACCTTGAGGACGGAAAGGGCCCCGCAGACTGTATCGGTTGCGGCGCTTGTAAGCGTGCTTGCCCGCAGGGCATAGATATTCCTGCAGCTATGAAAGCTCTCGCAGATATAATGAGAAAGCTACCGAGCTGGAATGTAATATGCAAAAACCGTGAGGATGCGCAGAACCGCCTTAACGGAAAATAATAGGAAAATGGCGAGAAATGACAAATATAGTTTGCAAAAACGGCTATATAAGCCGTACAAACTCGATGTAAGGAGTTGAAATACAGTTTTGAATAGCTCGAAATATTACAGCATCAACGACCCGGTCGCAATCTGTGCGCTCGATTCGTATGAGGCTGATTCGGCTCGGCTTGCGCTCTCGGAGGCGCTCGAGCGGATTGACGAGTGGAAGGAAATTAAGGAAGGCTCGAGGGTCATAATCAAGGCTAACCTTGTCTCGGCGATGAAGCCTGACGAGGCGGCGACGACCCACCCCGTTTTACTTTCCGCTCTAACCGAAATGCTCCTTCAGCGGGGCTGTGAAGTGGTGATAGGAGATAGCCCCGGCGGAATGTATAACGCCGCATTTGTCACCAGGGTCTACCGTGCGAGCGGAATGTACGAGGTGGAAAACGTGGGAGCAAAGCTGAATATGGACTTTTCCGAGAGGAGCGCCGTGTTTGAGGATGCGAGGGTGCTGCACACCTTTGCCTATACGGGCTATCTTGACGAGTGCGACCTTATCATAAATTTCTCAAAGCTGAAGAGTCACGGAATGATGGGTATGTCCGCCGCCGCAAAGAATATGTTCGGTGCTATCCCCGGCGTAATAAAGCCCGAGTATCACTACCGTTTCCCGAGGTACGAGGACTTTGCGGATATGATTGTCGACCTTGACGAGTATTTCCATCCCGTTATTTCGATATGCGACGCTGTCGTCGGTATGGAAGGGAACGGCCCTACCGCCGGCGTACCGAAGCAGATGGGCTTTGTGCTCGCATCCCACTCACCGCATAATCTCGACCGTGTTGCCGCCGACCTTTTGGGTCTTACTCCCGACGACGTTCCTACTCTTGCTGCCGCAATACGTCGTGGCTTAACTACCGACCGTGTCGAAGAAATCACTGTTTTCGGCGATAGAGAAGCGCATAAGGTTCCCGATTTTCAAGCAGTAGTCGAGCACCGCTCGTTACAGTTCTCGGGAGACGGTAAAAATCCGATAAAGCGACTTTTCGGTAAGCTCGCCGGCGCTATTTTGAAGACACGCCCCGTGCTTATGAAGGATGCCTGCGTAGGCTGTGGAGTTTGCAAGAACGTCTGCCCCGCAAAGGCGATAGAAATCAAGGACGGAAAAGCCGTGATAAACCGCTCCGAATGTATCAGATGCTTCTGCTGTCAGGAGTTCTGTCCGAAGAGCGCAATGAAGGTGAAGCGTACCGCCATCGCCGCCCTCTTCCATAGAGAAAAGCGCAAATAAAGCGTTCTAAAAACAAAAAGACGAAAAGAGACGAGGAATCCACCTTTGCTTTCCCCGCCTCTTTTTATATACCCCTCACTCGTTATCGTCGAATTTTTCTTTTCGCAAACTGAAGTTAATAAATAAAAAAATCCGCCCCAAAAGGCGGATTTTCAACCTTAGATAAACAAATTACCAAACAGGTGCGATAGAGGCGAAAACTCAATATATTCTATATCCATTTTGCTTTTCGTTTACACCCGTATACAAAAGCCCTCGGGCAAAGGGAGACGGAGCGGAAAGTCCCGGCTGAGGAGCGAGAAGCGTACAAGAGTACGCTGAGCGACGAAACGGGGCTAGAAAAACAAAATTATAATAAAGACGAAGAAAATCCGCCCGAAAAGGCGGATTTTCAACCTTAGATAAACAAATTACCAAACAGGTGCGATAGAGGCGAAAATCTAACAAAATAGACCCCATTTTGCTTTTCGTTTACACCCGTATACCGAAGCCCGATTACTCTGCAACGAAAATGAAGGGATATATCTCCTGCCCACCGTCGATAAAGTAAACCTCGACGTCAGGATAACTCTCGGCGATAAACTGCTCGAGCGCCGCCCTGTCCTCGTCGGTCGCATCAATGCCCACGAATACGGTGAGCAGGTACTTGCCCTCGAGCGAGAGCATATGAGATGCAAGAGCTCTTGTTGCGTTCATCCTGTTGGCATCGCTGACTACTATCTCCTTGCCGACGATACCTATGGTGTCACCGTTCTTAATCTCGATGCCGTTGAGGTTGGCGTCTCTGATAGAGGGGGAGACGTAGCCGGGCGTCGCTCTGGATATCGCCTCGTTCATTCCCTCGATTATCACGTCGACATCCTCTGCGGTAAAGTCGAGGCAGGAAAGGGCAACGTAGCCCGTGCCGACACTCTTGGTCGGAATGACGTGCACCCTTGCGTCCTCGTACATATCAGCCGCCTGTCCTGCCGCCATAACGATGTTACCGTTGTTGGGGAAGACGAAGATATGCTCGGCTGAAATCTTTTTGAATGCATCTATAAAATCGTTTGTTGAGGGGTTCTGTGTCTGACCGCCTCTTATCACAACGTCGCACCCAAGCTCGGTGAAGAGCTTCTCGAGTCCGTCTCCGAGGCTCACCGCAACTGCGGCATAGCGCTTTTTCTCCGCCTTTATGACCTCGTCGGAGTTATCGGTGGCCGCCTGTGTATTGACGGGTGCGGGCTCGGAGTCGCTCTGAGGCTTCGTCTCACTTATCTTTTTGTCATCCTTAAGCTCGGTGTGCTGGACGGACATATTCTCAATCTTTACAGTCAGGAATTCACCGAACTTTCTCATATGAGCTATAATAAGCTCGGGAGTGAAGGTGTGCACGTGTATCTTTACGATACTGTCGTTCTGGAAGGCAACGATAGAGTCGCCGATGCCCGAGAGGAAGTCTAAAAGCGCATTGATGTCAAACTTCTCTGGCTCGCACTTTGAGCGCTGGAGCTGAACGAGAAGCTCGGTGCAATAGCCGTAGGTCATCTCGCTGTTCTCGTTGAAGCCGAAAGAGGTGGGGGCGTGCGCGGTTTTTTCCTCGTTCTGTTTACCTGTATCCTTAGTGTCTGCGACCTCTTCGCCGTTAAGAACACGGTAGAAGCCATCCATAATGTAGAACAGTCCCGCTCCGCCGCTGTCGACGACACCCGCTTCCTTGAGCGCAGGCAGAGCCTCGGGCGTTTTTTCGAGTGAGCGGTGCATCTCTCTTACAAGGTCGGCGAAGAAGCTGTGTATCGTACTCTTTTCGTTGATTCTGCGTACAGCGTACTGCACCGCCTCTCTGGCAACCGTGAGGATAGTACCCTCGGTTGGGGTCATAACGGACGAGTACGCCTGCTTAACTCCCATCTCAAGTGCGTGACCGAGTGTCGCAGGGTCTGCCCTCTTTGAGGATAGCCCCTTAGCCGTCCCTGCGAAGAACTGCGAGAGTATAACTCCCGAGTTTCCTCTCGCTCCGAGAAGCATACCGTGCGAGAGAGCCTTCATTACGTCCGCAAGATTGTCGGAGTCCACGTTTTCGATAGCACGTATGCCGCTTTCTATGGTCATACGCATATTGTCGCCCGTGTCACCGTCGGGTACGGGGAACACGTTGAGCTTGTTTACCTCGTCGGCGTTGCTCTCGAGTTCGAGCGCTCCGCTTCTCGCCATTTTTCCGAAGAGAAGCCCCCCGAGGTATTTTATATTGAGCTTACGGCGAGATGCGCCCTCTGCCTTTTCTTCGGTGTGAGAGCTGTGCTTTGCAGGGCTCTTTTTCTTTGAGACGCTTTTTTTAGCATCCGTCTTTTCAGCCCTCTTAGCCTTATCGCCTTTGATTTTATCCTTTAATGCCATACCGACTTTTCCTTTTCGTCTTTTATGTTGAAAGGTTGCCTCGTTTATCTTGGCTGACGCTTATCTTTCCTTGCCTACAAAGAACAGCGCCAGTGTGCCGGGACCTGAGTGTGCGCCGATTACCGTACCGACGTAGGTGACGAATTCAACCTCTACGCCGTGTCTCTTTTTTAACTCTCCCGCAAGTAATTCCGCATCGGCGATGCAGTCGCCGTGGGATATGAACACTCTGCACGAGCTCGGATTTTTCGCAAGCTCAGAGTACCTGTCCGCCATCGCCATAATGGAAGCTCTTCTGCCTCTTACCTTAGCTACGGGAATAAGGTGTCCGTCGTTGTCTACGTGCATAACCGGCTTGATGCCGAGCATATTTCCGAAGAATGCCGCCGTCGGGCTGACTCTGCCGCCTCTCTTGAGATACACAAGGTCGTCGACCGTAAACCAGTGGCATACCTTGAGCTTCAGCTCCTCTGCGTACTTCGCCGCCTCTTCAATCGTAGCGCCCTCGTTCTTCTTATCTCTTACGAGCGATACTAACAGTCCGAGTCCCGCAGAAGCCGCAAGGCTGTCTACGGCTACGAGCTTCGCCTCGGGGTACTTCTCTGAGAGGTCCTGGATAGCGATTCTCGCTGAATTGTAGGTCGTGCTTAAGCCGGTGGAAAATCCGATATAAAGGACGTCCTTACCCGACTTAACTATATTCTCAAACAGAAGCGAAAATACCTCGGTGTTGACAGCCGCCGTCTTAGCAACGTCGCCGCCCCTCATCCTCGCATAAAAGTCTGTGAAGGGCATACTCTCGTCGGTGTACTCAACATCGTCCGAATCAAAGCGGAACGTGAGGCTGCGTCTCTCGACACCCCACTCCTTGAGAGTTTCTACGGAAATATCAGAACCGGAATCGGTAACTATAATGTAATCTCTCATAATTATTCTCCCAAAAATTATTTTTCCAAAACCCCAAAGAGGTTTTCATTTACCTTAGAAAGACTCGCATACATTGTAGAAAGGTCATCGCTGGTAATGCCCGCAGAGCTCACCGAGAGCACCTGCTCGATAGTCCTGATTATATCCTCGCCGACTGCGAGACCCTTGTCCGACAGCATTATCACCGAGCCGTGACGTCTGACCTTGCCCGAGTGGCTCTCTACGAAGCCGCCCGCCTCGAGAGCGTCCACAAGCCTGGATACGTTAGCCTTATTCTCGCCCCACAGCTCGGACAGAGCCCCGAGGTTGAGACCGGGATTTTTATAAAGGTGGTAAATGCAAATAGCGTGCGCACCCCTGAGCTCGTGCTTATCCATAAGGTCGACGCACATACGCCTGATACTGCGCCTGATGCCGGTCATAAGCGATATGAATTGCTCGAACCTATCCTCCATCTTACCTCCATTGTTGTAATTACAACATATCAATTATACCACGGCAGGAAATCTTTGTCAAGCATTTCGCTCTTATAGCGTTTTTTTGACCGATTTTTCGTTAAAATACGGGCTTTTTCTTTTTAAAAAGAGTTAGAATGCGCATTTTTTGTAAATTCCCCCCCGACCGTATCGGAAAAGAACGCATCCTAACCCCCTTTGTAAAGCCTCTTCTTTACTAAAAGAGTGTACCCCGGCTAAGGCGAGCCGCCGAAGCTGAGAGGGGAGAGTGCAAAAGCGAAGAAAGCGGAGCGCCGGGGCAGGGAATCATTCGGTCTATTCGAAAAGACGGCACGGAGCACTCGGGGTAAGAGGGGCTATGTTTAAATCCTGTCGGTATGCTTTTTGAGCTTTTCTCGGGTGCTTTACGGGATAGAAAAGGGCTTTAAATCGGTCGCATCGCAGGCGGCGCCTCTTCTGCTGTGCATATTAGACGAAGACGGAAAATAAAAGTATCTAAAATACATAAAAATGTCTTCCGTAAGTTGACAAACTAAATATTTGTGTTATAATAAAGGCAGCAAAATAAACCGCAAAACAAAACGGCGAGGCAGACAGGAAATGTAATCCGGCGACTAACGGCGTATGATTATATGCCCGCAAGCTTTACCTTTTTTTATTTTGCCAAAATTAAGAGAAAGTGAGTTTATTTATGAAACCTCAGACGCTTGATGCCAACGGTAAACCCAAGTTTGGCATTATGGACAAAATCGCCTATGCGGCGGGCGATTTCGGATGCAATATGAGCTTTGCGCTCAAGGGCACCGTACAGACCTTCTGGCTTGTGTATATGTATATGGAGATAGGTCTTCTTTCCGCACTCGTTCTTGTTACCCAGATTTGGGATGCAATCAACGACCCCCTTCTCGGCTCTATGATTGATGCCGACAGAAGAAGGTACAAGCTCGGTAAATTCAAGACCTACATACTCATCGGCGCAACCGGACTTCTCGTTGCGGGCGCACTCGTATTCCTGCCTCTTCCCGAGTCTATCAGAATGAGCCAGGAGACCTTCGCAGTTGTTGTTAAGTCTATCGTATTCATTATCGCATACGTTATTTGGGATGCCTGCTACACCGTAGCGAACGTCCCTTACGGCTCTATGCTCTCGCTCGTTACAGAGGATAAGGTCGGTCAGGCTCAGCTCTCTACCTGGCGCTCTATCGGCTCTATGATGGGTAATATGGTTCCTATGGTTGTGCTTCCTATGCTTATTTGGAAGAACATCACCTACGACGGCTCGGGAGTTTTGCCCGGCTTTGAGGGGCTGCACCACATCAACCCCAAGACGGGCTTGCCTTATGAGATAGGCGAGGTTATGCTAAGCCCCCTTACCCACGAGAAGATGCAGGAGCTGCTCGGCGGCAGAGTCTTCTGGGCGGCGCTTATAATGGGCGTGCTCGGCTTTGTAGCCTTCCTGTTTATGATTAAGAAGATTACTATCCGTGTGGATGAGAACTCGGTAAAGGCGAATGAGAATGCTAAGATAAATATCGTCAAGTCCTTCGGTAAGTTTATGAAGAACCGTCCCGCAGTCGGCGTTACTCTCGCCGCTATGGGTATGTTCCTCGGTATGCAGTCTGCTACCACCGCAACCACCATTATGTTTGCTACTCATTTCAAGAAGGCTGAGCTCTCCGGCGTTGTTATGCTTATCGGCTTCCTTCCCATGTTCTTCTTCATCCCCTTCATCAAGAAGATTGTTGATAAGTTCGGCAAGAAAGAGGCGAGCGTTGCGGGCACTCTCGTTTCCCTTGTCGGCGCGGCTATAATGCTCTTCTTCCCCCTCGTCGCAAACAAGACTGTCGCTCTCATCGTTTATATGCTCGGTCTTGTATTCTTCGGTATCGGTATGGGCGTATATACCTGCGTATCCTGGGCTATGATGGGCGACGCTATCGACTACAACGAGTGGAAGTTCGGCACGAAGGAAGAGGGCACGGTTTATTCCCTGCATTCCTTCTTCAGAAAGCTTGCGCAGGGTGTCGGCCCCTCTATTGTTCTTCTCCTTATGGGAGCTCTCGGCTATGCTGAGGAGCTCGGTACGGTCGGTCAATCTCCCGCTACCGCACAGAATATGTGCTGGCTTGTAGCAGGACTTTACGCATTCTCCGCTATCCTTCAGTTCGTCGGCATCGCCTTCATCTACAACATAGATAAGAAGACTCTCGCAAGGATGAACGAGGACCTTCTCGCAAGACGCAGCGAGTCGGCAGAGGCTGGCGAGGCTGTTGAGGCGTAATACGGTTTGACTTTTGAGTATAGGCGTTCGAAGTGCTTCGGACGCCTATACTAAAGCTTTTTTTGGGGATTTGGAATTCGGAATTTTATCCTTTGCTCGGGTTGCCCGAGAGAAAAGAGAAAAAATCCTTATCCCGGCGGAATATTTTTTCCGTCCTATAAGAATAATTCATTCGGGAAGAAAAAATAAACATCGATACAGTAAAGCAAGGAGAAAAATATGAGACAGATTATTAAGCTTAACGAGGGCTGGCTGTTCTGTAAGGATTGCGCATCTCCCACCGCCGAGTGCGAGCTCACCCCCGTTTCTATACCCCACTCATGGAACGCTGTCGACGGTCAGGACGGCGGAAACGACTATTTCAGAGGCCCCTGCCTCTATACGAGGACTCTTAAGAAAGAGGAGCTGCCCGAGGGCGACGTATGCTATCTTGAGTTCAGAGGCGTAAACTCGTCCGCTACCGTCTATCTTGACGGTGAGGAGCTCTGCCGTCATCACGGCGGTTACTCGACCTTCAGAGTAAACCTCACAGGTAAGGTAAAGGACGAGTCCACCCTTTCCGTAATAGCCGATAACTCGCCTAACGAGGAGGTATATCCTCAGATGGCTGACTTCACCTTCTACGGCGGTATGTACCGTGACGTGTACCTCATCGGCGCAGGTGCGACGCACTTCGACCTCGACTACTTCGGCGCTCCCGGCATTAAGGTTACTCCCAAGGTTAACGGCAAGGACGCTACCGTCGAGGTAGAGGTTTATACCACCGAGCTCTCGGACGGACAGAAGATAGTATACACGGTATACGATAAGGACGAGAGGGAGATTGACAGAATCGAGTCGACCGAGAGTAAGGTCGTCTTTGAGATAAAGGATGCGCATCTCTGGCACGGCAGACGTGATCCGTACCTCTACTGCTGCGAGGCAGAGATTGTCGAGGGCGAGCGTGTAGTGGATAACGTATGCGCACGCTTCGGTGTGAGGAGCTTCGCTATCGACCCCGAGCGTGGATTTATACTCAACGGCGAGGAGTACCCCCTTCGAGGTGTGTCCAGACACCAGGATAGACTCGGAATAGGAAATGCGCTCCTGCCCGAGCACCACAAGGAAGATATCGACCTCATCCTCGAGGTGGGCGCTACCACTATCCGTCTCGCTCACTACCAGCACGACCAGTACTTCTACGATCTGTGCGACGAGTACGGTCTCGTCATCTGGGCGGAGATACCCTATATTTCGAGACATATGCCCGGCGGCAGAGAGAATACGATAAGCCAGATGAAGGAGCTTATCTCCCAGAACTATAACCACCCCTCTATCGTCGTATGGGGACTTTCGAACGAGATATCCATTGCCGGCTCGGACGGCGACCTACTCGAGAACCACAGGATTCTGAACGACCTGTGCCACGAGATGGATTCCACCCGTCTTACCACCATAGCGGCGGTTTCTATGTGCAAGATGGACGACCCGTACCTGCAGATTCCCGACGTCGTGTCCTATAACCACTACTTTGGATGGTACGGCGGAGAGACGGATATGAACGGCCCCTGGTTCGATAAGTTCCACGCAACCCACCCCACGATTCCGATAGGTTGCTCCGAGTACGGCTGCGAGGCGCTCGACTGGCACACCTCTGACCCTAAGCAGGGCGACTACACGGAGGAGTATCAGGCGTATTATCACGAGGAGCTTATAAAGCAGCTCTTCTCTAGAAAGTACCTGTGGGCGACCCACGTATGGAATATGTTCGACTTCGGCGCTGATGCGAGAGCAGAGGGCGGTGAGAACGGACAGAACCACAAGGGTCTTGTCACTATGGACAGAAAGTATAAGAAGGACGCCTTCTATGCGTATAAGGCTTGGCTCTCCGACGAGCCCTTCGTGCACCTTGCAGGCAAGAGATACGTCGACAGAGTCGAGGACGTCACCCGTGTTACGGTTTATTCGAATCTTCCCGAGGTCGAGCTCTTCGTCAACGGCGAGAGCGTAGGCAAGAAGACAGCCCCCGACCACTTCTTCTACTTTGACGTGAAGAACGAGGGCGAGAGCACCGTCGTCGCTAAGGCGGGTGAATATTCCGACGAGGGTAAGATACGCAAGGTCGACTCGATGAATATGGATTACGTGCTCGTCGAGAAGGGCGCAGTGCTCAACTGGTTTGACGTAGACGCCCCCGAAGGGCGCTTCTCGCTTAACGACAAGCTCGGCGACATTATGAAGACCTTCAGAGGCAAGATGTGGTTCATCTTCAGACTCGGACTCACTCTTAAGCGTAAGATGGACGCTAACAAGAAGGGCGAGAAGAAGGGCGAGAAGAAGGGCGGCTTCAAGATTGACCTCAAGTCGAGCGGCGGTCTTATGCAGATGATGGGCAGCTTCACCGTGCTGAGACTTACCTCTATGATCGGTATGGCTAACGTAAGCTTCACAAAGGAAGAGCTTCTGAAGTTCAACCGTCAGCTTAACCGCATCAGAAAGCCGAAGGACGTTAAGTAATAATCCGTGCGTCGGCTCGGTATATCCGAGAGAGGATATCACGTAAATTCGCTTTAGAATATCAAACTTTAAAACAAATAGGGATTGCCGAGCGCTTCGGCAATCCCGAAAGAAAAAAATGAAACAGGTGTTGACTATGAAAATGAAGCTTTCCTTCCGCTGGTACGGAGAGAGCGACCCCGTGTCACTCGAGTACATCTCGCAGATACCCGGTATGCGTTCGATAGTTTCGGCGGTGTATGACGTAAAGCCCGGCGAGGTCTGGGGCGAGGACAGTCTTAAGAAAATGAAAGAGGAGTGCGAGAAGCACGGACTCGTGTTTGACGTTGTCGAGTCCATACCCGTGCACGAGGATATCAAGCTCGGCAGAGGAGACGTGGATAAGCTCCTCGACGTCTATTGCGAGAATATCAGAAGATGCGCACGCTACGGCGTTAAGTGCGTCACCTACAACTTTATGCCCGTCTTTGACTGGACGAGAACTCAGCTTGACAAGAAGGCTGCCGACGGCTCGACGAGCCTCGTTATGTACTGGGACCAGATGAGGGGACTCGACCCTCTTAAGGACGATATTCACCTTCCCGGCTGGGATTCGAGCTACACTCAGGACGAGGTGCGTGAGCTTATTACCGCATACGGCGAGCTCGGTGAAGAGGGACTGTGGCGCAATCTTGAGAAATTCCTCAAGAAGGTTATACCCGTCGCCGAGGAGTGCGGCGTGAGGATGGCTATCCACCCCGACGACCCGCCTTATCCTATCTTCGGACTTCCGAGAATTATTACCTGTGAGGAGAACCTCGACAGATTCCTTTCTCTCTACGACAGCCCCGCAAACAGCCTTTGCCTCTGCACGGGCTCGCTCGGTTGCGCTGAGTCTAACGATATCGTAGCAATGACGAGAAAATATGCCGAGCGTGACAGAATAGCTTTTATGCATATCAGAAACGTAAAGGTTATGCCCGACGGCTCGTTTGAGGAGAGGGCGCACCTCTCATCCTGCGGCTCGCTCGACGTCTACGAGATAGTAAAGGCGCTTGTCGAGTGCGGCTTTGACGGCTACGTTCGTCCCGACCACGGCAGAATGATATGGGGCGAGAGCGGAAAGCCCGGCTACGGCCTCTACGACAGAGCTCTCGGAGCTACCTATATCAACGGTCTGTTCGAGGCACTGGAAAAAAGCGTTAATAAGTAATAAACTGTAAAAAAGCAAAAAGTGAAATATTTTGCTTTGCAAAATGTGAAATAATGCGTTACACGCATTGTGAAATATCTCGCTTCGCTCGATGTGAAATGAAATTAATCCCCTCACGGGAACCCCCAAAGCTCGCGCACTCGCTTCGGGGAACCCCTATCACGTCCGCAGGCATTTCACTTGCCGCAGGCAAATTTCACGCACAAAGTGCATTTCACAAATCCCGAAAGGGATTTATTTCGTTGCGTAGTGTCTTTAAGGGCACTACGCAGAGGCGTTTCTCCGTTTTTTTAGCTGTAAATGTAAAATGGAGAGAGTGAAAAAGTGAAAGCTTATAGTCGATAGAGAGATTAAAAGCTAACAGTCGATAAAAAACAGAGTGAAGAAATAAAGGGCGAGGGAACGGCGACCTGCGATAAAGCAGGTCAGCCGAACGATGTTTGCCCTTACGGGCAAGTGATGCCGGCTTCGCCTTGTGATGTAGCCTACGGCTGTGATGTTGTGCCTTAGGCACAGTGGGCAAGCATCACATCA
>JAZORO010000051.1:0-31616 GCA_045656605.1 Eubacteriales bacterium
GCTTGCAACTTTAATCACTTTCGCAGAAAGTGTATATCATCAGACACGGAGTGGCTGAATATCATCAATGCCGAGCATTGTATATCATCATTACGGAGTTTTAATACCCGCTAAAGCGTGATGATATGCAAAAAAGAGCGATTTTCTCGCTCTTTTTGATGATATCCACCACACTACGTGCGGTGATGATATACCATTACTTAGTAATGGATAAAAAAAGTCGTATCAAAATGATACGACTTTTTTGGTGCGGGTGACAGGACTTGAACCTGCACGGGAATCCACCAGATCCTAAGTCTGGCGCGTCTGCCAGTTCCGCCACACCCGCAAAAGAAGAAAAGGCAAATGACTCATCATCTGCCGTTCATAGAGCAAATAGCCCACGGTGTATTAACCGATTACAAACGACTCCATCGGGGGAAATGCGCCATTAGCTTGACGCTTCGTCAGGTTGTCTTTGCTGTTTTATTATACATCAGCAGTCATCGTTTGTAAAGATGGTATTTTCAACAATTTTATTTCGTTATATTTGTTAAATAGGTGGAAATTGCAAAAAAATAACAAAAACTTCAAAAATGACAAAAAAAGTCTTGACAAACGAGGATTATAGTGATACAATAAATGAGCAGGACAAATGTCCTTAAAACAAAGAAGAATTTTCGTTCTCACCTAACCGCCGGTTGCGAGTTTGGTTAATATATTTTCCTGTTTAATAATATAGGGGTGTATTGTGCGTACGGAAGTCTTCTGTATGCATTTTTATTTTTTTGGAGGTATAAAGCCATTAGCACCAACAATTCCAAGGATTTACCCATTAATGAGGAAATCAGATTTCCTGAGGTAAGACTGATAGGCTCGAATAACGAGCAGCTCGGAATTTTTAAAATCGAGGATGCACGTAACTATGCCTTTTCTAACAGTGTAGACCTCGTTCTTATCGCTCCTACGGCAACTCCCCCCGTATGTCGTGCTATAGACTACGGCAAGTTCTGCTTTGAGAGAGATAAGAGAGAGAAGGAAGCAAAGAAAAAGCAGGTTGTAGTCAAGGTTAAGGAGATTCAGCTATCTTGCAGAATCGAACAGCACGATTTTGATACCAGAGTCAACCAGGCTAAGAAGTTCCTTCTTGAAGGAAACAAGGTTAAGGCTGTTGTACGCTTTAAGGGTAGAGAAATGTCACATATGGAGCTTGGACGTGAGGTTATACTCAAGTTCGAGGAAGCTCTCGCAGAGGTTGGCAAGGCTGAGAAAAAGCCTGTGCTCGAGGGTAGATATATGTCCATAGTTATCTCTCCTGTAAAGCAGGATAAAAAATAATTTATTTAGTTTTAAATTTTGGGTTTAACCCGTAACAAAGGAGTATAAAAATGGGAAAGATCAAGACACATAAGGCTTCTGCCAAGAGATTTTCTGTTACCGGCAGCGGCAAGGTTAAGATGAACCACAACAATCACCGTCACAATCTCGGTATTAAGACATCTAAGCGTAAGAGAGGCCTTCGCAAGGGAGCTATTCTCAGCGAGTGCTTCGCACCCACCTACAGAGCCCTTATTCAGAAGTAATAAGGTTAAAGAAGAAAAATTTGGAGGATGACATAAAATGGCAAGAGTTAAGGGCGCATTAATGACGCGCAAGAGAAGAAAGAGCGTTCTCAAGGCTGCTAAGGGCTACTGGGGCGCAAAGTCCAAGCATTTCAAGATGGCGAAGCAGGCTGTTCTTAAGAGCGGCAACTATGCTTTCGCAGGACGTAAGATGAAGAAGAGAGATTTCCGTTCTCTCTGGATTACCAGAATCTCTGCTCAGGCAAAGGTTTGCGGTATGAACTATTCCACTCTTATGCACGGACTTAAGGTTGCAGGTATTACTCTCAACCGTAAGATGCTCGCTGAGCTTGCAGTTTCCGATAAGGAAGCTTTTGCAGCAATCTGCCAGCAGGCTAAGGCTGCGCTTTAATAAAATTCCCGGTTGACCCGTGAGGCTGACCGGGATTTTACTTTATTTATGATTTGGAGTAAGTATGAAAATATCTACCGAGAAGATAACGTCAAGAAATAATGAGATGATAAAGTGGGCGGCTTCTCTTTCCGAGAAAAAGGGGAGAGCTTTATCCTCGTCATTTATATGTGAGGGTATTAAGCTGACTCGCGAAGCCTTATCCATAGGGTTGCCTGTCAGTCATATCTTTGTAAATGAAAAAAAGGCAGAGGCGATTATGCCGATTATCGAAGAGGCTATTGATTCTGCAAAAGAGGGCGAGATGCGGATTATAACCGTAACGGATTCGGTATATGAAAAAATTTCTACAGAAAAAGGGGCGCAGGGAGTCTTATCGGTTATAAAATATCTTGACAATTTCAAGTATTGCGATATAATATATAAGGAAGACTTTTTGCATTCACAGGATGAAAGAGCTATAATTCTTTATTCTGTAAGAGACCCTTCGAATCTCGGGGCTGTCATAAGGAGCGCCGTAGCTTTCGGAGTTGAGCATATTATCCTTTCTTCAGATTGCGCCGACGTTTACAGTCCTAAAACGGTGAGAGCCGCAATGGGAAGCTTGTTCAGAGTTAATATCACCACAGTGCGTGATTTCGGCTCTCTTATTTCCGCACTTAAAGAAAAGGGCAGAAGAATTTTTGCAGCTGAGCTTCGTCCGGGCGCCGTATCGCTTGAAAAGAGCGGCATAAAGCGGTGTGACTGTGTTATAATCGGCAACGAGGGACACGGAATTCCCGAAGAGATCTCTATGCTGTGCGACGGTAGTATATTTATACCTATCTCAGATAAGACAGAATCGCTTAACGCATCCGTAGCTGCGGCTGTCTTTATGTGGGAGCAGGGAAGAATTTAAGAGGTTTTTATGAAGGAGCTTGTCTATTCTATATGGTTGTCTCTTGCTTGCACACCGGATACTTCTACGTTTCCGAAGCTAGCAGGCGCTTTTGGCTCGGCTAAGAGCATCTATGAAGCAACCGAGGGACAGATACGCTCGGCGGTCGGAGCTAACAATTCCGATTGCAAGTCTCTTTTCGATAAGGATTTAAGAAAAGCTGAAGAGGTTCTTGAGTTCTGCACGTCAAAGCGAGTCGGTATAGTGACGTTTTTTGATAAAGAATATCCTTTGTGCCTTAAGAATATACCTACTCCGCCTGTTTTGCTCTATTATCGAGGCGTTCTTCCCGATTTTAATAAACGTGTATCAGTTGCTGTCGTAGGAACGAGGTCGCTCAGCGATTGTGGCAGAAATTCGGCCTTTAAGCTCGGATACGATTTATCGAGTGCGGGTGTCTCGGTTGTATCCGGAATGGCGGTAGGTATCGACTCGGTTGCTCTTGCAGGAGCGCTTGCCTCGGGAGTTGCTCCGGTAGTAGCCGTGCTCGGCAGCGGAATAGACGTTTGTTATCCCTCGGAGCATCTCACCCTTGCACGTGAAATAGTAAAGGATGGATGTATTCTCACAGAGTATGCACCGGGTACAAAGCCTCAACGATTTAATTTCCCGAGAAGAAACAGAATAATCAGCGGACTATCTGTCGCAACCGTTGTAGTTGAAGGACGAGAGAAAAGCGGCTCTGTCATTACCGCAAAGCACGCAAAGAAGCAGAACAGACGTATTTATGCCTTCCCGGGCAGCGTTGGATCTGTTAACAGTGAGGCGTCGAATATGCTCATTAAGAACGGTGCTTCGCTTTGTACGGGCGCTGATGACATTGTAAGAGATTTAGAAAAGGAATATAATGGTTTAGTAAATCCTTTCGGTTTATCCGAGCGTCTTCCCGTCGGTATGATAGACACACTCAGACGCTATTCTGTAAGCTGTACAACCCCGAGCGATGATATATTCACTCCCGCAAGGAAGATTAAAGCGGAAAAGCCCGGTATTTCATCAGAAAGCAGTCGAGTCGACACGTCAAAAACTGACGTATCAGATGAAATATCGGGATTTGAGCAGTATATTATTGAAATTTACAAAGAAATACCGCCTAACGAGGAGATTTCTATCGAAGAGCTCGTGAGCGAGAAATATTCGCTAAGGCAGGTAATGAAAGCGCTCTTGAAGCTTGAGATGGGCAGATTTATAAAAATGCTGCCCGGCGAAAGAGTGAAAAGAAACATCTAGAGAAAGGAGCGGTACGAGCCGCTTAAGCTATGTCGTATTTAGTTATAGTTGAATCTCCCGCAAAAGCAAATACTATCAAGAGCTATCTTGGTTCAAACTATAAGGTTATTGCATCTAAGGGACATATCCGAGATCTACCTAAGAGCAGTATAGGTATAGACGTCGATAATGGGTTTAAACCGCATTATATAAATATCAGAGGAAAGGGCGACGTAATCAAAGAGCTGCGCCGTGAAGCAAAGGCGGCGACTAAGGTATTTTTGGCAACCGACCCCGACCGTGAGGGAGAAGCTATCTCCTGGCATATTGCATCAGAGCTTGGAATTCCTGCCGATAAGGCGTGCCGAGTTACCTTTAATGAAATTACTAAAAATGCTGTTAAAGAGGCGATTAAAAAGCCCAGAATAATAGACGAAAATCTTGTTAATGCTCAGCAGGCAAGAAGAATACTCGACAGACTCGTTGGATTTAATCTCAGCGAGCTGTTATGGAAGAGTGTGAAGAGCGGACTCTCCGGCGGCAGAGTACAGTCGGTCGCCGCAAGAATAATTGCTGAGAAGGAAGAAGAAATCAGAGCATTTCAGCCTCAGGAATACTGGACTGTTGAAGCCGACCTGATTACAAAGGATGGCGCATCTCTTTCCGTAAAGTATTTTGCAGATAAAGACGGAAAGCATAGAATAGAAAACAAGGAAGAGTGCGATAGAATCCTCGAGGATATAAAAAACGGTGCTTTTAAGGTCAAGAGTCAAAAGCACTTTGATAAGCTAAGAAGTCCGCAGCCCCCGTTTATCACATCAACTCTTCAGCAGGAAGGCTCGAAAAAACTCGGCTTCCAGTCGCAGAAGGTTATGAGAGTAGCCCAGGAGCTATACGACGGACTTAATCTCGGCTCCGAGCTTGGAGGAGTACAGGGTCTTATCACTTATATGCGTACCGATTCGCTCAGAATCTCCGAGTACGCTGAAGCTGCGGCAAGAGATTATATCACGTCAAGCTTCGGTGCAGAATTTTTGCCTAAGTCGAAGAGAGTATATAAAGCCAGCTCTTCTGCTCAGGATGCGCACGAGGCGATTCGTCCTTCCAACATTCATATAACTCCGAAGATGATAAAAGGGCTTGTAAGCTCGGATCAGTATAAGCTTTATAAGCTAATTTGGGAAAGGTTTGTTGCGAGCCAGATGACCTCTGCGGTGCTCGATACCGTAACCGTTGAGATAGAGAATTCGAATTATTTGTTTAAAACGGGCGGATACGTCATTAAATCGAAGGGCTATCTCGCACTATATGATGGTGTGACTGAGGAGAACGCAGACGATGAGGGCGACTCGGATTCGCTTTTTTCTCTCACAAGACTTCCTCGCGTCTCTAAAGGACAGGTTCTTGAGTGCGGTGAAATAAAAAGATCACAGCATTTTACCGAGCCGCCTCAGAGATATACAGAGGCAACACTTATAAAGTTCCTTGAAGAAAACGGTATTGGAAGACCCTCGACATATGCACCGACAATATCCATAATTACGTCCAGAGAGTACGTAAAGCGTGACGGTAAATATCTTGTGGCAACTCCGCTTGGTGAAATTACTACGAATTATATGAAGGAGCATTTTCCTAATATAATCGACTATGAGTTTACCGCTTCTATGGAAAGCGCTCTTGACTCTATTGAGAATGGAGAAAACACTATTGTTGGTGTAATATCTGATTTTTACAGCACGTTTTCCCGTGAGCTCTCGTGCGCCGGTGAAAAGGCGGAAAAGGAGAAGATTTCTATCCCCGTCGATGTGAGCGATATTGTCTGCGATAAGTGCGGCGCCGTTATGGTATATAAGAAAGGAAGATTCGGAAAGTTCCTCGCCTGCCCGAGCTATCCTAAGTGTAAGAATACAAAGGCCGTCGATAAGGATGGAAATATTCTGAAGCGTGAAGAGGTTAAACCTACTATTGCCGGCTTCGCCTGTGACGTATGCGGCAAGGATATGGTTGAAAGACGCGGAAAGTACGGTGTATTCTATGCTTGTATAGATTATCCGACCTGTAAGTTTACGAAGCAGAAGGTTATCGAAACTCAAGGAAAGTGTCCCGAATGCGGCGGAAAGCTCGTCGGAAAGCACGGAAAGAGCAAGAGCCTCTTTTATAGCTGCGAGAAATACCCGGAGTGTGATTTTTCCACTTGGGATATTCCGCTTAAGGAATGCTGTCCCGATTGCTCCGGCACGTTGTTCTATAAAAAGAGCTTTAAAAAGGTTATATGTAAAAATAAATCCTGCAACTATGAGCGTAAGGAAGAAATGGCGGTTACCGACTGATGGATGCGACCGTAAGGATTATAGGAGCGGGACTTGCAGGTTGTGAGGCGGCGTGGCAGGCGGCTAGACTCGGATGTAAGGTTAAGCTCTACGAGATGAAGCCCTTGAAATACTCGCCTGCGCACCACAGCGAAGGCTTCGCTGAGCTTGTATGCTCAAACTCACTGCGCTCAAATCAGTTGAATAATGCGGTAGGACTTCTCAAAGAGGAGCTCAGAGTTCTCGGCTCCTTGATAATGGAAGCTGCCTATGCGACAGAGGTTCCTGCAGGAAGCGCTCTTGCAGTAAACAGAGAGAAATTCTCCGAATATATAACCGAGAAGATAAAGTCTAACCCGAATATCGAGGTAATTACGTGCGAGGTAACCGAGATTCCCGATGACGAAATTACGGTTATTGCTACCGGCCCTTTGACCTCTCCCGGGCTATCCGAGAGTATATCAAGGCTGACGGGGGGTGGAGAGCTGCATTTCTTCGATGCCGCAGCGCCCATAGTTGATTTTGATACTGTGGATACTGAAAAGGCTTTCTTCGCTTCAAGGTACGGGAAGGGAAATCCCGAGGATTACTTAAATTGTCCTTTAACCAAAGAGGAATACGACGTGTTTTACGATGCGCTTATCAATGCTCAGGAAGCGCCCCTTAAGGAGTTTGATGAGGACAGTCAGAAGGATATTACAGTTTTTGAGGGATGTATGCCCGTCGAGGTTATGGCTAGGCGTGGGTACGATACTCTGCGATTCGGGCCTATGAAGCCTGTCGGACTCCCTCTGCCCGATACGGGAGAGGATGCCTACGCTACGGTACAGCTCAGACGTGAGAATATCGAAGGAACTATGTATAATATAGTCGGCTTTCAAACCCATCTTACCTTCGGTGAGCAGAAGAGAGTCTTCGGGCTTATCCCCGCACTACGTAACGCAGAGTACTTCAGATACGGTGTGATGCATAGGAATACCTATTTAAACTCCCCCGGATTTTTGACTGACGTATATTCGGTTAAGGACAGAGATAATCTATACTTTGCAGGACAGATTACGGGTGTTGAGGGATATGTGGAATCCACCTCGTCGGGCTTCGTCGCCGGTCTAAATGCCGCAAGATGCGCTCTCGGTATGGAAAAAGTCGTTTTTCCCGATACTACCGAGATAGGCGCTTTAGCAAGGTACGTTTCTTTAGGCGGCGTAAGCTCCTCGTTCCAGCCGATGAATGCAAATTTCGGTATTATTGCTCCGTTTAATACTAAGGTAAAGGGAGGGAAAAAGGCAAGAAACGATGCGTATTCTCAGCGTTCGCTCGAGGTACTGCGAAACGAATTCGCCTTTCTTTTGAAGTAATGAAGATAATTATCGATGCAATGAGTGGCGATAACGCCCCTCTTGAAATATTAAAGGGAGTTAGTCTTGCCACGAAGGAATATAAGGATCACGAGTTTATTCTTGTAGGTGATGAAAATATCATCTCCGACGTTGCCGTAAAGAACGATATAGATATTACGGGAGTGCAGATCATTCATTCTCAGTCAGTCGTTTATATGGAAGACAGTCCCTTGTCGGTAATAAGAGATAAAAAGGATTCGTCTATGGGGGTTGGACTTAAGAAGCTCTCCTTGGGAGATGCGGACGCCTTTGTAAGCGCAGGAAATACCGGAGCGCTTATTACCGGCGCAACTATTATTGTAAAGAGAATCCCCGGCATTAACAGAGCTGCTATAGCGAGCGTACTCCCTCTTTCTAACCCTGTGCTCCTTATGGACTCGGGCGCAAATCTGAGCGTCACGTCTGATAATATTTGTCAGTTTGCCTTTATGGGCGCAAAGTATATGGAGAAGATATATGGTATCGAAAGACCGAGAATCGGACAGTTGAACAACGGTACCGAATATAACAAAGGAAACGCTCTTCAGATCGAGTCGTATCAGGTTCTATCGGAATCAGGCTTGAATTTTGTAGGAAACGTTGAGGGTAAAGAGGTTATCTTCGATGCCTGCGACGTCCTTGTAACAGACGGATTTACGGGAAATATTTTCTTAAAGACCGTCGAGGGTATGGGTAAGTTTATGCTCTCTACTCTAAAAGAGGTGCTTACTACAAACCTTGTAACTCAGGTTTCTACTCTTACGATGAAATCCAAGATTAAGGATATGAAAGCACGCTTCGATTCCTCCGAGCACGGCGGCGCACCCCTTTTGGGTATATCAAAGCCTGTAATAAAGGCGCACGGCTCATCGGATGCGAATGCTATTAAAAACGCAATACGACAGGCTATACACTTTGTCGAAACACAGATTAATGATGATATAATAAGATTCGCTAAGGATTACGATGATAAAAAGGTCTTGGCGGATGCTGAAAAGATTTACGGCGATTTATAAACGAAGGGCGGTGAGAATATGGGTATAGGCAGAGAATTTATTGAGCTTATGGACAAGCTTAATTACAGATTTTCTGATATTTCGCTTTTACAAAAGGCGCTTACTCATATCTCATACTCAAACGAAATGAAGGTTAAGGGCTTTAACGCCGAGTCCTTCGAGACTCTTGAGTTCCTCGGAGATGCGGTACTCGAGCTCGTTATATCCGACTGTCTCTATTGTAACTACAAGAGCCTCGGCGAGGGCGTGCTTACTAAAATGAGACAGAATATTGTTTGTGAAAGCACTCTTGCAGAAGTTGGCTCGGGACTTGCGCTCGGATTGTATCTTAACGTAGGTAACGGAGAGGAGTCGCTCGGGATAAGAAATAACTCGAAGGTCATAGCCGATGCTCTTGAGGCTGTTATTGCCGCTGTGTACGTAGATTCCGGCTCGGACTTAAATATCACGGGCAAGGTTATCAGAGAGCTTTTTAAAGAAGAGATATCCTCGGCAGGGAAAAAGGAATATACCGACTATAAGACAAGGCTGCTTCAGTTTGTCGAAAAGAACGGTGACTCTGTATTAAGTTATGAATATCTCGAATCGGGTCCAGAGCATAACAAGATTTTTGTTGCGACAGCTTATATCAACAATAATAAGGTGGGTGTCGGACGAGGAAAAACAAAGCGGGCGGCTGAGACCGAGGCGGCTAAATCCGCATTAAAGCTTTTCGGATTGTAAAAGTATGGCAAGACATATAAATATTCCGGTTTTTATACCGCATCTTGGGTGTCCTAACCAGTGCGTTTTCTGCAATCAGCGTTCAATTTCCGGAGTCAGAGAGTTCGATATTACTAAGGTTAAGACGGTAATTGAAGAGACTCTTATGACGGTAGAGGACTCGGATAGCTGCGAGATAGCCTTCTTCGGCGGGTCGTTTACCGGTATTGGAATTCCTCTTATGACAGAGCTGTTGGAGATTGCCTACGGGTACGTAAAAATTGGAAAGGTTCAATCGATAAGACTGTCTACAAGACCCGACTATATCAGCGAAGAAATACTTGATATGCTTAAAAAATACGGTGTAAAAACCATAGAACTCGGGCTGCAAAGCTTTGATGACGGTGTTTTGTCCTTAACTAAGAGAGGACATACGTCTCTCGATGAGCTAAAAGCCTGCAAAATGATTATATCTTATGGATTTGACCTTGTAGGTCAGATGATGATAGGTCTGCCGGGCTCGACACCCGAAAGTGAAATTAAGACGGCGGAGTTTATTTCTAAAGTCGGCGCTGTCGGCGCAAGAATTTATCCCACTGTTGTGTTTAAGCAGACCGAGCTTTGCGAGCTTACGGTCAGGGGCGATTATTCCCCCCTAGGTCTCGAGGAAGCCGTAGAAAGATCAAAAAATGCGCTTTGCGTTTTTATAAAAAACGGAGTTAAGGTTATTCGAATCGGTTTGTGCTCATCAGAGAGCCTCTCAGGTAAGGAAACCTATTATGCAGGTCCCAATCACGAGGCTATCGGTGAGTTTGTTATCGGGGAAATTTATTACGAGCTTATCAGAGACTATCTTTCTTTGAACAAGCCTGAATCGAATACTCTTAAGATAGTTATTCCAAAGGGGCACACTTCTAAGCTGATCGGTCAGAAAGCGAGAAACAAGGATAGATTAAAAAAGGAATTCGGTATTTCCTCTTTTTCGATTATAGAATCTGAGTATTTAGAGGAATATCGTATCAAAATTATAGAAGAAGGGAAAGAGTATGTACTTAAAGTCACTTGAATTACACGGATTTAAATCCTTTCCTAACAGAACTGTACTTACGTTTGAGCGTGGAGCGACGGTTATAGTCGGCCCTAACGGAAGCGGTAAGTCTAATATATCTGACGCTATGCGTTGGGTTCTCGGTGAGCTCTCGAGCCGAAATATTCGAGGCACTAAGATGGAAGACGTTATCTTCGGCGGTACGGATGAGAGACGTCCTATGGGATTTGCCGAGGTATCCGTTACCTTCGATAACTCCGACCCCGATAATCGACTCGATTCTCCTTACGACGAGGTAACCGTCACCCGTAGATATTATAGGACAGGTGAGAGTGAATACCTTATAAACAAAGAGCCGAAGCGTCTCAAGGACATACATATGCTCTTTATGAACACGGGTGTCGGACGTGAAGGATATTCAATAATCGGACAGGGTAAGATCCAGGAGATCATATCCAAAAAGAGCGACGACAGACGTTCTATTTTCGAGGAAGCGGCGGGAATCTCACGCTTCAGATACAGAAAAGAGGAAGCCGAACGGAAGCTTAAGGGTGTTTCGGAGAACCTCGACAGAGTTAACGATATACGCCTTATGCTGGAGAGCCGCGTAGGTCCTCTTGAGAAGGATGCGGAGAAGGCAAGACGAGGGCTCGCCATCTATGAGGATAAGAAGCGCTGCGACGTTTCGCTTTGGCTCTTTGACAGTAAAAAAATAATTGAAGATATAGAGGCGGCGGAGCGTCAGTGGACGCTCGAAAAGAACGAGCTGGAAATCGTCGAGCAGTCGATACGTGACCTTGAAGCTCAGTATGAGACCCTCTATTTAAGATATCAGTCAGGTAAGTTGAAATCGGGAGAGCTTATCGAAGAGATTCAGAGGACTACCGAGCGTTTACACGCATTGGATAACACTATGACTCTCGCCGAGAGTGAGTTCAAGCACTCAGCTATGCTGATCGAGGATTGCAGAGCAAGGATATCCGAGCTTGAAGCCTCGATAGCTTCTCAGGATGAGACTAAGGACGGATATTTTGATAAAATCAAAGACGTTAAAAAGCTTCTCAAAGAACAGTCGGACGTAAGGCTTTCCTTCGTTGAAGAGCAGCAGCGTCTTACAAGAGAGATAAACGAGCTTCAGAAGCTTCTTGACGGAGCTCTCCAGGACCTTATCGTCGAGGAGAATAACGAAACGGATCTGAAGATACGTATTGACGTACTTAAGAATGCTAGCACGTCCGATGGCATAAAGTCTAAGGATATTGAAAAAGAAATAGAAAAATACGAGGCAGAAGGTAAAAGACTCGAGGCAGAGGCTCTTGTATGTGAGGATAACGTCTCGGGATTCAAAAAGGATATTGCCGAAAAGGACGAGATTATCGCAAAGTCAGAGAGCGATATAGAATCGCTCACCGAGGAAAAGGCACAGATTTCCGAGAGCCTCGCATCTGTTAAACTTGACAGAGACTCGGCGCTTCAGAAGGCGGATCTTTTGCAGCGTATGAACGAGCACTTCGACGGGTACATTGAGAGCGTCAAATTTGTAATGCGCGAGTATTCGAAGGGCAATATTTCCGGCAAAGGCGAGATATACGGTCCTCTTTCCACGCTAATAAGCGTAGAAAAGGAGTATATTACCGCAATAGATACGGCTCTTGCCGCAAGTCTTCAGAATATTGTTGTAGAGAATGAAGAGACAGCAAAGGCGGCTATATATGCCCTTAAGAAGGCAGGTGCCGGCAGAGCGACCTTCTATCCTATCAGCTCGGTTAAAGCCGCTACCGAGACCGATGAAATAAGAAGAGCAAAGACTATGCCGGGCTTTGTCGGCAGAGCAGATACGCTTGTAAAGGTAGATGACAAGTACCGCTCAATCGTAGAGATGCTTCTTTTGCGTACTCTTGTTTTCGATAATATTGATAATGCATCCGATGCGGCAAAGAGAATAGGATATAAGGTTAAGCTCGTTACCCTCGACGGTCAGGTTATTAGCGCAAACGGCTCGTTCACAGGCGGTAGTGCTAAGCGTGACAGCGGAATTCTTTCAAGGGTATCCGAGATTGCTGCACTTAAGGAAAAGGCGGATAAGCTTACTCAGCAGATGAATAAGCTTTCCTCTGCGCTCTCTGAAATCGATGAAGAACTAAATGCGGCTGAGAACGCATCCTTGCTTGCTAAAAACGACAAGGAGCTTCTTCTTACTCTTTCCAGAACGCAGTTTGCGGATCTTGACAGAGCAAACGCAAAGCTTGAAGCAAACAACGATATGCTTGCGAGATTCAGACAGGATTATGAGAATTTAATCGCAAACCAGGATAGAATCGAAGAAGAGCTCATCACTCTTACCGCCGCATTAAAGGCTTCTAATGAGAGAACCGAGTCTTTGAAGCAGTTCCGCAAAGACAAGGGTGAGAGAATGGGAATGCTCGACGAGATGAGAGATGAGGTCATTGGTAAGGCTAACGATGCCTATATCAAGGTTATCGAGTATACTAAGGAAATTGAGTCGATCGAGGCTCTCGTTGCGAGCGTAGATTCAAGAATCGGCGAGCTGAATGCGCAGAAGGCTGTACAGGAAGAAAGAATTGCTTCTCTTACCGAGAAGCGCTCGAGCAGCGATGCTATCAAGGCGGAGCGTGTCAGAGAATATGAGGAGCTTGAGAAGCGTCTTTCCGAGCTTAATGCAGAAAGGCGTGAGGTTGACAGCGACAACGATGAGTTCGACCGCGAGATTAATACTATCAGACAGACGACGAAGGAGAAGGGATCGCATCAGCAAACATTGCTTGCCGCTACGATGAGGAGCGAGAATGCTGTAAATTCTCTTAAAGAGAAGCAGGACAAGCTCGGTTCATCGCTTTGGGACGAGTATGAAATTACATATGAGGATGCTGTTAGCCTCGGTTATCCCGAGGTAACGAGCGAGAACAGAGATGAGATAGCCGCTATGCAGGCGTCGTGCAAGTCCAAGCTCCGTTCGCTCGGCAGCTTCAACCCCGGCGCTATCGAAGAGTATGCGCAGGTAAAGACCGAGTATGATTATCTGAATACTCAGTACACCGACCTTACAAAGTCTCAGGAAGAATTGGTCGGTATAATAGACAGCATTATGAATGAGATGAAGACGAGCTTTATCGATGCATTCAATGCAATAAACAAGAACTTCTCGATTACCTTCAAGGAGCTCTTCGGCGGCGGTAATGCTGAGCTGTCACTAACAGAGCCCGAGGACGTTCTTTCGTCGGGAATAGAGATTAAAGCGGCGCCTCCCGGTAAGATTATTAAGAGTATGTCTCTTCTTTCCGGTGGAGAGCAGTCCTTCGTAGCTATTGCGCTTCTGTTCGCAATTCTCAAGGTTAATCCCACGCCTTTCTGCATACTTGACGAGATTGAGGCGGCTCTTGACGAGGTTAACGTATATAGATTCGGTGACTACGTTACAAAGTTCAGTATGGATACGCAGTTCATTTTGATTACTCACCGCCGCGGTACTATGGAGATAGGTGACAGACTGTACGGAGTTACGATGCCTCAGAGAGGTATCTCTCAGGCGATAGAGCTTAACGTAAATGAGATTGAAGGAAAGCAGAAGGAGTTGCTCGATGGGGTTCTTTGATAAACTTAAGGCAGGTCTCTCCAAGACCAAAAATGCAATAGTCGGCAAAATTGATGAATTATTTCGCAGCTTCGTTAAGATAGACGAGGATTTATTTGAGGAGCTCGAGGAGCTGCTTATGTCTGCCGATATCGGTGTAAATACGACGGAATGCATACTCGACGAACTTCGTGAAAAGATTAAGGATGAGAGAATAAAGGATTCTGCGGTCGTTAAAGAGGAGCTCTATGCAATTCTCAGACGTATGACGGGTGAATATGAGCCTTTAAAGCTCGACACTAAGCCTTCCGTTGTCCTTGTGATAGGTGTTAACGGAGTCGGTAAAACTACCTCTATCGGTAAAATCGCATATGAGTTGAAATGTTCGGGCAAGAAGGTAGTGGTTGCTGCTGCGGATACGTTCAGGGCGGCTGCATCAGAGCAGCTCGCAGTTTGGTGCGACAGAGCAAACGTTGATTTAGTCCGTCAATCGGCGGGCGCAGATCCTGCGGCAGTTGTATTTGACGCTATAAATGCGGTCAAGAGTAGGGGCGCTGACGTTCTGCTCATTGATACGGCAGGCAGACTTCATAACAAGAAGAATCTGATGGACGAGCTTGCGAAGATTGACAGGGTTATAAAGCGAGAGCTTCCCGACTCGAGGTGCGAGACCTTACTCGTGCTTGATGCGACGACGGGACACAACGCTGTAGTACAGGCTAAGGAGTTTAAGAGTGCGGCGACCATCACGGGTCTTGTACTCACAAAACTCGACGGAACAGCAAAAGGCGGAATCGTACTTTCCATTAAAGAAGAGCTTGATATTCCCGTGAAATTCATAGGAGTCGGCGAGAAAATCGATGATATGAAGCCTTTCTCTCCCGATGATTTCGCAAAGGCTCTGTTCAGTGCCGAATAATTAGAGGTTAAAATGTTAAACAGTAAACAAAGGGCATATTTAAGAGGACTTGGACACACTCTTGATACAATTTTTCAGATTGGTAAGGGCGGTGTCAGTGAGGAAACGCTCATACAGCTTTCGAATGCCTTAGAGGCAAGAGAGCTCATTAAGGTAAGAGTACTTGATAACAGCGGTTATACCGCAAGAGATGCGGCGAGTGAGATAGCCGAAGCTATCGGATGCGAGGCTGTTTCCGTTATCGGAACAAGATTTATACTTTATAAAGAGTCGGTTAACAAAAAGAGGATAGAGTTACCATGAGTAAAGGGAAAAAAAGGATAGGTATATACGGCGGAACGTTCAATCCCCCTCATAATGGGCACGTTCTTGCGGCTCGGAAGTTCGTTTCCGCACTTCTGCTTGACGAGCTTTATATCATACCTACCTTTATTCCCCCTCATAAGGTTGAGGGTGACAGAGTTTCACCGCTCGATCGTCTTAAAATGTGCGAGCTTGCCTTTAAGAGTGTACCTAAGGCGAAGGTTTCTGATATAGAAATAAAAAGAGGCGGAAAGAGCTATACCTACCTTACGCTCGAGGAGTTAACTGCGCCCGATAGGGAATTGTTTTTCCTTTGCGGCACGGATATGTTTCTGACTCTGGACGAGTGGAGACTCCCCGAGAGAATATTTGAGCTTTGCACTTTGGTTCTTTCAAGACGTGAGACGTCTTTGAAGACAGATAAACAGATTTTAGAAAAATACGATGTTTATCGTTCCGAGTATGGTGCAAAAATAATATTGCTTGACGGCGAGGTCATTGATATATCCTCTAGCGATATAAGAGGGAATTTTTCTCTTCTTTCGTCAGGCGAATATCTTTCTCACGACGTCTTTGACTACGTGATTGAAAATAATCTGTACGGGCTTGGGTATACCGAAGAGAATCTTGCCTATATACGCAGAAGGCTTCCTGAATTTATGGGAGAAAAAAGATTCCGTCATACCTTGGGCGTTGAGTCAACAGTCGCATTTATCGGAGAACATATTCTGCCCGGACGGGTGAATGAGCTAAGAGCGGCAGCTCTTTTGCACGATATTGCGAAGGAGATAGGGAAGGATAGACAGCTCTCGCTTATCTCTCAGAATAAATTTTTTGAACTTGATTTTAGCCTTGAGTCTGAAAGCCTATATCACGCTTTCGCTTCCCCTGCTTTGATTATAAAAGAGTTCCCACAATTCAGCACAACAAACATTCTTAACTCTTGCTTTAACCATACGACGGGAAGAGCGGGTATGACTCTCTTTGAGGAGATAGTATTTCTCTCGGATTATATTGAGCCTACAAGAGTGTACGATAGGTGCATAGCGCTTAGAGAAAAGCTTGTCACAGGTATCCTTAGCGCAGGTTCTGTTGACGAGAAAATAAAGACTTTGCACGAGTGTACTCTTCTTGCTCTTACATACACAAAAGAGTTCTTAACCGAGAGAAATATGAAGATTTCTCCGGCTACGGAAAATACAATAAATTACATTTCTGCCTTATTATAAATTTATAAAACTAATAAAAGAGTCATAAAATATCCGTAAAACAACTATGAGGTTATTTTATGAAAAAATTAATTCTTTTATGTTCTGTTATTCTTATAGCGCCTTTTATTCTTTCTCTCGTTACGGGTAATTCCGCACTCGGCGAAGCATCAGAAGAAAAGGAGCGAAGAGGTATCACTATGCTCGCCGTCGGTTATGATGACGTTGCGGAAAACACGGACGCTATTGTTCTGATTAACTATAACTTTAAAAGTAACGAGCTTTCCTTCCTTCAAATTCCGAGAGATACTATTGTTAAAACGAAGGACGGAAAATATTCGAGAATTAATTCTATATATTCCTGCGCACTCGCAAACGGAGACACGGAAGCTCAGGCTATGGATAAGCTCACTTCCTTCATAAGCGGCTCAATCGGGATTTCTATCGACGGATACGTTGGCTTCAATACCAAGGCTTTTAAAAATGTGATCGATGCTCTTGGTGGAATAAATATTGAGCTGCCGTTTGATTTTGTCTATCGCAACAAATCCGGCGTAGATGAAGTTATATTCAGAAAGGGAGAAAACATTCTTTCCGGAGACCAGGCTCTTAGATTCGTCAGATACAGACAGGGATACAGTATGGGAGATCTCGGAAGAGTTGATGCGCAAAAGCTCTTTATTTCTGCGTTTGCAAAGAATTTCAGGTCGGAGTTCGGATACAGACTTGTTGCCCGTCTTATTCTGAAGGGTGGAGAAGGACTTGTATCCAATCTAAAGGTTTCTCATCTTGTAGACGTTGCTATGAACAGCGCAGACTTTTCTTCTGCGAAAGCTTATTTTGCAACCTTACCGGGCAGAGCCTTGGAATTAAAAAAAGGAAATTGGTTTTACGCTGTTAATAAAAGCGCATCTGTAAAAATGATTGATGCGATGAATTTTGACAGGATTTTACCTTTTGATACCGAAGAGTTGCTTCTAAACGAAGGAAATTCTGCCTTTTCGGAGCTTTACTATTCGGAGAAAATACCGTTCAAAATTTACGATGATAAGTCGGTTTTTGATATTGTAATCAAATAATTATAATGAAAGGCGTTTCAAGTTAGACTATGACAAAAGATATTAAGAGTAGTCCCAGGGCATTAGCCGAAGAGATAGTTAAGATTTTGCTCGAAAAAAAGGGTGTTAACGTAAAGCTCTTCGACGTCACGGGGAAAACGTCAATCACAGATTTTTATATAAATGTAACCGGTCGTTCATCGACTCAGGTTGCGTCCCTTGCGGATAACGTATGCGAGAAGCTGCGTGAATACGGAATATCCGAGGCGAGAATTGAAGGAAGAAGAGGAAACTCCTGGATTCTCGTTGATTACGGCGATTGTATACTGAATATATTTGATAAAGAATCGAGAGATTTTTATTCCTTTGACAGACACCTACCCGCTGAGTGCGAGATTAATTTAGAGTATCTTGCAAAAGCTGTTGACGAGAAGTTTAAAATTTAATTTTATATAGAGGACAAGAAAATGCATTACAATTATTCGGAAATTGAGAAGAAATGGCAAAAAAGATGGGATGACGAGAACGCATTTGCGGCGAAGCAGGATTTCACACTCCCTAAGTATTTTGCACTCGTAGAGTTCCCTTATCCCTCAGGACAGGGTCTGCACGTAGGACATCCTCGTCCTTATACAGCTCTTGATATTGTATCTCGTAAGAAGAGAATGCAGGGATATAACGTTCTTTTCCCTATGGGATGGGATGCTTTCGGTCTTCCTACCGAGAATTACGCTATCAAGAATAAGATTCACCCCAAGATAGTAACCGCAAACAACGTAGCCAGGTTCAAGTCTCAGCTCAAGGCGCTCGGCTTATCCTTCGATTGGGATAGAGAGATAAACACGACCGACCCCCATTATTATAAATGGACACAGTGGATATTCCTTCAGCTCTTCAACAAGGGGCTTGCATATAAGAAGGAAATGGCTGTTAACTTCTGTACGTCCTGTAAGGTTGTTCTTGCAAACGAGGAGGTTGTAAACGGTGTTTGCGAGCGCTGCGGCTCTGCGGTAATCAGAAAGGTAAAGAGCCAGTGGATGCTCAAGATAACCGACTATGCGGAAAAGCTGCTCTCCGGCCTTGATGAGGTTGACTTTATTGAAAGAGTAAAGACTCAGCAGAGAAACTGGATTGGAAAGTCCCGCGGCGCAGAGATTGATTTCTCTACTACCACCGGCGATAAGCTCAGAGTATATACCACCAGGTGCGACACTCTCTTCGGAGCGACGTATATGGTTATTGCTCCCGAGCATAGCTTCGTTGAGAAAAATAAGGGTCTCATAACCAATATGGATGCCGTAGAAGAGTATAAGGCTCAGGCGGCTAGAAAGTCCGACTTTGAGAGAACCGAGCTCGTAAAAGAGAAGACCGGTGTAAAGCTCGAAGGTGTTATGGCTATCAATCCCGCAACAAACAAGGAGATTCCCATCTTTATCTCCGACTACGTTCTTGCGGGCTACGGTACGGGAGCGATTATGGCTGTTCCCGCACACGATGAGAGAGACTGGGAATTTGCGAAGAAGTTCTCTCTTCCTATTGTTGAGGTTGTTGCGGGCGGTAACGTAGAGGATGCTGCATTTACCGACGTTGCTACCGGCAAGCTTATTAATTCCGGTTTCCTCAACGGTCTTGAGGTTGAGGCTGCAAAGGCTAAAATGATTGAGTATCTCACCGAGCGCGGTCTTGGCGAAGAGAAGGTAAATTATAAGCTCAGAGACTGGGTGTTCTCAAGACAGCGTTATTGGGGTGAGCCTATACCCGTAGTTAACTGTGAGAAGTGCGGCTGGGTTGCGCTCCCCGAGAGCGAGCTTCCCCTCGAGCTTCCCGACGTGGCTACATACGAGCCCACCGAGAACGGCGAGTCGCCTCTGTCTCTTATGACCGATTGGGTTAAGTGCAAGTGCCCGAGGTGCGGCGCAGATGCTGAGCGTGAGACCGATACTATGCCCCAGTGGGCAGGCTCTTCCTGGTATTTCCTCAGATATTGCGATCCTAAGAACGATAAGGAGCTCGCATCGGAAGAGGCGCTCAAATATTGGATGCCCGTAGACTGGTATAACGGCGGTATGGAGCACACTACGCTTCATCTCCTTTACTCCAGATTCTGGTCGAAGTTCCTTTATGACTCGGGCGTTGTGCCTACCTCTGAGCCCTATGCAAAGAGAACGAGCCACGGTATGATTCTCGGTGAGAACGGCGAGAAAATGTCCAAATCCCGCGGAAACGTGGTTAATCCCGATGATATAATCAGAGATTACGGCGCTGATACTATGCGTCTTTACGAGATGTTCATCGGTGACTTTGAGCAGGCGGCTCCCTGGAATCCTCAGTCTATCAAGGGATGTAAGAGATTCCTTGAGAGATTTATGAATCTTTGCGATATGGCTAAGGGCGAGGGAAGTACCCCTCTTCTTGAAAAGCATATACACAAGCTTATTAAGAAGGTTGACGAAGACATCGAGGCTATGAAGTTCAATACGGCTATCGCAGCGATGATGACCGTGATCAACACAATTTACGACGTAGGCACAATAACTTGTGATGAGCTCGCAACCCTGTGCAAGGTGCTCGCTCCCTTCGCTCCCCACATTGCTGAAGAGGTTTATGCATTCCTTGGACACGACGATCTTGTTTCTATCTCCAAATGGCCCGAATACGATCCTGCCAAGACCGTGGACGACACCGTAGAGATGCCCGTTCAGATAAACGGCAAGGTACGCTGTGTTATCACCGTCGCTAAGGATGCGGATAAGGATACAGTGCTTTCTATCGCCAAAGCTGACGACAGAATCAAATCTGTTATTGAAGGAAAGAGCATCGTAAAAGAAATCGTCGTACCTTCAAAGATAGTTAATATCGTAATAAAGTAAGCTTTCTTCGTTAAGTAAATACGATACTTTAACGGCAAAGCACGGTAAGCCGGCGTCCGGATAAAAATAGTCGAAAAAGTTTTTAAAAAGCTCTTGACAAACCTGATTTTATATGATATTATAATTAGGCTTGTTAAGAGCATATGCGAGTGTAGTTCAATGGTAGAATTCCAGCCTTCCAAGCTGGTCGCGTGGGTTCGATTCCCATCACTCGCTCCAAATGCGCCCATAGCTCAGTGGATAGAGTGCCCGGCTACGAACCGGTAGGTCGAAGGTTCGAATCCTCCTGGGCGCGCCACTAGAAACGTACTTTTGTCGTTTTGACAAGAGTACGTTTTTTGTTTTTAATAGCATTAATCTTTTTAAATCATACGTAATTTCAATTGTTTCTTAAAAAGAAATATAGGGCTCGGTTAAGCAAATGACTATTGACTTTTTTCGGTTTTTTTGATAAAATTATAATGTATTGAAGTTAGAAAACGTGAGGTGTGCGATGTCGCTTGTGCCCGATTATTATTTCGACGACTATAAGGCTATCAGACCTGAGTTTTTATATGACATCGGTATCAGAGGCGTTGTGCTCGACGTAGATAATACACTTGAGCCGTATGAGCATCCACAACCCGGGGAAGAGGTAATTGTCTGGCTTTCAGAGCTGTCTCGGCTTGGGATACGCGCTTCGATTGTTTCTAATAATAACGGCGAGAGAATAAATCTTTTTAACGAGTCTTTGGGATTGCCTGCGTACTTCAAGGCAGGGAAGCCGTTTAAGAAAAACGTGCTTTTGGCAATGGGGGATATGGGTACGGATAAGGATTCTACTTTGCTAATAGGCGACCAGATTTTCACCGACGTGTGGGCGGCGAGAAACGCTGGAATCAGAGCTATACTTGTTAAACCAATCAAGGATAAGACGGATATATTCACTAAATTTAAAAGATTTCTTGAAAAGCCTATAATAAAAAGATACATAAAGAAAAAAAGGGGAGTGTAAGTAGTGGGAGCATATTTCGGCCCGGGCGGCAACAGCTTTGACTTTAAAAGAGCAGGATATACTTCAACCGTGGATGCGCCTAAGTGGCTTTCATCAATAGGTCTTGATGCATACGAATACGAGGCGGGTAACGGTCTTGCCGCAAATCCCGATACACTCATAAAAATAGGCAGAGAGGCTAAGAGGCACAGTATCAAAATATCCTATCATACACCATACTTCATATCTCTTTCCGGTGTTGAGATTGAAAAGAGACTGAAGAGCATCGGCTACATAAGACAGAGTATTGAAGCTGCAAGACTACTCGGTGCGGGTACAATAGTCGTGCATTGCGGCTCGTGCGCAAAGATATCGAGAGATGAAGCTATGCGGCTTGCAAGCGACACACTCGCAAGGACGGTCGCAGAGGTTGATACATACGGTATAAAAATCGGTATAGAGACTATGGGAAAGGTTAACCAGCTTGGCACACTCGACGAGGTGCTAGAGCTATGCAGAATCGATAGTGCATTCGTTCCGGTTGTTGATTTTGGGCATCTTAATGCAAGGGAAATTGGAAATTATTTTGTTTCTGCCGACGATTATCTTTGTGTGTTTGATAAAATCTCAAATTTAATGGGCGCTAAAGTCGCGGAAAATTTACACTGTCATTTCTCGAAGATAGAATATACCGGCTCGGGCGAGAAAAAGCATCTTACCTTTGAAGATGAGATTTTCGGCCCGCCATACGAGCCTCTTATGGACGTTATCGCTAAAGAGAAGCTCTCTCCTACGATAATCTGTGAGTCAGCAGGAACTCAGTCTGAGGATGCCTTGGCTATGAAAAAACAATATTTAATTTACCTTGGGGGAAAATAAAATGAATAAGATTTTAAAGCTTAGAGAAAAGATGCGTGAGATGTCGCTCGACGCTGTTATAGTTGTCGACGAGCTCAATCAGCATTATCTTTCGGAATTTGCCTTTACGGACGGCTTTTTGTTCATAACTCTTGATAAGGCTTATCTTGTAACCGATTTCCGCTATTATGAGATGGCGCTCAAGGGCGCAAATAAAGAGTTCGATATCGTTATGCCTGATGACAGACGTGCTTTTGTTGAGGGGGCTATGTCTGAGTGCTCGGGCAGAGTAATCGGCTTTGAGGGCTCGTCGATGTCCTACGAGCTTTACAGACACTACTGTGACACGTATCCCAACTTTATGTTTGAGAATATCGGCAGAGCTATTGAGGTTATACGCACGGTTAAGACCCCTGAGGAAATTGAGATTATGGCTAAGGCGCAGAGCATTACCGACAAAGCCTTCAAGCATATACTCAATGTTTTAAATCCGAATATGACGGAGATTGACGTTGCGGTAGAGCTTGAATATACGATGCGCAGAATGGGAGCTGACGGCCCTGCTTTTGAAACAATTGCTGTTTCCGGCGATGCATCGGCGCTTCCTCACGGTACTCCGAGAAACGTTAAATTGAAAACCGGATTTCTCACAATGGACTACGGAGCAAAATACCGGGGTTATTGCTCCGATATGACAAGAACCGTCGTTATAGGTAAGGCTGATGAAGATATCAAGCGTCTTTACAACACCGTTCTTGAGGCTCAGACTCGTGCATTGGAGTATCTTAAGGCAGGATGCGATTGCGGTGAGGCTGACAAGATAGCAAGAGATATAATCGATGCAAACGAGGAGTATAAGGGCGCATTCGGTCACTCGCTCGGACACGCTGTCGGACTCTTTATACACGAGACGCCCGGTCTTAACTCGAGAGCCTTCGGTAAGAAGCTCGTCTGCGGAAACGTCGTTACAGTTGAGCCCGGAATATACCTCTTCGGCAAGTATGGATGCCGTATTGAGGATATGGTTGTAATCGAAGAGGGCGGAATACGTAACCTTACTAAGTCAACAAAAGAGCTTATAGAAATAATTTAAGGTAAATTTTTACAAAAAAAACAAAAAAATTTGTATAACCTCTTGAAATACACGATAAAATCTGTTAAAATACAAGTGTATGTTATGGACTTCCGTAGAGGAGCTCCATCGACCTTGCCGTGACGGGCGTTGGTTGAAAAATAAAAGTTAAGAAAAGGATTTAAAAATGATCACAGCAGGCGATTTTAAAAACGGTCTTACCTTTGAGATGGACGGTAAGGTTTATCAGGTTATCGAGTTCCAGCACGTTAAGCCCGGAAAGGGAGCTGCTTTTGTAAGAACGAAGTACAGAGACGTTGTTACCGGAGCTACCCGTGAGGCTTCCTTCAACCCCACCGCTAAGTTTGAGAATGCGGTTATCGAGCGTCGTGACCTTGAGTATCTCTACAACGACGGAGATCTTTACTACTTTATGGATCCCGAGTCTTATGAGCAGATTCCTCTCAACAAGGAGAAGCTCGGAGACAACTTCAAGTTCGTTAAGGAGAACACCACCTGCCGTATCTGCTCTTGGAAGGGTAACGTATTCTCTGTTGAGCCTCCTACATTCGTAGAGCTCGCAGTTACAGAGACTGAGCCCGGCGTACGCGGCGATACAGCTACTAACGTAACTAAGGCTGCTACTCTTGAGACCGGTGCAGTTATTAAGGTTCCGATCTTCATCAATGAGGGAGATGTTCTCAGAATTGATACCAGAACCGGCGAGTATCTTGAGAGAGCGTAAATAAAAAAATTAGACTCTCCCGATTATACGGGAGAGTTTTTTTAACAAAAGGAGAATATTATGGGAATTACTGAGAATGCGGCATATCTGAAGGGTCTTGCAGAAGGACTTAACATCGATGAGACTACCGCCGAGGGTAAAGTTATTTTAAAAATGCTTGACGTTATCGAAGAGCTTTGCGTCAGAGTATCCAGCCTCGAAGAGGAAAATGACGAGCTGTATGAATATCTTGAGCAGGTTTCTGATGATCTTGCGCTCCTCGAGGACGAATTCTATGGCGATGATGATGAGGAGTACGAGGATTATTCGGATCTCAATGATGATGAGGAGTTCGATTTTGACGAGGATGAGGATTATTATGAGATAGAGTGCCCGTCCTGCGGAGAGAAAATATGCTTCACAGATGACATCGAGGTGGATGAGCTCGTATGCCCCGCTTGCGGTGAGAAGGTGTCTGATGTCGATTTTTGCGACGGGGATTGTGACTCGTGCGGCGAGTGCGACAGCTGCAACGAGGACTGCGACTCTAAGTTTTAATTATTTTATAAAAATATTTCACAAAACTATTGACAATATTTTGTTATAATGTTATAATATTTTGACGCTTATTGATAGGCTCTGAAAGTACGTTTGTACGCCTATGATAGCGAATATACACGAAAGTGAGGTGCTTTTCATGTTTGCTATTTTCGTAACAGGTGGAAAGCAGTATAAGGTTTCCGAGGGAGACGTTGTCTTCGTTGAGAAGCTTGGCGTGGCAGAGGGCGAGAAGGTTACCTTCGATCAGGTTCTTTGCGTATCAGGCGAGACTCTTACTGTTGGTACCCCCTACGTAGCAGGTGCATCGGTCGTAGCTTCTGTTGTCAAGAACGGTAAGGCTAAGAAGATCGACGTCATCAAGTACAAGTCCAAGAAGAACGAAAAGAAGAAGATTGGTCATCGTCAGGATTATACCAAGATTCAGATTGAGAAAATCGAGGGCTGAGTTAGGTAATGACAACAGTTGTATTTTATAAGTCCGGCGGGATTTATTATGGCTTTGAGGAGCAGGGACACACAGGTTATGCTGAGTCCGGCGAGGATATCGTATGTGCAGCGCTCTCGAGTATGACGATGCTTTTGATCAATGCTATCGAGGTTTGCTACGATTCCTTTGTTGACTACACTATCGACGAAAAGATAGATAAGGTTACTCTCATTGCTAAATCCGCACTTCCCAAGTATGAGAAGGATGAAAGAAAGCAGTTTGCTCTTTCCGGTCTTATTAAGGCTTATTTCTATCAGCTTATGGATCTTGTCGAGGATTATTACGAGTTTCTCGATGTAAAAGAGATCGATAGAGAAATATAGCCAAAATTCTGCTCTATACAAGAGCGTAAGAAAAATTATGGAGGGTACACAAAAATGTTAAAGCTTGGTTTACAGTTCTTCGCCCACAAGAAGGGCGTTGGTTCTACCAAGAACGGTCGTGACTCCGAGTCTAAGCGTCTTGGCGTTAAGAAGGCTGACGGTCAGGCTGTTCTTGCAGGAAACATTCTCGTAAGACAGCGCGGCACTAAGATTCATCCCGGTAACAACGTTGGTATTGGTACTGATGATACTCTTTTTGCTCTTATCAGCGGCACGGTTAAGTTCGAGCACATTTCCGGTGGTAGAAAGCAGGTTAGCGTATACGCTGACTAATTATACACAAAAAGAGTAGATTCGTTCTGCTCTTTTTTGTTTATCAAAATATGGAGGATATTTATTATGTCTGTTCTTGTTACCGGTGGTACAGGTTATATCGGCTCTCATACTGTAGTAGAGCTCACCAAGGCGGGGCACGAGGTTTTGATTGTTGATAATCTTTCTAACAGCAAGCTCTGTGTTCTTGACAGAATTGAAACTATAACAGGGAAGCGTCCACCCTTTATCGAGTGCGATCTTTGCGATGCTGACGCTCTAGACCGTGTGTTCGACGAGCACCCCGAGATAGATTCTATTATCCACTTCGCAGGTCTTAAGGCTGTCGGCGAATCGGTTCAGCTGCCTGTTAAGTATTATTACAACAATCTTGTAAGCACTCTCAATCTTCTCTCCTCAATGAAGAGCCACGGAGTAAACAGAATTGTATTCAGCTCCTCGGCTACCGTATACGGTCTTCCTAAGTCGGTTCCTATCAGCGAGGATTTCCCTCTTTCTACAACCAACCCTTATGGCGAAACAAAGCTTATGATAGAGAGAATTCTCAAGGACACAACGGTTGCAAACCCCGATCTTTCCGTATGCGTGCTCAGATATTTCAATCCTATCGGTGCGCACGAGAGCGGTCTTATAGGCGAGGACCCTAGAGGAATTCCCAACAATCTGTTGCCTTATATTGCTAAGGTTGCCGCAGGAAAGCTCGAGTGTCTATCCGTCTTCGGCGATGACTATGATACCCCCGACGGAACAGGTGTAAGAGACTTTATACACGTCGTAGACCTATCTCTCGCTCATCTTAAGGCTATTGAGTATACTTCGAGAATGAAGGGCATCGACTATATCAACGTAGGTACAGGAAACGGTTATTCTGTTCTTGAGATGGTTCGTGCATTCGGTGAAGTATGGGGTAGCCCCGTTAAGTATAAGATCGGACCTCGTCGTCCCGGTGATATCGCAGAATGCTACGCTGATCCTAAGAAGGCATACGAGGTTCTCGGCTGGAAGGCTGAGCGTGACCTCAAAAAGATGTGCGAAGACTCTGCAAGATGGCAGAAAATGAACCCCGACGGTTATACCGACTAATTTATAAAAACAGGCTACGGCAGCACGTGCATTGCGCCCTTGTTACCGTAGTCCTCTTTTTGTGAGGTGGAATATGAAAAACTCGCTTAAAAACAAAAGGTTATTTTTGCTCGATATGGACGGAACTATATATTTGGACGATGACCTTTTTGATGGAACTCTCGATTTCTTAAATAAGGTTAAGGAAATGGGGGGCAAGTATCTCTTCTTAACCAACAACTCGTCGAAAAGCACAGATAAATACGTAGAGAAGCTCGCACGTATAGGAATTGAGTCTACTAAAGAGGATTTTCTTACGTCTACCGATGCTACGATTCTGTATTTAAACTCTAATTATAAGGGTATGAAATTCTACGCTTCAGGTACAAAATCCTTTGTTGAGCAGCTAAGACTCGGTGGCGTTTCTGTAACCACAGAGGTCTGTGACGATATTTTCGGTATTGTCATGGGTAATGACAGCGAGCTATCATTCAAGAAGCTTGACGACGTGTGTAGGCTTCTTTCTACACGGGATGACGTTGTTTATATCGCCACTAACCCCGACTGGGTTTGTCCTACCTCTTACGGGTACGTACCTGATTGCGGATGCGTTGCTTGGATGATAGAAAAGTCAACGGGGAAAAAACCTCATTTTATCGGAAAGCCTCGTCCCGAAATGATACTTCTCGCCTTAGAAAAGTTTGGATATGATAAGTCTGAGGCTCTTATGGTTGGCGACAGGGTATACACTGATATTGCATCAGGGTATAATGCAGGTATTGATACCGTACTTGTTCTTTCGGGCGAAGGAACGGTAAAGGATGCCGAAGAAACAGATACTAAGCCTACTTATATAATGCAGAATATAAGAGAGCTATATAATGAAATTTTATAAATACACAGGATAAAAAAAGGCAGAAATGATTACAGTAAACAATTTGTCATTCCAATTCAGCGGACAATTGCTCTTCAAGGACGTTGATTTAAAGTTCACCCCCGGTAATTGTTATGGAATTATCGGAGCAAACGGAGCAGGTAAATCGACGTTTTTAAAGCTTTTGTGCGGTGAGCTCGAGCCGACTAAGGGTGAGATATCAATTCCATCTGACACAAGAATGTCGGTATTAAAGCAGGATCACTTTGCTTTTGATTCTTATACCGTTTTAGATACGGTTATAATGGGCAACAAGCGTCTTTACGACATCGGTAAGGAGAAGGACGATTTATATGCAAAGGCTGACTTTACCGATGAAGACGGAATAAAGGCATCTGAGCTTGAAGCGGAATTTGCAGAGCTCGGCGGCTGGGAAGCGGAATCCGATGCATCTAAGCTGATACAGGGCTTAGGTCTTTCCGACACTATTCTTTATACTCCGATGAGTGAGCTTAAGGAGAGCGAAAAGGTTAAGGTGCTTTTAGCACAGGCTTTATTCGGCAATCCGGATATTATCCTTCTCGACGAGCCTACTAACGGTCTTGATATAGACGCTGTTATGTGGCTTGAGGACTTTCTTTCTGACTACTTCGGAACTGTGCTCGTTGTCTCGCACGACAGACATTTCTTGAACGACGTATGTACTAATATTGTTGATATAGATTATAACGAGATAAAAATGTACGTTGGAAACTACGAGTTCTGGTACGAGTCAAGCCAGCTTATTCAGCGTATGATAAAAATGCAGAATAAGCGCAACGAGGAAAAAATTGCCGAGCTGCAAAGCTTTATTTCAAGATTCTCAGCAAATAAATCAAAATCAAGGCAGGCTACAGCAAGAAGGAAATTGCTTGATAAGCTTACTGTGGAAGAGCTTCCGGCTTCATCGAGAAGATATCCGTTTATCGGTTTTGATATGGATAGAGAACCAGGGAAGGATATCCTCCACATAGAAGGGCTAACAAAGTCTCTCGGTGACAACTTCTTGTTCAAGGATCTTTCCTTCCGCGTTTATAAGGATGATAAGATAGCGTTTGTCGGTAACGAGCTTGCAATAACCTATCTTTTCAAAATTTTGATGGAAGAGGAAGTGCAGGATAGCGGCGACTTTAAATTCGGAGTATCCATTACAACCTCGTATTTCCCTCACGATAATTCAAAATATTTTGACGGACATAAGGAGTCTATTCTTGATTGGTTGCGTCAATATTCAAAGGATCAGACGGAGACGTATCTCAGAGGTTTCCTCGGTAAGATGCTGTTTTCGAACGAGAGTGTCTTTAAGCCTGTAAACGTGCTTTCCGGCGGTGAGAAGGTAAGATGTATGTTCTCGAGAATGATGATGTTCGGCTCAAATATGTTGATTATTGATCAGCCGACAGACCACCTCGATCTCGAGTCCATTACAGCCGTAAACAACGGTATGAGTAGTTTTAAGGGAAATATTTTGTTCTCATCTCACGATTATGAAATAATCAATACTGTTGCGAACAGAATAATTGAGATTGGTCCCGACGGCTTTATCGACAGGCGAGGAACGTACGAGGAATTCTTGGAATATAAAAAGAGTCTTAATGCGTAAAAACGAAAGAGGCGAGGATTATAGTTTATCCTCGCCTTAAATTTACAAAACAATATTTAAAGGTATAAAGTTATGTATTAGCTTTTAACTATCGATTTCAATGAAATTTTTTACCTATATAGAAAAAAACAGAGGTGCGTACACCTCTGTTTTTTATTTCCATTAGATAGAGCCTACGATGTAGGGAGCCATATCAGCTCTCTCGTCAGCAAGTCTCTTTTCTTCCTCAGCCTCGAGAGCCTCTCTCTCAGCCTTCTCCTTAGCACGAGCCTCTTCTCTTGCAGCCTTCTCAGCAGCCTCTGTAAGAGCACGGATGGAGAGAGCGAGCTTTCTGTTCTCGTCATCAATCTCGGTAATCTTAACGTCTACAACCTGTCCAACCTCCAGAACATCAGAGGGAGAAGCGATTCTCTCGGTAGAGATTCTCGAGATGTGAATAAGACCGTCAACGTCCTCATACACCCTTGCGAATGCACCGAAGGGCATAATAGAAACGATCTTTGCGGAAACAACGTCGCCAACAGAATATCTCTTTGTGAACTGATACCAGGTATCCATCTCCTCGGTCTTATATCCGAGAGAGATTCTTCTCTTTTCGGTGTCGAGCTCCTTGATAAATACCTCAATCTCCTGTCCTACGGAGAGAACCTGAGAGGAGTGCTTGATACGCTTCCAGGAGAGCTCGGAGTTATGTACCATACCGTCAACACCGCCGATATCTACGAACGCACCGTAAGGAGCAAGATTCTTAACTACGCCGTTATAGTGAGCGCCAACCTCGAGAGTAGCCCATACAGCATCCTCACGAGCCTTTCTTTCAGCATCGAGTACAGCCTTTATAGAGCCGAGAGCTCTCTTCTTAGTGGTATCGAAGTCAATGAGCTTAACCTTCTGAGTTGTACCGACAAGAACGGATACGTCAGCATCCTTCTTAAGTCCGGACAGAGAAGCAGGTACAAATACGGTGTTGTTAACTACGGCAACGAGAACGCCGCCCTTAACAGCGGAAACAACCTTACCCTCGAGAACCTCACCGCTTTCGAAAGCATCCTTGAGAGCGACCCAGCTGTTGTCCTTATCAACTCTCTTCTTGGATACGGTAGCAAGACCCTTGCCGTCTTCAACTCTGATAACAAAAACTTCGAGCTCATCGCCAATAGCGAACATCTCGGAAAGATTAGCCTGAGGATCGTCTGTAATCTGATCCTTGGTAAGCAAACCTGTGAACTTAGCGCCGAGGTCAAGCTTTATCTCATTCTCACTGATTGTGAAAACGGTACCGACAACTGTATCTCCTGTATGTAATGATTTGATTGAGCCTTCCAGCATTTCTTTAAAGTTTTCCATTGCTTTAAAAACCTCCGTTATTATGCCGTCAGGTGTGGAAGCACCTGCGGTTATTCCTACGCATTTAGCGTTGTCAGGAAAATCTTCTAATTCAACCGCCGATTCAATCCACCTGGTATCGATACATTCTTTAAGACACAAATCATACAATTTATGGGTATTGGAACTCTCTCTTCCGCCGATGACAATCATTAAATCCGACGTCTTAGCAATTTCAATTGCTTCATTCTGACGATTTTCAGTGACACTACATATTGTATCAAAAAAAATTGAATTTGTACATAGGTTTTTGAAAAATTTTTTAATTTTTTTTGCTTCCCACAAATTTTGAGTGGTTTGAGAGCAGAAAACTGGCTTTTTGCCACCCAAATTTAAGGATGTCGCATCCTCAAGCGAGGTGATAACAGCCTTTTCGCCCTTAGCATAGGAAATATTTCCTATAGCCTCGGCGTGCTCGGGGTTACCGTAGAGAATGAAAAATGTATCATCTCCGGTTTCGTTTTCAGCAATTGTGTGAATTTTCTTAACCGATGGACAGGTAAGGTCAACCACATTTATATTGTCATTCTCACAAGAAATTCTTGAAAGATAGTCAAATTCTTCTTTTTTAACTCCGTGAGTCCTTATAACGAATGTGTGCGCTTTTTCCTTGTTTTCAATTATTTTTTCGATACCTTCAAAAGTAATTATATTTGCACCGAGCGCTTTGAGCTGCTCGTTATAAATATCGTTATGAATTAATGGACCAATAATATAGATATTTTCATCAGGCTTTTTCTCAGCGAGCAACCGTCTGATTTCTTTATCAGCGCGCTTGACTCCCGGACAGAAACCGCCGTATTTTGAAAGGTGAATTT
>JAZORO010000052.1:0-1077 GCA_045656605.1 Eubacteriales bacterium
CGTATAACTGATACATCGCGAAGAAAATTGAAAGATTAAAAATTCTCTCAAAATTCTTACGCACAGTATCGGAGGGATTACTTGGAATAGAGCTCGACGATAAGCTGCTCTTCGAACTCGAAGTCGATATCGTCTCTTGCAGGAAGTGCAACGATCTTTGCAGTAGTGTTAGCTGCATCAAGCTCGATCCACTTGGGAGTGGAAACGGTTGCGAGGTTCTCGATGAGAGCCTTGATCTTTACGCTTTCCTTGCTTGTTTCCTTTACAGCGATAACGTCACCAGCCTTGATGAGGAGAGAGGGGATGGTTACCTTCTTACCGTTAAGGGTGAAGTGAGCGTGAAGGACGAGCTGACGAGCTTCCTTTCTGGATGCTGCCATACCCATTCTGTAAACTACGTTATCGAGACGTCTCTCGAGAAGGCAAAGGAGGTTAGCACCGGTGATGCCATCCATCTTCTCTGCGAGCTCGTAATAGTGTCTGAACTGACCCTCGAGTACGCCGTAATAACGTCTTGCCTTCTGCTTCTCACGAAGCTGCTTGCCGTATTCTCCGACCTTCTTGCGAGCCGCGCCGTGCTGACCGGGAGCGGTGCTTCTGTGGTCAAATGCACACTTGCCGTTGGTGCAACGCTCGCCCTTGAGATAGAGCTTGCAGCCTTCACGACGGCATTCTTTACAGTTAGGACCTGTATATCTAGCCATTTTACATTTACCTCCCTTAGATTAAACGCGTCTGCGCTTAGGAGGACGACAACCGTTATGGGGAATCGGTGTTACGTCCTTGATCATAGTGATTTCAAGACCTGCAGTTGCGAGTGCGCGGATTGCAGACTCTCTACCTGCTCCGGGGCCTCTAACGAGAACCTCAACAGTCTTCATGCCGTTATCAACAGCAATCTTACCTGCGTGCTCTGCTGCAGTCTGTGCTGCGTAGGGGGTAGACTTCTTGGAGCCCTTGAAGCCCATCTCACCGGAAGTGCCCCAAGCGATTGCATTACCCTGCATATCTGTAATAGTAACGATAGTATTGTTGAAGGTAGAACGAATGTGCGCTACGCCCTTTTCGACGTTCTTG
>JAZORO010000053.1:0-11999 GCA_045656605.1 Eubacteriales bacterium
AGGGTATTGCGAGTGGGAGTGAGGGGAGATTTGCGCCAAAATACCAAAGCTCGACGGGCGAAGGGAGACGGAGCGGAAAGCCCCGGCTGAGGAGCGAGAAGCGTACAAGGGTACGCTGAGCGACGAAACGGGGCTAGAAAAACAAAATTATAATAAAGACGAAGAAAACCCGCCAGAAAAGGCGGATTTTCAACCTTATTACAAATGGAAAGCACCAAAGCGTGCAAGGGGTAGAAAAATGATAAATCAACCCCATTTTGTTTTTCGGTTACACCCGTATACCGATGCCCGAGATTAATAGTTCTCCTTGCGAACCTCAAAATAGCTCTGAGGATGAGCGCATACAGGGCATACAGCAGGAGCCTTGAGACCCATAACGAGGTGTCCGCAGTTACGGCACTCCCACATAGTCATCTCGCCCTTCTCGAATACCTTCTGCATCTCTACGTTAGCAAGAAGAGCTCTGTATCTCTCCTCGTGAGCCTTCTCGATAGCGGCAACTGCTCTGAACTGGAATGCAAGCGCCTTGAAGCCCTCTTCCTCAGCATCTCTTGCGAATCTGTCGTACATATCGGTCCACTCATAGTTCTCGCCCTCTGCCGCTGCAGCAAGGTTGCCAAGAGTGTCGCTGATACCGCCGAGCGCCTTGAACCAGAGCTTAGCGTGCTCCTTCTCGTTATCTGCGGTCTGCTGGAAGATAGCTGCTATCTGCTCATAGCCTTCCTTCTTAGCCACAGATGCGAAGTAGGTATACTTATTTCTTGCCTGAGACTCGCCTGCGAATGCCTCCATAAGATTCTTTTCGGTCTTTGTTCCCTTGAGTTCCATTTTTAATTTCTCCTTTATTTGTCTTTTAAAATTTTTAATTTCTGTTACGCTTAGCTTCGTCTCTGCATCTTTTGCAGGTTCCGTTAGCGCGAAGCTCATAAGAATCGATTCCAACACCGGTCACATCGGACAGAATACCCTCGAAGTTCTCTATACTAAAGTCGTAAATACTACCGCACCTTTCGCAAAAAAGATGTCCGTGAGGAACAAACGAGCTGTCATATCTCGATGCCGCTCCCTCACCGCCAATCCTTCTCACTATGCCTTCTTCCTCGAGCGCCTTAAGATTATTATATACAGTAGCCCTGGAAATAGTCGGCAAAATCTCCTTTGCTCTTTCAAAAATTTCTTCAGCCGTGGGGTGACTCTTGTCCGTGCGTATGACCGTGAGTATTGCTGCTCTCTGTCTGGTCAAAGCACACCTCCGTTTTTCCGTAATCCTTTGTCTTACGGTTATATTATACACGGAGAAACGTAAGTTGTCAAGAGATTTTGAAATTTTTTTAGAATAATTCTATTTTTTTTAAAATGCATCTAATAATGCATCCGAGAATATAGCTTTAGCGTGCTATCACCCGAACAGCACGCTAATCTTAATTTATTGAGAGGTTTTATAAAAAATGTAAAAGTAAGCTTGTATTAAATTGCAGTAATAAGCCTGTATTGAATACAACTATGACTTTATATTGAGTGCAACTATAAATTAGTACTATATATACAGTTTTACAATTAACGTGGGTATAACCTATATAAAGCCGACTGCGGATTTCAAGCAACTGTGTCAGCTCCGAGGTTATATACTACCGTCGAGCAGTAAAAGTATATCTCGCACCTAAGATACAGTTGGAATCAATCAACCCACAGCTCCTGTGTCCTTGCCGGCGAGACGCTCTCAGGATAGATAGGTTCTCTCGTATGCGCTCTTAAGTATCTGTGCGACCTCGCGTGAAAGAGGGCGGGGACTTTGCGAGCTCATATATTCGCAAAACGCCTCGGCTATAAACTCGTCGAGCGAGACTGAGGCGTACTCCGAGAGCTCTTTTATTATTTTTTCTCTTCCGAGGCTGTTGTAAAGCCCCTTAATATGGCAGTCCGAAGAAGCCGAGGTAAGATAATCCAGCATATGCCCCGCCTCGTGATATATCACCGACTCTGCCGTATTGCACCCCTTAGGATGAAAGCCCAGCCGCTCGTTTTCTCTGAGCCCGTTTATCATTCTGATATAATCGTAGCCGCCAAAGCTCTTCGGATTCAGTACCATAGCGTCGAGAAGTCCGAAGGCGGATATTGCGCTCGCCATACACTCACCGTCTACGCAGCTCATCTCCACGAGCGAGTCGAGCGTCAGACGACTTATGGTGCTGATGCTCTCGACACTGCCGAGGTGCTGTAGCCCGAATGCTCGGACGAGCGATACGTCTCCGTCGGAAAGAGCCGACAACGCCCTCTTATACCCGGAGAAGTCACCGATATAGCAAAGCCTGCTGCGAAGCATAGGAAATCTGTACAAAAGCTCTGTGATAACCTTAAAGAGCTTTATTGCGCCGTGCAGGTTGATTTCACCGAGCTCGCACACGTCGCACATATAGTATTTTTTCGCCAGTGCCTCGAGCGCCGCCGTATCTCTTACCGCCTCGATTTTTTCTATCAGAGCTTCCTTCCTCGAGACCTTAAAAAAGGAACGCTTATGACGGGATTCGAGCAATGAAAAATCCGCTCTGTCAACAAGCAAATCCACCTTGCAGCCGTCCTTGCCCGCCAGAGTCATCTTTACCCTGTCGCCGTCAGTGGGCTGACCTGTATACAGCTCCATTCCCGTCACCTCTTTTCTTTCTCTTTATTGCTTTTCATTTAAATTAATCAGGCTTTTTTACGCTCCGACTCGGAGCTCTTCCCGTGACGAGCTGCTTTGCCTCTTCTCCGGGAGCGCCGAGCGCCCTGACCCAAGCTCCTTACAAGAGAGATTCGAACCTACCCTCGAAGTCGGCAAGAAAGCTCTCAAACTCTCTTACGTCTTCTCTCGGATTCGCCTTCAAAAGATAGAAATCTCTGAAAGAGGCAAGCCGTGTTGCGTTATAATATACGTCTATTACCGAAGGGCGGTCGGGATTCTTAGCGAGTGAAGCGACGATTGCCCCGACGGCTCTTTCCTTTTGCTCGTGCATCTTTGTATTGAGCGAGCGCATAAGCTCATCCCTGTCTATAACGTCGAGGCTCTTGGGCTTCGTTACGCCGTACTCGCAGAGCACCTCGGGGCGCACCGCAGAACAAAGCGCCGCCGTGTTCTTTTCAATAAGCGAGAAGAGGTAGGAGACGTTTTTATCGCAGTCCTCTTTATTCTTTCTCAGCTTAGCTCTGAAGAATTTCAAAGCGCCGCCCCTGAGCTGTCCCCGTCTGACAAGATAACACTGTAAATCCTTCATAAGCTCTCTGTCTATTCCGTCAAGTCTCGAGTGGACTCTCGGCATTTGCTCGTCGGCAAGAGCCGCTTCGGCTAAAGACCAGGTATATTCCAGCTCTATCGCACGGCGCCGCAGAGCTCTTCTCTCGGGCACGGGGTCGCCTCTGAGACTGTCTGAAAGGCTTCTGTAATAGGATATTCTCTCGAGGATTTCTCCGTATATCCGCTTGCCTACCCTTTCGTAAAGCAGCTCGTACTCCTTCTCCTTTTCTTCGAGAGCGGCTATTAAGTAGGCGTTATCCTTAGCGTTTCTTCTGACAGCGGCAACCGCCACAGAAAGACAATCGTCAACCCCCACCGTATCGCATAGCATATCCGCCGCAAGCGCAGGCTCTCTCATCAACACCGCCTTGATTTTTCTCGCTGCCAGAAGCGCATCCTCTGCGTGCTTTTTCTCGCTCGATTCACGTATTCTGCTCTGCTCCTCTTTAAGCATAGAAACGAGTCCCTCGCCGATAGAAGAATCCTCTCTCCCCTCTACGACAAGAGGCAGAAGAGCCGAGGATATAGCCTCGAACTTATCAGCCGTCCTTGTGTAAAGGTAAGCGGACACGTCCTCCTCAGTGCGATTCTGCGTACGCAACAGCCCTGATAAGAGGGACAGCTTTTCCCAGGCGGCAATCACGCCCTCGCCTCTTTTTTCAAGCTCACGCTTCATGCCGTCAAAGCCGTCGAAGCCTATGGCGGCGGCAGCTACTGTGGTGTCGTCGCCGTGTATCGAGTCATAATGCGACTGAAGAGCGCCTTCAAGCTCGGCAAAGTCCGAGCTCTCCCTTATGCACTGATGGAGCGCCAGCTCGACGCCAAAGTGACAGTGAGGCTCATACGGGTCGAAGGCGCCGTCGCTGACTACGAGAAGCACGCACGGAGCGTCAAGGGTATAACGTCTGTAATTCAACACGGCGTCCTCGTCCGATGCGAACAGATTTGTTATTGCGCCCGAGGAATCCTCGTCATCCTTCGAAAGAGCGAAGAGTCCGTCCTTATTCAAGGCGTAGCATCTGGAGTCGCCCGCCCATATTGCCTCTGCGGTAATTTTGCCGCCCTCGGTCTTGTAACGTATAGCCGCAAGAGTGGTCGGCAGAACTACCTGTCCGCCGTATCTGCCTCGCTCGAGCGAGAAGCTTTCCTTGACACGGGTCAATCCTTCGCCGACAAAGCGTGAAAGCCTTTTTCTGTTTTCGTCCGACGACAAATCGCACTCCGAGAACTGTGCGGAATATCCGAGAGCGTAAGCAAAGCGCATTATCGCTATTCTCGAAGCCCATAGTGCCGACGTGTCCGCCAAGTCGTCCACCATAGGCTCAAGCTCAAGCTCTATGAAGTCTGCAAGCTTATCGAGCGCCCCGAGCTCATCCATTCCGCAGAGCGCCACCGCTGTCAGCTCGTCCTTAAGATTCGGATGCTTATTCCTGTCTATGTTGTGAACGGTAGACCCCGCTCCGCCAAGACCGTCTGCGCACACAAGAAGGCCGTCCTTCAAAAAGGGGTGCGCATCCTCGTTCTTCAATACCGAATATATAGAAAAATTATCTACCCTCATCTGATGAACCCCATCAATTTCATATTGTTTACAGAGACTCTCTCGTTTACCTTATGAGCCCCGTCTATCAATTCGTAATACTCAACCCTGTACCTGTGCTCCCCGCCTATCTCGGCTCGGCTGACCCGTGCTACTCCGAGTGCGGCAAGCGCCTCGGCTACGTATTCTCTGCCGTGCTCGGGCCACGGAGTGTCAGAATCCACCTCCATAGCGGGCAGAAGACGTGCGAGCCCCTCGGAGAGAAGCCACTCGTGGCTCCTGTCGGTTTCCTTTCCGCCGACGTAGGTGACGATATATCTCTTTCTGTACGCCATCTGAGCACGTCTTATCTCCTGGAAGCCCTTCTCTCTAATTACGTCTGCCGACTCGTACTCTATTCCGTGCTCGGGCCAGGGTGTGTCGAGCGCCGCATCCAGCCTCTTTGCAAGCCCGCACTCGCACATACCGTCAGCGCTGAGTCTTTCTTCTCTTCCGTCCGAATACGCAACAAGATACTTAAGGCCGAGCGAGCCGGTCCTCTCGTTTATACGCTTCAGACCGACGACGCCGAGTGAGGCTATACTCTCCTCGTCGAGGATTTCTATTGCGCCTCTGTGCAGCTCCCAGACCTCGGTCTCGATGGGTATCGAGTCACAGCCTATGTGGTACTCACGGGGCACTGCGGCTTCGTCACGGAGCACCGCTGCGACGTCCTTTGACGCGGGGCGGCTCGCAGGGTCCTTAGTCATCATCCAGTTTACAAGCGATATTATCGAAGCACCCTTTTTCTCGCCTATCTTATCGTCGAGCTTCTTATCATATATGACTCTCTCGCCTTTAAGCACGGCATCGCCCGAGGTGCATCTCTCCCTCTCTGTCGCCGGGAAGCTTGCGCACCACCAGCGGTGGAAGACTATGCCTAGAGTGAATATATCCGATGAGTAGCCTATATTCTTCTTAAGCTTCTCATCGCATTCGTCGTAATATTCAATTACCTCGGGGGAGAGGTAACCGTCAGTGCCACCGATGTTATCGGGCTCCGGCACGTCGGAGACGGGGTACGAGGAATCGAAGTCGATAAGGTAGGGGGTGAGACGTCCGCCCTCTCTTGTGACGACGAAGTTCTTCTCCTTCAGGTCTCCGTGTACAACTCCGCACCCGTGCAGAGCCACGAGGAGCTCTGCCGAGCCTCTTGCGAGGCAGAGAAAATCATCCTTCGAAATCCTCGAATAATCGAAGCTCTCGTCGAGCCCCCCTTCTATAAGAGCCGTGACGGTAACGAACTTGTTTTCGCTATCGAAGAAGTGCGCTTCCTCTGTTACGACGTGCTCTTTTTTGTAGCTGAGCCCCTTCATAAGCCCTGCGAGCTTTCTTTGCTTCTTCTGTATCTCGTCTGCGTCCTTCTTATACGCATCGTATACCGGCTTCGGAAGCGAGCGCGAGGGATAGCGGATATGCATATTTCTCTTGATAAAGAAACGTCTTCCGCCCTTCGTCGCTATTATAAATTCTCCGTTTCCCGTCGGCTTCCACTTTATGGCGTCCCCGATTATAAACGAGGGGTCTACCTCATACTCGCGGTGATACTTCATTTTCGATTCCTCCCTGCTTTTTCCGTCCTTGCCGCCGTGTCTTTAATTAAGGCGCTCGGGGATTTCACCCGAAGCGCCTTCGTCTCTTTCCTTGATTATCTGTTGGATGCGGATGCGGCGATTATCTTGATTATTGCCTTGAAGTCCATATCTCCGAGGCCGTGCTTCATCTCCACCGGCTCGAAGAGGCTACGGTTCAGGTTGCTTGTAAGGGTCTGATACTTCGTACCTGCGGGGGCGAAGATTACCATTCTCTTGTTTCTCTCGCAGAGCTTTACGCTTCCGTCCTGTGAGGAGCACATCCAGGTTGTGATAAGACCGTCCATATCGACCATATCTTTGGGATAGAAATCGCTGTCCGCTCTCTGTCCGAGCTCAAGCGCATCGTCGTCGGTAAAGAGGACTATAACCTGTCTGTCCTTAGGCCCCTGAGTGAAGTCCGACTTCATAGCGTAGTAAAGAGCCTCAAAGCCGTTCTCGGGTGCGTCACCGCCGCCGCCTGCCGCAATACCCTTCATATACTCTGCGAACTCAGCCTCGTCAGCGGGCAGCTCGTAGAAGGGGCTTATCTCCATAGACTTCTTTCCGTCGTCTGCGTAGTCTCTGAACACTACGAGCTTGATACGCATAGAGTCGATATCGCTGCCGAGGTCGGTCATTGCGCTTACGAATTCAAGATGGAATCTTCTTGCGCTGTTCTTTACCGCCTCGATGCAGGGGCCCATACTTCCCGTTCCGTCAATGCAGAATACCATATCGATGTTACGTCTTTCGGTTGTCGTGTTTGCCATTTTTTCTTTTCTCCTTTTATTCGATTACGGGCTCTCTGTCCCTTCTCGGTGTAACTATTGTACACCCGATTTTCATTCAAAACAAGGTCGTTTTGCTTGTACTTTTGCACCTTTCCACACAAAAAAACAGCCTTTCGGCAGTTTATTCCGAAAAGCTGTAATTTCTGCGGTTTTTCTGTTTTTCTCTGTGCTTTTTCTTTAAAACTCAACCTCGAGCCCATCGTACGCTACGAGGAATCCGTACTCCGCCGCCGCCTTTTCCTGCTCGGCGTGGGGTGCCGCTCTGTTGTGGCTGAAATGGTTAACGTAAACGACGGTCTCCTTCTTTGTAAGTCCCATGCCGTCCAGCCTTGTCTTGACCTCGTTGTTTGTAACAAGACCCATATGCCCGTCTCTCATATCCTTCATTATGCAGGTGCAGTCGAAGCTGATAAAGTCAAACTTTCTCTCATACTTAGCGAGATAATCCCAGGTCTCGGGCGGGAAATATCCTGTGTCGTTTGCGTAGAGGAGAGTCTTCTCATCCTTTTCTATAATATAGAATACGGGGTCAACCTTGAAGTCGTGGTTTGCCTTGAGGGGAATAAATCTGTATCCCTCTGCCTCGAAGGGCTCAAAGGGCTTGATGAGCTGAGCCTGCACTCTGTCGGGCGTTATCTCAGCATCCACTATTCTGTTCATTATATCCTTGTATGCCGAGTGAGTTGCATACATAGTGAGAGGAATATCCTCAATATCGTTGGCGATAAAGTGGCTTCTGCACCAGAGATCATCCTCTGCAAGGTGGTCGCAATGGCTGTGTGTGATAATGCAGGTGTGCACGTCTCTAAGGTCGAGCCCATAATTTATAACGTGCATATAAGTGTCCGCAGGGAAGTCGATCAGGATTTTGCCGTCGATTATAGACTGGCTTCTCGTCCTTATTTCCTTTCCGCCTGCCTTTCTTGCATAGTTGCAGAGCTTGCAATTGCAAAACAATCCGGGTATTCCCTCTGCCGCCCCTGTACCGAGATACTTGATTTTCATTTTTCTTCTCCTTTTATAAATATTATGTTATTGCCGAGGCGCGTTTGCCGTCAGCATCTGTATTATCCCGTCAAGCCGATCCTGTTATCCGAGGCCGCTCGGCTTATTAAGCTCCCCGACGTATTCTACCAGCTCGGCAAACGATCCGCTGGGATACTGTACTATATCAGCGCCCCTTCGGTTTATGAGGCAATCGGTCAGGAGGAAGACCGGCATACCGGCGCCCCTCGCCGCCATATCCTCGTCAACGTCGTTGCCAACCATAAGGCACTCCTCGCAGCATAGCCCGAGAGAGTCTGCAATATCCCGATAGTAGCCGAGGCTCGGCTTTGCATATCTGCTGTTCTCATATGTGGTGTAAAGCTCAAAATCGGACGGTGAAAGCCCCGCCCATCTGACCCTCGACTCTGTTGCCACAGGCGGGAAGAGCGGGTTTGTTGCAAGGGCAACCCGAAGCCCCATTTCCTTTATCTGTGCGACAGCGCCTGCCGCACGCGGGTCAAATCCGCACACAGTCCTGAGAGATTGGAACTCGTTAATATAAAAGTCGTAAAACAGAGGCTCGTCAAGCCTGCCGTCTTTGCCATATACGGACAAAAAGCTCTCCCAGAACACGCTCTCGTTTGTCTCTCTGCCGTCGTTCTTCACCATACAGCGCGTGCCCGTCTGAATTGCGGCGAGGAATTTTGCCGTGTCGGTGTAGCCGTGCGCATACATTCTCTTGGCAAGCGAGACAAAATACGCCTCGACAAATTTATCAAGATCCATAGGCAAGAGAGTGCCGTCAAGGTCGAATAAAACCGCTTTTATCTTCATAAAACTAAGTCTCCGAGGTGATTTTAGTCAGGAATATAGCATTATCACAGCCGTACCTCTCGCACCCGACAGGCTGCATCCACTCCGCCGCCATAACAACGCCCGCGCCGTCAAGAGAGGAGTATGCCGAGAAGTTGCCAAGCCTTGCGCCTCTTTCTCTCACGGCGATGCGCTCGCTATCCTTAACAAGGCGCAATCCCTCGACCCGTGCGACAAAAAGCGGCGCTCTGTGGCGTGGGACGTGGTCGTTGTTTGCGCCCCTTCTTGTATAAACGAGATACAAGCCGTCCGAAAGGCGGAGCCAGTGCTGCTGAGTGTTGTAGCTTCCTATCGGCTCGCCGTCCTGCCAGGTCCACTCGCAGGGCTCGAAATAGTGCAAGCCGTCCGAGCTTTTCGCAACGTATGCGGAAAAGTCGTTTCGCATCGTCATATAATAACCGCCCTTGTATTCTATGAGCGAGGGCTCGTAAAGTCCTCTGCCGCCCTCAACGGTCAGCGGCTCTCCCATTTCCTTTATGTATAGCTCCTGCCCGTCAAATCCGCAGAGCAAAACGGCAGAAAGAAAATCTCCGCCCCTCTCCCTCGCCAGGTTGACAGGCACGAGCACGTCGCCCGTGTCAAGCTCCACGCACTGTCCCGAGCCGCATCCAAAGCCGAAATAACCCTCGGGAGCAGGCAGGAATTCTAGCTTCTTGAAGTCGCCCTTCTTCTCGTCGTATACGCTGTAAAACACCCTACGATTCTCCCCCGACGGAGCCTTAGCACCGCTCGGGTATTCTGCCGTCTGCCCTATTACAATAAACCTGTCACGCCCTCTGTGGTACATCGGCGTGCCGTCGCAGGGCACCGTCGTCTTACCGCCGTCCGATATGGGCAGAAGCCCCGACGAAGGCAAAAAGGGAGTGAAGCTCTCTCCACCGTCAGCGCCCACCGAAAAATATATCCCGGAGAACAAGTCGCACCCCATTACGTCAAGATACTGCGCAGTTGCGAGGAGAAGATTGCCGGAGTCGGCGCACCTGGCGTGCACTAAGCACCTCTTCCCATCGTACCCGTGTCGTATTATTCTCTCATCTATCTTCATTTTCGCACCTCAAAAGCACGCCCGAGCCGCAAAGCTTCCCCACGGCAAAGCCGCACGGTCGACTGCCCTAGCCCCCGACCATAGCACCTACGCCATAGCACGCTCGCCTTGCGCTCCGATAACTAAGCACATACAAAAATACTCGTTAAAGCTATTGTAACAGAAACTCCGCCCACCGTCAATAGGGAAGCCGCTCTCTTTTAGCAAAACCGTCTTATCCCAATCTACGGCATAGCGGCGAGCTTCGAGCTTTTTTCTAGGCGCTTCACTGCCTCTTGAGATTTCCGACCCTATTCAAAACCGATATGCTGAAGATTCTCCCATAAATCGCTCTGTAAAAGCGAGCGTTATTCGGGATGAACCCGAACGAACGAGAGAACGCTCCGCATAGGCGTGCGGCATAAGGCTCGTAAACCCGAATATTTTGCACTCTGTAAAATCAGGGTGCTTTTTTATTGACTAAATCAAAGAAAAGTGGTATAATATATATGAGCTTTAATCCTAATCAACCTCGTGTACCTAAGGGCAATACAAACGGCGGAAGGTGGACAAAATACCTTCAAGCTTACCAAAAGGCGCGCTATATTTATAGTTCAGATATCCCTGACGATATAAACCCGATTGATATTGAGATTGACGAATTAGTGCCTTGTCTAAGAGATACAAGCACCGGTAGTTTGGTTGATACTGTGGTTCGGAAAATGAACGAAACAGATTTGCTTAACTACAATATGTCCAACGGTTGGCTAATTGATTGGCATAGTATGAGCTTTACCAATGACGTTTATGGTGTATTTGTAAAAGGGAAATCTGAGCCTGAGGGCATGATTGCTCTAAAAAAAGATGAAGGATTTATGTACATTTCTTTTGTGTGCGTTGCCCCTCATAATAACAAGCTTTTACTGAATGGAGTTCCCCCAAAATATAAGGGGGTGGGTGGACATCTTTTTGCTGTAGCTATCCTGAAATCTGTTAGCACAGATTTTGGTGGTTGTGTTGTGGGAGTCGCAAAAAACAAGAAAGTTTTAAATTACTATGTAACTAAATTGGGTGCAGAATATATCCCATTTAACAAAACGTACCGGTTTGCGATTTATGGTAAAGCTGCTATCGATATAGTGAGAACTTACAATTATGAAGCAGAAGGAGAATAATTTGTGAATCAAAAGTTTGAAATTGATACAGAGCTTGACGACCTTGCTTCCGAAGCTGGAGGATATGTAGAATTGTCAGAGCCACCGAAGGACATACGTCTTGGAGCGGCTATCAAACATAGAATGAAAACCGGAAAGCCTTTCATTGAATGGAACGACGAAGATTGGGAACCATTCTTAATAAAATCCGATGAGGACTCTACAAAGTAGGGTCCTTTCTATTTTCCCTGAAAGGAGTGTGCCACTTGGCAAGTGAAAAGAAGAAAAATTCAGCTCCCGTCAATGAGCCTTTCGAGTACGAGCCTGCGGAATGCTTCGACAAGGTTAAGAGCGCATCGAGAGGCAGACCGAAGCTAATCCTCAACGCCGTAGGACAAAGGGTTGTAGAAGCTCTAGGCGCTGTAATGGCGACAGAGTTTTACGTGTTCGGAGGAAAGGAGCCTCTTCCTGAAAAGAAATTCAGAGTGCTATACAAGCGTGTCCAGGAAACGACAGGCGTGACAGCTACTCTGCATCAGCTTCGCAAATCCTTTACGACTTTTGCCGTTAAATCTGACGTTCCGCCCGATGTTTTAAAAACAATATTAGGTCATAAAAACATTTCTACCACAATGGATATATACAACGAAGTACGAGAGTAAAGGCTTCTTAAAGCAGCAAAACAGATAAAGCTTTAATATCCTTTGCACCAATTTTGCACCAATTTTGCACCACTTAAAACGGGT
>JAZORO010000054.1:0-74267 GCA_045656605.1 Eubacteriales bacterium
TACAGTTTTAAAAGAATAGATTTTGACATAGCCGAGCCTAATTTTTCGAGGAATATGCAAATATTTAAGGAAAATTTGGCGATGTATATGGCGAAATGTATCTTTTAAAACCTTATTAGTTCGACTCTCTTACGGCTAACCATATCGTTTGACTTCCGATTGCTTTTCAAATGAGCTTAAAAGAAAACAAAATGCGGTATTGCAAAGGAAGCAATGCCGCATTTTATAATAGAATCTTGATGTTAATCCATCCGACAATTATACATCAAAGGTGAATTAATGCCGGTTTATGCAAACAGTTGTTTGCATAAAATGAGTTGGATGCTGGTTTTAATCAGATTTTTTGCCTTCGATGCGAAAATATAATTCTGCTAACAGCTCATCGTTTTTCTCAACGCTTACAGACACAACGTCGAAGGCGTTATACTTTATGTTTACGTGCTCAAACGAGTTTTTGAGCGAGGCAAATGAGTCTGAGTAGAATTTTCTTACCTTTTCAGCGCCCCGTATTCTTTTATAGGGAATCTCCGTTTTCATAAGCAATCCGAATTTTATAAACAGGGTATCCTCTCTGAATTCCACGTATCCAAAGAGCGGAGAAATAATAAAATATAGCGTGAAAAAGTCGACCGGCAGGATAATGAAGAGAGCGGCGGGAGCTTGCATACATAGCACGGTTGCGGCGAGAAGTAGCGCACTCGTAGGTATAAGTATAGAATAGAAAAGCTTATCTGCTTTTGGCTTTTGACGTATTGTTTTCATTTTGCACCCCCTCGCATTTATTATACAGTATTCAGCCGAGAAAATCAAGCTGTAATCAGAGGCGCTCTAACATAAGAGATAAAGTCATTTTTGTATTATAAAAAGGCAAAAAACACATTTACAATTTATTTTGATTATATTATAATAAAACCGGAGCGGACGTGCCGCTTTTATAAATTTTTGGAGGAATATATGAAAGAAAGAGTAATAGCCGTTGTCGGTTGCGGAAGAATTGCTGACGGAGCGCATTTCCCCGCTTTTATGAAAATCGGCGGACTTCGTATTAAGTATGCCTGCGACTTGATCGCAGAGAAGGCTGAGGCAGCTAAGGAAAAGTATTCGAAAATCGAGAATGTAATTACAGACTACAACGTAGCGCTCTCAGACCCTGAGGTCGAGGCTGTATGGGTTCTGACTCCTAACTATGCGCATTATACCGTTACTATGGATGCGCTGAGAGCCGGTAAGCACGTGTTCTGCGAGAAGCCTATCACGGTAAATTATGCGCTCTCTGTCGAGATGGCGAAAGAGGCTGAGAAGCGTGGCCTTATGCTTAATATAGGTGTATGCAATCGTTATCACCGCTCTGTCGAAGAGCTTGAAAGGCTCAACCGCGAGGGCAAGTTCGGCAAGATATATCACGTTTATTGCTCCTTCCGCTCCACCCGTTCCATTCCCGGACTCGGCGGTGCTTTTACCACTAAGAGTGAGTCGGGCGGCGGCGTGCTTATCGACTGGGGCGTACACTTCCTCGACCTTATACTGTACATCCTCGGCGGCGCAAAACTGAAGAATCTTACCTGCGACACCTATTCGGAGCTTGCTAAGGATATGAAGGCTTACCGATATGAATATATGTGGGCTGAGGATACCGGCGACGTCGAGAACGGTACTAACGACGTCGAGGACTTTATTTCGGGTTACGTTCGCACGGATAAGGCGAGCATATCTATCAACGGTGCGTGGGCGCAGAATATTGCGAACAAAGAGATGTTTATCGATTTCCTCGGAGATAAGGGTGGCGCAAGACTCGATTACGGAAATCTTTTCGAGTTCTATGATGCCGAAACTCTCAAGACCGAGAAGCCCGAGTATGAGATTCCCGATATGTATATGAGGGAAGATGCCGCATTCCTTGACTCTGTCGCTACGGGAGTGAAGGATAGGAACAATATTGAAAATATACTCGAGAGCGCAAAGCTTCTCGATGCGCTCTATAAGTCTGCGGAGCTTGGCAGAGAGATTACGATGTGAAGACAGTAGGACTCATAGACTACTACATAAGCGAGTGGCACGCTAACAATTATCCGGCGATAGATGCAGCTATACTCGCAAAGGCTTAATGCGGGGGCGTGCTAAATTAAATAAATAAACCAAAGCGACAAAAGAATCTCGATAAACCCCAACAGAGGTTAAGCGAGAGACTTCTGATACGCTTTGGTTTATTTTTTTGAGAAGTATCGGTTTGTTCTTTCTTTGCCGGCGTTTTAATCGGAAATAGTTACTTCACCACTCTTATAGTGGTGCGGCAGCGTATGTATATTTTTACACCGATGAATTTGTCGGAAGGGTCGAATTTTAAAGACATACCGCACGTCGGACACAGGTATAGCTCGATACCCTTTTTTGGCAGAGTGATACTCATATCCGAGCTGTCGGTGTCGCTCCTATCGAATTCAGACGCTTCGTCGATAGAGCCGTCGTTGTTTTTATAATTGGAATCTGCGCTTTTGGCCGGTGGTATCAGCTCTTGATTTGAATACAGAACTATCCTTCTCGAGTTATCCACAAGTTCTCCGAAGCCGTATAAAAAGCAGGATAAACACCAGGCTATAAGAGGACCTATTAACAAAACGAGGATTCATCCGAGAATCATCTCGGCGACAAGCAACATAATGCTTGAGACTAAAACTCCGATAAGCTCAATAAAGAATAAAGCTGAGGTAATATCTTTATTTTTTGCCCAACATTATCAAACATAATTTTTTCTTTCTGAATAGGGGTAGAGTGTTATTCTACTCAATCAGTTGTACATCTCGGGCAGAGTTAAATCCGTGCCGTCGTCGAGGTGGTCGTACAGACCCGAGTAGTAGTTTGAGTATACAAGGCTTGCCTCTCCGCTGCAGGTGACGGTAAGGAGCGTGCATCCTCTCTGGTAGCCCGTGCCGCCCGCATATGCCGAGTAATCAATGCTGTATCCGTATGAGAGTAGCACTCCCTCGTAGGTGAAGCGCAGGCTGTTCAGATGGTCGTGGCCGAAGAATATTCCCTTTGTGCTTCCGAGCTCGGTAACGGTTTCGAACAGCTCGTCGGGATATGCTGAGGAATAGACGACCTGACCACCCTCACCGACAATTCCGTATCTTTCGGAGTCGGTGATATCGCCTTCTTTAGCGTCGTTATATGCCTTGAGCATTTCCTCGGGCGGAATATGCATATACATATAGCTGAGTATTGTGTCGGTATTAAAATCGTCTGGACGTATCGCCGTATCGAGCGCATTATATACGTCAAGATTTCTTTCCGTATAGTATTCGATAGCGCTTCTGTACCATTCTATCTGGTCGGCGTGCACGTTGTCATAATCCCATCCGAGTCCGAAAATGTCCTTATCCGTGTATGAATTTGAGTCGATCATAACGTAAGAGCTCGTTATCAGACCGAGCGAGTTTCTTACCGTTATAATGTGGTTGCTCTCTCCGAACACGTCGTCGGGGTCGGGGGTGAAGAGACAGAACTCGAGTGAGTCATCGGCGTACATATCGGCGACAGCCGCTCTGTTGTGGTAGTTGTATTTTTCCGAGTCGTGATTGCCGAACGTGACCGTCCAGTACACGCCGAGGTTTTCCATCAGGCGTTTAAAATATCCGTGCGCTACGGAGTTGTCGAGCGTTCCGCTCCACGGAACTGCAAAGGAGATGTCTCCCGTGACTATCACGAGGTCGGGCTTTTCGACCTCAATCATCGCCGCCACGGCGTGGATAGCCTTTTTGTCTCCGGAAGAGAAGAGGAAGCCGCCGCCGAGATGTATGTCGGTCAGTTGCATAACCTTGAAGTCGCCGTCTGTGGTGAAGTAGTAGTTTCCGCACTCGTCAAGCGTGGGGGTGAGTTGATTTTCATACTCGACTCTGCCGTAGCCGTCTATGTACTTTTCCATATTGCCGCAGTGTATCTTATTTACTATAAACACGGCTACTGATATTAACGCAATTACACTGACAATCACAGCGAGTATTATTAATGCTTTCTTTAGTCCTTTAGGCATAGCCTTCATTTTCTCCTTTTTAATTTTGGAACACTTTATTTTTACTGTTTTTGCGTATGAGAGCAGGGTTAAGACTCGGAGCCATCCTTCCTTCGGTCGTGACGCCATATGCCGACGATGATGGATACGAGACTGATTGCCTCGCAGATTATAGCGCCGGCAGAATGATAGTATACGTTGTAAATCAGCCACGACGGAGATGAGATCAGACCGAGACGTCTAGCCTTTGCGCTGTCGTTGTACATAAAGCCTACCGTCAAAGCCGTCATACCTATGACGGGAAGAAGCTCGATGAAAAACGACACGGGTGTCGGCTCGACCCCGAGCAGGGTGAAGGTTAGGATATAGGAACCGATGTAGCATCCGACAAATCCACAGAGCCACAAGGGGTGTGAGGAATGGAGCTTCTTTGGAAACAGGAACACAATAGCACGTATTACCTAGATGAAATTCAGAAGCCCGCCGACAAATGCGCCGAGCAGGAAAAAGCTCAAGGAGAATAATAGGCTCCCTACCAGCTGACAGGCGACAAGCCTGATTTGCTTCTTCTGCTGATAGGAGATTATGGTAAAGCTCATAGCGACAACGCTGACGATTTCGCCCGCTATCTCATACGGTGTCATAGGTATACCTCGTGGTTTTCTTTGCTTTATTATAGCAGGTATTTGCAGATTTCGCAAGTACGAAGAGCAATTTGTTCCTTATAAAAGCATAAGGAGAGGCAATATAAGCTACCTCTCCCTGTGGCTGTATACAAGCTGTTGTAATGCGGAAAAGTTTATTTTTCTTCGCAATCGCTCTTCTGGATATCCTTTTTCTCGCTCTTTTTCTCGCTTTTTATCTCCCAGTGAATAAGCACGGAAAGGATCGCTCTGAGGGCGATTATTATTGCGAGAATTCCTAGCTCTCTTAAGTCTCTGATGATAACGGTATTGACGATCTCTGCGCCCATTTTAAATTCTAACGCAAACGCAAGGGTGCGACCAAGATCTATGAAAATGTTTGACCTTGTATTGCTTCTGAGGGTTGTTGCGTACTTTATGATCGCTCTGAACGAGCCGATAATTATGATAAGCACGCCGACGAGCTCAAGAGTGTTGACGGTAAGCTCGGCGATATAGTGCAGAACGGTTTCATAGCCGTGTAAGAAGTTTTCAAACATATTTTTTCTCCTGTTTTTTTCGGAAGCGCTCTTTATAAACATATTATACCACAAATAATAAAGGTTTGCAATTGGGTTGTTTAAAATAGCACCACCCGAGCGAAGCGTAAGCCTCATAAAACCAAAAAGAAAAAACAAAAACAGGTCAACCGCAAGGGCTGACCTCTTTTTGTTGGTGGAGCTTGCTTAACGATATTCGAACCAATCAAATTATGAGCAAAAGAGAGGAGATTGGTAGATTACGTCTGCTCGACCATAATATATTGTCGAGAGTTTTGCAAAAAGATTGCCAACATTTTCGGTATCTAATAAATTTTCGATGTAAACGAAATTGTCTGCCATGCATTGATAGTATTTGTTAAGAACATTTAACAATCCGTTGTGAATTTCACCATTTTTCATCAGATACACTTCTTCTTTTTTCACATATTTTTTGAGAACCTCAAAACACTCTATTAACTCTGCGGAAACCGCAAGTAACATCTGTTTTTGAATTTCTAAAATAATTTTTGGCATTTGAACAACCATCTCGAAAAGATCAATCTCTTCATTCCCTGCAAATGCTACTTCTAATCTTTTCTTAAATTCTTTGCTGAACCTAGTTGAATTTAAAAGAATTTGTTTTAACATTACAAACTTGCTTTCTATGCGGTCTTCGAAAAAAACTTTTATTTTTTTATGCACGGGCAGGTCTTCGTGTATCGCATAATTTCTTACCTTGTAAATGAATGCGTACTCGAGATAATTATCATAAAAATATGCCTTTATTTTGCTAAAAATCGTTTTGTATTGACTTTCAAAATAATTAATATAACTATAAAAAGTATCTACAAAATTCAATAGCAAACGATTGCATTCTAATATATCGGAATGCTCAAAGTCGTTTTGGCAAGCATCGATAAACCGAAGGAGTTGTAAAAGATTTCGTTTAACAACTTGATAGTGAAAATATGTACGCATATGCTTGCTTAAAAAAATGATGGTTTTGAGGATTAATTCGGCTTCACTTTCGCTTAATTTGATAACACAATTTAAATTTGACAACCTTTTCAGCTCATATGACGTCGCCATAATACATCCTTTCAAAAACACTTATTTTTTAAACACAAACAAATACTCGTGGGCAAGCAAAAGGAAATTGTACTTTATGCTATTTGTTTTCCAATATCCAGTAGCTTGACAGTTGTGCTGTTCTTTGATTATGATTTCCTTGAGCTTGAAGCCTGCAAGTTGAAACATCGTCATAGTTTCAAAGGCGAGAGGCTGAACCATACTTTTTTTACGTGTATCGCCCATAAGCACAACGCAAAATTTATCTTTCTTCAATACTCTGAAAGATTCTTCAGCAACCTTGTATATTTCGGGCAAAAATGCTTTCATATCAAGGTGTGACAAATCGCCCTCTAAACCATCACTATATTGAATAATATCTGCATACGGTGGGTGTGTGCAAACAAGGTCAATCGATTCATCGGGCAAATCAAGAGTTCTGGCATCACCGAGTCTTATCGTAGTAGTGCAAGGTGTTTCGAACTCGAAATTGCATTTTTGTGTAGAAAGAGCAACGGCATCAGGGTTTATATCAAAGCCGATAAAGTTACGATGCGTTAATCTTGCTTCGATTGCGGTTGTGCCGCCACCTACAAACTGATCTAATACGGTGTCGCCCTCGGCAGAATATCTTAAAATAACGTTTCTCGGAATGTACGGCGACCAATTTCCACGATATTTTGCATCGTGCGTAGCCCATTTTCCACGATTAGGAAACGCCCAAACAGTATTTGTTTCAAGCTCAAAATTTTCGGGCTGTAAAGGAATGTTTTTCGCCATATTATTCAACAAAAAGCGTATCTATAACGCCATCTTCAAGATCTTTGATACAATAAATATCATCCATCACATCGAAAGTTTCTTCCAAATTATGACGAGCTGATTTCCAACCCTCTCCGTCAGTAAACCAAACGAACGTAAAACCATCAATCTCACGAGTTTCGAGGGCTATTGTTTTATAGCTTCTTGCGGTTTCGTTCAACTTTGAGCCGCCGCCTGTGTAGAAATTGGTTTCAACACCGTAAATCATAGAGCCTTTTTTAACAACAAAATCAAATCGTTTTTCTGCCTTGCCTTGATTTGAAATGTTTGAAAGATCTATACCCCACTTTTCTTCGATTTCGGATATATACATTTCTTTGAAGTAATCAACATCTCTAACAAGACCAGCCTTTTTAAGATAAGACTCAACAAGATCTTCCATTGAGTGGCCGCCACGATTTTTACGACCGTTGCTATCAAGTCCTACCTCAACACCAGTTACATAGTCAACAAGATTGTTAATGATATGCTCTGAAATCAAAGTGAAAAGACCTGTTTTTCTCATAAACATTTTGTACTCTTCGACCGAACAATTTGCTTTTTTGAAGTTGAACAGATATTCACCATCGCCGTCAATGGCATAGATCTCTCTACCTCTTACAGCAAGCAAAATGGGAATACACTTTAATATCTGCGGATAATCCTTCAAGAGCTTCTCGAAATCCGCTTCGATATTTTTAGAGCCGATCAAGGAGTTTAAGATATTTAATTCAACCTTTATAGCATCAACATTGCCATAAACCTTTTCGAAATCCACGTAATAACTATATGTAGCTATGCTCGAACGGAAAGTTCCGAGCCATTCGTTAAAATTGCGTTTCATTGTTCTCTCCAATCAATAGTTTTTAATAAGTAATTCTTTGATTTTGCCACGAGAAGTAGCTTTGCTGTTTATCATGCGCGAAGCATCGACTCTCAATATCGTGAAGTTAGCATACAAATCGTCAAAGAAATTATCATTTTCATCAACGTTGTGTGGATCGGAATTGCTTAACATAACTTTTGTCCCTCTATTAGAAAGCTCTGTGTACATATCAGCAAGTTCGATTTGATTTTGATCATTGAATTGATCTTCCGTATATGAAGTGAAGCTCGAAGTGGCATTTAAAGGGCGATAGGGAGGATCAATATAAACGAGAGTATTTTCATCAGCAAAACTCAACACATCGTGATAATCGCACGAACGCATAATCACATTTTGGAGAGCTTCGAATATTTTCAGTAAATTTTCCGTATCACAAATTGTCGGGTTGGAGTGCTTACCGAATGGAACGTTGTAGCAACCTTTTCTATTGACACGATACAATCCATTAAAACAAGTTCTGTTTATGAAGATAAACAAAGCCGCCTTTTCAATGCGAGTATCATCATTCAAATTTAGAGTATTGTATCTGTCACGCTGTTCGTAGTAATATGCTTGCTTTTCTTCTTCGTTTGCACAAGCATTATATTTGCTTTGCATATCAGAAAGCATTTGTATCAGCTCTCCACAATAATCTTTAATAACAGCGTAAGTATTGATAAGTTCCTTATTGTTATCGTTAATATATACTTCTTCAAAAGAGTATTCCGAAAGCAAAGCAAAAAGCAACGCTCCACCGCCCACAAAAGGCTCAGCATATTTTGTAATAGTTGTTCCAATGCCCTCGGGCAAGTTGGATTTCAAAACCTCTAAAAGCTGACCTTTGCCACCAGCCCATTTTACGAAAGGATGAGCAGACTCTGAACGCTTTACAGGCTTGGACTTTCTTGCATCATCGGGTTTCTTGGCATTTCGAGGAATAATCCACATATTGCCAAGCATAGCAACATCGGGGATTCTGTTTTCAGCACAAAGAATGGATACACGCCTTTGTGATATATTCCACTTTTCTGCTGCTTCTCTTGCGGTTATATATTGTAACATAGTTCCTCCTAAAAATATCGGTTGTATATATTATATTCCAAATCTCGAATAATGTCAAGATCCAAAACGCTATTTTGAATGTAAATATTTTTGTTTTGGCACCGATGCGTGTGCTTGTCCCCTTACAAGTCGGCGTCGATTCGCTAAAATGAAAAGCCCCCGACAAGCTGTCGGGGACAATTCATAGAAAAAACAAAACGAAAACCAATCCTCTTTCGAGGTTCGATGTGGATCATCTAGGATTTTGACGGCGAGCGTCAATATTTCTCGCCTTGCCGCTTACGAGCGAGCTTGACCGACCGGTTATACTCCTTGCGAGCTTCAAGAACTTGCGTTCTTGGACGCGGCGCGCCTATGCAAATCATAGATTTGCGCTCGCGGAGCAATCTGCGCGCGGGCTCGCTTGTGCGTGGCACAGACTCGCTTGCGCTTGATTATGTAGCCTCCGGCTCAAACCGGTCGGTTTTAGACTCGCGCCCCTAGGCGCTCCGACAACAAAAAGAGGTCAACCGCAAGGGCTGACCTCTTTTTGTTGTCGGACTAACTTGAGAACTATCCGAACCAATGTAATTTTTACTTTTTAACTCTTCACTATTACCTATTACTTCAAAATTCTCGGGAGCGTTTTTAGTGAAAAGTGAAGAGTGAAGAGGTAATAAGTAAAAATTCTCGGGAACTTTGCTCCCGAGAATTTTTGGTGGACCATCAAGGACTCGAACCTTGGACCTACCGGTTATGAGCCGGTTGCTCTAACCAACTGAGCTAATGGTCCATAGTAATATGGATTTTGTAATAAAAAGGGACAGCCGGTTATTCTCTATGTGAGTTTGCCGTCGCTGTCGGCGGTGCTGCGCATCTATGCAAATCGGGGATTTGCGCTCGTAAAAATGCCGCAATGACATTCAGCTAAAGTATTATAGCAGATAATCATTAACAAATGGTGAATAAAAAATTAACAAACAATAAATTTAATGGTGAAATTTGCTTATATCTGGTTGTATACCTTGAAGTGTGATTTGCCACGGTATGAAACGTATAATTTTGCGCCGACGGTCAGGAATTACGGATATAAATGAATGAAAACAAAAGCATATTCAAAGATTATTCCGTTTTACCTGTGTCGGCGGAAGGATAGGGAACGTGCTGTTATAATAGCTTTTAATGACAGTATACTTGATCTATTGATACTGGATCTGTTATTGATGTTTAGCGGGCGGAAATATGTTGTCAAAGGTGCTTTAAGACGGCGCTTACCGTACGGAGAGCCAAAAGGCTACGGTTACAACGCCGCTCATAGAGCCTGTGACGGAGCGTATTTCCATATGCCAAGTTAAAAAGCAACCTTTTATAGCGTTGTTGAGGGTGTGTGATATCAATGACTGACGGCAAGGCAGTATTTGAGCGTGTAGATTGGAGCGCAGTAAAAGGGCGTAAGCGGGGGAATAAAAAGCGTGAGCAGAGAGCCGTAAAAGAGAAAAGAGCCGATGCTAATTTACGCATCGGCTCCTTACCCGCCTCTGTGGCGTCTGCTTCTGTGACAGAGGCGGGGCGTGTAGCGTTAATTTAGGTTAAAGCGTTTAAATAATAGCCAGCCTTCCGTCGGCGAGCCCTACCGTGAGCGTGGTGTCCGGAGCGACGTCGTCGGCAATAATCTTCCTTGCAACCAAGGTTTCTATATTGGAGCCTATAAACCTCTTCAGAGGACGTGCGCCCATCGTCGGGTCGAAAGCGGCTTCGATTATATAGTCCTTAGCTTCTTCTGTAACGGTGACGGTGATACGCTTATCTACCAGCCTCTTCTCGAGGTCTTTGAGGCACAGATCCAGAATTTTTCTGACTTCAGACGGAGTTAAAGGCTTAAAGTATATAATCTCGTCAAGTCTGTTAAGAAATTCGGGTCGGAAAGAGCGGCGCAGAAGCGCATCCGTTCTTTCTCTCGCTTCGGCTGTAAGCTCTCCGTCCTTTATTCCGTCGAGAATTATTTCCGAGCCGAGGTTGCTGGTCATAATTATTATAGTATTCTTGAAGTCCACCGTTCTGCCGTGGCTGTCTGTTATTCTGCCGTCGTCAAGCACCTGTAACAGCACGTTAAATACGTCGGGATGTGCCTTCTCTATTTCGTCGAAGAGCACGACGCTGTAAGGCTTTCTTCTTACCGCCTCGGTGAGCTGTCCGCCCTCTTCATATCCGATGTATCCGGGAGGAGCTCCTATAAGCCTTGAAACGCTGTACTTCTCCATATATTCCGACATATCTATTCTGACAATACTTCTTTCATTGTCAAAGAGAGCCTCGGCAAGCGCCTTTGCAAGCTCGGTTTTTCCAACTCCGGTAGGGCCTAAGAACATAAAAGAGCCTATCGGACGCTTAGGGTCTCTGATTCCCGCTCTTGAACGAAGAATTGCCGAGCAGACCTTACCTACGCCCTCATCCTGACCGACAAGGCGTCTGTGTATCAGCTCTTCCATTCCGAGCAGCTTCTCCCTCTCGCTTTGTAAAAGCTTCGACACGGGTATACCCGTCCACCGTGCTACAATTTTGGAGATTTCTTCTTCGGTTACCGAGCTCCTCAGAAGCGTCTGGGGCTTCTTTTCTTCGTTAGCCTCTGCGGACTTCAGCTCATTCTCGAGCCGAGGCAGCTCACCGTATTTCAGCTTTGCCGCACGGGCGAGGTCGTATGCGCCCTCCGCTTCTTCGATATCAGATTTCAAAAGCTCTATTTTTTCTCTTATTTTTGATACACGGTCTATGCTGTTCTTCTCGTTTTCCCACCGAGCCTTCATTTCGGAGAAAGCTTCTCTCTTCTCGGAGAGCTCCTCTTTGATTGCTTCGAGTCTCTCCGCCGAGATTTTATCCGTCTCCTTTGAGAGCGCCGCCTCTTCAATCTCGAGCTGCATAATTCGTCTCGATATTTCATCCATTTCGGTGGGCATAGAATTCATCTCTGTCTTTATCAGAGCGCACGCCTCGTCAACGAGGTCTATTGCCTTGTCCGGAAGAAATCTGTCCTGAATGTATCTTGTGGACAGAATTGCCGCAGAGACCAGTGCCGTGTCGTGAATTTCGACTCCGTGGTATACCTGATATCGCTCCTTCAGACCTCTGAGAATGGCTATCGTATCCTCGGTCGTGGGCTCTTTTACCATAACGGGCTGGAATCGCCTCTCAAGCGCAGCATCCTTTTCGATATAGAGTCGGTATTCGTTGAGTGTAGTCGCTCCGATACAGTGCAGCTCGCCTCTTGCGAGCATAGGCTTAAGAAGGTTCCCCGCATCCATAGCTCCGTCGCTTTTACCTGCTCCGACGATGGTGTGCAATTCGTCTATAAAGAGAAGAATCCTGCCGTCGGATGCCTTTATCTCGTTGAGCACGGCCTTGAGTCTTTCTTCAAACTCCCCTCGGAACTTCGCTCCTGCGATAAGTGCGCCCATATCGAGAGAGAATATACTCTTATCCTTGAGTCCGTCGGGGACGTCTCCGCGCACTATTCTTTGCGCAAGGCCTTCTGCAATGGCTGTCTTTCCTACGCCGGGCTCTCCTATGAGGCAGGGGTTGTTCTTTGTCTTGCGTGATAATATGCGTATCACGTTGCGTATCTCTTCGTCTCTGCCTATTACGGGATCGAGCTTATGAGATCTGGCGAGCTCTACGAGGTCCTGCCCGTATTTTTTGAGGGCATCATAGCTTCCCTCGGGATTGTCGCCCGTGACTCTTGCAGAGCCGCGGACGCTTTTGAGCTTCTCGAGAAAGTCCTTTTCCTTTATACCGAGCTTTTCAAAAAGTCTTTTTACCGCTCCGCCCTTCGTGAACATAGCTAAGAAGAGGTGCTCCTGCGAGAGATACTCGTCGCCCATTCTCTTCTCAATTTTCTCGGCTTCGGTTAAAAGAGAGTTCATCTCGCCAGAGTAGTTTCTCGCCGCACCGGATGCGCCTGAGACTCTCGGCAGACCCTCAACCAGTCCGAGAGCGCCTCTCTCGAGGGCGGCACTGTCCTTGCCCATAGCTGAAACTATATCCGGCAAGAGTCCCTCTCCGCCTTCAATCAGCGCATAGAGAAGGTGCGCTGTTTCGACGGTAGGATTCCCGTATTCTCCGGCAAGCGCTATTGCTCTGTTTATAGCCTTAGTGGAGCTTTGTGTTATTTTATCGGAATTCATATATACCTCCCGCAATGTACTTTTTTCTGTCGACAGAAATTGAAAAAATGTGTATGAGAACACGTCGACGGCTGATTATAGTTTAACGAATATATGTGAACAAGAAAAGTCCAAAATATGTACAAACAGTAAATGTTAGCACTCTTTGTAGGCGAGTGCTAAGAAAATTAGCGTTATTGAATGCTATTTTGTCCGTTTTTCTGTCACTCGGTCGACAGAGTGTGATTTTTTAGAATCCTTGCTTGCTTTGTGGGTCTTTACCTCAAATCCGAATGAAAACGAGGTAAGAAAGCGTCCGAGGCGCTTCGGCTTTATCGGCTCTTATATTCTCTTTTTCTCTTTGCTCGGACTCTCTTTTGCTGCGAAGCCTGTGCCGCCCACCTTCTTAAGTAGGTCTATTTTTAAAATAGTATTGACTTTATTCGAAAAATATAGTATCATATACGAGATTTGAGAATTATTCTCAATTTGCGCCTCTTCTTTGGCGTACAAACAAGGAGTAATAATGGTTTATCATACTAAGGCAAGAGAGCTTGTCAAAAATTTTCTGTCCGAAAGAGTCTGCAAGACGTGCTCTCTTGAGGAAATTTATGAATATACCGCATCGTTTGGGTGCGGAAAAAGCACGGTGTACAGAATAGTGGGCGAGATGGTGCGTGCAGGAACGGTAAAAAAGACGTCTGACGGAGTATCACGCTCGCTTGTGTATCAGTATATAGGAGACGGTGGATGTATGGAGCATCTTCACTTGAAGTGCCGCAGCTGCGGGGCTTTGATTCACCTTGATAAGCAGACGTCGGATGAACTTACGACAAAGCTCGGAGGCTTCTCTCCCGAGAAGGGAGCAACACTGTATGGAGAATGTCAGACCTGTACGCTCAGGTCTAGGAAAGGAGACGGGGAAATATGAAGCTTAACCTTATTTTGCTTCACTCGCATTCCGGTCATTCTTCGTTAGCAGAGCTTTTGTCTGAGCGCCTCGGACGGGTGGGGGAGTTTATCGACGAGGTGTTTATACACTCCTTTACCGATTCGCTTAGCGTTCTTCCTCTTCTGTTTCTTGCTTTTTTATTTATGGAATATATCGAGCACACGTCCTCGGATAAATTAACTCTGTTGATGAAGAAATCAGGGAGATTCGGTCCTGTGCTCGGCGCTTTGTTCGGCGCTGTTCCTCAGTGCGGCTTCTCTTGCGCAGCGGCGAATTTATACAGAGGAAGGGTAGTGACTCTCGGTACGCTTATCGCTGTATTTCTTTCCACGTCGGACGAGATGCTCTTCGTCTTGCTCAGCTCGGACGTTGCGCCGGTCAGCGTTGCGATAATAATCGCCTACAAGGTAATTTGCGCAATTGTTGCGGGTCTTTTGGTTGATGTGGCGTTGCACCTTCTTTTCAAGCGCAAGGAAGAGCCTGATATAGACGCTATGTGTGAAGAGGATAACTGTCACTGCGAGGGCGGTATTGTGCGCTCTGCTATACATCACACTGCCGTCGTGCTTTGTTATATCTTCGTGTTCACGGTCTTGATTTCTGCGGCTCTCTTTTTCTTTGGAGAGGACAGGCTGAGGCAGATTATCCCCTCCGTTCCGGTTTTGAGCCACCTTGTGGCTTCTCTTATCGGGTTGATACCTAACTGCGCCGTGTCTGTGGCGATTACAAAGCTCGGTGTGGCGGGAATTATCCCTACGGGGGTTATGCTATCGGGTCTTTTCTCGAGTGCGGGCGTTGGCGTCCTTGTCCTTTTGAGAACTAAAGGCAGAGCGAGAGAAAAGCTTGCGGCTATACTTCTTCTGCTTCTTTTCTCGACGGTTCTCGGAATTGTTTCCGACATTTTACCGTTTATAAAACTGTAAAGCGTTGCGATTTTAGCATCAAAAGTCAAAATAGTTCATTTTAGAGTCAAATTATTCTTTGAATTCAGTATAGGTTTAATGGTAAAATTTTATTAAGCGAAAAGCTTAGCGGAGGTATGTATGAAGATGAAGCTTGCTGTCGTCGGATATGGCGGACAGGGTGCGTGGCACGCAGATTGGGCGAAAAAAAGCGATGTCGTCGAGCTCGTCGGAGTTTACGATATCAGAGAGATAAGAATGAATGCGGCGAGAGAAAAGGGGATATACACCTATGAGAGTTTCGAGGCTCTGATTAATGACCCTTCGGTGGATATCGTCCTTTGCGCTACGCCTAACGACGTACATAAAGAAATAGTAGTGGCAGCGCTCAGAGCGGGAAAGAACGTAATATGCGAGAAGCCGGTTGCGCTTTCAGTCTCCGATTTTGACAGTATGGTGTCTGTCGCAAAGGAGTGCGGAAAGCTGCTCAGCGTGCATCAGAACCGCAGATGGGACGTAGACTACCTTGCAATAAAGAGCCTTATAGCCTCGGGCGAGATAGGCGAGACGATAATATAGAGAGCAGGATACACGGCTCGAGAGGTATCCCTTCCGACTGGAGGTGTCAGAAAGCGCCGGGCGGCGGAATGATACTCGACTGGGGTGTGCATCTTATAGACCAGATGCTGATTCTCATACCCGAGAAGGTCTGCTCCGTATGGTGCAGAACCACGAACATTACCGGCACTGAGGTGGACGACGGATTCACTCTTCACCTCGGATTTGAGAGCGGGAAGTTTGCAACGGTAGAGGTCGGCACGTATAACTTCATAGCTATGCCGAGATTCTATATGCAGGCGAAAAACGGAACGGCGATTATCGAGGATTGGCAGAAAAAGTGTAAGGTAAATAAGCTTAAGGCGTGGTGTGAAAAAGACGTGCTTCCCGTGCAGACGGCGGCAGGTATAACCAAGACGATGGCACCCCGTGACGAGTTAACGCTGGATTCATACGAGATTGAAAGGCCGAAATCGGACGTGCACGATTTCTATCGCAATATCGTTAAGGCAATAAGAGGAGAAGAGACTCAGCTGATAAAGAATGACGAGGTGAGGCGTGTGCTTAGGGTTATGGAGGCGGCATTCATCTCTTCGGAGAAGGGCGAGCAGCTTAAGACGGAGATATAGTGCTTCGACAGATAAAAAAGAAGCGGCGCAGGATTGTTTCTGCGCCGCTTTACATATTTTGATTTACCTATATAGAATATTCGAGGTGCTGATCGGCTTTTAATGCAAAATCAAAGCTATTTTTCGAAAACTATTTCACGGGAATTTAAAAAAATTCATAAATATATATTGTGTATGTATAAAAGTTAACAATTTTATGATAAAATTGAAAAAAAAGGAAGAATTCTCACCGTAAGCCGGCAAGGACGGTCGACATTCGGCAGGTGCGATTAAACCGAGCATATCATAAGAGGAAGGAGAAGATTATGGAAAGATGGGTAAAGCGGGCGATTGAGCTCGGAGCAGGAATAATGTATTTTACTAAGGATAACCCTTCTGTTATTCCTTATCACCCACAAAAAACGGAAGTTTCGGGCAAGGAAAAACAGTATTTTCATAGGACTTATCCTGAGAAGGTGGGGATTACGTCGGGCAGAATACTCGCTATGCTGTCTGCTCTTGAGAGAGAAAAGCGTGCAAATATACACAATCTGCTTGTCATAAAGGACGGGTACGTCATATGTGAATGCAGTCATCCGGGCTTCAGCGTAAACACCTGGCATTTGTCACACTCGATGTCGAAGACACTTACGGGTATGGCGATAGGAATGCTGGTTGACGACGGAAAGCTCAAGACCGAGGATAGACTCGTCGATATTCTGCCCGAGCTTGAGTACGAGGACCCGAAATTCTCAAAAATAACTCTCGGGCATCTGCTTTCTATGAGCGCAGGCGTACGATTCTCCGAGGCGGGAGCTGTGACCGAACAGAGGTGGACAGAGGCGTTCTTCTCATCCTCTTTGGCATACAACCCCGGCGCAGGCTTTAACTACAACAGTATGAACTCATACGTTCTCGCAGTGATAGTGACAAGGATTGCGGGAATGAGCCTTGAGGAGCTGCTTCGCCAAAGGCTGTTTGAACCGCTCGGCATAACAAACTATTTAATGGAGAAGAGCCCCGAGGGAATCGAGAAAGGCGGCTGGGGCGTATATATGTCGGCTGAGAGCTGGGCTAAGGTTGGCTCGATGATGCTCTCGGGCGGTATCTTCGAGGGGCGTAGAATCCTTTCGGAGGAGTGGGTGAAGAAGTCCACGGGCGGTTATTCGGTCGAGACTCCCAAGAATCTCGGACGGTATAACTACGGGTATCAGCTATGGGTCGCAAGGGATGGCGATGACTTTCTGTTTAACGGAATGCTCGGCCAGAATGTTTGGGTGTGTCCGAAGAACAACCTCATCGTCGTGCTTAACTCGGGAAACAACGAGCTCTTCCAGAACAGTCCCGCACTCTCGATTATAGATAAGTATCTTGACCTTGATTTATCCGACGACTTGCATAATTCCTTCTTTGCAGGCGACTTGGTCGACCTCAGATATAGGGAAGAGCACTTCTTTGAGGGTAGACACTGGATAAGACCCTACGAGGGTAAAAGGGGCATAGGCTACAGGCTGGGATTCCGTCACAGAGAGCCCTACCCACCCGAGTGGGAGGAGCTGATTGGCAAATACCACTTCAGGAAGAACAACTACGGTATAATCCCTCTTTTTGTAAGAGGAATGCAGAATAACCTTCACAGCTCTGTCGACGGCGTGTCCTTCGAGAGAGAGGGCGAGAGGATGTATTTCGTCTTTACCGAGGGGGGCGTGTCGTATAAGTTGGAAATAGGCTTTTATGATTTTAAGACTACCGTACTCGAATATCGTGGAGAGAAATATCTGGTCAGCGTAATGGGCGAGGCTATGGAGGATGAGGACAGGAATATGCTCTATAAGCTTGAGTTGCTTTTCCCCGAGCTTCCCAATACCAGGATGATAAAGCTCTCGTTCATAGAGGGCGGCAGGCTGCTTATGCGAATGAGCGAGGTGCCGAATCACAAGATTGCCGATATCTTCATAGAGGATTTGTCAAAATACAATCCTAAGATTTCCTTCGCTCTCGACCTCATAGATAAGAGGGTAGGCAGCAACTACGCAAAGAGAAAGCTGGAGGAGACCTTCGCTCCTGTGCTTATAGGTGCAAGAGTGGGCGCAGAAAATTATACGGCTATTATGAACGAGGAGAGGGAGAAGCAGAAGGCAGCGGAGAAGACCTCTCGCCTCATAGCGTCCGTCATCGACAGGTTTATAAAAGAGGATGATAAAGAGGCTTCGGAAGAATCCAAGAGTGCGATAGCCGATTTCATCGGCGAGGTATTGGATAAGATAAAGGTAAAGCTGCCTCAGATAGGACTGAAGACGCCGCAGCAGAAGCCTTGTCTGCCCGATGCTGATTTCGAAGAGAGTCAAAGCGGCAGAGATGACCGACAGAACTCCGAGGAGAACGGCAAAGCAAACAAGGAATCTGCAGAAAAAGAAAAAAAGTCATTCTTGGGCTTTAAGAAAAAATAAAAAGAGCAGGCACGGAAGACGTCTCTTCCGGGTCTGCCCTTTTTATTAGCAATCAGTCGTCAAGATTAAGAGCGTTGAGCATATCGCGAAGAACCTTCGCTTCCGCCTTGGAGATGGTAACGCCTTTGCCCATCTTCTCGTGGTCGGGAGACCAGGTGCGGATATCAAGCACGGGCTCTCTCTCGTTCCAGCTGATAAGGTTGAGCTCCTTATTCCAGCCGTTGCTACCCTCGCTTACGATACCTACCTTGTCAACGATTTCATATTTGATCTCAGGCATTTTGGTATTCTCCTTTAGAAAATTTTGTTACATTAATTTATTAATTATATTATTTTATATTATTTTAGCACAGCAATATAGCGTTGTCAATAATTATAATAAAAATAATAGTGAAATTTGAAATTTAAGTTAAAAACAACAAAAAAACGGTTGTTTTTTGGGTTAATAAAGAGATTTCTAAACTGTTTTTGATAAATTAAGTATTGATTTTCTCTGCTTTTTATGTTAATATGGAAAGGCTACGGGGGAGCTTTTACCGTTTGATTCAGGCATCCTCCGGCCTGTCCGACGGTAGTGCGTGCGGATGGCGGAAAGGATAGATATGAGAGCTTACGAAAGATTCTTAAAATATGCGGTTATGCCGACGATGTCGGATGAGACTACCGGAAGGACTCCGTCCACGGATAAACAGCTTAAGCTTGCTTCGCTGTTGGTTAAGGAGCTTTTGCAAATCGGGCTTTCGGATGCCCGTGTGGACGACTGGGGATACGTCTATGCGACTCTTCCGAAAAATACAGACAAGAAGGTAAATACAATAGGGCTTATTGCTCATATGGATACTTCTCCCGATGCACCTGACGAGGATATAAAGCCTCGTGTTGTGGATTACAAGGGCGGTGATATACTCCTGAACGGAGAGAAGGATATTTACCTGAAGGTCTCCAGCTATCCTTATCTTATCTCTTATGCCGGGCAGAAGCTTATTGTTTCTGACGGAACTACGCTCATAGGAGCCGACGACAAGGCGGGCATAGCTGAGATTATCACAGCCTTAGAGCGTATCATAACCGAGAATTTACCTCACGGGGATATAAAAATAGCATTCACTCCCGACGAGGAGATAGGCGAGGGTGCCGACCACTTTGATGTCGAGAGCTTTGCTGCTGATTACGCCTATACGGTGGACGGCGGTGCGCTCGGAGAGCTCGAGTATGAGAACTTCAACGCCGCCTCGGCGAAGGTAACGGTAAACGGTGTGTCTATACATCCCGGCTCGGCAAAGGGAAGGATGAAGAATGCGGCGAGGATTGCGGCAGAGTTCGACTCCCAGCTTCCAAAGGATGAGCTGCCCGAGCTTACCGAGGGGTACGAGGGCTTCCACCATCTTGTGGGGATGAGGGGAGAGATTGAGTCTGCCGAGCTTGCGTATATCATCAGAGACCACGATAAGGCATTCTTCGAGAAGAAAAAGGCTGACTTTAAGCGTGTTGAGAAGAAGCTCAATAAGAAGTACGGAGAAGGAACCGTAGTTCTCGAATTGAAGGATAGCTACTACAATATGCGTGAGAAAATCGAAGGTAATATGTTCATCGTCGAGCGTGCAAGGTCGGCTATGCAGAAGCTTGGAGTCACTCCTCTTATTCATCCTATCAGAGGCGGAACGGACGGAGCCAGACTTTCGTTTATGGGACTTCCTACGCCTAACCTTTGCACGGGGGGAGAGAACTTCCATTCCAGGTTTGAGTTTATCTCGGTATCGGCTATGGACAAGGTTACAGATATTCTTGTAGTCATATGTACGGATGCGGTAGACGAGGGATATAAAACGGTTAAAAAGTAAACAATAATATACAATAATGGCAAAATGTACAATAAATTGCGGTCTCTATCGCAAAATGTAGGCTAGTTGTATGCAATAAGCCGCACGTCGGGCATCTGCTTTTTTGACGTGCGGCTTTGCTGTTGCTTCGGTGGGCTTTAAGATGCAAAATCTTGTTTTTTGCTCTTGAATGGAATAAAAATTATATTGACTTATATCTTAGAATATGTTATCATATATGGGTAAAGATTTTCGCCCGTTTTCAGGGGCTTTGATATAAGGAGGTTACAGATGTTTGACGTTGTTGTAATAGGCGCAGGCGTAGTCGGCGGACTTGTAGCAAGAGAGCTTACAAAGTATAAACTCGACGTTGTCATTGTTGAAGCGAACAGTGACGTTGCTATGGGCGCAACGAGAGCGAACAGCGCTATTGTGCACGCAGGATTTGACGCTAAGGAGGGTACGCTTAAGGCGAAGCTGAACGTCAAGGGCTCACTGATGATGGAAGAGGTTGCTTCCGCCTTGGGTGTAAAGTATAAGAGAAACGGCTCGCTTGTCGTAGGCTTTAACGATGAGGACAAGGCCACCCTTCTTTCACTCAAGGAAAGAGGAGAGAAAAACGGAGTCAAGGGGCTTTCCGTTATTGACAGAGACGAGCTTCTGAAGCTCGAGGCTAATATAGGCGAGGGCGTGACCTGTGCTCTCAGAGCCGAGACGGGCGCTATTATATGCCCCTATGAGCTTTGCCTTGCTGCTGTGGGTAACGCAATGGACAACGGTGCCTCTCTTGAGCTTGATTTCAAGGTCACGGCAATAGAGAGACAGGACGGATGTTATTCTGTTAAGGCAGAGAATGGCAGAGAGGTTCTTGCAAAATACGTTGTCAACTGCGCAGGAGTCTATTCCGATGAGATAGCAAGGATGGTTGGCGACGATAGATTTACCGTCCGTGCGAGAAGGGGCGAGTATATGCTTCTTGATAAGGAGTGTGGAGGCCTCGTCGGCCACACTGTATTCCGCTGTCCCTCTAAGATGGGAAAGGGTATCCTCGTATCTCCCACCGTCGACGGAAATCTTCTTCTCGGCCCTACTGCCGAGGATATCGATGATAAGGATGATACCGCAACCACTGCCGCAGGTCTTGCCAAGGTTAGACTTCAGGCATCCGAGCAGGTTTCGGGTGTCAACTACGGAAAGGTTATAACCTCGTTTACAGGTCTGAGAGCTACCGGAAGCACGGGAGACTTTATTATAGACAGCCCGAAGGAAGGATTCGTTAACGTAGCGGGTATAGAGAGCCCCGGGCTTAGCTCGGCACCTGCTATTGCGGAATACGTGGCAGAGCTTCTTTCGACCATAGGGCTTAAGCTTGAGAGAAACGAGGAGTTCGTAGGCACGAGACGTCCTATGCACTTCTACCGAGATCTCAGCCGTGAAGAGAAGAGCGAGCTCATTAAGGAGCGCCCCGAGTATGCGCACGTAATCTGCCGTTGCGAGACTGTTACAGAGGGAGAGATTCTTGATGCAATAAGAACGAACCCCCGTCCGAGAAACGTAGATGGAGTTAAGCGCAGAACGAGAGCTACTATGGGCAGATGCCAGGGTGGCTTCTGTACCCCGTATATAATTGAGCTTCTCGCTAAAGAGATGGGCATCGATTACAGCGAGGTTACAAAGTCCGGCGGAAACTCCTACATCAACGTAGGAAGGACGAAGGAGGTTTAATATGCTTGAATTTTCTGAGAAAAGAGATCTTGTGATCATAGGAGGCGGCCCTGCGGGTATGGCGGCGGCAGTAGCGGCCTATGAGGAAGGCCTCAGAGATATATTGATTCTCGAGAGAGACGATTCTCTCGGCGGAATACTCCGTCAGTGCATTCATAACGGATTCGGACTTCATCGCTTCGGCGAGGAGCTTACAGGCCCCGAGTATGCCGACAGATATGCAAAAATGGTCGAGAAGTACGGAATCCCGTATATGACCGATACTATGGTTATCGACGTTGACAAGGACAGAAACGTCACCGCTATGAATAAGGAAAAGGGGATTTTCACTATCAAGGCGGGAGCCGTAATTCTTGCTATGGGATGCCGTGAGCGTCCCAGAGGAGCTCTTAATATTGCGGGTGTGCGCCCTGCGGGCATTTATACTGCCGGAACAGCGCAGAAGTTTGTAAATATGAAGGGATATATGCCCGGCCGTGAGGTAGTTATACTCGGCTCGGGCGATATCGGTCTCATAATGGCACGCCGTATGACGCTTGAGGGCGCAAAGGTAAAGGCTGTCTGCGAGCTCAACAGCTATTCAGGCGGTCTTGCAAGAAACATTGAGCAGTGCCTTAACGACTTTGATATTCCGCTTATGCTCAGTCATACCGTAACCGATATACGGGGCAAGGACAGACTTGAGGGCGTAACCGTATGCAAGGTTGACGAGAACCGCAGACCTATACCCGAGTCTGCCATAGATATAGATTGCGACACTTTACTTTTGTCTTGCGGACTTATACCCGAGAACGAGCTTACCCTCGGAGCAGGCATTAAGCTTGACAGAGTTACGGGCGGCGCTCGAGTAAACGGTGACAGACAGACCGAGTGCGACGGCATATTTGCCTGCGGAAACGTGCTCCACGTGCACGACCTTGTCGACTACGTATCCGAGGAAGCGGTTATAGCGGGACGTGCGGCGGTAAGATATTTAAGAGGCGAGGCTGTAAGCGGTGAGGTCGACGTAACTGTTAAGACAGACGGTAAGGTAAGGTACACTGTTCCTCAGAGGATAACCAATTCTTGTGAAACTACGCTTTATTTCAGAGTAGCCGACGTATATAGAGATAAGAGGATAACGGTTAAGGCGGGGGAGCGTGTGCTGATTTCCAAGAAAAAGCAGAAGCTCGCACCCGGTGAGATGGAGACAGTAAAGCTTACCGCTGATATGATTAAGAGTATCGAGGGCGGTGAAATTACCGTTTCTTTGGAGGATAACTGAGATGAAGGAAAACAGAAATCTTACTTGTATAATCTGTCCGAAGGGCTGTCAGCTTACTGTCAGCTTTAAACCCGACGGCAGCGTCGATAAGGTTGAAGGACATACCTGCAAAAGAGGCGAGCTTTACGCAGTGAATGAGTGCACTCATCCGACAAGGACAATAACCACCACCGTCAGATGTAAGGATGGCTCGGTAGTTCCTGTTAAGACAAGCACCGCTGTTCCTAAGGAGCTTATTTTTGAAGTAATGTCTCTTATCAACAAGACCGTTGCTCCCGGTGATATCAAGATAGGCGACGTCATTCTTTCGCAGGTTCTTGGGACGGATGCCGACGTTGTCGTAACCGGCAAAAAGAGCAAATAATTTTTCAAAGGCTTGCGTAAGCATAGGGCGTGTACGATAAAAACGTACACGCCCTTTTTTCTTTTCGGGGCGCATCGGTACTCTGTCCGAAAACCAAGCGCCCTGTATATGGTATATATAGCTGTTATGAGAAATTAATATAGCGCTGAGGAGCACGCAACTCCGTATGGGGAAGCAGATTATAGCTCGAGAATTGTGTCGAGCGAGTCGCCCATAGCGAGCAGAGTATCCTTGTCGGCTACGACAACAGTACGGCCGCATTCGGCGAGCTTATCGTATACGTATGACAGCCTTCTGAGCTCGTCAATATTCGTATCTATCGCTTCTTCTCTGATTTTTATAACTCTCTCGTAGGGAATATCCGACAGGTGATACACGGTAGCCGATGTGCCCTCTGTTCTCGGGGTGCTCATGCTGTCAAGACTTCCTACCGTATTAATAATATATCCTTCAATGTCGGGGTGCGCATCAAGAAAATCACGAATTTTTCCGCCCGCGGTGCGGAAGCAGTCGACGGAATGCCCTACCGATGGGTCTCTGTATGAGTAGAGGACTGCCGTGCCGCTGTTGGCTCTTGTTATAGCTCCTGTGTCATATGCGCCGCCCTTGAGTCTGATCTCGTTCATAAGCAGATCCAGAGAGAGAACCGTTGACATAGTAGCCATCGAGCCCAAGTAGGCTTCTCCCGCTTCTGCAAGGTTTGCGCCGAATGCGGCATAACCGACGAGCGTCGGAACCGCTATTCCCTCGTTTCTCTTTTCGAGCGTTTTTATCCCCGCCTTACCTGCCTTGTCTGTGCCGCAGGGAAGAATTTCGACTAAGAGCTCTGCGAGCTTGTCTGCCTCTTTGACCTTGCCTGTTATGGCGATCGTAGCCCTTTTCTTTGTCAGAAGGCTTATAATTTTCCCGAACGCTTCGATAAGAGAATTAACTCCGTTAGAGTCTTTGAGGATAGACTTAACTCGTCTGAGGAAGCTGAATCCTGATATAGCTTCCTTGAACGCTTCGGCTTCGTTATACATAGCTGCTATTCTCTGGATAGCATACGTCGTGCCCGAAGAGGAGAGCCTCTGCACGCTTGTGGCGTCTATCTGCCCGAGCTTTTTGAATATTGCGTCAGGGTTGTTGATTTCTGCAGTAAAGAGCTGTTCTCGAATACAGTCCGCAAGCTTATCGTAGGACGGTGCGAGAGCGGAGCCTCGTGTTACGAAATACAGCTTTGCTTCATTTTCCCGCTTTATTACCTCTACGGTTGAGTAAAGACTGCCGAGCTCGGTCTTTTTCCTTGTTCGGAATTCTGCGGGACTGCCGCTCTCTGTCGAAAAATCGGGCAAAGTAAGGGCAAGGAGCTGAGCGGCGGCGATAAGCTCTGTGTCAATATCGGATATGTCAAAGTATATTTCTGAATAAACGATACCGGAAGAGTCGAGTCTGTGCCTGAGCACCTCTACGCCGTCGACGGTCAAAAGCTCGCTCGGAGTTTTTGCTTTAGCCGCTCCGAGCTCTCCGAGAGTCAGTCTCGGTATTGTAGCGAGCTCTTCCTTCGAGTCATAGGAGTCCTGCCATAATAGGAACTCCTCTCTTTCTTTATCAAACGTACGCCTTTCTTCCTCGGTCATTTTTTGAAGAGCGTTTGTGCATTCTGTTTGCCTTCTTTCGTTCTCTTCATCGAGCAAGCTCTCGTCGGGGGTCATAAGGAGCTTCACCGTAGAGTCAAGGCAGAGCAGCTCTCGGAGCAGGTCGTTATAGTAATTTGTGTCAAGCTTCTCACGCAATGCACCGAAAAGGCTGTCGTATGAGAGATTATCCTTCGGATGTATATCCTCAACCCAGGCGTCGAAGCACGAGCCCATATATACCATACCTCTGGGCGCCGCACCGAAGTCCGCCTCTCTTACACGGAATTCAAGAAGATTGAGAGACGCTTCTATCTGCTTTTTGTCAATTCCGAGCTCGGATATTTCACTGAAGATATCATAAAGGCGGGAGATTAGTTCCTCCGCCTTCCCACTTTTAACGTTGACAAACTCCGCCTCAAGACAGCAGAACTTTATGTCGTTTATGAGCATAAGACTCATATTATCACATAGACCTGTCGCAAGCACAGCTTTCTTGAGCGGTGCGTCGTTGGAGTCGGCGAGTGAGTCGACAAGCACGGCAAGAGCCGTCGACTTAAAGATGTCCGAGTAGTCGGACGTACGCTTTGCAAGATACAGATAATCCATGCTTCCGTTGTCGGGCGTACTCGTGGGATACTTTTCTCTTGTAAGCTCGGTGATGGGAGACTTGCCGAGTGTTATTTCGTGATGGCAGCTCTTGGGCTCAAAGTCTGCGAGAAACTCTGCGATAATATCGAGAGTTTTTTCTAAATCCTGCTTTCCGTCGAGGAAAATACACGCACCGGACGGATGATAAAACTCGTAATAGGTATGGCAGAAATCTTCGTAAGTCAGCTTAGGGATAGCCTCGGGGTATCCGCCCGTGTCGTAAGAATACGTGCCGTCGGGGAAGAGAAGCTTTGAGACGTAGTAGCCGGCTCTCTCGGTGACGGTGGCGTAAGCGCCGCACATCTCGTTATATACAACACCGCCGTAGGCTGCGCCGTCCTCGTTTGGGTCGATTCTGTGACCCTCTCGCATAAATATTCTTTTGTTCGTCAACGCCTTGGGGTGGAATACAGCATCCATATAGACGGAGATGAGGTTTCTGTAGTCCTGCTCGTTTCTTGACGCTATCGGATAATACGTTTTATCAGCTGCGGTAAAAGCGTTCATATACACATTCAAGGAGCCCTTCATTACTTCGGTGAAGGGGTCCTTCACAGGATACTTGTCCGACCCGCAGAGCACCGAATGCTCGAGAATATGGAATACGCCCGTGTCATCCTTCGGAAGAGTCTTGAAGCATATTCCGAAGGTCTTGCACTCGTCGTCCCTGTCTAAAAAGTACAGAGTAGTGCCGAGGCGTGTATCGATAAATGTGTTTAGCGTCGCAGAAATCTCCGGTATTCCCACCGAGTCTGTGAGCCTGAATCCGTGTATAATATCGTTTGTCTTCATTTTTGCGGTTCCTTTCGCACCTCTTAACTTTTGCGGGGTAGCTGTTTTGTATATGGTAATTTTATTCAATGCCCGATTCCTTGAGAAAAGCGTCGACCTCTCGCATATATCTTTCGCTGTCTATGAGGTAGGACGTCCCGTGCCTTGCTACGGGGAAGGTGATACGCCTCGTGTTCGATGTCGATGCGAGTCGGATTTCTTCACTCATTTCGGTGGGAACAAATCTGTCCTCTTCTCCGTGGATGAGCAGAATAGGAACTCTTGCGGTCTTTACTGCGTCGACTGGAGATGCCTTATTCGGATCGAATCCGCCATAGATTATTGCCCCGAGCCTCAGGAAGGGGTAAGCTATTTTCGGTGGAATGCCCATTTCCTTTATTACGCACTTGGTTATTGCTTCGGTGGATGAAAAGGGACAGTCTGCGACAATGGCTCTGACGTTTTCGGGCAGACTCTCCATTCCTGCCGCCTGGAGCACCGTGCCTGCTCCCATAGATATCCCGGTATAGATGACCTTAGTATCTCGCCCGAGTCTTTCGAGCATCAGGTTGGTCCAATCGATGAGATCACGCTTTTCGTTATATCCGAAGCTTATTGTCCTGCCCTCGCTCTTCCCGTGAGCTCTGTGAATTATGAGTAAAAGGTGCCGACCTCGCTTAATTGCCTCAAGTCCGCCGCCCGAGAAATCCTTCATAGGCGTGCTTTTGTATCCGTGACACTGGATTTCCAAGGGTGCGCCGTCCTTGCCCCTGTAGTATTTTGCGTAAAGAGTAAGCCCGTCGTAAGAGGTCATTGAAATTTCCTCGCAGGGAGTGCTTATCAGCTCGGTGATGAGAGCTCGGCACTTGTCTCTGTAAGCCTCTGCGCTCGGCTTTTCAAGCCCGGAAAAGGGGTCTGTATCCTTCTTTTCTCTCAGAAACGCCATAGAATAGGTTATGTAAGGTATAAGAAGAAATAATACGGCAAGTAAAAATACCGCAATAGAAGAAATCAAAACAACAATCTGCGGAGTTGTCACAGACTTATCCTCTCTTTCTTTAACATTGAGACAAGTAATATCAGAGCCTGGACGGGAGCCCCGACGATAAAGATTACCCACACGTTAGAGCCTGCGAGCAATAGCTCAAGATATATGCTGAGTATAAGCGTCCACAGTATACCCGATACAGTGAGTAGCCTATAAACCCTGCCGCATTTCAAAGCGCAGCAAAAAACATACAGCGCAATACACGACATAGGCAGAGCCCAGACAAATAAGCTCCACAGGTTCTTTTCCCATACGGCACTGGCGAATGCGTATGCTGCGGTTGCCAGAAACCATACGGCGCATATAGCGATAAGAGCGCAGACCGTACCTCTTGCTTTATACCTTCGCCCCTCACAAGAGTGGGCGACGACATTATCTTCTTCTTTCCTCAGAAGGTATTCAAAACTGACGCCGTAAATATCACAGATTGCGGAAAGCGTTTCTATATCCGGCAGGGCTTCTGCTCTTTCCCAACGTGAGACTGCCTTGTCGGAGTAGCTCAGCTTCTCGGCAAGCTCCTGCTGGGTGAGGCCGTGAGCTCGGCGCAGAGCGGCCAGATTTTTTGCTATACTCTCTTTGACATTTTCTTTTTTCATTCTTCTCTCCCAAGGACTAAAGCATAGTTTATGCAAATGATAGTTTACATACTCGTCTGTTTACAGTTCAATTATACCATTATTATATTGTTTAGTCAATATTAAATATCAATTCTCGGTTTTGTAGAGTCGGAAAAATCGCTCTATTTGCGGTAGAATAGAGCTCTTGAAATTTTAGAGTAAAAGTGTGGTCTTATGTCCTTGTAATTCTTTGGCAATATGTTAGAATTTACGTAAAGCCCTGGGAAAGGAGAGAGATGAAATGTGTTTTAATTCAAGTTACCCCGATATGGACAGAGCTCGCCTTGCGGTTATTGATAATATGGAGAGGGCGGTATATGAAAAGGATGAATCAAGAGAGGTGGAGCCCGTCGACACCTACGCTTTGCAAAAGGCAAAAAACAAGCTTGCAGATAGCTACGCCTTTGCAGGAGAAACGGTTAAAAAAGCAATGAGGCCCCTCGCTATGCTTTCCTTAAAAAGGGAGCTTAGGAGATTTTCGGAGCTTATAGAAACGGTTGACCTGCAAAACGCTCTGGGCCTTGATTGCGGCTGTGTCGTCACCTCAAATCACTACTCGCCCTTCGACAGTCTTCCGATAAGGCTTCTTTTTGAAAGGACCGATAAAGCGAAGCGCCTCTTCACGGCGGTATCGGAGCAGGATTATCTTATAGATGGTAATATCGGATTTATTTTGAGATACGCCGACACAGTACCTTTAATAAAGAGCTCCGAGAGTCTGTCGGAGAAATTCTTCCGTGACGCTGTGTCAATGCTTGACAGGGGTGGAAATTTGCTTATGTACCCCGAGATCTCACGATGGTTTAATTACCGCCGACCGCGAGAGGCGCAGCTGGATGCTTACCTGATTGCGGCGGAAGCATCCGTGCCTATATTGCCTACCTTCACCGAGCTTAGAGATATCTCGGGCTTTGATTCCTACGGCTTCGGCAGGTATAAAATGGTTCTGCACGTGATGCCGCCTATTTACCCCGATTTGCGCCTTAGCTCTTACGAAAATGCCGCGGCTATGAGAGATATGGATATGAGGCTGAAGCGTGAATGCTATAGGTCGGTATACGGGTTTGATACTGATTCGGAGTTCATACCCGAAAGAGACGTCGCAGGATACAGGAGCTGAGGCTTTACCGGGTTTTGTATAGCAGTTATATTTCTTTCGACTGCATTAAACACAATATGTAGTAATTTTCCTATTGACAAAACACAAGATATAGTGTATAATATCCTCACTAAAAAACCGAGAAAAGAAAAATGATAAGAGAGGATAAGTAATGAAGCTGATTAAAAGAAACGGCTCTGAGGTAGTATTTAACCGCAACAAGATAGCTGCAGCTGTTGCGAAGGCTTGCGCAGCTGTTGAGGAGTGCCATAGAATAACAGATGAGGATATCGAGAACGTTGCAAAGACGGTAGAGAGGCTTTGCCACGGTATGCCACGCTCCGCAGGGGTCGAGGAAGTACAGGATATGGTGGAAAAGGAGCTGATGAAGCTCGGGGCGTACGACCTTGCGAAGGCTTATATAACCTATCGCTATAAGCGAGAGCTTGTGCGTAAGTCCAACACGACCGATGATAAGATTATGTCTCTTATCGAGTGTAATAATGAGGAAGTAAAGCAGGAGAATTCGAATAAGAACCCTACGGTCAACAGCGTGCAGAGAGACTATATGGCGGGAGAGGTATCTAAGGATATCACCAGAAGGATGCTCTTAGACGAGGATATAGTTAAGGCGCACGACGAGGGACTTATACATTTCCACGATGCGGATTATTTCGCTCAGCATATGCATAACTGCGACCTTGTAAATCTTGAGGATATGCTGCAGAACGGTACCGTCATCAGCGGTACTATGATTGAGAAGCCGCATAGCTTCTCCACCGCCTGCAACATCGCAACTCAGATTATCGCTCAGGTTGCATCCAATCAGTACGGCGGTCAGTCGATAAGTCTTACTCACCTTGCTCCATTCGTCGACGTCAGCAGAAGAAAGATAAGAGCGACGGTAAAGGAAGAGCTGGCGGCGGTGGGAGTTACCGACGAGGGAGCGATCGATAAGATTGCGGAGTCCAGGCTTCGTGAGGAGATAAAGAAGGGTGTACAATGTATACAGTATCAGGTTGTTACTCTTCTTACAACAAACGGACAGGCTCCTTTCATAACCGTGTTTATGTATCTCGGAGAGGCCGAAGAGGGCAGAGAAAGAGATGACCTTGCTCTGATTATCGAAGAGGTTCTCACTCAAAGACATCAGGGTGTAAAAAACGAGGCGGGCGTATGGATAACCCCCGCTTTCCCGAAGCTCATCTACGTGCTTGAAGAGAGTAACGTACGCCCCGGCACTAAGTATTATTATCTTACCGAGCTTGCGGCAAGATGCACCGCAAAGAGAATGGTGCCCGATTATATCTCCGAGAAGATAATGCTCAAAAATAAAATCGACAAAAACGGAGACGGACACTGCTACACCTGTATGGGCTGCCGAAGCTTCTTGACTCCTTACGTAGACGAGAATGGGAAGCCTAAGTATTACGGCAGATTTAATCAGGGTGTCGTAACCGTGAACCTTGTTGACATAGCGCTCACCGCAGGCGGTGAAATGGAGAAGTTCAAGAAGGTATTCGATGAGAGAATGCAGCTCTGTCACAGAGCGCTCAGAGCCCGTCACGAGAGACTTCTCGGCACGCTCTCCGATGCTGCTCCCATCCTTTGGCAGCACGGCGCACTCACAAGGCTTAAGAAGGGTGAGCCGATAGATAAATATCTCTACGGCGGCTATTCGACCCTGTCGCTCGGCTATGCAGGACTCTGGGAATGCGTATATGCTCTTTCGGGTAAGAAGCTTACAGAGCCTGAGGGTGAGGAGCTCGGACTTGAAATTATGCGTATGTTGAACGAGTATACCGCACGATGGAAGAGAGAGGAGAATATCGACTATTCTCTTTACGGAACTCCGCTTGAGAGCACTACCTATAAGTTTGCGAAGTGCTTACAGAGCCGTTTCGGAATAATTTACGGTGTTACCGACAGAAACTATATTACAAATTCCTATCACGTGCACGTGACCGAGCCTATCGACGCCTTTGATAAGCTTGAACTCGAGTCGAAGTTCCAGGCACTTTCTCCGGGCGGAGCGATTTCGTACGTAGAGGTACCCGATATGCAGAACAATATCGACGCCGTTCTCGGCGTTATGGAGTTCATATACGAGCATATTATGTACGCTGAGCTTAATACCAAGAGCGACTTCTGCCAGGTGTGCGGATATGACGGTGAGATAGCGATATGCGAGGATGAGGGCAAGCTCGTCTGGGAGTGCCCCTGCTGTCACAATCGTGATCAGTCGAAGATGAACGTAGCAAGGCGCACCTGCGGATATATCGGCACGCAGTATTGGAATCAGGGCAGAACACAAGAGATAAAGGACAGAGTTCTTCACCTGTAATTTTCTGTCTAAATCCTCTTTTTGTTATGATAACGGATGCTTTGAAGTATTGCTTTGGCTGATTTGACAAGCGGCAAGCCCTTTTAAAATTATACTTCTCCGTTTAAACGTATATTTTTTAAGTTAAAGCAATTATCCGTATTGACAAAAGGAACAAAGAGGTCTATAATCGGGGTGACACTTGTGTGTCACCCCACATTTTTGCATTCGGGAGTGCTGAGATGGTAAAAACGAAGAAGAACATAACCGAAGGGCCGATTTTTGTAAATCTGTTTAAGTTCGCCCTGCCTATTATGGCGACGGGTATTCTGCAGCTCCTTTACAATATGGCTGACAATATTGTAGTCGGCAGATTCTCGGGAGATTCGACAGCCCTTGCCGCCGTTGGCTCTACCGGTACTCTTAACGTCCTTATTGTCAACATTCTCGTAGGTCTTGCCGGCGGCGCTACGGTATGTATAAGTCAGGCGTACGGAGCAAAGAACGATAGCATAGTATCAAGGGCGGCTCATACGGGTATGGTGTTCGCTTTTGTCGGCGGTATAGCGTTTATGATTCTCGGCTTAGTCGTTTGTCGCCCGGGGCTCGAGCTTATGAATACGAAGCCCGACGTAATAGATAACGCTGAGCTGTATATGAGAATAATTTGTATCGGCATCCCCGCAGTATCGGTATACAATCTCGGAGCGGCAATTTTAAGAGCCGTGGGAGATTCGCGTTCTCCTCTTGTGATTCTTTCCGTGTCCGGGCTTGTAAACGTGGTGTTGAACTTTGTTTTTGTATTAGGATTTAAGATGTCTGTAGCCGGTGTTGCGATAGCTACGGTGGTGTCTCAGTATGCGTCCGCAATTTGGGTTGTCGGATTGCTGACTTACCGTGGCGACGAGTGCTACGGTCTTTCGAGAAAAAAGCTGTGCTTCGACGTAAAGCTGTTTGCGAGAATGATGTCGCTCGGAATACCCGTAGCGATACAGAACTCGCTTTTTGCAATATCCAATCTTCTTGTTTCCGTTGCGAGAAACGACTTCGATACAATTACCGTAACGGCAGGCACGATAGCGGGTAATATCGATGGAATAACCTATACTGCAATGAACTGCTTCTTCCACGCCGTCTTGACCTTTACGGGACAAAATTACGGCGCAGGAAAGCTTGATAGGGTTAAGAAGACGCTGATTTACGGCTTGATACAGGTTGTTGCCGTTGGAATTGTCGTAGGATATTCGGAGCTCCTCTTCAGCGAGCAGTTGATAGGTCTTTACGTAGGAGCCGATGATCCTAACAGAGAGGCGGTTGTCGCCGTGTCGAAGAGAATAATGACAGTCGTGCTCGCAGCTTATTTTCTCTGTGGAATTATGGAAGTCTGTCAGGGCTTCTTACGAGGTCTCGGATATTCCTTCGGACCTATGGTAATTGTTCTCATCGGTGCGTGTGTGCTCAGAATCGTGTGGATATTTGTATTTTTCCCTATGGATTCCTTCCATACCATCGGATGGCTTATGATGTGTTATCCGATTTCCTGGATACCGACAAACACGGCGCTCGGAATATATTGCTACATAGCCGTGCGGCGCCTAAACAAGCATAAAAAAATGGGCGAGGAAAAGCTCCTTACAAAAGAGGTAGTATAAAGAGCTTTACCGCCTTACCGCTTGTATTCGGTAACTAAAGAAGACGGCTCTGATTTTTCTTAAATAGCAGCCGAGCTATAGAAATAGTATGGATACCGTTAGCTTTTAAGAAAAGAAAACGTAAAAAGGCATCTCACAAAGGGTTGGCGTGTCTGAGCAGTGCTGAGCCTCGTCTTTAATGCGCCTCGTAAAATAAGGCAAGCGCCGATATATTTTGCCAATAAGGAGTAAAAGTACTAAATAAGGCTGACCGTGGGTCAGCCTTATTTAGTACTTGCAATGAAGCGAAAATTCTGCTACAATAGAGTAAAAACGGTAAAGGAGTGCGCCATCGGAATGAAAATAGGTAACGTATCATTGAAGCACGGAGTTATTCTCGCACCTATGGCGGGCTTTTCCGACAGAGCGATGAGAGTCGTGTGCCATAGGTTGGGCGCCGAGATGTGCGTGACTGAGATGGTCAGCGCAAAGGCGGTGACCTATGGGGATAAGAAGACCTTCTCCATAGCCGCTATCAGAGAGGATGAGGGGCCTGTCTCCTTGCAGATTTTCGGCTCGGAGTGCGACGTTATGGCAAGGGCGGCATCCGTGCTTGCAAAAGGCTATGACGCAAACGGATGTGTGCCGCCTGTGGCAATCGACATAAATATGGGCTGCCCTGTCAATAAGGTATTTTCAAATGGAGAGGGCTCGGCGCTGATGAAGAGCCCGGAGAAGATATACGGCATAGTCTTTGCGGTTAAAAACGAGATAGAAATACCCGTTACCGTAAAGCTGCGTGCAGGGGTCGACAGGACGCATATCAATGCCGTCGAGTGCGCTCTTGCCGCAGAGAGCGCAGGCGCTGAGGCTGTGTGTATACACGGGCGCACCCGTGTCGAGATGTACTCGGGAAAAGCGGACAGAGAAATTATAAAAAAGGTAAAGAGCAGTTTACATATACCGGTTATTGCAAACGGGGATATTACTTCCGGTGAGGAAGCTTTGTCTATGCTGAAGGATACCGGCGCAGACGGTATTGCCGTCGGCAGAGGAGCGGTTGGCAATCCTTTTTTGTTTGCTGAGATTAAAGCGGCGCTTACGGGTGAGGACTTTTTCTCGCCATCGCTTGAGTCCAGGATAGAGCTTGCCCTTTTACAGCTTTCCGTGGCGATAGAGGATAAGGGCGAGCGGGGTGCGGTTTTGGAAGCGAGAAAACAGATAGCATCCTACTTTACAGGATTTAAAGGAGCTGCGGCTCTCAGAGGGAAAATCAATTCCGCAGAGAGCTTTTCTGAGGTAAAGACGCTTCTCTATACTCTTCTTGAAGAATAAAGTTCGGCGTATATACACAAGGTAATAATAAAATGTCAGGAGACAGGATATGGCTATAGCGATTATAACGGGTGCATCGAGCGGAATGGGCAGAGATTTTGCCCTTGAATTAAAAAGAGCATTGGGTATAGACGAGTTCTGGCTCGTTGCGCGGAGAGAGGATAGGCTTAAATCCCTTAGCGAGGAGCTTGAATGCAAGACGAAGATAATAACGGCAGATCTTTCCGCAGGCGAGGGAATAGATAAAATCAGAGAGGCTCTCAAAGAGGAGAAGCCTCGTGTAAAATATCTTGTAAATGCTGCGGGATTTGGTAACTTTGGCGCATTTGATCAGCTTTCGGAGAGCGAGGTTGCGGCGATGATAGATCTCAACGTGAAGGCGACGGTGCTCATAACACATATGGTTGTCCCCTTTATGGAAAGAGGAGGCAGGATAATAGAGATTGGCAGCGGCTCCTGCTTTACTCCTTTGCCTTACTTCAACATTTATTCCTCGTCTAAGGTATTCGTTCTTCACTACACAAAATCCTTGAACCACGAGCTTAAGAAGTACGGAATCAGGGCGACCTGCTTCTGCCCCGGCTGGGTTGATACCGAGTTTCTCGGCAAATCTACGGCAAGGGTGGACGTGCCCGTGCCTAAGGCAATGAAACCGCTTTTGAACAGCGAGAAGGTCGTGAGAGGGTGCGTCAGAGCTTCTGTTAAGGGAAAGACTATGTACGTTACAAATTGGTATACCAAGCTTCAGCATCTGCTCTTCAAGCTCGTGCCCGACCCGATTCTCACAAAGCTGTGGCTCGGAATGCTTAAGTATCCCGAGGGAAAGGAAGAATAAAGTGGCAAGAAAAAGCTTCAACCCTGGGACACTTACTGCGCCTCTGCCCCCTGTTTTGGCAACGGTGGGAACGATGGAGAAGGCGAATATAATAACAATAGGATGGACGGGAATTCTCTCTTCCACTCCGCCGAGGACGTATATATCAGTAAGACCCCAGAGGTATTCTCACGCTATACTTAAGGAAGGTATGGAATTCGTTATCAACCTCGCCCCTGTATCTCTTGCTGAGGCGGTGGATTTTTGCGGGATTTATACAGGGGCAAAGCTCGATAAATTCGAGCGCACGGGTCTGACTAAGAAGGAGAGCCTGAAGGTCTCGCCACCCACGATTGCCGAGTGTCCCGTGGCTCTTGAATGCAAGGTCTACGAGGTTGTCAGTATGGGTACGCACGACGTCTTCCTCGCTGATATCGTGAGCGTGTCGTGTGACGAGAGTATACTTGACAAGGACGGAAGAATGCGCTTTGACAAGGCTGATCTTCTTGCATATTGCCACGGCGAGTATTTCTCGCTCGGAAGGAAGATTGGATCCTTCGGCTTTTCAACGAAGAAGGGAAAGAAAAAGACCGAGAAAAATACAGCCGAAAGGAAGCCCTCTGACGGAAAACAGGCGAAGGCAGGAGCAAGGAGCGAGAAGAAAAAGCCCCGCCGTGCTGTGGCTAGGAAAAGCAAGCGCAGCTGAATAATAAGAGGTGAAAACAATAATGAAGAACGAAAACACCGAGAAAATAAGAGAAAAAATCATTTCGCTTATCGAGAGTGAATATGAGTCTGACGCCTCTTTCGAGCGTGAGATGGGGCTGGCGGATAAGACTGTAAACAATTGGCGCAGGGGTCGCTCCGCATCGTTTATGCGTATGCTTCCCGAACTATCTGAGCTGTTCAGGGTAAACATAGGAGAGCTTCTGGACATCCCTGTACGCAAGGATACCTCTGAGCTCTCGGAGGAGGAGCTGAATCTCGTCTACCTTTACAGAAAGTCGAGAGTAATGCCCGAGAAGATGCGCAGAGCCCTGCGTGAAACGCTTGAGAAAACGATAGAGCTATACGTGCTTACATACGCCGAACTCAAGGCGAAGGAAAAGAGCAGGCGTGGTAAAAAACAGTAAAAAAACAGGAGTAGACGAAGGCTTCGTTTTACTCCTGCTTTTTTATTCTTTTTTAGACTTTTTGATGTATTATGTAAATCAAAGTCGATACCCGTGCTTAATTTAACTGTTTACCCGCCGAATAGGTGCATCGAGTAAGATGTATGCTTTTCAGCTCAAAAGCAGCGTATAGAGGCTGCGCCAGAAAAAAGCAGATACTATCCGCTCTCTTTTTCTCCCTTGGATATCGCTATATACTTTGCGGTGCGGTAGTGACGGGGAGAAGAATTCTTGTATTTTTTAAACACCCTGTCGAAATAGGAGACCGACGAAAATCCTACCGCCTCGGATATTTCGAGAACGCTATCATCTGTACGGGATAGTAGCTTTTCCGATTTGCACACTCTTACAAAATTAAGGTATTCGGTAAAGGTCGCTCCCGTTGCGCTTTTGAAAATGCGGCAAAAGTAGCTCTGGTCAAAGCCCAGCATAGAGCTGACGTCCTCGAGGGTGAGAGGCTCGTAATAATTAGTATTGATGTAGGAGAGCGCCGGGAGAATCTTTTCCATCTCCTTCGACCTGAGAATTTTCTGCGTGTCGGAGAGAATCTCTTCTCTGTATATTATACCGAGAATACGATATATTGCACCTTTTATCATCATATCGTATCCGGGCTCTTTCTTCTCCTGCTCGTTGCGTACTGTTTCTATGGCATCCCATAGATCGGGAATCTTTAGAATTCTGACGGGTACAGAGGAAAGCTCCTGGAACTTAACCGAGTATTTTATGATTTTTGTTACCTCGAGGTCAAGGAAGTCTCGCTCCGCAAATTGCAGAAGACCGGTTTTACAGCCGATTTCCGTGCTTGTAAAATGCGGAACGCCCGAGTTTACGAATATAACCTCTCCTTCCTTCGCACGGAAGGCTACTCCGTCGACAGTGCATATCATCTCTCCCGAGTATACGGGGAGAAATTCGAGCTCGTCGTGGTAGTGCGGCGCACATATCTTGGTGTTGGGCGGATTAATGTTAGCAAAGCTTGCATTGACTCTAAGCTTTGGCAGGCTTATGTTTATCGTTTCGCTGTACATATACAAGCTCCTTACACGTTTTATAAAGTCGGAATCAGCCGTGAGAGACTTTAATTTTTGCGAAGAATTTTATCAAGCCACTTGAAGGTAACCTCGCCGCAAATCCTGGGCTCTGTGCCCTTGACGAGCACCTCGCTTGAATAAGTACCGGTATACCCCATATCTTCAAGGTATCTGACGCACTCCTCGGCCGGGACAACTCCCTCTTCAAGATACGAGTCGATATATCTCGCTCCTGCCTTCGACGGATATCCGCCATCCGCTACTCTTCTGTAATTTTTCAAATGAACGTGCTTTACTCTGGGCGCAAACTCCTTCAAAAGAGAGAAGGGGTCTACGTCTACAAAAAGGCTGTTCCCCATATCGAAGAGCACACCGACGTTTTCTTCGCCGAGCTCGTCTGTGAGCGCCGAGATGAATTTGCCGAGACCGTCAATGCCGTTATAGTACATTCCCTGCGGCTCATAGATCGGCTTTATTCCTTTGGAGAGAGCATACTTAGCAATATCGAGAGCGAGTGGGAAAACCTTTTTATTGACAGTATCATAGTCGGGCACGTCCTCGCCGAAGCGCTCGTGAGGACAGAGGGTCTGATGATAGTATTCAGCTCCGAGCTTTTCGGCAAGGTCGAGGTTCTTCTTTATGTCCTTAACCTTCTTCTCGGTGTCGCCGTAATAAAGGTCGGTATACATAGTGTAGCACTTTATTTTGAGCTTTCCTTCCTTTGCCAGGGAGATAAATTCTTCGTTGTCAAGCAGGGGCTCTGCAATTCCGTCGACAACCTGACACGGCTCGTAATATGCGATGCCCTTCTCGGAAAGATATTCGTACAGTCCCTGAGATCCTCTTTCCTTGAGCATCTCGGTAAAGCCGCCGTACATAGTATATCTCATTACACTGTTCTCCTTAAAAGTGAGGTGGCAGCAAAAAAGTCTACCGCCACCCGCAGAGTTGTTATTATCTTATTTTTTTCGCCATCTGATCGCAGTAAATGCAACGACCGGAGCGATAAAGCTTTTTTATCCCTCGCTCGCTTACGGAGAGACAGTGAGGATTTTGGCACTCGAGAGTATCATCCTCGTCGCCGTACATTCTTCTGTCGTCATAGCCCTTGGTATCAAGGAGCATAAGTATGAGCGCCATACGAATATATCTGCCGAGCGCCGCCTGCTCGAAGTAGTCGGCTCTTTCATCGTCATCTACGTCTACATCTATTTCGTTGACACGGGGCAGGGGATGCATCACCGAGAGGGTCGGCTTTGCGACGGTCAGCTTCGCCGCATTAAGAACGTAGCTGTCCTTGAGCCTTTCGTACTCCTCACGGCTTTCAAATCTCTCTGCCTGTATTCTGGTCATATAAAGTACGTCAAGCTCGGGGATGCTCGACTCAAGCTCGGTCGTTTCAACGTAGTCTGAGTTCTTCAAAAACTCTTCCTTTACGTAGTCGGGCAGCTTTAATTCCTCAGGCGCTATAAGAACGAACTTAATGTTCTCGTACCTTGACATAGCGGCGATTAAGGAGTGCACCGTTCTGCCGTACTTAAGGTCTCCGCACAGACCGATGGTGAGAGAGTCGAGCCTGCCGAATTTCCTTTTTATAGTAATTAGGTCGGTGAGAGTCTGCGTGGGATGGAAGTGACCGCCGTCTCCTGCGTTTATAATAGGTACCGCAGCAACTCTTGATGCTGCAATCGGCGCACCTTCTTTAGGATGGCGCATTGCAATTATGTCCGAGTAAGAGGATACCATCCTTATGGTATCGCTCACGGTTTCGCCCTTTGAGGTAGAGCTGGAGCCGGCAGAATCAAATCCGAGAACGCTGCCGCCTAAGCTCATCATAGCCGAGGTGAAGCTTAAACGGGTTCTTGTCGACGGCTCGAAGAAGAGCGTACCGAGAATTTTGCCTCGGCATACTTCACGGTATCTGTCGGGGTTGTCAATAATGTCCTCTGCCACGCAGATAAGCTTATCTATCTCCTCGGTAGAAAAATCGAGTATATCAATAAGATTTCTCATTCTGTCAAAATCCTTTTTTCGTTTTTACGCCTTAGCGCCCCAGGTCTCGAGATACTTTCTGATGCGTGCGACGTTATCTGCGTTCGCCTCGTCCTCTTCGAGATACTCGATGATGTCGTAAACGTCAACAACCGAGTATACGGGGAATCCGAATTCCTCGCCAACCTCAGCCATAGCGGATATATCGGTCTTTCCCTTTTCCTTTCTGTCAACCATAACGAAGGTAGCGGCAACACGTGCGCCCTCGAGAGAGGAAAGGATAGACATACTTTCACGAATAGCTGTACCTGCCGTGATAACGTCCTCTACGATAACGATGTCCTCACCGCACTTAGGGACGTATCCTACGAAAACGCCGCCCTCGCCGTGGTCCTTGGCTTCCTTACGGTTGAAGAAGAACGGAACGTCGAGTCCGGCTTTAGCGAGGCCGATAGAGGTAGAAACCGCAATGGATATACCCTTGTATGCAGGGCCGTAGAGAACGGCTCTTTTGTTTCCGACCTTTTCAAGGTAGCTCTTTGCGTAGAATTCTCCGAGCTTCGCAATCTGCTCGCCTGTCTTTATCTCGCCTGCGTTAATGAAGTAGGGGATCTTTCTTCCGCTCTTTGCGGTGAAGTCTCCGAACTTGAGCACTCCGGCTCCCTCGAGGAACTGTATAAATTCTCTCTTGTAACTTTCCATTTTCGGTATATCTCCTTTAATCAACAAATTCTCTTACGCATCTCTCGTATGCGGCGACGGGATCGGCTGCCGCAGTGATGGGTCGGCCGACTACTATGTAATCGGAGCCGATTTTCTTAGCTTCCTCGGGGGTCATAACACGTTTCTGGTCTCCCTTATCTCCATCGGCAAATCTGACACCGGGAGTTACGGTCACAAAGCCACTGCCGCATACCTCGTGTACCTTGCCTGCCTCGAGGGGAGAGCATACTACACCGTCGAGTCCTGCGAGAAGAGCGTTGTGTGCGTAATGCATAACGACCTTGTCTATGGGCTCCTTGATGAGAAGATCACGCTCCATACGCTCCTGGTCTGTTGAAGTAAGCTGTGTTACCGCTATGAGCATAGGACGGCTTCCGTCGGGACGGGTGAGGCCTTCAAGAGCCGCTTCCATCATAGAGATAGTGCCGGATGCGTGAAGGTTTGTCATATCAACGTCGAGGCGAGAGAGCACTGCCATAGACTTTTTAACCGTGTTGGGTATGTCGTGAAGCTTAAGATCGAGAAATATCTTGTGTCCTCTTTTCTTTATCTCCTTTACGATAGCGGGTCCCTCTGCGTAGTAGAGCTCCATACCTATTTTTACAAAGGGCTTCTTGCCCTCGAACTTGTCGAGGAAACGGAATGTATCTTCAGCGCTTGCAAAGTCGCAAGCGATTATAACGTCCTTTCCCATTAGTGCGCACCTCCGATTATATCTGTTAAATTATTGATTCCGTACTTTTCCATTGCTATGGGCAGGGATTCTATGATTTCCTTCGCAGCGTAGGGGTTGACGAGATTCTGTGCGCCTACCTCTACCGCCGTTGCTCCCGCAAGCATAAATTCTATAACGTCCTCTGCCGATGCTATACCGCCCATTCCTACTATGGGGATCTTCACCGCATCGTACACCTGGTACACCATTCTGACGGCTACGGGCTTTATAGCAGGGCCTGAGTAGCCACCCGTCTTGTTGGCGAGCAGGGGTCTCCTCTTTTTGAGGTCTATCCTCATCCCGAGGAGCGTGTTTATAAGGCTGATACCGTCGGCGCCGCCCGCCTCGCAAGCCTTGGCGATAGAGGCAATGTCGGTTACGTTGGGCGAGAGCTTAATTATAATAGGCTTTTTCGTCACCTTTCTTACGGCACGGGTCACCTCTTCCGCACTCTCGGGCAGAGTTCCGAAGGACATACCGCCGCCGTGTACGTTCGGGCAGGAGATATTTACCTCGAACCAACCGATACAGACCTCTCCGTCGAGCATTCTGACAGTCTCTACGTATTCGTCGAGAGAGAAGCCGGACACGTTAGCCATAACGGGCTTGTTGAAAACCGCCCTGAGCTTCGGAAGCTCCCTTGCAATAACAGCCTCAACGCCGGGGTTCTGAAGTCCTACTGCGTTGAGCATACCCGACGGGCACTCGGCTATTCTGGGAGTCGGATTTCCGAATCTCGCCTCACGGGTCGTGCCCTTGAATGAGAGCGAGCCGAGAATGTTTATATCATAAAGCTCTGCGAATTCATAACCGAACCCGTACGTTCCGCTTGCGGGAATTACAGGGTTGTCCATCTCGATACCGCAGAGTGTTACCTTCGTATTTACCATATTATTTCCCCCTTAACGAGAACAGGACCGTCACGGCATATTCTCTTGTTACCGTACTTTGTCTTACAGCTGCAACCCATACAAGCACCGAAGCCGCAGCCCATCCTCTCCTCGAAGGAGAACTGACCCGAGGTTTCGGATTTATTATATATGGCCTTGAGCATAGGCTCGGGACCACAGGTGTAGAAGTAGGTGTACTCTGTCTTGTCCATAGCGTCGGTTACAAATCCCTTTATTCCCGCACTTCCGTCTACCGTTGTGACGAAAACCTCTACGCCGAGAGACTCAAACTCATCCTTGAAGAATATTTCGTCAGAAGAGCCGAATCCGAGGATAACCGCAGGTCTTTTTCCTTCCTCTAGGAGCTTTTTGCAAAGCATAAACATAGGCGGTATTCCTGCGCCGCCGCCGATGAGCAGGGGACGCTCACCCGAGAGGGAGAGGTCGTAGCCGTTGCCGAGCCCGGTGAGTACGGCATATTTTGTACCTACGTCAGCCTTCGCCATCTTCTCCGTGCCTTCGCCGACAGCCTTGAATATCAGAGTAAGCTCATTCCCGACGACGTCACAGACGGAAATAGGTCTGCGCAGGTAGAAGCCGTCGAGCTTAATGTTTACAAACTGTCCGCAAGCGCTGATGTCAGAGGTGTCGCCCGAGAGAACCCACAGGTAGGTGTTCTTGGCGATTTTCCTGTTTTCTTTTAGTTCAAATAATGTGTCCTTCATATCCTTATCCTATAAACTTATCTTCTATCCAGTAGCCGTCGAGCACGGGGGTTTTTCTATCGTAGAAGTATACGCATCTGCCCTTGCCGTGTCGCATACCGTTTTTCCACTCTCCGGTATAGTTCCAGCCGTGTGGACGGTCGTAGTACTGACCGTTACCCTCACGCTCGCCGTATGCCCAGTCTCCGTTGTACTCGGAGCCGTCCGCATACTTGCATTTACCATTGCCGTGTCGCTTACCCTGCTTGAACTGTCCTTCGTATGTCTCATACCCGAGATACGTTCGCTCCTTGGGCACGGTTGTGCGGGCGTATCCGTCGAGCAGCCCGTTTTTGAATTCGCCCTCAATTGCTCCGCCGCTTCTAAACTCTGTTCTTCCTTTTCCGTGGGGCTGGCCGTTTTTCCAGTCTCCGTAGTGCCTTCCGCCGTGCCTGTAGTTAAGGCATCCGTAGCCATCAATCTTGCCGTTTTTAAACTCCCCTACGTAGTAGTCTCCGTTATCGTAGGTGTAGTAGCCCTTCTCGCCCGCTCCCGTGTGTGGAAGCCCGTTTTTGTAAGGGCCGGAGTATTCTTCGTTTTTGCCTTTTCTGTCGATTGGATTAAGGCTCTGGGACGCGCAACCCGAAGGCGAGGACGCGGTGGATCGCTGGGGCTTCGGCGGTGTGACGGTTGGATTTCTGTCACGGGCGGATGAATATATATCTATCTTTTCACCCTCAAACCACTCTTCGCTTATTATTGATCCATTCTTCAGCGTAAAGGTGCCTTTCCCGTGCTTTTTACCGTTTTTCCAGCCGCCTGAATAGCGCTCGCCATTCTTATAGGTCAGCGAGCCTGTTCCGTTCTTCTCTCCGTCCTTCCATTCGCCGTCATAGACGCTTCCATCAGTTGAGCGGAATCTTCCCCAGCCGCTGCGCTTTCCGTTCAGATATTCGCCGGAATAACTTGAGCCGTCCTTATACGTGTACGTACCGGTGCCGTGCTTCTTTCCGTCCTTCCAGCCGCCGAGATAAACGTCGCCGTTCGAGTATCTTATAGTACCTGAGCCGTGCGGCTCACCGTTTTTTACCTCGCCGTTATATACTGCGCCGGTTTTGTACTTTATCTGCGCCATACGAAACCTCTTTCTGCAGAGCTCTCTTTTGTGAAGCAAGATGCTTGCATTCCGTAAATCAAGAGAGCGCCGTGTGGTTTTGGAATTGAATATAATGTGCTTTCTTCTGAGATTATCCGATAAACTTGTCGTCTATCCAATATCCCTCGCTTATTGGATTTTCTCTATCGTAATAGTATACGCATTTTCCTCTGCCGTTGCGCTTGTCGTTGCGCCACTGACCCGTGTAGCAGCTGCCGTGCACTTTGTCGGAGAATCTGCCCTCGCCGTGACGGTTTCCGAACATCCATTCCCCCTCGTAGACAGAGCCGTCGGCGTATCTCAGCGTTCCTTTGCCGTGGCGCTTACCGTTTCTGTACTCGCCGTCGTAGCGCTCCTCGCCAAGATACGTGCCGGGCTTTTTGAATACGACGGTACAACGACCGTGCAAAAGACCTTCCTTGAATTCCCCGGTCGTTACGCTGCCTCCGGGGTATTCTATCTTTCCTTTGCCGTGATATTTTCCTTCCTTGAATTCACCCGAGTAGACCTCTCCGCCCCGGGCCTTATAGTACATATAGCCCTTTCCGCTTAGAATTCCGTCCTTGATTTCACCGCGGTAGTAGTCGCCGTTCTCATACTGGTACAAGCCGATCTCGCCGGGATTCGTGTGAGGGAGCCCGTTCCTTCTTGAGCCCGAATATTTATCTTTTGTGTTGGTACGGTATTTCGGGTTTCTGTCCGAGATAGACAGGTACGACGCTGAGGTCGGGTATGTGGACGAGGGAGCGACACTGTAGCTCGGCTTGGATGTGGAGTATGTGGGAACACGGTCGTATGCCGAGGACGACAGCTTGCGTTTTTCGCCCTCGTAGTATTCCTCTTGAGTTTTGTGACCGCTCTTGTAGAACAAAGTACCCGAGCCGTGACGGCGGTTGTCCTTCCAATAGCCACTCCACATATCGCCGTTCTTGAAGTAATAAGTTCCGTTACCGTTTGCCTTGCCGTCTCTGAAGTTTCCCTCGTAACGGTCGCCGTTTGTATAATAGTATGCGCCCCAGCCGTGCCTTTTTCCGTTCTCGTGCTCGCCGTAATAACGATTTCCGCCGGCAGTGGTGTAGTCACCGGTGCCGTGTATCATATCGTTCTTCCACTCTCCTATGTAGACGTCGCCGTTTGCATAGAACATTTTACCGTAGCCGTGCCTTTTTCCGTTGACTACGGCGCCCTCGTAGCGGCTGCCGTTTGTGTATTTAATTTCTGCCATTTCTGCCCTCCCTACAACGGACAGGGGGCAAGCCCCGTCAGCTGTCTATCGTGGAAATTGTTATGGTGATATCCTCAAGCACGTCAAGAAGAACTCTGACGGTGTCCAGAGACGTGAACATAGTGGTGTTAGTCTCTACTGCGAGCTTTCTTATCTCATAGCCGTCCTTCTGCTGATCGGTAGAAGAGAGGTTAGAGGTGTTGATAACGTATGCGATATGTCCCTGTCTTATAGCTTCGGGAATATCGTTGCTGCCTTCGCTTATCTTATGCTTGATTCTTGTTCTGATTCCGTTCTCCTTTAAGAACATTGCCGTGCCGCGCGTAGCCTCGATATTGAATCCGAGGTTGTAGAAACGGCGGATGAGAGGCAGAGCCTCTGCCTTGTCGGCATCTGCGAGAGTTACGAGGACAGTACCGTAGTTCTGCACTGTCATACCAGAAGCCTGCAATGCCTTATAGAATGCTCTGTACAGGTCGTCGTCGTATCCGATAGCCTCGCCGGTGGACTTCATTTCGGGCGAGAGATATGCATCGATTCCGTTGATTTTCTTGAAGGAGAATACGGGAACCTTGCAGTACCAGCGCTTCTTCTCCTCGGGGTAGAGGTCGAATATACCCTGTTCCTTGAGCGAACGGCCGAGAATAGCCTCGGTTGCGATATCTGCAAGAGAGTAGCCCGTAGACTTGGAGAGGAAGGGTACTGTTCTTGACGATCTGGGGTTAACCTCTATGATATATACGTCGTCGTTGCTGTCTACTATGAACTGAATGTTGAAAAGACCAACGATTCCGATTCCGAGACCGAGAGCCTTGGAGTAGGAGAGAATCTTTCCCTTTACCTTGTCCGATATGGAGAAGGAAGGATATACGCTGATAGAGTCGCCCGAGTGTACGCCCGTTCTCTCAACAAGCTCCATAATTCCCGCTACAAATACGTCTCTGCCGTCGCAGATAGCATCGACCTCAACCTCTTTACCCTGGATGTAATGGTCTACGAGGACGGGCTTGTCCTCGTCTATTTCAACTGCAGTTCTGAGATACTGACGGAGCTGCTCTTCGTTTCCGACGAGCTGCATAGCTCTGCCGCCGAGGACGAAGCTCGGACGTACAAGCACAGGGTATCCTACCTCTTTTGCAACTCTTACGCCGTCCTCTATCTTTGTGACAGCCTCGCCCTTGGGCTGGGGAATGCCGAGACTCTCGAGTATCTTCTCGAAGGTGTCTCTGTTCTCGGCTCTGTCGATAGCTTCGCAGTCGGTGCCGATTATCTTTACACCTCTTTCCGCAAGAGGAGCGGCGAGGTTGATAGCGGTCTGACCGCCGAGAGATGCGATAACTCCGATGGGGTTCTCGTAATCTATGACGTTCATAACGTCCTCGGGCGTCAGAGGCTCGAAGTAGAGCTTATCCGCCGTTGTGTAGTCGGTGGAAACCGTCTCGGGGTTGTTGTTTATAATTATAGCCTCGTATCCGCAGCGGCGTATGGTGTTTACTGCGTGTACGGTGGAGTAGTCGAATTCTACGCCCTGACCGATACGGATGGGGCCTGCGCCGAGAACAACGACCTTCTTCCTGTCGGTCAGTCTCGATTTGTTCTCACCCGTGAAGGACGAGTAGAAGTAAGGAATGTATGCGCCTACGTGAGCGGTGTCTACCATACGGAATACGGGTATGATACCATTTTCCTTACGGAGCTTCACTACGTCAAGCTCAGGACAAGCCCAAAGCTTAGCTATATATTTGTCGGCAAAGCCCATTTCCTTCGCACGCTTAAGCACCTCAGCAGAGCCGACGGACGCCTTGAGCGTAGCTTCCATATCAGTAATCTTCTTGAAGGATTTGAGGAAGTACTCGGTGATCTTTGTAACCTCGTGTAGCTTTTCGGTCGAGTAACCTCTGCGCAGAAGCTCTGCGATAACGAAAGCGTTATCATCGTGGAACTCTTCAAGGTATTCGAGAAGCTCGGAGTCACTCCTAGCATCAAATTTCTGCATATAGAGGTGGCAAACGCCGATTTCGAGAGAGCGCACCGACTTCAGTATACATTCTTCAAGGTTAGAGCCGATACCCATACACTCGCCGGTCGCCTTCATCTGAGTGCCGAGCTTGTTGGGAACAGAGGTGAACTTATCGAAGGGGAATCTGGGGAATTTAGCTACAATATAGTCAAGGTCAGGCTCGAACTCTGCGGTCGTGCCTGCTACGCCGATTTCCTTGAGGGTCATACCTACGGCAATCTTTGCGGTAACTCTCGCAATGGGATATCCGCTGGCCTTCGATGCAAGGGCAGAGGAACGGGAGACTCTGGGGTTGACCTCAATCAGATAGTACTCGCTCGAGTCGGGATTAAGAGCGAACTGTACGTTACAGCCGCCGGAGATCTTAAGCTCTCTGATAATCTTTATCGCACTGTCGTTGAGCATCTTTCTGTCGTGCTCGGAGAGGGTGAGTATCGGAGCGACGACCATACTGTCTCCGGTATGAACGCCGACAGGATCAATGTTCTCCATACCGCATATGGTGATAGCGTTGTCCTCGCTGTCACGCATAACCTCGAACTCTATTTCTTTATAGCCCTTTACGCTCTTCTCTACGAGAACCTGATGCACGGGGGAAGCGGCAAGCGCTCCTACGGCCAGCTCACACAGCTCGTCCTTGTTGTACGCAAATCCGCCACCGGTGCCTCCGAGAGTGAATGCGGGACGCAGAACTACAGGGTAACCGATCTTCTCGGCTGCTGCGATAGCCTCCTCGAGAGTGTTCGCTATATCGGAAGGGATAACAGGCTCGCCGATAGACTCGCACAGCTCCTTGAAGAGCTCTCTGTCCTCAGCTCTCTCAATACTCTGACCGGAGGTGCCGAGCAGCTCGACTCCGCTCTCCTTGAGTATGCCCTTCTTTTCGAGAAGCATCGCCATATTGAGACCCGTCTGTCCTCCGATACCGGGAACAATCGCATCGGGACGCTCGTATCTGATGATTTTCGCTACGTATTCAAGAGTGAGCGGCTCCATATATACCTTGTCGGCAATTGTGGTGTCGGTCATAATTGTAGCGGGGTTGGAGTTTACGAGTATAACCTCGTAGCCCTCTTCCTTGAGCGCAAGGCACGCCTGCGTGCCCGCATAGTCGAACTCAGCCGCCTGTCCTATGACGATGGGGCCAGAGCCGATAATCATAATTCGCTTAAGGTCTTTCCTTTTTGCCATTTTTATATCCTCCAAATTTTATTAATCAGTGCATAAGACGCGGATCCAGGTAGACCGCTCTGTCGCCACAAACGGTGAGAAGACATCTTCCATAGACCTTCTTACCTTCAAATGGGGTGCTTCTGCCCGAGGACAGAAATTCATTGGGGTTAATCTCGTATTCATCACTGAGGTCGAATACCGTAAAGCCGGGGTCGTCGTTAAGACCGAACCTTTTTCTCGGCGCTTCTGTGAGAAGCTTCACAAGATGAGAGAGGGAGATAACGCCTGTTTTTACAAGATCGGTGTAAAGGACGGGGAAAGCGGTTTCGATACCTACGACTCCCATCGCACTCTTCTCGAGTCCTTTCGATTTCTCCTCCTCCGAGTGCGGTGCGTGGTCGGTCGCTATCATATCGATGGTGCCGTCGAGCACTCCGTCGATAAGAGCAAGCCTGTCCCTTTTCGTTCTGAGAGGCGGATTCATTTTGAAGCGAGCGTCTTCAGTAAGGTCGCCCTCGTCGAGGGTCAGATAGTGCGGCCCTGTCTCGCACGTGATATTCACCCCTTCAGCCTTAGCCGCTCTTATGAGCTCTACGCTTTCGGCGGTTGAAATATGACATACGTGATAGGCGCATCCTGTCTCCTTAACCAGCTCAATGTCTCTCTTTATAGGGCCCCACTCGCTTTCTGAGCATATGCCTCTGTGCCCGTTTTTCTTTGCGTATTCGCCGTCGTGGATATATCCGCCGAACAGCAGAGAATTATCCTCGCAGTGAGCAACTATCATCTTGCCGAGCGCTTTGGCGCGCAACATCGCTTCCTTCATCATCTGTTCCGACTGCACACCCTTTCCGTCGTCTGAGAAGGCGATAGCCTCGCTCATATCCTCAAGGTCGGCAAGGTCGATGCCCGCCTCACACTTCGTGATAGCGCCGTATGGATGCACACGGATTTCCGCACTCTTACGGATAATGTCCAGCTGCACGCCGAGGTGCTCTCGGGTGTCGGGTACAGGGTTGAGGTTTGGCATAGACAGCACGTCGGTGTAGCCGCCTCTCGCCGCTGCCATAGTACCGCTTCTGATTGTTTCTTTATAAGAAAATCCCGGCTCTCTCAAATGGACGTGGACGTCACAGAAGCCGGGAAAAATAGCGGTATTGTAAAAAACAGGGCAGTTAGCCATAGAGGCATCACCGGAAAAAGCAGAAAGAATGACGCCGTCGAGCATCATATTCTGATGTCTGACTTCGCCGTCGAGATAAACTGCTGCGTTAATGAACAAGCACTTCATACTTTTCCCCCAAAAATTTTTTCTATTTATTATAACACACGCACGTGCGTGCTGTCAAGGGGGAAAAGACGGTTTTTGTCGTCTTTTTATGATGAGGCGAAATACTATCGCCCGGCGCTTACAATACGGCGTCGGGCGATAAATTACGGTTTTTGATGCAGCCTTTGAGCTTTGCAAAAAGCCGTTTTTAGTCGAATTCTATCTCATACGTCCAGCTCTCGGTGTCCTTGTAGGTGTGTTCAAGACCTGTTCTTCCAATCTTGGAAAGACGGATTTCCAGCATACCCGTGTTGAGATTTTCGAATAAATCGAGATTTGAAAGCTGTACGTATTCACTCTCATCTTCTCTCTTCGTGTCAATAACGGTGAGAGTCTCCTTCTTTAAGCATCCGTAGGTTTCGTCGACCTCGGCGATATGAAGAGGATACCTCGGATAGTTTCCTTCGGTTTTTAGAGGGTCGGTGATGTTTCCTATCCAGTAGAGCTTGCCGTTCTTCGAGGAGCGGAAGAGATAGGGCATCGTAGCGGATGAGTAGACGACCTCTCTTGTGTCGAAGGTTAGGGGCATAGCAGGGCTGAAGGTTTTACCGTTGTCGTCCGAGTATGTAAACCACTTGCAGGGCAGCGCCGAAGGATTTATCCTTGTGTTCCATTCCTTCGATATTACGTTAGAGCCGCGGAAGATTACGATAATTCTGCCGGATTTTAGCTGTGCGCAGCAGGGCTCGCAGACACCGCGTGAGGACATCGTGTCATTTATGACCACGGGCTTTGAGTAACTGAGCTCGTATTCGACACCGTTCCAGTGCGCTCTTACGAGTATCATACCTCTCATAAGCTTCGGACAGGATGGGAACACCTCGTTTACGTCAAGGCCGAGTATTTTACAGCAGGAAATAACGTCTGCACCTATCGGGAAGAGAACGTCACCGTTTTCTGCGAGGCTCACGTTTCCGAAATAGCATACGTTTTTTTCGAGAAAGTCGGGGTTCCTCGGATTTGCGGGATCGAATGCGCACCCCCCCGTCGAACAGCACGGGATATCTGACACGCTCTTTCGTCTCGGGGTTGAAGGTGGTGAGGAAGCAATGGTCGTAAAACTGCTGTACGCCCTCGCTCCAGAGCTTTTCATAGCATTTCTCGTGACCGTCCACAAAGTATACCTGCATTGCGCATGTGACGAAGCATCCGCTCTTCGAATCGTAGAGCTTGGGCTTCTCGTTTACCCACCATTCCTCGTCTGAGTCGCCGATCTTTGCATACGTATCGGAGTAGGCATCCTTCCAGTCGCCGAATGTGATTCCGCCGTCGAGACTCTCTCGCTCAAATCTGCCGGTGTAGAAATCGCTCTCGCCGGATATCTCCTTCGTCTCTATAATCTTGTTGCGATCCAGAGAGGGATAGTGACGGAAATAGGCTACGTCTGTGTTCTCAAATTTTCCGATAAGATGTCTGTGTACTGTTATTCCTGACATAGTAATACCTGCCTTCCTGTTCTTTTGCGCTCATTATAACACAGGCGCACAGGGGTTTCAATCAAATAATAGGACAGAAAGAGAGGAACTTTGTCCTTCTTGTGAATTTTCTACTTTACGAATGCGCAATTATTCGGCTAAAAAACTTTCAATATCTTCAAAAAAATCTTAAAAAACACTATACATTTCCAAAAAAATGTGCTAGAATATACGTGTTAATCTGCCGAAAGGCACATCGGAGGAATATATGAAGAGAATTTATGAAGGAAAAACGAAGGACGTCTATGCTCTTGATAACGGCAACGTTATGCTGAAGTTCAAGGATGATTGTACCGGAAAGGACGGAAAGTTCGATCCCGGCGAGAACTCCGTAGGACTCACCATAGAGGGTATTGGCAGAGCAAATCTTGAGACCTCTATTTACTATTTTGAGCTTCTCAAGAAGGCGGGAATCAAGACACATTACGTAGGCGCTAATCTTGACGACGCTACTATGGAGGTTCTCCCCGGTAAGGTGTTCGGTCACGGACTTGAGGTTATCTGTCGCCTTGTTGCTACGGGTAGCTTTATCCGCAGATACGGTGAGTACATAGAGGACGGAACTCCCATCCCCGGCGGATACGTTGAGTGTACCTTTAAGAACGATGCTAAGGGCGACCCTCTTGTTACAGCCGAGGGACTCGACGCTCTGGGCGTTATGTCGCTCGAGATGTTCGCAAGTATGAAGGAGCAGACCCTTAAGATTACTAAAATCGTTGCAGACGACCTCAAGACTATCGGCCTTGACCTTTGGGATATCAAGTTCGAGTTCGGATACAATGGCGACGAGGTTATTCTTATCGATGAGATTGCTTCCGGAAATATGCGTGTTTACAAGGGTAAGGAAATCGTTGATCCCGTTGAGCTTACTAAGCTTATTCTCAACAGATAATTATCAATACGGACGGAGAAATTATATTTACTCCGTACCCGTGCTGAAATAAACGGCTTTTTTCGAGCAGGAGGACTCTCCTGCTCGTTTTTTTGCCCGGCTTGCGACATCGTGGCTTTGCTTCGGTAGCGTGGCGGTATATTTAAAATGTTTTTGCATATAGGTTGTTGACATTGCGTTGATGCGGTTATATAATAGGGGTACGAAAAATCGGAAGCGCCTATTTAGCATATGATAAAGTGTACAAAGGCGAAAGCAAAGCGAAAAAGGAGAAGCTATGGATAACAAGGTTTTTGGTCCTCTTACCTTCGGTCTTACGGATGATGATTTCAAGATGTACGAGATCTTGAGCTGTGAAAAGGATGTAAAGAGCGTTGTAATACCTGCAAGAGTGGACGGTTTCCCAGTCGTCGGCATCTGTGATGAGGCGTTCGAGGGCTGCTCTGAGCTAGAGTTCGTGACTTTTGAAGAGCCTGATGACGAGATGATTCGCAACGATACCGTGCTTAAGACGATAGGCGAGTTCGCTTTCGCCGAGTGTAAGAAGCTGCGCACAATTTCCATACCTGAGTACGTACAGACGGTCGGCTGGGGTGCTTTTCGTAGCTGTGAGTCGCTTATGATGGCAGAGTATTCGACGAGGACGTATCTCGGTATATATGCTTTTGCCAATTGCAAGGCTCTTTTCAAGGTGTCGAAGACAGATTCGTTGAGCGAGGGACTCTTCAGCGGATGCGAGTCTTTGCCCGAGTCTCCCATACTTGACGGAACAGAATCGATTGACGAGAGCTGCTTTGAAAACTGCGCAGGCCTTGTAAACGTTACGATACCCGCTTCGGTAAAGTGTATAGAGCCGCTTGCTTTCAGCGGGTGCGAAAACCTTAAGAACGTAATCTTTGAAAATCCTCAGGGCTGGTACTATGAGAGCGATTACTCTGACGGAAAAATGGAGCTTGAGCTTTCCGACAGCGAGGCTAATGCAGAGGTTCTTGCGACTATGGATTTCGACGACGGTATCAGAGGCTGGTGGAGAGAGTAATCTATGGATGTAATTCTTCGGCCGATTGTTGGGGTTATAGAAGAGGCAGGGAAGCGGTTGCGGTATGTTTCGGATGCGGAGTCCGATTACAGAGTAAAGAATAAGGGCGGTGACGACGCAAATATGGTGACCGTCTACGACGTCCGAACGCAGGATTTCTTGATTGAAGAAATCAGAAAAATTATTCCCGATGCCGTCTTTATAGCAGAAGAGCAGGATAACGACAGACGGCTTCTCTCGGCTAAGCACTGTTTCATAATCGACCCCATCGACGGTACTGCGAATTTTGTACACGGGTATAGGCATTCCTCTATTTCCGTAGCTATGCTTTCACTTGGAGAGCTTGTTTTTGGCGCAGTTTATAATCCGTATCTTGATGAAATGTTTTATGCCGTGAAGGGTGAAGGGGCGTACTTGTCCCACTCGCAAATTGCGGTTGCGCAAAGGCCTATACAAAAGTCGATTATCGGCTTCGGCTCCTCTCCTTATCGCAAGGATGAGCTCGCTGATTCTACCTTTGCCGTTCTGAGAGAACTGTATCGCAGCTGCAGCGACGTTAGACGCTCGGGCTCTGCGGCGCTTGAGCTTTGCTACGTTGCGGCAGGCAGGACGGACGGGTTTTATGAGCTCTCGCTCTCTGCCTGGGATTTTGCCGCAGGTACGCTGATTGTAAAAGAGGCGGGAGGACTGGTTACCGACGCTAGTGGCGGCGAGGTGCGTTTTGACGGTTGTACGTCGATCATTGCGGGAGCACCTTCTGTTCATAACTATATAATGAAAACAATTAAAAAGGTTTTGAAAGATGAAGTATAAGGCGATTAGCTTGATGAAAGGCGGTCAGGACGGAGCGATATTCGGCAATTATCTTTTTAGATTTGGCTCGAGAGGCGTCGGCAGAGTTTATAAGCTCGACGCTCTTCTTGGCGATAAAGGCAAAGGGGAAGAAACTCCCTTCATATCCGAGATAGTCCTCGACAGGTCCGACGTTTTGGCTCCGCACAGTAATGCGGTTTTCTTCGGAAACGAATATTATGAAAAGGGTGATGAGTTCCCGCTCCTTTACTCCAACGTGTATAACAACTACAAGGCGGCGGATGATAAGCTCGAGGGAGTGTGCTGCGTTTATAGGGTGACAAGAGACGGTGACGTCTTTTCCACAACCCTTGTGCAGCTTATAGAGATAGGATTTACCTCTGACAGAGAGCTTTGGCGCACAAACGGAGAAAAGGACGACGTGCGTCCTTACGGCAACTTTGTTCTTGATACGGAAAACGGCGTATACTACGCCTTCGTTATGAGAGATGCGGTGAAAGAAACCAGATACTTTGCCTTCAGAGCTCCGAAGCTTTGCGAGGGCGAGATTAACCCTGCGCTCGGGGTAAGAAAGGTTACGCTCACCAAGTCCGATATACTCCATTACTTCGATACGCCTTACCATAATTACGTTCAGGGTGCGTGCTTCCACGACGGAAAGATATGGTCGGTCGAGGGATTCCACGGGGCTATTCATCCTGCCCTGAGAGTTATAGATACGGTAAAAAGGGCTCAGGTTTTGCATGTGGATTTGTTCAACGAGGGATTGAAAATAGAGCCTGAGTTTATAGATTTTGCGGCAGGCAGGTGCATTTACGGAGACGCGAAGGGCGGTCTTTATGAGCTCGAGTTTGAAAAGGGCGAGACGGATTGATTTTTGCAAGGCAAGCTTACAGGATTTAAAATGCGTGTTCTTGTAAGGTAAGAGAAGGGAAAAACTATGGGATATTTATTTTTGTCTATAGCAATTATATGCTCAATTATAAAGGGCTATTGCGGCAAAAAATCCGGAACCGGAGCGTCGCATACGTCAGAGGCTGTTCTGATCAACCTCTTCCGTATGTCCTTCTGCGTCATTATAGGTGTGATTATCGCAATATCCTCTGCAGGGATATCAGGGCTTAAGGTTTCCTCTGACGTAATTCTGATTTCCGTTATTTCGGGAGTTTCGTCTGCGGTCTTCGTCGTTACCTGGCTGATGTCTATCAGACTCAGGGCGTATATGCTCGTTAACGTATTCCTTCTGCTCGGAGTCATAGTTCCTATGGTTCTTTGCAAGGTGTTTTACGGCGAGCCTATCACCTTGATTCAGTGGATAGGCGTAGCGCTTCTGATAAGCGCAGGGCTGTGTATGTGCTCCTACGACAGGAGCCTGAAGGGCAAGATGTCGCCGTATGCGTATCTCACACTCATTCTTTGCGCTCTTTCCAGCGGAGTTACCGACTTCTCTCAGAAGATGTTCAGATATTCCGATGCATATTCCCCGAGCGGCAGCGCTGTGTTCAATTTCTATACCTACATATTTGCTACTGTAACGCTCGTTATTTGCTTCCTTGTGTTCAGGTTTATTGATAAAAAGAAGGAGCCTGATATTCCTTCGCCTATGAAAACGGTGGCACCCGTGCTTGGTTACGTGGCTGTAATGGCGGCTGCGCTCTTCTTCAACTCCTTCTTAAAAACCCTTGCCGCAGGTTATCTCGATGCATCTATTATCTATCCGCTGAATCAGGGTGGCTCGTTGATACTGTCCTCTCTGATGGCCAGGTTTGTTTTCAAGGAGAAGCTGAATTCGCAGGGAGTAATAGGCATAGTTCTGTGCGGCGTATCACTCATAATAATAAACGTTCTTTAATTTATCGGGCGACATAAAAGGCGAGGAGTATGCACTTTCTCGCTTTTTTTAAAAAAGTTTTGTAATTGTTGAATATTCAACATATTTTATGTTTTAACCGTGATAATATAAAAGAGAAGAGAGGAGAATTTTGATGTGATTGATAACAAGGCGCTATTTAACATAGGCTACGGATTGTACGTAGTTACAACAAATGACGGAAAGCGAGATAATGGGCTGATAGTCAATACGGTTATACAGCTGACGAGCGAGCCTTTGAGACTGTCGGTTGCTGTGAATAAGAGCAATTATTCTCACGATACGATTAAAAATACAGGCATACTTAACGTAAATTGCCTTACCGTCGATGCGCCCTTCCGTGTCTTTGAGGCGTTCGGCTTCAGAAGCGGCAGGGATACGGATAAATTCGAGGGATGCAACCCCAAAAGATCAGAAAACGGTCTTGTCGTTCTGCCGAGATACGTCAACTCTTATATGTCGCTTAAGGTAGAGGATTATATCGACCTCGGCACGCACGGGATGTTTATCTGCTCCGTCACCGAGGCTGAGACGGTGGGCGAGGGCGAGTCAATGACGTACGCCTACTATCACAAGAACGTAAAGCCTCGTCCGACAGCGAAAAAGGGCGAAGAGAAAAAGTACGTATGCACCATATGCGGTTACGTGTACGAGGGCGAATTGCCCGAGGAGTTTGAATGTCCGCTTTGTAAGCACGGCAGAGAGGTTTTTGAGGAAGTAAAGTAAAAGGAGAGATATAATGGGTTATTTAAAAGGTAAAACGGCAATAATTACAGGAGCGGGTTACGCCGTACTGTCTGACGGCAGATGTGGGTCGATAGGCTACGGCATCGCAACAGCTTACGCTAAAGAGGGAGCAAATCTTGTAATTACCGGCAGGAACGTACAGAAGCTCGAAAAGGCTAAAGAAGAGCTGGAAAGGCTCTATGGCATAGAGGTCCTGGCGCTCAGAGCCGATATATCCGAGGGTGCGGACAACGAGGCTGTGGCGAAGATGGTGGTAGGCTCAGCAATTGAAAAGTTCGGAAGAATAGACGTTCTTATAAACAATGCGCAGGCATCTGCTTCGGGTGTGACGATACAGGACCACACGACAGAGCAGTTTAATCTTGCTATGTATTCGGGTCTATATGCGACCTTCTACTATATGAAGGCTTGCTACCCCTATTTGAAAGAGACGCAGGGCAGCGTTATAAACTTTGCTTCCGGTGCAGGTCTGTTCGGCAACTTCGGACAGTGCTCGTACGCAGCGGCAAAGGAAGGAATCAGAGGTCTTTCACGTGTTGCGGCAACCGAGTGGGCTAAGGACGGAATAAACACAAACGTGATATGCCCCCTTGCCTGGACCGCTCAGCTCGAGGGCTTCCAGAATGCATATCCCGAGGCATTCAAGGCTAACGTAAAGATGCCCCCCGCAGGGCACTTCGGCGACCCTGAGACAGAGATAGGAAGAGTGTGCGTCGCTCTCGCTTCTCCCGACTTCAAGTATATGAACGGAGAGACTCTGACTCTTGAGGGCGGTATGGGTCTTCGTCCTTAATGACGGTTGATTTTACCCGATTGATATAGCTTAATTGGCTAAAAAGACAACAATTATTTACAAAAATCAGAAAAACCGGCTTTTGTTTAGTCGGTTTTTCTGATTTTTTGTTTTAATTTAAAACAGCGTTTGCGTTTTTTGTATGATTGCGGAGTTTATTTTTTAGACTTTGCGTAGATTTCCTTGAACTGCTTTACAGAAGAAGCGAAGTCCTCGATGGCGCTTCCGACGACGGCAGGATCGGTCATATCTATGCCTGCGACAAGCAAGCTGTCGAGGGGTGAGCGGGAGTCACCGCACTTAAGGAAATCGATGTATTTGGAGATATAAGCCTCGCCCTCTGTCTCTATTCTCTTAACTATTGCGGATGCGGCTGAGATGCAGGTTGCGTACTTGTATACGTAGAAGCAGGTGTAGAAGTGAGGTATTCTCATCCACTCGTAGGCTATCTGCTTATCCTTTATCACGTCGGCACCGAAGTAGCGGCATACGAGCCTGTAGTATTTCTTGTTTATGACCTCGGCTGTGAGAGGCTCTCCTTTTTCGCAAAGGGCGTGCATATCTCTTTCGAACTCTGCGAACATAGTCTGTCTGTAAAGAGTACCCTTATACGTCTCTATGAGCTGGTTGAGTATATAGAGCTTCTCGGTATCGCTCGTCGCTTCCTCAAGCTGTCTGTGAGCCATAAGGAGCTCGTTTACCGTAGACGCTACCTCTGCGACGAAGATTGTGTAGCCGGAGTTGTGAGGCTCGTTGTACTTCGTAGAGAAGTAGGTGTGCATCGAGTGTCCTGCCTCGTGCGCAAGGGTAGATACGTCATTGAACGTGCCGTTAAAATTGAGGAGTATATAGGGCTCTGTTCCGGGACAGCCGGAGCTGAATGCGCCGCCTCTCTTGCCCTTCGCAGGGTAAACGTCGACCCATCCTCTCTCCGTAAGACCGGATTTGAGCACGGAGCTGTATTCCTCGCCGAAGATGCCGACCGTCTTAATTACCTCTGCCACAGCCTCTTCGTACGTGTACTCTCTGTCGAGCTCGCCGACAAGGGGAGCGTAGATGTCGTACAGATGCAGCTTATCAACCCCCAGGATTTCTCTTTTAAGCTCATAGTAGTCGTAAAGAGGCTTAAGTCCGCCGTTAACCGCCTTGATAAGGCTGTTATATATAACGGGAGTAACCTCGTCGCGGAAGGTCGATGCGGTTATGGAGTCCTTGAATTTACGGAGCTTTGCAAGAGTGGTGTTCTCTTTAATGTGGTTGTTGTAGAGTGATGCAAAGGTATTGCCGAACTGCGAGTAGGTTTTATAGAGCGTGCGGAACGCCGCCTGTCTGACCTTGCGCTCTCGGCTCATAAGGAAGGGGACGTAGTTCGTGTCTGTCAGCTCAACGAGCTTGTCGTTTTCGTCCTTTATTTTGCCGAATGTGAGGTCGGCGTTCGCAAAGAGACTGCGTGTCTCGGAGTTGCCGTGAAGGAAGTCGTCTAAAGTGGACATCATCTTCTCGCACTCGTCGGACAGAGTGTGCGGCTTGCTTCTCACAGTCTTCTCGATAAAGCGGCGGTAGCTTTCAAGCTCGGGGCAGGATTTGAACCAGCTATCGAGCACATCACTATCAAGCCTCAGAAGATAGGGGCAGACAAACCAGCTTGCCGTGCCTGCGTTTACGGCAAGGTTGCGGACTCTTGCGTTGAGCGCCTGTGCGCTGTTGTTTGCCGTATCGACAGAGTAGTTGAGAGACGCATACTGCCAGAGCAGCTCGATGTCGAGCTCGATTTCGGTGAGCGCCTTTATAGCGCTAAGCAACTCGGGGGCACTGTTAAGCATCGTCTTCTCGTGAGCGGGGAAGAGCTTGATTTTCTCTTCAGTCTTTTCGTAAGCGGAAAAGAACGCCTGCTCGTCCTTGTAAATCACGGACAGATCCCATTTATACTTCGGGTCTATGTCTTTTCTTTCGTAGGTCATTTTTGTTCTCCTTTTTTGACGTTTATCATAATCTAAAAGGAATTATATCACATTGGCGATACTTATTCAAGAGCTTTTCACCCTTTGCGACAAAAAAGCAACAAATGCGATCATTTGTGATTTCGATTGCGTAAAAATTTAACGATCTTTGTTTATTTGTTCATAATATTGATATATAATATTATCCGTTAAAATATATGCGGGAGAAGAAATAATGCTTAAGCTTGTAAACATTAAGAAGGATTACGTTACCTCGAGCGAGACGGTAAACGCTCTGCGAGGCGTCTCTATATCATTCAGAAAGAAGGAGTTCGTATCCATACTTGGGCCATCCGGATGCGGTAAAACCACACTATTAAATATAATAGGCGGACTCGACCATTATACGGACGGAGATCTTGTTATCGCAGACAGAAGCACTAAGGGCTTCGGCGACAGGGATTGGGACGTGTACAGAAATCACCGTATCGGTTTTATTTTTCAGAGCTATAATCTCATCCCTCATCAGACTGTGCTCGGTAACGTAGAGCTTGCGCTCACCATATCGGGTGTCGGTAAAGAGGAGAGAATCAGAAGAGCGAAGCAGGCGCTCGACAGAGTAGGTCTTTCCGGTCAGTATTACAAGAGACCCAATCAGCTCTCGGGCGGTCAGTGCCAGAGGGTTGCGATAGCGAGAGCTTTGGTAAACGACCCGGAGATACTGCTCGCCGACGAGCCTACGGGAGCTCTTGATACCGTGACATCGGTTCAGATAATGGATCTGATTAAGGAGATATCCGGAGAGAGACTGGTTATAATGGTCACTCATAACCCCGAGCTCGCCGATCAGTATTCCTCGAGAATAGTAAGGCTTCTCGACGGTCGTGTGGTAGAGGATACCAACCCTATGACCGAAGAGGATGAGAGAGCCGAGACAGAGGAGCGCCTTATGCTTCTCGGTGCGGAGAAGGAAAGGGTTGCGGCTCTTTCCGAGCGTGAGAAAAAGAAGGATAAAAGAGAGAAGAAAAAGAGGACGGAAAAGGCTAAGATGTCCTTCTTCACCGCATTTATGCTCTCTGCGCGCAACCTTCTCTCGAAGAAGGGCAGGACGACGATGGTCGGAATTGCGGGCTCTATCGGCATTGTCGGCATTGCCTTAGTTCTTGCGTTTTCAGCGGGAATCAAGGGATATATCGCCTCTATGCAGGATGATATGCTATCGGGTAACCCGATCAGAATTATGGAGACCGCCTACGATTTCAACTCACTGACTAATATGATGAATGCGGACGGAATGGTAAATACGAACAAGGAGCCGAACAGGGTCTACGTATCAGCCCTTGTCGAGTATCTTGCGAAGATGGGCTCGGGAAAGAAAAGCAACACCCTTACGAAGGAATATATCGACTACGTCAAGGCGATGCCCGAGGAGTACTACAAGGCTATGGTGCTCGGATACGGTATAGATCTGCTAGCCAACGTATACACCGATTTCAAAGAGACAGCCGATTCTGAGGTGAAGAACATATCCATTTCTGCAATAACCTCGATTTATTCGTCGATTTTGCAACAGACCGAGCTCAAGGATTATGCGAGCAGCATACCCACTCTGGCTCCGAATTTCTCCCAGATGCCTTCGAACAGCGAGTACATACTCTCGCAGTACGACCTTGTCGGAGAGGGGAGCAGACTTGCTGAGGGTGCAGGCGATATTATGCTTGTTTTGAACCCCGATGACGAGCTGTCCGACCTTCTTCTTGCAAGATTCGGCTATTATAATGAGGACGAGTTTATCGAGACGGTATATAAGGCTGTCGGCGAGGATTATGACGAGGCTCTTTATCATAATTATTTCACCTATGAGGAGCTGCTCGGCAAGAAGTTTACCTACTATCCGAACGATACGGCTTTCGGTGAGGTCAAGGTTGGAATACCCGGTATGCCCGGTGTGAAAATCCCCACGTTCGGTCACAGATATGACTCTGCAGATTTTTCCGACGAGGGGGCGCTCGAGCTTACGGTGGTAGGAATCCTTACGCCTAAGGATTCGGTAAGCTTCGGCTCTATGAGCTCGGGAATCTATTACACGGGTGAGCTTGTCGACTATATTCTTGAGATAAACCAAGAGTATGGCGAGGGACTGTTCGAGCATATACGAGAGATCGACGAGTCCGTATCCACCACCGCTGCGCTTATGAGTTATTACCTTCCCTACGAGTACGTGTATTCCTTCGACAAGGACAGAAACGGTACTATCGAGGACTCGGAGATATCGACCGTTACGGGATACGTATCCCCGCCTGTGTCGACGTCGGATGTAATGAGCTCTATCACCGGTGGCTCGAAGGATACTGCCTTTGACCACAAGGGGATGAAGGATAGGATGATTCGCGCCTTCGGCGGAAACAATTTGGCAAACGAGGTTATAATATTCCCGGTTTCATTCGACGATAAGGACTTAGTCACCGGATACCTGGACTTGTGGAATGAGGAGGGCGATATCACGCTGGGCGACATAACGCTTAGCGACGAAAAGCGATCTGACGTAACCTATACGGATACTCTCGAGCTTGTCATAACTATGGTGAATACGATGATAGATATAGTATCCTATGCTCTTATTGCATTTACCTCGGTTTCGCTGGTTGTTTCTACGGTTATGATAGGAATAATTACCTACGTCTCCGTAGTCGAGAGAATAAAGGAGATAGGCATAATACGCTCGCTCGGCGGAAGAAAGAAGGACGTCAGCCACCTCTTCAATGCCGAGACCTTCATCATAGGCTTCCTTGCAGGTCTTATCGGAGTTGGATCAACCTATCTTATTTCCCTGGTTGTAAATTTAATCCTCACTCCGCTTATCGGCTATTCTGGGATTGCCGCTCTGCCCATCCCTCAGGCAATACTACTTATAGCGCTGAGCGTAGGCCTTACTCTTATCTCGGGTCTTATCCCTGCGTCCAGCGCCGCAAAGAAGGACCCTGTTGTCGCCCTGCGTACCGAGTAAGCAGATAGGCGTGTTAAGTTTTTTTGCTTTTTTGCAAGGGAGGGGCGAGCTTGCATCCCGCCCTTCCTTTAATTATTCAGAGCCCTTGGCTTCACGGTAGGACGTGAGAGCGGATGCGGTCTTCCGAATATGACGGCAATAAAGTATATTAGACTCTTACATAAATTCGAAAGGAAACCTAAATGGAAAAATCAAAAAGAGAAAGCGGCATATTGATGCACATCTCGTCTCTGCCGGGTGAATACGGCATAGGCTCGTTTGGCTCTTGGGCGAGGGCGTTTGTCGACTTCCTTGCGGACGGGGGCTTTAGCTTGTGGCAGGTGTTGCCTTTCTGCATACCTGACGAGGTGAATTCGCCGTATAAGTCGGTATCCGCATTCAGCTTGAATCCGTATTTTATAGACCTTCCGACACTTTACGAGAAGGGGCTTCTTACGTATGACGAGCTTATGTCCGCAAGACAAAACAGCCCTTATTTGTGTGAGTTTTCGAGACTTCTTGACGAGCGTCTTCCTCTTCTTATGGATGCGGCAGAGAGGGTTTTGGACCGTACTGAAATTATAGAATTTATAAATGATAAGCCCGAGCTTTCGGACGCCTGCCGCTTCTTGGCTCTCAAGGATGCAAACGGCGGTAAGCCGTGGCAGGAGTGGGGCGTTGCTGAGCCGGATGCAGAGAGACTGTTCTTCTATCAGTTCCTTGAGTATGAGTTCTATCATCAGTGGATGAGTTTAAAAAGCTATGCTAACGGCAAGGGAATTAAAATTATCGGAGACGTGCCGATTTACGTGGCAGAGGACAGCGCCGACGTGTGGGCGAGTCCGGAGCAGTTTTTGCTCGATTCGAATGGATATGCCCTTGACGTAGCTGGTGTTCCGCCGGACTACTTCTGTGCGGACGGACAGCTTTGGGGTAATCCGCTTTATAACTGGAAGAGGATGAAAGAGGACGGATTCGTATGGTGGAAGAGAAGAATTGAATATAATCTTGAGCTTTTCGACGGTGTCAGGATAGACCACTTCCGTGCCTTTGCGTCCTATTTCAGTATTCCGAGAAGCGCTGCGTCTGCGAGGACGGGCAGGTGGCGTCGCGGCCCCGGCAGGCAGCTCATTGACGTTATACGCTCGGTCGCAAAGGATAGGCTGATTATAGCCGAGGATCTCGGAGATATCACTCCCGACGTAGTAAGGCTGCTTAAATATAGCGGCTTCCCGGGGATGAGAGTATTGCAGTTTGCTTTTCTTGGAGATACACAGACGCCTCACCTTCCGCACAATTACGAGAGAAACTGTGTGGCCTACACAGGCACTCACGACAACAACACTCTTCTCGGATACGTGTGGGGTATGGATGCCGATAAGCGTGATATAGCGATATCCTACTCGGGCGGCGACCCTTCCGATTGGAGCGACGTGACAGAGGCGCTGATCAGGACGGTCTTTGCGAGCGTTGCGGATAAAGTTATGCTCCCGATACAGGACGTTATGGTTTTCGGCGAGGACACGAGAATGAATACCCCGGGCACGAGCGAGAGCAACTGGGCATATCGCCTGAGCGCCGAGCAGCTTTTGTCTCTGCCGCACGAGAAGTTTAAAAGGCTCAATAGGGTGTTTGGAAGAGCTTGATTTCAGCAACCAAAATTTCCCTCATATAATAAAAGGCTCTGTGCATACCTGCGCCTGAGGTTAACCCAAGGGTGCATCCTTGCATAGGGCTTTTTCCTTTTTGTTGATTTTTTCTACGTTTTAATGTATAAAAGAACAAAAGACGAACATCGTTCGTATATACGAGCCAGCACGGTTATTAAAGAAAAAGGATAGAGATCTTCGGAACTCTATCCTTTTTTTGTTTGTCCTTAATTCATAGGCAAATCAGCCTCTGCGCTTGATCTTTATGCTAGGCTTGCGCTTTGCCTTCGGGAGCGTCAAGCTTTAGTATAAAGTGAGCCCTGTTTATGACCGTTTTTCTTAAGCTCGTCTCTAATGTCGTCTAGTAGCTTGTGTTTGTTTTCTCCCGCCCATTCGGGCGCTACCAGCATTCCCTGCGGGGGGTCGCCCGTGAGTCTGTGTACTATCATATCCGGCTTAAGTCTTGCGATGCTTCTTGCGCACAATCTGACGAAGGTATCTCGCCCCATAGGAGTGAAGAGCCCGCTCCTATATTCTTCTGCGAGCCTTGTCCCCTCAATTACGAAGAGTGAATGTATCTTAATTCCAAAAGCGCCTGAGGCATTAATTTCATCTATTGTCGCATCGATTTCGGGCTCGCCCTCTCCCTCAAGACCGATAATCATATGCGTGACAAAAGGAATTTCATATTCGTTCAGTATTTTCGCTGCGTTCCTGTACGTCTCGAGCGGATAGCCTCGATTTATTCTCTCTGCCGTTATATCCGATGCCGACTGAAGACCGAGCTCTACCCAGACGTCAATCTTATTTTTATACTCGGCGAGAAGCTCGGCTACGTCTCGGTCAATACAGTCGGGGCGAGTACCTATTGAGAGCGCAACGAATTTATCCTTAAAACGGAGAGCCTCGTCGTATTTTTCTCTGAGAGCTTCTATCGGTGCGTAAGTGTTCGTGAAGTTCTGAAAGTAGGCTATATATCCCTTATAGCTCGAGTCGCCCGCTACTCTGTGCATTATCTGCATAGTGATGGATTCACGCCGAAGGTGCTCTCCCGAGCCTCTCTCGCCGCAGAAGCTGCATCCACCCGTGCCGCATTTCCCGTCTCTGTTAGGGCAGGTGAAGCCGCCGTCTATGCACACCTTTCCAATTTTTCCGCCGTATTTTTCTCTGAGGTAAAGAGCTAGATTGTTGTAATCCATAGTTGAATCTCCCGTCTCGTTTTTTCTTTGCTCATATTATACTATTTTATTTTGCGCTTGTCAATTGCGCTTGGGCGTCTTGACTTTGAATAAATAGGAGATTATAATAATTTTAAAGATTTTTGTGAGAGGTACCGTGATGATAGATACCCGAGGTAATATTAATAACGAGGGGCTTCCGCCGGTAATAAGACTGTTCATATCCTCTACCTTCAGAGATATGGATAGAGAGAGGAGCTATTTCTCCGAGGTTATAGCTCCTAGGCTTACAGAAGCGGCGAAGTCGAGGGGCGTGTCGTTTTTCTCGGTCGATTTGCGCTGGGGTATAACCGAGGAAGAGCAGCTTAACGGCGACGTTTTACCCATATGCCTCGGAGAGATAGACAGATGCCGTCCCTTCTTTATAGGCATTATCGGAGACAGATACGGCTCGACTCTTGACTGTATCAGCCTCCAACTTTTGGAAAGCTACCCCTGGCTTAAGGGCAAAGAGGGGAAGAGTATAACCGAGCTTGAGATGCTGTACGGTGTGCTCGACCGTGAGGACGAAAATAAGAACTGCTCGTTCTATTTCAGGTCGGACGAGCTGTCCTCCGAGTGGTTCGGTGAAGCTGATGCAGAGGATAAAAGGCGTACTGATGAACTAAAAAGACTGATAGCGGAGAAGGACGGAGTGCCGTACTTCACGTATATGTCGCTATCACAGTTCGGGGAGCAGGTTGTAAAGGATTTTGTTTCTTGGCTTGATGCTTCCTTCCCTGTGGGTACGGATACCGTAAGCGCTAAGATAAAGTGGCAAAGGGGAGAGCTCTCACGCAACTACATACCCGAAGAGCGTATGTATGATTTCCTCGACAAGTATCTTACAGGAAAAGAGAATCTGTTAATCACCGGCAACGGAAAAAGGGGAAAAACGGCATTCATAGCCGACTATGCGACGAGGCGAGGCGGAATACTTGTGCTTTGCGGAGCGGATAGCTCGCTTGCTGAGCCCGATGGAGTAATCGCAGAGATAGAGAGGCAGAGAGCCTTGCGTACGGGCGAGTCTATATCGGCGATATTCGTAACCGATACCAATCTGCTCGGCAACAAGGAAAGTAAGCTTATAGCCCTCTTGCCTCGTATTGCCGACGGACTTACCGTCGTCGTATCGTCAAACACCCCTACAATAGAAGCAGAGGCGCAGGCGCTGGGTTACGGAGTTAAGGAAATGGAGCTCTTCTCCGTGTCGAGCAGAAAAAAGTATCTTAAGGAATACCTGAAGAACTATGGAAAGAGCCTCAGCAAAAAAGAGGAGGAGAACGTTCTTTCAACACCTCTTGCGGCATATCCCGGTCTTATAAAGTTTATTTCATCCTTCCTTTGCATTCACGGCAGGTTTGAAACACTGCCGAGCCTCACGCAAGCAATAGGACAGACCGAGAACAGTGAGCAGCTATATTCCTTTGCGCTTTCGACAATGGCGCAGAATTATGACGAAAAGGAGCTTGCCGTCGTTGAGGCGTCGCTCGCTATACTTGCTCTGTGTCCTATTCCTTTAGCCGAGGATGAGTGCCTTTCTCTCGCCGACAGCTTTGTAGGCGCAGACGTCCTGACTTGGGCAAAGGCAAGAATAGTGCTTGAGCAATTCGGGTGTACAGACGGTGATGTCCTATGTATGCGAGACGGGGATTTGCAAACATTTATTTTCAATCAAGTTGATTCGCAGTTTAAAGACGAGCTCTTGCGCTTGGTTTTCAATCATCTCAAAAAGAGAGCGTGCGAGGTACAGAAAGAGGATAAGCCGAGATTTATAAGAGGAGCGATAAGAGCTGCCAGAACGCTTGAAGATATTGATTTGCTCGTCGGATATCTTTTCTCGAAGGATGTCCTTATCGGTCTTGACACAATAACATACGAGGAGAGCTCGGCGTTTCTCGACGCCCTTGCCCGGTCCGGGGTAAATATGCCGAACGGTCTTATAGACCGAATTGATGATATAAGGAGCGAGGGCGGCGTTGCCTCTGCGCATATGGCGGAGCTGTGCGTTAAGACAGGCTTCGTACCGAGGCGTACGATTAAGTCTAATTCGAATGCGAGGATTGAGGGCGTCGACGATGATCTTTACAAAAAAATAGAGGCGTTAAAGGACGGTATAACTCAGTATCCTTTGCTTGAGTTTGTCAGAGCCGAGCTCGAGAAGGACGGATACGGTGATGAGGCTCGCTGTTATCTTCTCAGCGTAGGAACCGAAGCGGCGATAAAGTCGTTTGCCTACGGTGAAGCTCTTTCGATGGTAAACGCATATTACTCTTTGGCTCTTGCAGCATCGCTTCCGTACCATATAATGAGATGCGCAGCTCTCAGAGCCGACGTGCTCCTGCGGCTTGATTCGTCGGTTAAGAGCGCTGCAAATGCGGCAAGAGATGCGCTAAGGCTTGCCCATACGTACGGATATTTGCCGGCATACGTAGAGGCAACTCTGCTTCTGTCGAATTGCGGCTGGGACAGGATGAGCTTCGAGGAGTACAGAGAGACGGCTCAGAAGTGCTTTAGCCTCAGCGTGTTTGCCGGCAACTACGAGGTTGCGCTGGAGTCATACCGCACTCTCGTCGCGTTCCTCAATCATAAGGATGACGAGCGAGCTCTAGAGTATGCAATGAAGGCACATCAGCTCTCCAAGGAGCGTGGGTTCGCCGACTTAACGAGAGTTGCGCTGGATGTCGAGGTTGACTACGCCGAGGCGCTTATGAGAAGGGGCGATGCAACGAAGGGCGAGGAGATGCTCGAGTCCTGTATAAAGAAGGCGTTTGAATCAGAACTTCTCGGAATTGTCAGAAGATGCCTTATGTTAAAGGCGGCGCATTCAAAGAAGCATAAGAGGTTTACCCTCGCCGCAGAGAGCTTGGACGAGCTTTTACGTCTGAACCTTGAAAGAAACGATTTTTACAAATTTGAAGAATACCTCGATGAGGAGATACAGATACTCGAGCTTGGCGGGTATGCCGATCTTGCAAAGACTACCAGAGAGGGCTGGCTTGCGGAGCTCGAAAAGAAAAGGGCTCGGAAGAGCGAGGGCTCTGCTCCTCTTGCTTACAGCGTATCGCCCGACGTGAAGCGTGAGAGGGATATCAAGAAAAAAGCTCTTATGGCGAAAAGCGAGGGGAATATAGAGGAATATGCAGCCACGCTAGTCGAGCTCGGAGATTTTTATACAAAGCAGAATCTGGGCGATGCCGTGGCTAAGTACAAAGAAGCCTCGGACACTCTCCTTTCAATAGGAAAAAAAGAAGAGGCGGCATCGGTAATCAGAAAGGGCATAGATGCGATTGTTGAGTGCGGAGTTCCGAGAGACAGGGAGCTGTTCGATAATCTCCGACACCGGCTCTCCGATGAGGACAACGCTACTCTCGATATGTGGCTCGCCGTCGGTGCGGCAAAGGGAGAGGCGGAGGTCAGCTCGGCGCTTATGGAGCTTCTGTGCTCTCGAGAAGAACCCGATGAGATGAGCATTCTTGCCATCAACAATCTCGCAAAAGGTCCTCTCGCTACGGCTAGAACGGATATCCTTACCGCTTTGGTAAAATCAGCATTAAACGACGAGCGGCTTCAGGATATGCTTATCGGTCTCAGAGCCGTACTTGTAGATGGGGAAAACGCCGAAATAAATATGCTCAGACAGAACCCCAACGGCCCAGAGGCTGACGCAATAATCAAAAAGCACGAAAAAACGATAGCTGTGCTTGAACTTTACGATAAAGACGGCGCCGCTGTCAGCGCAGGGAATATCGCCCTGATTTTCCGCCGTCGCGAAGACAGACGCAAGACGAGGATGTATCATAAAAAATCTGCTGATTTATACCGTGAGCTGGGACTTGACCGAGACGTGCTGATAGAGATGAAAAATCTCGCTACTGCATACAGAGATGAGGGTGACAAGGACGGTTGTATCAGACTCCTCAGAGAGGCTCTTAAGGAGGCTCGGGAGAAGGGAATCGAGGATACGGCTGCGGCGATAGCGGGTAACCTCGCCCACGAGCTGACGGTGGATGAAAACTTGAGAAACGCTCATAAGGACGAGATAATGGCACTATATAAGGACGAAGAGGAATATTTCTCTCGCGTCGGAGAATACCGCGACCTTGTAATATCTCTGACTAATCAGTGTGTATTTTACTCCTTTACAGACAGGGCTCTGGCTATAAAGAAGCTGAACCGTGCGTACGAGATTGCCGAGAGCGTTAGACTCTCCGATCTGTTGCCGACGATAGAGACCTTGCGAAGATACTTCCGAGGTGGATATAAGAACTGAAAAAAGCTTTTTTCGTGATGTTTTTAACACGGAATAGGGCTAAATCTAAAGAAACGCCCGGCATATTGTTTGGATATGCCGGGCGTTTTTATTTGATAGAGTTGATTGGTTACGTTATCCTAAACCTTAAGATAGCTTTTGAGCTTGCGGATGTCTTCACAAGCAACGGCTGCCTTTACCTAAACGGTATTAAGCTGTTTAATTTATAGTTATATATTATATCGCTTCGCTCGGCTATCTCGATTACTATATCCCCGGTGTTTGCCTTGATTTCACAGATTCCGCCGGATGTGGTTTTTGGCACGTCTAGTTTTCCGGTCGAGCTCTCGGCGATGAATCCTGTTCTCTCGTTTACTTCTCTGTTCGGCAGAGAGGAGAGCTTATAATTCAATTTAGATATAAATATCTTCTTTTTCATTTATGTTACCTCTAATTGCTTTTATCGACGAAGCGGTATATCTGCATAACCTCTCGCCATTCGTTTTTAAACTCGATTATCCTGCCTAGTCCTTCTGCCGTTATGCTGTAGTATTTTCTGAGCCTTCCGTCGTGCTCTGCCGTTCTTACGGTAAGCATATGTGAAAGCTCCAGTCGCTTCAGAATGGTATAGAGAGTTGACTCGGACAGCTTGATATACGGTTTTACGTCCTTTATTATTTTGTACCCGTAGGACTCCTCGTTCTTTATGGCGGCGAGTACACAGACGTCGAGCAGCCCCCTTTTCAGTTGAATATCCATAGAATACCCCTTTTACGATATACATCATATCACGAAGTATTGCTTTATCAAGAGCCTGCTCTGATTATTTCTTCCGGATTGTGTGAGAAAAAGGGAAGAGCATCGAAGGCTTTGTAAACGGTGCTAGGGCAGAATACCTTCAGAATCGGTGCGCTCATATCGTGCGCATAATAGCCATGCCTGAACAAAAAATCGTCGGGGTAAAAGTGATCCGGATGTGCATGAGTGATGAGCAGGTATTCAATTTCATCTCCCTTGATTCCGTTTTGCAAGAAATGAGTATAAGTGTCTGCCGGGAAATCAACGAGCAAATTTTTATTTATCAGCGATTGAGAGCGTGTACGGATGTTTTTGCATCCGAGCCTTCTTGCCTCGTTGCAAAACTTGCAGTTACAAAACAGGGCGGGGAAGCCCTCAGCGGCGGCTGTACCTAAATAAGTAATGTTCATTATTATACCTCGACTTCCTAATGTAATAAGAAATTTGTGAGCTGTTCAATGTAATTATTATAGCATAAAAATACAGAATGTAATGGAGAATAGAATAATAATTTTGGCAAAATTCAGGAGGTTTTTACGGACGTTGGTACCGTGACGAGAATCCTATACCCTAAGAGAAAACCAAGACAAATCGAAAGGATATTTTCTTCGTTTCACGCCTTTCTTTCTCCAAATTTGTGGAAAAGCAGGTGAGAAAGCAGGAAGAGTGCGGCAATGGAGATAAAGTATAATCCGAAATTGTTGCTTACAAAAGGAATCATAACCGCACCGGATACGACAAGACAAACTCCCTCTGAGAGGAAGGAGCGGCGAGGCTTTGCAATCGACAGTATGCCGAGAGCGAGCGCCGCAATCGACAGTATAAGCTTCATTGTAATCTGAATAAAGGCGATAAATTGGTTCTCGCAGAGCGTAAAGTCGAGCGTTACGAGAAGCGTTGCCTCAATAATCAAGAAAACAAGCGCCAAAAGAGCCACGAGAGCGGCGGAAACAATACGGAGAGCAAGGATGAATTTTTTCATTTGAAGTTCCTCCCTATAATAGCATCGGCAAGCTCGGCGGTCATAAAGTCACATATAAGGACGCCGAGAGGGCCGTCGGCATACTCCGCCATAGCTTTCTCGGTATCGAGGTTTATGTCGTGAGCAGGGAGCCCCGCATATAAGGGTGGAAAGCAGGTCTCGAGGTAGCAGCTCGTAAAGTTGAGAACGAGGTCGTAGCTCTGCTCCTGTGCCATTGCATAAGTACTGTGGATATCGGTGATTTTCTCTTCCGTGTCGGGAACACAGTAGTTGTCCTGCACGTATATATCTCCGAGGGCGAACGCCTCGTCGTCTACCCAACCGTCGTAACAGGGAATGCCGACGGTAGCATTTCTATATCTTGAGACGACGTGTATTTTACCACGTGCCTCGCCTACCGTAGAGGGAAGTGATTGCGTTGTGCTTATCTCGGGATAAGATAGCAGCATCGACTCAAGCACGTCGGTAAAGCCCTTGTCAGAGTTCTTTTTAGAGGCATCCTCTTTTATGGAAAGAATCAGAAATTCGCTCTTATTATTGCGGATAAATTCCGCCATACACGCAAGTGAGTCCTCGAAATCGGTCATCTGATCGACGAAGCTGTGCACCACGTGCAGCTCCTCGCCAACGAGCTGAAGTCGTATATCGACGAATCTTACACCGATTTTCAGCTGTTCTTTGATGGAGAGCGTCTGACATTTGCCCGAGATATCGGCAATGGAGTGAAGAGCGCCGGTATCGTGAGTTCCCGGAATGGTGAGTGAGTTCAGGGCCGCCGTGTCATCGAGCGCCGACATCCAGTCGGAGCGGTCGACTTGTCCTATCTGAAGCGGGAGCACTGCGAACAGAGCCACTGCGACAGAGAGCAGTAGCATAGCCGAGAGCTTTACTGCGGCTTTTTTCATAGTTTTCTCCAATCTGAAGATATTTTTGTATATTATACCACAACGAAGCCGAAAAATCAATGGAGAAACCCCTCGGAAAAGATCCAAGGATCTATTGGTCGGAAATAATATGGGCACTCAGGCAAGGGGTGAAGATACCTACTCCCTGCGCCTGACAAACGAGCATATCTCGTTTCCGGCAGAGCAAATCATCAAGCCGCAGGGAATACACGCTAGCGCGTGATGAGATACAGCCCCAAAGAGGCTGATGATATGCACCACACTTCGTGAGGTGATGTAAGGAGCGAAGCGACGGAATAGCGAGCCTGCGAGCGTCTATGCCAAGCCTGCGGCTTGGATAAACAAAAAGAGAACTTTTGGTAGACAAAAGTGCGTTTTTGTTGTATAAAGGCTACGAAAAAGATATTTTTTGTGTTTTGCAATAAGGATTTGAACCCTAGTAAAATATAATGCTTTTCGACCATCGGGAGAAAAGCTACATTAGCACTTCTTCACTATTCACTATTACTTATTACTTGCCAAAAAACGACAAGAGGTTTTAGTGAAAAGTGAAGAGTGAAGAGTGAAAAAGTAAAAACGACAACCTTCTGTCGAAGATTGTCGTTTTTTGGCTGGGGAATAGGGATTCGAACCCCAACAAACAGAGTCAGAGTCTGTCGTGCTGCCGTTACACAATTCCCCAATATTTGGTGGTCAGCTCAGCTGACATTCGATATTATAGCAGATGATTTTCCATTTGTCAACACCTTTTTTGAAAAAAATAAAATTTTTTTTGACGCATTTTTTCGCCCTCGATAGGACTTTCAGCAACGTGTTTTTTTCGAAAAATTCACACAAAAGTGTTGCCAATTGGACGAAAACATATTATAATATATGTGTGAATCTATGTGCTTGCGGAGATTGCTTGTCTACAGTTTTATTCTATGCCCGCAAAGCCTGTTTTATGCAAATTATTTTTCGGAAAGGATCATCTATGAATCTTTCAATTCACGATACACTCAAAGCCCGTCTTAGCGGCAAGCATTGCGCTGTTTTAGGCGTGGGCGTTTCCAATACTCCCCTCATCGGTTTTCTTCTCAATCTGGGCGCTACCGTTTCTGCATACGATCAGAAGAGCAGAGAAGCACTGGGCGATCTGCCCGCTAAGCTGGAAGAGAAGGGAGTCAGCCTGACGTTGGGGCAAACCGCATTTGACGAGATCACCGCAGACGTAATCTTCAAATCTCCCGGCATTCGTCCCGACATTCCCGGCATCCTCCGTGCTGTGAAAAACGGTGCGGAGCTGACTTCCGAGATGCAGCTTTTCTTCGAATACTGCCCCTGCCATACCATTGCGATTACAGGTAGCGACGGAAAAACCACCTCCACTACGCTCATTTCCAAAATTTTGGAAGCCGACGGCAAGCGTGTCTTTTTAGGCGGCAATATCGGCGCACCGCTGCTCCCTCGCATCTACGAGATGACTCCCGATGACTATGCCGTTGCAGAGCTTTCCTCCTTCCAGCTGCAGGTAATGACCCGCTCTCCCGAGGTTGCGGTGATTACCAATATCACTCCCAACCATCTGAATTGGCATACCGGTATGGAAGAATACACCGAAGCGAAGGCGAATATCCTGCGCTTCCAAAATAGCGGTACCCGTGCCGTTCTCAATTGGGATAACGAGATTACCCACTCCCTTGCATCCCGTGTAGCAGGTGAGGTCACCTTCGTTTCCACCGCCTGCAAGCCCGCCTCTCCCTCTGCCGCTTACGTAGAGGACGGCTTCGTATGTCTGGACGGCGAGCAGATCATGGAGCGCTCCGCAATCCTGCTCCCGGGCAGGCACAATTTGGAGAATTATCTCTCCGCTACTGCCGCTCTGAAGGGCTTGGTAGCCCCTGCATCCATCGAAAAAGTTGCCCGCACCTTTGGCGGTGTAGAGCACCGTTGCGAGCTGGTGCGGTGTTTGAATGGTGTGCGCTACTATAATAGCTCCATCGACTCCAGCCCTACTCGCACCATGGCGGCACTCTCCAACTTTCCCGAGAAGGTGATCGTCATCTGTGGCGGCTACGATAAGCATATCCCCTACGATCCGCTGGGAACTCCTCTCTGCGAGCGTGCCAAGGTTGTGCTTCTGAC
>JAZORO010000055.1:0-2281 GCA_045656605.1 Eubacteriales bacterium
CATAGCACAGAGCTACGGACAGCAAGTGATTGAACCTGCACACATAATGGGAGGAGTTCTAAAGAGTGGCGAACAGATAATCTCTTTCCTTCTACAGAAGTCAGGTTGTAATATAAATAAGGTAAAAAGCGAAGTGAACAACCTTATAGCATCACTTCCGAAAGTAAGCGGTGGCGACCCCTATTTCAGCAGGGAAAGCAACAAGGTTCTGAACAAAGCCGAGGAGATTGCAAAAAGATACGGTGACGAATTCGTTTCGATAGAACCTTTGCTGCTTGCCATAGCCGAAACAGAAAGTCCTGTTGCCAAAATACTCAACAGCAACGGAGCAAACAGGAATGAATTGGAAAAGGCAATAAAGGAGTTGCGCCAGGGAGAGAGTGTAAAATCACAAAGTGCCGAAGATAATTATCAGGCATTGGAGAAATATGCAATAAACCTGAACGATGCGGCAAAAAGCGGAAAGCTCGACCCGGTAATAGGACGCGACGATGAGATTAGACGCATTCTGCAGATTCTGAGCCGACGCACAAAAAACAACCCCATACTCATTGGCGAACCGGGAACAGGAAAGACAGCTATCGCCGAGGGGCTTGCGCACCGCCTTGTGAGAGGCGACGTGCCCGACAACCTGCGCGACAAACAGATTTACTCACTCGACATGGGTGCGCTTGTAGCCGGAGCAAAGTACAAAGGAGAATTTGAGGAACGCCTAAAGGCAGTAATAAACGAGGTGACAAAAGCCGACGGACGTATTATCCTTTTCATAGACGAGATACACACCCTTGTAGGAGCCGGCAAAGGCGAAGGAGCGATGGATGCCGCAAATATTCTGAAACCGGCATTGGCGCGTGGAGAGTTGCGCTCTATCGGTGCTACCACCCTCGACGAGTATCAGAAATATTTTGAGAAGGACAAAGCCCTTGAGCGCCGTTTCCAAAGCGTGATGGTCAACGAGCCGGACAAGATGAGCAGTATCTCCATTCTGCGCGGACTGAAAGAACGCTACGAAAACCACCACAAAGTACGCATACAGGACGACGCACTCATAGCAGCCGTAACACTCAGCGACCGCTACATCACCGAACGTTTCCTGCCCGACAAAGCCATCGACCTCATAGATGAAGCCGCATCGAAGCTGCGCATGGAACGCGACTCTCTCCCCGAAGAGCTTGACGAGATTTCACGCCATATTAAACAGCTAGAAATTGAGCGCGAAGCAATAAAACGAGAAAAGAACGAGCCAAAGCTTGCAATGCTCGGCAAGGAGATTTCCACACTCAAAGAGCAGGAAAAGGAGAAGCGTGCCAAATGGCAACAGGAAAAAGAGCTTGCCGACCGCATACAAAGCGCGAAACACGAGATTGAGGAGCTGAAATTCGAGGCTGAAAGAGCCGAGCGCGAAGGAGACTACGGACGTGTTGCAGAAATAAGATACGGAAAAATCAAAGAACTCGAGAGCGACATAACCAACACGCAGGAGAAACTGCGCGAAGCACAAGGAGCATCTGCCATGATTAAAGAGGAGGTGACTGCCGAGGATATAGCCGATGTCGTTTCGCGCTGGACCGGTATCCCCGTGAGCAAGATGCTGCAGAGCGAACGCGAAAAACTGTTGACGCTCGAAGAGGAGTTGCACAAGAGAGTTATAGGACAAGAGGAGGCAATACAAGCCGTCAGCGACGCGGTACGTCGCAGCCGCGCCGGCTTACAGGACCCCAAACGACCAATCGGCTCATTCATATTCCTTGGTACAACCGGCGTAGGAAAGACAGAGCTTGCAAAAGCCCTGGCAACATACCTGTTCAACGACGAGTCGCTGATGACAAGAATAGATATGAGTGAGTACCAGGAGAAATTCTCCGTATCGCGTCTCATCGGTGCCCCTCCGGGATATGTAGGATACGACGAAGGCGGACAGTTGACCGAAGCCGTAAGACGCAAGCCCTACTCCGTAGTGCTGTTCGACGAGATAGAAAAAGCCCACCCCGATGTATTCAACATCCTGTTGCAGGTACTCGATGACGGACGACTCACCGACAACAAAGGTCGCGTGGTAAACTTCAAGAACACCATTATAATAATGACCAGCAACATGGGAAGTGCCTTTATACAAGAGCAGTTCGAGAAGATAAACAGTGGCAACAGAGAAATTATAATAGAGGAAACAAAAGAGAAAATAATGGATATGCTCAAAAAGAATATCCGTCCCGAATTCCTCAACCGCATCGACGAGACAATAATGTTCACCCCGTTGAACGAAGAGGAGATTGAACAGATT
>JAZORO010000056.1:0-4656 GCA_045656605.1 Eubacteriales bacterium
TAATACCGTTCCTATCGACCGAGTTAATATGCTGAGGATTTTGTACCGCCATTTCTTCGAGCTTAAGCGTATAAGATATGACGGAATGTTCTTAAGGTATCAGATAAACTTCCTCTCGGATACAAGCCTTAAGGATCTTGAAACTGTAAACGCAGAAAACTACCGTCGCAAGGTAGTTACGGATATGATGCGTAAGACACCGCATTTTGAGGATACCGAATTTTACTCAAACCTCAGAAGCGACGTTATAAAGCATTTCAAAAATCGAATGAAGGACGGAAGAATTCTCATGAGGGGTAATTACCAGACGATTCTCGGTAACCCTTATGAATTCTTAAATGCGGTTATAGATAAGCACTACGAGCCGAAAGAGCCGATGTTACTCGGAGACGGACAGATATACACCAAGAGATTCGAAAATGATGAGAAGTTACTTGGATCTAGAAACCCTCATATCACTATGGGCAACCTTCTGATCTCCAGAAATAAATACTGTCCCGAGATAGATAAGTATTTTAATTTGACTCAAGATATCGTATGTGTGAATGCAATCAACAGTAACATTCAGCAAAGGCTCAATGGATGCGACTACGATTCGGATTCGATGCTTATTACCGACAATCAGCTTCTCGGAAACATGACGACGACCTTCTACGAGATGTTCGGAGTTCCTGTATGTTGTGTGTCTCCCGTGGGCAAAGCAGAATACACATCCTCTTCCGTTGACCTCGCAAGGCTCGATAGAGTCATAGCCGAAAACGAGATTGGAAATATCGTCAACCTCTCGCAGTTCCTTAACTGCTTATTCTGGCACAGAATGATGAACAAGGAAGTTCCGCCCCGTGAGCTGATGGAGCTTTACTATGAGATATGTAAGCTCGCAGTGCTATCGGGAATGGAGATAGACAAAGCGAAAAGACTTTACGACGTGGATAAGCGTACGGTAATCCGTAAGCTCTCAAAGCTCCGCGAAAAGTTCAAAGACGAGAACGATGGTAATCTTCCGAACTTCTATTATTGGATGACAGGGCACAAGGAAAAAATCCGTAAGGATAATACTGCTAACTTGGATACTCCGATGGCGTATATTTACGATGCCGTAGAGAACTTCTCAATGCAGAGCTTAAAGCGCAAGAGAGTTCCGTTAAGAGATCTCTTCGACCTCGACGCTAGCGATGCTGATACCAACGACAGTAAGCGCAAGCGCAAAATCATAGAGACGGTGCACGAAGCGTATAAAGCGATGCGTCAATACAAAATTGACGAAGACGATAACAACGAAGATAACAAAGAGATAAGTCTCAAGGAGCGCAAAAAGATATTCTCCGAGTGCCTCGATATAGTTTCGAAAAACGTAGTAAACGACCACGTCTTGCATCTTATTCTAAACGAGCTTGACAGTAAAGATAAGAGCATGGTTACCGAGGCTAAGAGTATGCTCTTTGCGTGTATTCTCTACGAGGGAAGCGGAAGACTCTTATCAAAGGTCAAGACTCCCGAAGGATACAAATGCGTTGACTTCAAGGTGTTTACCGGTACTAAAGAGGATATGGAAAATTACTTCTTTGAAGACCTTTACGACTTCCCCCATTACATTATCGTTGACGGACACAAACCGTTAACCAAGACGATAAAGATGATGCTAAGCGGAGACGATTGTTACTTCGTAGATATGAACGGAACACCTGTTCCAAAGAAATTCTTAAAAAGATAACCCTACTAAAATTAAACACAAAACACACTTGAGTGTCGAGAAAAAACTCGGCACTCTTTTTTTATTCTCAAAAAACAAAAAGGAGTTAAACAACAATGAAAACTATTAAAAATGTAAATCAAACTTTGAAAAGGAGGTACACGGTTGAGATACGATCCTAATAGAAGGGATAATCCCGGAGATTTCTTTCCTCTTCCGAAAGCAATATTCCGTCTCGGACTTGATGCAGGTGAGATTGCTATATACGCATACCTTATGTACTGTGAGGATAGGAAAACCTTTCAGTGTCATCCGAGCTATGCAACTATCGGAAGTGCTGTCGGTATGAGTAACAACACCGTTAAAAAATACGTTGACAGCCTCGAGCGAAAAGGTTTTATTTATACAGAGCCGACTATGGTGAGAACAAAAGACGGACGCGCTCACAACGGAAGTCTTCTATACACCATAGAACCTATAAAACCAATAGAAGAAGCGTACTTTCAAAAGCAACTTGCAAGAGCCAATGCGCGTCTTATGATGAACGAAGCTCTTGCTAAATTCGATAAAAAACAAGAACGAAAGAAAGGAGAAAAACAGAGTGAAGCAGTCAATGTATAAGAACCGAGATGAGATGCCTATGTTCCTCACAGTGATGGACGTTGCGAATTTACTTGGCATATCCCGTGCAAGTGCTTACGAGCTTGTGCGCGAGGACAACTTCCCGAAGCTTAAGCTCGTCCAGGGCAGAACTATTATTCCCCGTGACAGACTTCTCGAATGGCTCGACGAGCAAACGAGATACGACAGAGTGTAATTAAATATGGTGAAGTTAGATTACAACCAGGCGAGAAAGGTTCACAAGCTCATACGTGAAGAGTGCTGTAACTGTATTGATGGAAACTGTATTCTTCTCGATGATGCGTGCGTGCAGCTTATAAGTCAGCAGTATATCTACTGCAATTATTTTCTACGCGCAGTGCTTCCGCAAGATAAAAGCCTTCACGCAGAGCTATGCTCAAAGGATGCAAAGAGGTGTGCAGTATGCGGAAAACACTTTGCACCGAGAAGTAACCGACAGAAATATTGCGACGGTTGCTCAGCCACAAAACGTACCGAGTATATGCGAAATCTTATGCGAGAAAAACGCACGTAGTGTTAGCATTTAGACCTCTAAAAGTCCAGAGAAATCAAGGGGTTTTGAGACCTCATCAAGTAGGGGTAGGCATATACGGTCTACCCCCTCGGTTGAACGCAAATAAGCCACGGTGAGCGCAACAATAAGCGAGCCGCAACCTAGCTAATAACAAGGCAAAAAGAACCAAATATTACGACGCTTTGAAGACCTTTTCGGTCTCTATTTTTTTAGCAGGATAAAGCCGTGTCTTGTTGGCACGGCAGACCACATCGCACGGCAATGCCGAGCGAGAATTTTGTGAGGCGTTGTAAGGCTTTTCGGGAATAACGCTAAAATTACGAATCGTGTCTACGCTGGGTCGGTGAAAAGCCTTTATAGCGTGACACCCACAAAATACTAAGGTGTTACAAGGAAACAAGTAAGTCTTGTTTGTATGTCACGAAAAATTACAAGAAAATCAAAGGAGAAAATTATATGAAAGAAAACGATAACAATTTAGAAGCAAGAGGCGTGAGCCTCACGAAGAAACAATGGGATAGATGCGACCGACTTGCAGAGGAATACGGCAAAAGATCAAGGAACGCATTCATAAGAGAAGCGGTGGATTTCTACTGTGCGTGGCTCGAAAAGGAGCATATACAAAAGTTCCTTCTCCCGTCTCTTGAATCGGTAATGAGTGCAAAGATAAGAGATAGCGAAGAACGGCTTCGCAGACTTCTATTCAAGATAGCGGTAGACCAGGATATGTTAGCTGTGCTGTTCTCACGTGAGTATGATCACTACGATGATTATACGCTCGAAGAGATACGCAAGGAATGCGTGAGAACCGTCTCGGAAACAAACGGAACATTGCGAGTCTCGGAGCATATGAAGTGAGGATAATAAATGGCAAAGCTGATTTTAAAAACACCGTACTATAAACCCGGACACAAAACAGAGAAAGGTCAATCGCGCGGCGGTTACGCTGAATATATTGCAAAGCGTGAAGGTGTTGAAGTTCTACGCAGCGGTTACGCAAGTTATATCGGAGAGCGCAGAGGCTCACACGGAATGTTCTCTGACGAGGGTGAAGAGATAAATCTCTCAAAAATAAGTGCTGAAATAGATAATCATAACGGAAACGTATGGGGATTTATAATCTCACTTATGCGCGAGGATGCTGACAGACTCGGATATAATACCGCAGAACAGTGGATGAATTTAATTCGTTCTCACAGGAACGATATCGCAAAAGAGATGAATATCTCTCCCGAAAATCTTCGTTGGTGTGCAGCTTATCACAACAAGGAAGAGAATCCTCACGTGCATATGATGATATGGTCGGCACGACCGAAAGAGCCTTATCTCTCCGAAGTTGGTATTCATAATATCAAACAAGCTCTCGCAACAGATATATTCCGGCAAGATAATATCTCAATTTATAAAAAGCAAACCGAGGTCAGAGATGATTTGAAACTAAAATTCAAGGAGCGTATCCGTGAGCTTGTCTCTGAAATTAAATCCGGTGAACACAAATTCGCACCAGAATTAATTTCAAAAATGCAATTACTTTCGGAAAGACTTGAGAATCACAAGGGCAAAAAGGTGTACGGTTATCTCGATAAAAACACGAAAGCTTTGGTAAACGAAATCGTAAAAATGCTTGGAAATGATCCTCAACTTTCTGAAATGTACGACTCGTGGTATGGATATAAATGTGAAATCGTTCGCAATTATACCGATACGATGCCGGAGAAGATTCCGATTGAGGAGAATGAAGAATTTAAATCTATACGCAACTCGGTTGTCAAATGCGCAGGTGATATTCATTCACCGAGAGAGCAAC
>JAZORO010000057.1:0-24802 GCA_045656605.1 Eubacteriales bacterium
AAGCACGACAACGCTCTGACACGGTTCATATCCGCACCCGGTCTGTGGGTACAGAGAATAACGACGAAAGAGCCTACGCTCGATATGCTCGAGGTAGCTATAACTTCTATAAAATGCGCTCTTAGAGACGAATTCCCCGAATTCAAGGAGTTTTATACGTCTAGAGGGTGGGAGAAAAAAACTTCCGCCGAAGCAAGCGATGCTCACGAGGGCACGGACGGCAATGATTCCTCTGTCTTCGGCTCACCCGAGGGCACGGACGGCAATGACGAAGAGGTTGCCGCCGTTATACCGCCTATTGAGCTGCCCCCGATTGACGTGAGCGGCGCATCGGGTGGCGAGAGCGGCAAGGGCGACGACGAGGGGGACGGGATTATCACCCCGGAGGCTAAGCTCTGATGACCTTCCGAGAGTCTGTCGAAATTCTGAAGAATGCCGGCGTTGAAAATCCTGCGTACGATGCACGCACGCTTTGGCTCGAATTCGTCGGCGGCTCGACCTACCCGACGCTGAACGACGAAACCTCGTGCCTTGACTTTGTGAGTGCGGTCGCCCGCAGGGCGGCTCGAGAGCCTCTGCAATATATAATCGGCAGGGTCGGCTTCTACCGTGAGGAGTACCTTGTGACACGTGAGTGTCTTATTCCTCGCTCCGACACCGAGCTGCTCGTCGATATTGCGGTGGAGCGGCTCCCTCGAGGCGCCGAGTTTGCCGACCTGTGTACGGGCAGCGGTTGCGTGGCGATATCGACTCTGTGCAACACGCTCGATACGTCGGCTCTCGCTGTCGACCTGTCGCCGTCGGCGCTCGGGATAGCAAGAAAAAATGCCGAAAAAAACGGTGTATCGGACAGAATACGCTTTCAAGAATGCGACCTTATGAGCTCGGACTGTCGGCTTGGCGGTGGCTTTTACGCCGTGCTTTCGAATCCGCCGTACGTCACCGAGACGGCATACAGAAGATTGGAGAAAGAGATATTCCACGAGCCAAGGCTCGCCTTCGTTGGCGGAGAGGACGGACTGGATTTTTACAGACGGCTGATTCCTCTTGCGAAGAGTATGATTCTGCACGATGGATTTATCGCCTTCGAGATAGGCTTCGACCAGGGGTACAGTCTTGTCTCGCTCGCAGAGGAGCACGGACTCGAGTGTCAGATATACCGTGACCTTTCCGGACTCGACCGTGTTGCCGTTCTGACCTATGGGGCAGATGGCTGATTGCTCGGTCTCTTCCCTGTTTAAACTTCGCATTTATGCGTTTCTCGCCTCTCTGTCTATCTTAAGAACGCCTCTTTGATTTAATATACGTGACGGTGATTCTGCGTTTCGGTGATTTGCGGCGTCTATACTGCGTCGGAAGTCCCGAGGGAGGCATAAGGTTTAATTTTTTACCCTCAGTTTAATTAACTTCTCCTTCTTTTTCCCATTTTCACCACTTGCTCATACACTGTACCGAGGTGATGAAAATGAACAAAAGAAAGAGAAAAAGTCCGAGAATAAGAGTCGCCGTGATATACGGCGGCAAAGGTAGCGAAAGAGACGTCTCCCTCTCGAGCTGCCGATACCTTCTCGACGTTATTGATAAAGGGCGATATATCGTCTACCCGATAGAAATTCTGCCGTCGGGTGATTGGATATACAGAAAGGGGAAAAAGGAGATTCCCGTCCACCCCGCTATGCAAAACGGCAGAAGCGGTTTTATAGAGGACGGCGGAGCTTTTGTTCCCGTAAAGGTTGTCTTTCCTCTTCTGCACGGAGACTACGGCGAGGATGGAAGAATACAGGGTTTGCTCGACACGCTCGGCTTCAAGTACGTCGGATGCGGTGTCTCGGCAGGCGCTCTGTGCTTTGATAAAATCTACTCGAAGCTGCTGGCGGAGAGTCTCGGAATTCCGACGCTCGGATGGATAAGCGACACCGAAGGCGAGCCGCCCGAAGAAGTGAAAAAAAGAGCCGAGAGCAAAATCGGCTATCCTATGTTCATAAAGCCGGCAAGGCAAGGAAGCTCCATCGGGGCTTGCCCGGTGCTTTGCCCGGACGATTTCATTCCTGCTCTTTTAACGGCTAGGAGCTCGGGGCACGGCAGAGTCTTAATCGAGGAGTATGCCGAGGAAAAAAGAGAGCTCGAGGTCGCCTATCTGTCGGCTTTCAGCAAGGAGATATACACCCACCCGGGCGAGGTATCTCTGCGAGGCTTCTACGGCTATGAAGAAAAGTACGGCTCGGAGTCCCGTGTGAGACTATTTCCTAAAGCAAGCATCGACGAGGCAACCGCAGATCGAATCAAGATGCTCGCAAGAGCAATAATCAAGCACGCTGACGTGCGAAGTATATCAAGGATAGACTTTTTCCTCTCGGGGGACAAAATCTACTTCAACGAGATAAACACTATGCCCGGGTTCACCGAGGGAAGCCTGTATCCGATGATGATCGATGCCTCGGGCGTTTCGCCCACTCGGCTTGTATCCCTGCTTATCGAGGATGCCCGTCGTGATAGGCATACTTGATTCCGGCTCGGGCGGTCTGCTCGCCGCACGGTACGTCGAGGGGCTCACAGATGAGGAAATTGTATTTTTCCCCGATAGGCGCAACGCTCCCTACGGAACAAAGACGAGAAACGAGCTCATAAGGCTCGTAGAGGACGGAATCGAAGCGCTTGTCCGTGTCGGATGCGACAAAGTTCTCGTTGCCTGCTGTACCGCAGGGACGGTGTGCGACTCGATACGCAAAGAATACAGGCAACACGCCTTTCCGATAATAGAGCCAACCGTCGAGGCGGCTCTCGCCGCAACGAAAAACCGAAGAATCGCCGTGCTTGCGACCGAGGCTACCGTGCTCTCGGGGTGCTTTACGGATGCAATCAAAAGGAAGGGGCAATTCCGTGGAGTAAATGCTCTGGCAGTAGCTGCGCAGCCACTCGTCGGTATCGTCGAGGGCGGAGCAAGAGACGGGCTTATAACAGACGCTCAGCGAGCAATACTGAAAAAGGTGCTCTCGCCGCTGTTCGGCTTTGACGCAGACACAGTGATACTCGGATGCACGCACTTCCCCGCTCTATCCTGCGAGATTAAGGATATACTCGAAAAACACGGAGCAAAGCACGTGATAAGCTCGGTGAAAGAGGGCTCCGACGCCTTTCTCCTTGAGCACAGAGGAGCATCCGTGAAGGCGCTACACCCAGGGAAGCGCTCCCTGCTTTCAATCAAGGGCGAAAGCGCAAAAATTTCGCACGCCTCATAGGCTAAGACACGTGATTGCGAGACTTTTACGTAAGGCATACTCTCCTTGTTTGCGAGTACGTAAAGCGCCTGCGGGCTACTCCTTAAATCTCTGTGCTTAAGAGAAAAAGCAAGCAGGAGCCGATAAAAGGTCGGTAGCAGGCAAAGAGAGAAACTGCAACCGAGAACAAAAGGCGAGCGGAAGACAAGAAAAATCCCGTAGCGCCAAAAGACAGCGAGGCAAGTAACGGTAATCCGGACTGAATAGAGTGAGCGGTAACCGAGGACAGCAAATAAACAAAGCAATAGCGAACAAAACAGAGAAACATACGGGGCGTCAAAACGCCGACGCCCCGAGAAAATATATTAAAAACAGCTTGACTCCGATTCAACCGCAATCAGCGCATCGGACAAGCCGCCGAGGCGCAATGCCGAGGCGTAGAAAGGACGAAAAAATGGCAAAATACAGAAGAGGAAGAATAAACGATGCAGTAGCCAAAGAGCTCGCAATAGCTCTGTCATCGGTGCGAGAACCGAAGGTTACCGACAATTTCGTATCTATAACGAGGGCAGAGGTTGCCCCCGATTTAAAGTACGCCACAGTGTATTTTTCCTGTATGGGAGACTTTGACGAAGCGGCAATCGGACTAAAAAAATGTACGGGCATGCTCAGATATCACCTCGCAAGAACGCTGAACCTGCGCATCACTCCCGAATTGCACTTCGTTAAGGACGGCTCTATGGAGCACGGTGCAAGAATAGCGAAGATTCTCAGCGAGCTCAACATCGGTGCAGAGGAAGAAAAGGACGAGGGTGAGGAAAAATGAAAGAGTATAAAAGGCTGACTAAAGAGGAGTGCAAAGACATTCTTCTCTCACTGAAAAACCCTTTGATAGTAATGCACGCACGCCCGGACGGTGACACAGTAGGCTCGGCTATGGCTCTGAAGACGCTCTTCTCTCTTCTTGGCAAGAATGCGTCTCTAATATGCTCTGACCCTATCCCCGAGAGATTAAGGTTTATACTCGGTGACACTGAGCTTAGCGAATACGAAGAGGGTATGGACGTTGTGACGATAGACGTCGCATCACGTGCTCAGATGGGCAGACTCGCCGATATTGTGGGTGAGACTAAGCTTATGATAGACCATCACTCCACGGGTGAAGCTTACGCTCCTTCGTTCTGCATCCCCGATTGCTCCAGCGCATCCGAGGCTCTTATGGAAGTCGTCGACCTTCTTGTTGACGAGGGTAGAATCACGCTCACACCCGAGCTTGCAAAGCATCTGTACACGGCTATCAGCTCCGACACAGGCTGTTTCCGCTACTCTTCCGCCAACGCAGAGGTGCATAGGATAGCCGCAAGGCTCATCGAGACGGGCATAGATTTTTCAGCTATAAACCACTCGCTTTTCGACTCGAAGAGCAAGCATCAGCTCCTTGCAGAGAGCTTCGTCGCAGGAAGAATAGAGACCGCACTAGGAGGAAAAGTAGCCTACTGCACCGTTACCCGTGCCGAAAGAGATGCGCTCGGAGTGCCCTTCTCGGAGTTTGAGACAGGTATAGACGTGGTGCGCTCTTTACTGGGCGTAGAGATAGCCTTTATAATCAAGGAAAACGACCTAGGAGAATTCAGGACGTCGATCCGCTCTACCGAGAAGGACGTCGCACAGATTGCCAAAAGCTTCGGCGGCGGCGGTCACACTCTTGCGGCAGGATGCACGCCAAAGGCGAAGGATATCGCACAGGCAAAGGAGTCTGTGCTCTCTGCCATTCTCGCTTCTTTTGAAAAAGGCTAAAAAGCTCCGAAAGGAAATAAAATGGATTTCAGACGCTCACTGCCCACAGACGTCGGTGATATCGCCGACATCGAAGAGCTTCTGTTCCCCGACCCGTGGGGAGAGAGAAGCATAACAGACTGCATCTCCACAGAGGGCGCTATGTGCTTCTCGGCAGTCGAGGACGGCAAGGTCGTCGCCTATGTGATAGGCAGGCTTATCGCCCCCGAGGGAGAAATATACCGAGTCGCTGTGCGGCCCGAAAAGCAAAGGAGAGGCGTGGGGTACAGGCTTCTCGATTTTGCAGTAAAGACCTCGATGGGTAAGGGGCTTGAGACCCTGTTCCTCGAGGTGAGGAGTAAAAACATTCCCGCAATAAAGCTCTATACAAGCTACGGATTCCGCAAGGTCGGAATAAGACGCGGCTACTACAAGGACCCCTCTGACGATGCCATCGTTATGCTGAAGGCGTCACGCTCAGATATAATCGAGTGATTTGCAAATAATTATTTACATACAAAACGAAAAGGTCGACAGAAGATGAACATACTCGCAATCGAAAGCTCCTGCGATGAGACCGGAGCAGCCGTTGTCACAAGAGAAGAAAACGGCTTTGTTATAAAATCGAATATAGTCGCCTCTCAGATTGAAACCCACAGGCTATACGGCGGTGTCGTGCCCGAGATAGCGAGCCGAGCGCACATCGAAGCGGTAAGCAAAATTACATACGAGGCTATGGAAGAAGCGGGAATCGATATATCAAGCATTGATGCTGTCTGTGTAACGGCGAATCCCGGTCTTATAGGCGCTTTGCTTGTCGGGGTCAACTTTGCAAAGGCTCTGGCTTTTGCAAACGGGAAGCCACTTGTAGCCGTAGACCACATAAAGGGGCATATTGCCGCAGCCTACCTCACGAAGGATGAGGATGCGCCGAAGCCCCCATATATTGCGCTCGCCGTCTCCGGCGGCCACACCGCAATTTACCTCGTCAGAGACTACACGGATATGCGCCTTATCGGTACGACGCTTGACGATGCTATCGGAGAGTCGTTTGACAAGATAGGCAGAATTATCGGCATCCCCTACCCTGCGGGAGCCGGATTCGACGCTCTTGCGAGAGAAGGCTTCATAAAAGCGACGGGCAAGGAAACGGGCTTTTACGAGGCTTACTCCGACTGTGAGAGCTACCGTGACCCCGAATGGCGTCTGCCATCTCCCGTAATCAAGGGCGGGTGCGATTTTTCCTTCTCCGGGCTTAAGACTGCGGCTATAAATCTTCTGCACAAATTCGAGCAGTCGGGAAGAGATTTTGATAAAAGCCTGTTTGCCGCCAGATATACCTACGAGGCCGTAGAGGCTGTCGCCAGGCAGGTCGAGACCGCTCTTGTAAGATATCCGGAGTGCAATCTATGCGCCGTCGGCGGAGTCGCTGCAAACTCGCACCTCAGGGAGCGCTTGAAATCTCTCGCAAAAGCTCACAAAAGAGAGCTTTTCCTGCCTCCTCTGTCTCTGTGCGCCGATAACGCCGCTATGATTGCGGCTCAGGGATACTATGAATTTATGAGCGGCAGGCGTAGCGACTCGAGCCTGAATGCCAGCGCACTTGACTCTCTTGATATGCTGACTCCCGTCGAGGAGAACTAATTTACCGAAAGGCTGTGACAGAATGGAACATATTGACAAAGTAAACGGAACCTTCGAAAGAAGATTTGCAGATATAAAGACCCCCGTGCCCCCGGCGGTTATTAAAAGGCTTCCGAGATATCACAGGTATCTCGGCGAGCTGTTGCGCGAGGGAAAATACAGGATATCATCTGCCGAGCTTTCGGCTCTTATGGAGGTTACCGCATCCCAGATAAGACAGGATCTGAACTGCTTCGGCGGCTTCGGTCAGCAGGGATACGGATATAACGTCAAATACCTCTACGGAAAGATAAGCGAGCTGCTCGGAGTGACGGAAGGATTCAGTGCGGTTATAGTCGGCGCAGGAAATCTCGGCAGAGCTCTTGCCGCAACGCATATGTTCGAGCGTCGAGGCGTAGAAAGGCTTGCCCTTTTTGACGTCGACGAAAAAATTATAGGCACAAGGGTTTACGGTCTTCCCGTGCTTCCCGTCTCTTCTCTGGCTGAGTTCTGTGAGAAAGAAAAGGTAGACATAGGAGTGCTGACCGTACCGAAAGAAGCGGCATACGAGGTAGCCGAGACTATGGCGAGGGCGGGAGTCAAGGGCTTCTGGAACTTCGCAAATATGGAGCTCAAGCTCACAACCCCCGGGGTAATAGTCGAGAACATCCACCTCGGAGACTCGCTTATGACTCTGTGCTACGAGATAAAGACGAAGTTCAGCGAGGAAGAAAATGAATAAATCCGGTTACATAATAAAGCTCGAGGGCATATGTGAGAATCCTGCGTTCCACGATGCGTCGAAGCAGGAGCTCGGCTGTCTTGTCGCTCTTATTGCAAAAAATGGGCAGATAGAGTCTAAAGAAGCTCTCGCAGAGGTTGCGGCAACCACTCCCGCAAGAGCGGCTGCGGCGCTGTCTCTGTGGCAGGAATCGGGTGTTATCATACCTCTTGGCGAGGGCGCTGTGGTCGATGAGTTTTCCGACTCGGAGAAAAGAAGGCGACCGGACGAAACGCTCTCCGAGGACACCGCCCGTGACATCAGAAACGAGGGGCTGAAAACCCTCATAGAGGAAGTCGCAACCATAATCGGCAAGCCCGCTCTGAACACCCAGGAAATAAAACAGGTGACCGCCCTCTACACCGAATGCGGCGTATCAGTCGAGTACATAATGAGCCTTGCTGCATATCTTGGTGAAAAAGGAAAGCTGACCGCCATAAAGCTCTTGAGGAAGGGCGAGGAGCTCGTAGGCAAGAGCATCGACTCACTCGAGGAGCTCGAGAGGTACATATCGGAAGCCGAGTCGGTCTCGGCTATGGAAAGAGAAATACGCAGAATCTTCTGCATATATGACAGAAGACCCACGAAGAGCGAAAAGAAATATTTCGCCCGTTGGACGGACGAGCTCGGCTTCTCGCTTGCGATTATAGGCGAGGCGTACGATATTGCAGTATCGGCTACGGGCTCGAGGAGTCTGCCATACATCGACGCCGTTCTCACCGCCTGGCATAATGCAAAATGCAGGACTGTCGACGAGTGCATAGCCTACAACGAGCAGTTCCGAAAGGAGCAGGCGGAAAAGCAGGCGGCAGGCAAGAAAAAATCCGAGAAGAAAACCGAGGCTAAATCACCGAAATTCACCGAGTACGACAGCGACGACGCTCTTATGCGTGCGCTCGAGCGCAGTTACGGTACAGATAATAAAAAATAGTTTCTCGCGCGGGTGATTATTTATCGAAATCATATGCGGTTTATCCGAGCCGCAAGCCTACAAAAGAAAAACAGCTAAGGAGTAAAAAGTATGTACAGTCGTGACAACTTTCGCCTTGTAAAAGAAGAAATCGAGAGCCGCAGAGTCAGAGCCGAGAGCGAAGCAACTCTGAGAAGCGAGGAGCTCGGCAGAAAATACCCCGAGATTGCAAAAATAGATAAGGAGCTCACAGGCACCGGGCTTTTGCTCTTCAGAACAGCCTGCGAGGGCGGTGATATCGCCCCCATAAGGAAGCGCAACGAGGCTCTTATGAAAAGAAGAGAGGAGCTGCTCGAGAGCGTAGGCCTTCCCAAGGATTACACGAGACCGCATTACACCTGTCCTGTGTGCCAGGATACGGGCTACTCAGGTCACAATCTGTGCGCCTGCTTTAAGGAGCTTTTAACCCTCAAGAATATTGAGTCGTCGGGTATGGGCAGCCTTATCGAGAAGCAATCCTTCGACAACTTTGACCCGAGCTGGTACTCTGATAGCGAGGATGGGCACAGAAGAATGAAGCTGAACCTGCACACCGCTAAGGAATATGCGGAATCCTTCGGCACGCATAGAGACAACCTATTGCTCATCGGCACGACCGGCACGGGGAAGACGCACATCTCCACAGCAATAGCTAGAGTTGTAATAGGCAAGGGCTTCGATGTCCTATACGACAGCGCACAGAATATAATAAGCGCCTTTGAGCAGGACAGATTCCGCTCGGGTTACTCTAAGGACATACCCGTGTCTGAAAAATATATGGAGTGCGACCTTCTCATTCTCGACGACCTCGGCACCGAGTTCTCGAATCAGTTCACCGTCTCCTGCCTTTATAACCTAATAAATACAAGACTCAACAGAGGTCTATGCACTATAATCTCCACGAACCTCTCCGCTGAGGAGCTCGCAGGAAAGTATGAGGGAAGAATCTATTCTCGTATAGTCGGCTCGGACTACAAGGTTATGTTCTTCACAGGAAAGGACCATAGAGTTTTCAACGGTTGACACCGTACGCAACCAAACAGAGAACGAAACTAAGCTATGAGTATAATAAAAAACGAAATTCCCCTGCTCGAGTTTGACACCGACCCTTCGGCGGTAATAAGCCCCACGCACGAAAATCTGGATTTGACCCTGCCCCAAAGGTGCGTCTTCGCATTTCTCGGCGACTGTATTGATAGGTATGCACACTCGGTTGGGGCAAAGCAAGTCGGCAGCTTCGAAAGTGCCACTAAGGATTACCCCGTTTATATTACCGAGTATAAGGGTGAAAAAATAGCTCTATGCCAAGCTCCCGTAGGCTCGTCTCCTGCCGCACAGCTGCTCGACTGGCTCATCGGATACGGCGTACGCAAGGTGATATCAGCAGGCTCCTGCGGCGCACTTGATAAGCTCTCCGAGAACTCCTTTCTCCTACCCGTAAGAGCTCTGCGTGACGAAGGAACGTCCTATCACTACGCACCGCCCTCACGTTTTATAGACGTCGACCCCGTAGCGCAAGAAGCGGTAAAATCGGCTTTTATTGAACACGGGATAGCCCCTATCGATGTTATTACCTGGTCAACGGACGGCTTCTACCGTGAGACGAAAGACAAGGTTGCATACAGGAAGAAGGAAGGCTGCTCGGTGGTAGAGATGGAGTGCTCGGCGCTCGTTGCGGTATCTAAGCAGAGAGGCGCTGTCTTCGGAATGATTCTATACACGGCGGACACACTCTCCGACCCCGAGAAATATGACGAGCGCTCCTGGGGCAAGGACTCCCGTGAATACGCTCTTATTCTTGCGCTCGATGCCGTAATAAAGCTATAATCATCACGTTCATAAGAAAGCGCGCCCGCGGACAATAGTCGTCGGGGCGCGTCTTCATTTTCTTTCATCCTAGTGAAAAGAGAAAGCTTCCTTAAGAAGGCTTTATCCTTTTTCGTTTTCCCGAGCTATAAACTGCTCGAGGGTTATATCGTGGTTATATTTCTTAGACCCCTCTCTGTCCTTTTCAAGAATGAGTGATGCGAGGTCTATATCATTGACTGCGGCTATGGCTACTATGTAGTGAATCATATCGGCAAGCTCTACTCCCAGCTCCCGCTTCAAATCCTTGCCGCTCGGCTTTTTGCTCCCGATTCGCATATTTATGACTTCAGCAACCTCTCCGAGCTCCTCAACAAGCTTCAAGAAAAGCCCCTCTTCCTTCGCCCAACCGCCATACCGATCGAGAAGATATCTTTCCATAGCGTCTATCGTGATTTTCATTTATTCTATCCTCATCCCCCTGCGCAGCTTTCGAAAATCGAAGCGCATTTTTATTTCTTATCCTTATGCTCCACCCTCTCAAGGTTGGGTATATTATGGAAGCTGTCAAAGGCGATGTTCTCCGCCGTGCTCGGAAGAATTATTCTCCTCAAGCTCTCGGATTTTGCAAATGCTCCGCCGCATACGTGCGTTACCCCGTCCTGTGCCTCGTACCGCTCGTCCTTCCTGCCTATTGGGTACTGACACAGATATGCGCCATCCTTTGAGTACAGCACCCCGTAAGGAGATTTGAAGCTCTCGTTCTCTTCGTCAACCGCAATCTCCTCGAGCGAGAAGCAGCCGCAAAAAGCTCTCTCGCCGATTTTTGTTACACTCTTGGGTATTTTTACACGCTTTAGCCTCTTGCAATAGGCGAATGAGTTCTCCCCTACCGTCACAACTCCCTCGGGCAGCTCTACTTTTTCTAGCAAATCGCAGCCTTCAACCGCCCTCGTGTCGATGTATCTGAGACTTTCCGCAAGCTCCAGCTCACGCATTGCGCCTACGTTAGCTAAAGCTCCGGCCTCTATAACCTCGACTCCGCAGGGTAAAACGAAGCTCTCCAAAGGCTTCGCCTCGGGGTATTTTATCAACCGCTTTCCGTCTTTTGAATAAAGGACTCCGTCGACCGTCTTAAAGGCAGGATTGTCCTCTTCTACGGTTATTTCAACCAAAGATTTACACCCCGTAAAAGCATCGGAGCCGATTGATACGAGGCTTTTCGGCAGGCTTATCCTCTTGATATTCTCCGAGTAAGAGAAGGCGTCATCTCCGAGCGACTCTATTCCTTCCGGAAGGGAAAGCGATAATAGCCCCGTGCGATTGAATGCCGCCTCTTCTATCTTCCATAAGCTCGAGGGGAACGAGACCTCTTCGAGCCTGAGAGCTCCGCTCGCAGCCATATCCTCTATCACGTACACGCTCTCTCCAATCGCAAGCCGCCTGTTCGGGCTCGCCTCGGGGAACTTCTTGAGTCTGCCTTTGCCGAAGGAGTAAAGCGCCCCCTCGTAGGACTCATAGTGCAGGCTGCCCTCGCTAACAGTAATCTCCTCTAAGCTCTCGCAATGCGAGAACGCCTCGTACCCTATATGAGAAACACCCTTCGGAATCCTTATCCTCTTTAAGGAGTAGCAGCAATCAAAGGCTCTGTCACCTATGTGCTCCAAGCTCTCGGGAAGCTCGATTTCCTCAAGACTATCACAATTATAAAAGGCTTTCCTGCCTATTCTCTTAACTCCCTCGGGCAGTCTCAGTCTGCGTAATGAGGCGCATCCGTCAAATGCTGCATCATATATCGCTTCTACCCCCTCGGGAATCTCGATATCGGTGAGATTGTGATAGTATGCAAAGGCCTCGTATCCTATAACCTTCAGACTCTTCGGCAGAACGATTTTCCACACACGCCCCGCATGCACCGCTACCTCAGCGCTCGTCGAAAGCACCTCTGTAACGGGGACACCTTGATAGGACCCGGGGATTTCCAAGATGGGCTCGCAGACCAGCACCTCGACGGAGCAAGCGCTCTCGTCCTCGTTCTCTTCAAACAAGAATTCCGCCTTGTCTGAGTCGTATAAAAATTCATTCTTATCACTCATTGTTTTCTCCGATGTGAGTTTATTAAGCACACGTATGGCTTATCCGAATATTTCCGCCCTTCTCTCGGCATCGAGCTGCTCGGCATATCTCACGCCGTCCATAGCATCCTTGCCGTAAAAGTGTGCGCCTATCCTCTGCGCATACTCCTCGGTAACGACCGCTCCGCCCACCATTATACGGCAGTAAGGAGAGGCCTTTTTTACAAGCGCTACGGTTTCTTCCATCGCCCCGAGCGTCGTTGTCATCAAGGCGCTCAAGCCGAGGAGAGAAACGTTGTTCTCCTTTACCGCATCGGCAATCGTCTCGGGCGGTACGTCCTTGCCGAGGTCATATACCCTGAAGCCAAAGTTCTCAAGCAGGAGCTTGAGTATATTCTTTCCGATATCGTGAACGTCGCCCTTCACCGTAGCCAGAGCTACACGAATGCCGCTCACAATCGCCGACTCGGGCATCGCCGCCTTTATTTGTCCGAATGCCGCCTCTGCCGCTTCTGCACTCATAAGCAGACCGGGTAAATATATCTCGCCCTTCTCATAACGCTCGCCAACGATGTTAAGCGCAGGAATGATATAATTTTCAGCAATTGTCATTGGGCTTTCACCTGCGAGGAGCTCACGTGTCAAGCCCTCTGCCACTCTCGCCATACCCTTTGTTATAGCTTCGGAAAGCTTGACTCCCTTCGGCTCGTCCTTGTCCACCTCGGCTCTCTTTACGTCGCTGTCCGCCATCTCGCTCCTGGAAGCGATGTATTCCGAGCACCTCTCGTCCTTGCCGAGAAGCGCCACAGCCGCTCTGCAGCTCTGCATCATCCTCTCCGAGTGCGGATTAAGTATTGCCGCAGACAGACCCTCGGAAAGCGCTAAGGCAAAGAAGGTAGAGTTTATTATCTCTCTGTCGGGAAGGCCGTAGGAGACGTTCGATACCCCGAGCGAGGTATGAGCACCGAGCTCATCCCTTATTAGGCGCAACGCCCTGAGAGTTTCAAGAGCTGCGCTGTCCGACGCTGCCACAGTCATCGCCAGAGGATCGAAGATTATATCCTTTTTATCGATTCCGTACCTTTCGGCTTCTATAAGAATTCTCTTTGCTATGGCGAGCCTATCCTCCGCCCTCTCGGGTATTCCGTGCTCGTCAAGCGTCAAGGCAATCAGAACGCCGCCGTACTTCTTTACCAACGGCAAAACGAACTTAAGGCTCTCGCTCTTACCGTTTACCGAGTTTACAAGCGGCTTTCCGTTATATATCCGCATTGCCCTTTCCATAGCGGCGGGGTCCGCCGTATCTATCACAAGAGGCAGGTCACACACAGCCTGAAGCTCCTTGATTACCGTTTCCAAAAGCTCCTTCTCCGACTTGCCCGCTATACCGACGTTTACATCCAGAGCGTCAGCGCCTGCCGATTCCTCAGCAAGACCCAAAGACACTACGTAATCGATATCACCGTCCTCAAGCGCAGTCTTCAGCCTCTTTTTCCCCGTAGGATTGATTCTCTCGCCGATAAGCACAGGTCTCTTGCCAAAATCGACCGTGTGGGTAAACGACGATATACGTGTAAGGCTTTTTCTCAGCACGGGTAGGGGTTTAATATCAGAGCAGGCGTTCACCGTCGCCTCGATATATTCGGGTGTAGTACCACAGCACCCTCCAACGGCGCAAGCTCCCATAGACACCGCCTGCGAAAGAGATTTTGCAAACGCATCGAAGGACATATCGTACACGGCTCTTCCGTCTCTCACTTCGGGCAGGCCGGCATTCGGCTTGAAGAAAACAGGCACGCTCGCAGAAGCTAAATATCTCGACAAAACAGGAAGCAAAGCATCCGGGCCGAAGGAGCAATTGATACCGACGGCATCTGCGCCCAACCCCTCGAGAGTTGCTACAACCGCCTCAGGTGAAGCCCCTGTCAGCATCTTTCCGTCCTCACCGTAAGCACAGGAGACAAACACGGGCAAATCACAACTCTCCTTTGCTCCGAGTATCGCCGCCTTCGCCTCGTACAAATCGGTCATAGTCTCTATCAGCACAAGGTCTGCGCCGCACTCTGCTCCGATTCTAACAACCTCGGCGTACAGCTCTACCGCACGCTCAAATTCGACCTCGCCGTAAGGCTTGAGCATTCTGCCGGTAGGGCCAAGGTCAAGGGCAACCCATTTTTCCCCCTTGCGTACAGACTCACGCTCCGCACGCCTTGCGCACTCTACCGCCGCCTTTATTGTCTCTTTTAGCTTCTCGGCATTGCACTCGAGCGAAAAAAGCCCGAAGGTGTTTGTAGACACGACGTTACTACCCTTATCGAAATAAGCCTTGTGAGCCGCAACCACCTTTTCGGGATTAGACAAGCACCACTCATACGGCCTCTCCCCTGCCGAAAGACCCGCTTCGGAAAGAAGCGTACCCATACCACCGTCAAGGAAGAGTAAATTGTTCTTTATATACTCGGTAATCCTCATACCGCCTCCAAATTTCTCAGGTTTGATATTCTTGGAAAGGAAGAGCCTCGCTCTGTATTCAAAGCCCCTGTTTTTTCATACCTATGAATGCCGTTACCGTCTTCACGGGAGTAATAAGCATACTGTCGTTAAGCGTAGCCCCGAGCGTCGCTCCTAAGGAAAGCTCGCTAAAAATATCCTTTTGCAACGACAACGGACAATCGGCATACCCGGGGCTGAATCGGTTCAGATTCCTGTAACCGTTCTTCTCCGAGATCTTCTGCATATCGAGGCAAAACGCATCGCAAAGGCTCTCCACTCTTTCCGAGCCTACGGCATCGATAAACGTTGCACGGGTAGGTCTCTCTATATTGTTTCGTCGTATCATTCTGTCAACGCCATATCCAACGCTCGCCGCAAAAAGTATAGCCCTGTCGCACCCGCTAAGATACCGTGCGAGGGCGCTCGACTCAACAGTTGCGAAACCGAGCTCAACAGTGCTCCCCCGCACCGATATCGCAATCTCTCTGTAAACCACCCTGAAGGAAAGCTTGTCCGAAAGAGAGGCTAAGCTCTCCAAGATAATATGAGCCGCATCCTCATCCCCGACAACGGCGCCGCAATATCGTAAAGCCTCGTTAAGATTAAACTCGGGCTCCGGATAGCTTCTTACAATAACACCGGTCATAGGCTCTTGCCAAGTATGTGAGAAAGATTATTCACAATACTCTCGGCGACATCCAGCTTATTCATCGTGTATACGTGGACGTTTCTGATTCCGTTGGCATACAGGTCGATAATCTGGTCGGTCGCATAAGCGATTCCCGCCTGCTTCATAGCATCGGCGTCAGAGCCGAAACGGTCTACAAGCGCAAGAAATCTGCGAGGCATAAACGAGCCGGAGAGCTTTATTGCTCTTTCAACCTGATTAGCCCCCGTGATCGGCATAACGCCGGGTATAATGGGAATCGTAACTCCTGCTTCTCTTATCTTGTAAAGGAAATTGTAAAGGAGATTATTCTCGAAGAACATCTGCGTCGTAAGGAAATCGCACCCCAGCTCCTGCTTCAGCTTAAGATAGGATATATCCTCCTTCTGCGTTGCGCTCTCAGGGTGAACCTCGGGATAGCACGCTGCGCCTATGCAAAAGTCGCCCGACGTACGAAGCTCGGATATAAGCTCTGTTGCGTGGCGATAATCCAACTTATCTCTGTCCACGTTCTTCATATCCTCGGGTATATCTCCTCTGAGAGCCATCACGTTCTCAATCCCCGAGTCCTTTATCGAAGATATCATATTCCCGACCGTCTCCTTAGACGAGGATACGCAGCTCAAATGCACAAGCGTCGGCACTCCCGACTCTCTCTCTATTTTTTTCGCTATATCGAGTGTATATTTGCTTCTGCCGCCCCCCGCTCCGTAGGTCACACTGACAAAGCTCGGCGAGAGCCCGGCAATTCTTACTGCGGCATCTCCGACCGATTCGAAAGAGCTGTCCGTCTTGGGTGGAAAGACCTCGAACGATAAAGTAAGCTCGTCCCCATTAAGTATATCCGTTATTTTCATATTATCTCCTGTAAAGCAAGCTTGCTTATATAAATTTTAATACTTTTATATCAATAAGTCAATAGCCTTTCGAATATGAAAACCCACAAGGTATAAAAAAGAACTTAAAAGAGCTTATTCGCTTGACAAAAGTACCTGCCTATGATAAAATATTCCTGCAAATTCGTTACAGCAAACACAAGCTTTTAGTAATATGTAGCGCTCGCTCTTTCTGATTGTTTTGTGTTAAGCTGTTTGTTTTTTGCAAATAAAGACAACTTTTATTTACATACGGAGGTATATGATGAAGCTGCTCGGTATCGATATCGGAACGACTTCTGTAAAGACATCGCTCTTTGATGAAAATCTTGAAACCGTCTTCTCCTCGAACTTTGACTACACGCTTGATGCAAAGGGAGACTTCGTTGAATTTGACGCTATGGAATACTGGAACATAGTCAAAGGAGTGATTGAAAAGGCGAAAGCAACGGCTGTGCCCGACGCCCTCGCCACCGACACGCAGTGCGAGACCCTCATTCTTACCGACGAGTTCGGCACTCCGCTAAGACCCGCCATCGTGTGGCTCGACAACAGAGCGGCAAAGGAAGCCGATATGATAGCCGAAAAATTCACTCATAAGAGAGTGTACGAGGTCACGGGTCAGCCCGAGATTACAGCCACCTGGCCCGCATCTAAGCTTCTCTGGGTAAAGCGCAACGAGCCCGAGGTATTCGGTAAGATAAAGAAGATTTTCCTGCTCGAGGACTGGATTCTCTTCAAGATGACGGGTAGGTTTGTTACCGAGCGCACACTCCAGTCCTCCACGATATATTTCGATATCCACAAGAGAGAGTACTGGCAGGAGATGCTCGACTATATCGGCATCGATAAGAGTATGCTCCCTGAGCTTCTCCCTTCAGGCGAGATTGTCGGAGAATATGACGGAGTCAAGGTAGTCACGTCCGCTATCGACCAGATAGCCGGCGCTATCGGAGCCGGCGTTACCGAGCCCGGCATTGTCAGTGAGATGACCGGAACAACTATGGTTCTCTTTATGCCGTCCGACACGGTACCCGAGTACAACCCCGACAGTATCGTGCCCTGTCACTATAACTACGATGATAAATACTGCCTGCTCTCCTGGACGCCCACGGCGGGTATGGCGTTGAAGTGGTTTAAGAACGCTCTGTGCGAGAGCTTCAGCTTTAGAGAGCTCGACACCCTCGCCGAGTCGGTCTCTCCAGGTTCTGACGGAGTCACCTTCCTGCCATATCTCTGCGGCTCTACTATGCCGAAGTACAATCCCGATGCAAGAGGCTCGTTTACAGGCCTCACCACAGAGCACAACAGGTCTCACTTTGTAAGAAGTGTGATGGAATCAGTCAGCTGTATGCTCAAATCCAACCTCGACTATCTGGGACTCTCGATTGGAGAAATACGTGCGATGGGCGGCGGCGCAAACAGCCCTTTGTGGTGTCAGATGAAGGCGGATATGACCGGAAAGCGCCTTGTAACCCTTAAGAACAAGGAGACCGCTTGTCTTGGCTCTGCGATTCTCGCCGGGGTAGGCATCGGAGCCTTCTCTTCCGTAAAAGAAGCGGCAAAGATGATTGAGTTGAACCGAATCTATGAGCCCTCCGACACCGACTACACCGAGTGCTACGAGAGATATCTCTACTACGACAGACTTCTCAACACACCCAAGAAAAACGGTTGACTTTAAAGAATAACGCTTGCGAAGTTTCGTATCCGGTAGGCGTGCAGTACCGTTTGACTTGCTAAAAGTCACGCAAGAATATGTTCGATTTTATAAAAACTGTGTCATAATTCATATTGTTTAAAAAAATCAAGATGGTATAATATAGATAAAACAACCGTTTACAAACGGGGAACGAGGAGATTTCTACGGCAAAAACAGCTTACGTTGGATTTGGTGAAGTAAACACCCCTATCGACATTATTGTCAGAAAATGCAAGGCGGTGGCAGAGGCTCTCGAGAGCGAGGGACTCGACCTTATTAAGGTTTACCCCGTTACCGATGACTACGAGGAAAAGGATATCAAAAAAGCAATAGACGCACTGAAGGGCGAGGATTTCGACTGCCTTGTGGTTTGCATAGCGGGCTGGATTCCGACACACGCAGTGGTTAAGGTTACGGAGCATTTCAGACACATTCCTATGGTTCTGTGGGGTCTTTGCGGCTGGATGGAAGGCACAAGACTCGTTACTACTGCCGACCAGGCAGGAACTACCGCTATACGTAAGACCTTCTACGACCTCGGATATACCTTTAAATACATATACGACGTTATCGGAAACCCGTCCGTAGCTCCTCGTGTGGCAGAATACGCAAAAGCCGCAGAGGCGGCAAGAAGACTGCGCCACGCAAGATGCGGTATGGCGGGCTACAGAGATATGAATCTCTACGGCACGCAGGTCGACGGTCCTTCCTTAAAGAGAGTCGTCGGTACCGAAATCGAGACCTTCGAGATGCTCGAAATCGAGCAAAGATACAGAAAGATAAGCGATGAAGAAAAGCAGGCTGTCGTCGACAGATGTATGTCTAAGTGGAACTTCTTAAAGCCTGCCAACCCCGAAAGTATGAAAAAGGCAGCAGGATATTACCTTGCTGTTAAGTCGCTCTCCGACGAGAGAGGATATGAGGCGATATCTCTCAAGGACGTCGACGGAATGAAGAAGCTGCTCGGCTTCCCCCCTGCTCCTATATTTATGCTTCTCTCTGATGAGGAGGGCTCTGCACAGTACCCGAGAACGACGGTCTCGGAAGCGTCACGCAGCTTATGGTTAAATTCCTCACAGGTCAGGCTGCGGCATACCTTGAGTTCTATGAATTCTTTAACGACAGCGTTCTTGCGGGAGTGCCCGACTACGTACCCGCCGAGGTAGTAGACGGCGAGGTCACAGTTATGCCTGCCGCTTTCGGCGAGCTCGACGAGGGTATTCTCAACGTGAGCAAGGTTAAGGCCGGTAAAATCACAATGTGCCGTCTTACCTGCATAGACGGAGAATATTATATGCATATGGTTTTGGGCGAGGGAGTAACCCCGATGAAGTGGGAAGAGGCAGGCTGGACTCAGCCCGCGCCTCAGCTGCCCGGACTGCGTGTTATGCTTGATGACGTTCCCGCATTTGCAGAGAACGTTATGTGCCAGCACTACATAATATCCTACGGAGATAACCGTGCGCTTATCGAGAACCTGTGTGATATCCTCGGAATTACCGTTATTGACTAAGGAGAAAAGGAATATGAGTAAGATTAAAATCGGCTGGAGCGAGGTAAGCATCGTTCCCTAAGGAAGAAAGGTTGACCTTGTCGGTCAGTTCTATGAGAGAATTTCCGGTGAAGTAGAGACCCCCATCGCAGTTTCCGCCCTAGCCATAGAGTGCGGTGATGACTCCGTCATATTCTGCACCTGCGACCTCGTAGCTACGAGCCGCTCGCTCCTTGACGACGTGCGCAAGTACATAACGGATGAGGACTTCCCTAAAGATAAACTTATTGTCAGCGCAATACACACCCACACGTCTCTCGGCTACACGGGAAGAACGGACAGACCCACAGGCGCAAAGAAAACTAAAGACCTCTTCGGCTCGAGAGACATCCTCGAATCTATGATTCCCGACAAATATAAGTACGTCCCCCTCGTATCCGATAATGACCCCGTTGTTCTGAGGGATGACGAAGCAAGGGCATTTCTCATCGAGAAAATCGCCGAGGCGGCGCTCTGTGCTTGGCGCTCGAGAAAAGAGGGCGCATACGCCACAGCATTCGGCAGAGCCGCAGTGGGTCTATGCCGCAGAGCGTGCTACGACGACGGAAGCGCAAAGATGTGGGGAGACACAAATTCGGCTAACTTCACCGAACTCGAGGGCGGAAACGACTCGGGTATCGAGATGCTCTTCACCTACGACGGGGAAAAGAAACTCACCGGCATTGTCGCTAACGTAGCCTGCCCTGCTCAGGTGCTCGAGCACCAGAACTTTATCTCGTCCGACTACGCAGGCAAGGTAAAGAGGATGATAAGAGAAAGGTACGGCAGCGACGTGCACTTCGCTTGTATGATTTCTGCCGCAGGCGATATGTGCCCGAGAGACCTTGTCCGTTGGGTCGATGCCGAAATCAAGCTCAATGACCCGAACATATCAAGAGAGGTTATCATAGAGCGTAGAGCCGACCCCTCTATGTTCGACCCCAAGGGATGCGAAAAGGCGGCGAGAAGAATCGCTACCGAGATATTCTTCGAGCTTGAGGAGGGAAGAGAGCTCGTCACCGACACCACCCTCGAGCACAGGACGGAGCTCGTCGAGCTTCCTCTGCGCCGTGTCACTCCCAAAGAGTATGATGACGCCGTAGCTGCAATAAAGAGCTTTGCAAGAGACCTCGATTCCAACATAAACTACGAGGATAACGCAAATCTTATGATTCACAGCGGTACTATCGGTCGCTTCGAGCTTCAGAAGGAAGTCAATATGTTCGACGTAGAAGCGCACTTCGTACGCCTTGGCGATGTCGCCTTCGCAACCAACCCCTTCGAGCTCTTTCTCGACTACGGTAACCGTATAAGGGCGAGAAGCCTTGCGAAGCAGACCTTCTTAATTCAGCTGTCCTGCGGCTCGTACGGCTATCTTCCTACCGAGAAGGCCGAGAGAGGCTCGCACTACTCTGCATTCGTATCGAGCGGAACTGCGGGCCACGAGGGCGGCGATATTCTCGTAAGAAAAACCCTCAAGGAAATCAACGATATGTTCAAATAAAAACTGCGCACGGGTATCTATGCTCGTGCGTATCCTTGTCCGCAATAAGCTTGGGCAGGACAACCGGAGAAAGAAAAATGAAGCTATTGAAAAGCGTAGGCACCCGCTTTACTAGCAGGCATGCCAGCATTGCATTTTTTGTATTTTTATGGGTCTTATTTACATTTGTTTCTATGACGAAGAATTGTTTCAGCGGAGCGCTTGCGTCCATAGTTGACGAGGGCTCTCTCACTCTGACTCAGGCTACGGTCATATCTGCTGTATTCTATATTGTCTACACTCCGTTCCAAGTTGTCGGCGGAGTTGTCGCAGATAAGGTCAGCCCGGAGAAGATGATAGCGATAAGTCTTATCGGCAGCGCCGCAACAAACGTAGTGGTATATTTCAATCAGAACTTCTACGTTATGCTCGTGTCCTGGGCGTTCAACGGATTTATTCAGTTCTCGATATGGCCGTCGGTCTTCAAGATTATGTCGAGCCAGCTATGCCCCGAGGACAGGCCGAAGATGATTTTCTTTATGTCCCTGGCTTCTTCATCAGGACTAGTGCTCACCTATTTGCTCTCGGCGATCTTCAAAAGATGGCAGGATAACTTCCTTTTCTCTACTCTCATACTCGTAGCCCTCGCAATAGCTATGCCGATATGTTGTAAATGTGCCGACCCGTACGTAACAGAGGATGTACCCGTACCCAACAAGGACGACACCTCTAAGAAAGAGAAAAGCGCAAAAAAGCACAGCACGATAAGAGTCTTTGCCGCCTGTGGCTTCTTCTTCCTTCTCGGCTCGGTGTTTCTGAGGACGGTTGTTGAGAACAGCGTCAAGACCTTCTCCCCGACTATGCTTATGCAAAGCTACGATCACGTAACGCCGTCTATCGGAAACCTTCTGACAATTCTCGTAGTAGTATCAGGTGTTGCGGGAACCTTTGTAGCAAAGGCGCTCGTCTTCCCTAAGCTGATAAAGAATGAGGTCATCGCATACGCCGTCCTTGCGGCAATCGCTCTGGTTCCTCTGTCTTTAGTTCTCTTTATAGGCAAGCTGCCCGTACCGCTCGTCGTTATCGTGCTCTGCGTTTCGGCTATGCTTATGACGGCGACGCACCTTATGACGCAGTTCTATACCCTTCGCTTCGTCCCCTTCGGAAAGAGCGGAACCGCATCGGGCGTGCTCAACGCAGGAGCCAGCTTCGGCATTGTTATTCAGAATCTTGTGCTCGGACCTGTGGCAGAGCATATCGGATGGGTTACGGTTACCGTCGTATGGGTAATAATGATGGCTCTATGCTCATTATTCTCTCTTATTTGCTTCGTAATGCTCAGAAGAACGTCTATATAAAGCTCATCATAATAAAAACGCAACACGGCTCGGTGAATACCAAAAGCAGGTAAAGAACCTAGCCGTGTTGCGTTTTTTGATTTTTAACAGTTAGGGGAAAGCCCCGTTACCTCTCGTTCTGCGCATATATTCAAAAGCTTTTGCGCCGGCGCACCGAGCGCTCAGCCCTCAACGGGATACTGCGAGAAGCACAGAGCCGGGATTCCGGTGCCGTAATCGATAATATAAGTCTCGGGGTCGGTTCCTGTCTGACCCGATACAAACGCAGGCAGAACGATTCCTCTTTGCCCCCTGATTTCAACCGTCATATCGGATAAGCTTACAGAGTGCAGCGGCACAGCACCGAGTGCATCCTCTAAAACAATGGGATAGGCAGAGAGCGTCGCATTTAGGTAGGAAAGATATTCCGTGACGTTTGAAAACTCAAGGCGAACCGTGTCGGAGCTCACCAGCCTTGCCGATTTTATCTCGGGAGCGTCAGCTCCGAGACCTATGCCGTACACCTTCTTCAAAACGCACAGCGCAAGCCTTTCGCCCAGCATAAAATTCGAGCTCTGGCTGTTATGTATAAAGTCGGACATATTCAAGGCGTCTATGGCGGGTAAAACCGACACGTTCGGAATCATAGCCGCACGTCTTTGCGCCTCTCTTATACCGTCGTAGCTTCTGTGCAGACTGTCGCTCGTTTCCTTACGCCTTTGACGATTCAACTGGAAGGTAAACACAGGCAAATCCGGCGAGCCGAGCTCTCGCCTCATATCATTAACCATATTCTCAAAGCGCGAGAGATATTCTTCCATACCCACTCCGTCGCCGGCATCACGGCAGCCCTGATACCATAGCACCGCCTTGATACGTCTACCGCCGACAGCACACATCGCCCTGCGGTAGAGGTCACCGTCCTCAGACAAAAGCCATCTTGAAAGAGGCGAGTCGCACGCCGCCGCAGGAATCAGGCCTATCGGAGTACCCGTTCTGCGTCTTATCTCCTTCGCAAACCTCAAGAACATATTGGAATCGAGCTCATCTGCAAACGGCATCGATGCAATATCCCAGCTCTCAAGATTTCTATATACGCTCACACCGAGCTCGGGTTCATCGAAGACGAAGCCCCTCGCTCTTCCTGCGGCATTGCTCTGCCCCGCTATCAGATATATATCGCCCACAAAAAGATGACAAATCCTGTCGCCCGGAAGCACGCTTTTTGTACACGCCGCCCTGTTGAGAGCTACAAAGTCAACCGTATAGGGGCCCCCTGTCGGTATACCCCTCAGATTTAGTGAGAATCTGCCGTCATCATCGAGGCAGACCTCGACAGGCGGCAAGGCGGGAACACCATCCGATTCGCTTATGACCCTTATATACACCGCTTCGCCCATAGATAATGAAAGCTGAGATATCTCTCCTTCAATAATGGTGTCGGCAAATCCTTCAATCTGCGCCAAAACCTCAAAATTCTCGGGAGAATTAGTGAGCTTTACTCGATTTATCAATTTTTCGGTCATTTCGTTCACCTTTCTTCATATACATCTTGCGCTTATTATATCTTTTTCGCTTCTTGTCAAGCTCATCTCGCTTTTTAAATATGAAGCTAAAGGGAAAAAGCCCCGTACGAAAAACACAATTAAACATAGGCAGGGGCGTTTCAATTCCCCTGCATATTTCACACGCCCTCAGCGTATGCAAGCTATTTATATATTTTATCAACAGCGCCTAACCACCTCTTACACTCGTCAAAGCAAAGAGGCACCTGACCTGCAATATAGTGATTTACGTATTCCTCGCCGTCAAGCTTCCACTTTATGATGAGAAGCTTCTTTTCGCTGTACATAGTGCGTATCTGTCCGAGGGGCTTTGACGAATTTCTCTCTACTTCAAATTCGGCAGAGAAGAGCACCTCGCCCGAGTCGTAGTCGGTGACACTCACCGTGCCGCGCTTTGTCGTAAGCGTATCGTTACCCGCAACCACCTTGAGATTCCACTCTTCAATCTCATCAATCATAATACAGAAGGGCATCTGAATTGTCTTCAGCCATTTATACGCAAGCTTCTTTTCAAAATAGTAGTCGACAACAGCGTCCGATACCTGAGGCCATCCGTCAAGCAGATTCCACCACAGAATTCCCTTCTTATAGGGTCGGTTTATCCTCATTCTTTCTACGAAATATTTGAGCGCCTCAGCCTGCGAAATCTGAGATGCGAGGACAAAATCGTCCATATTGTCGGGTACGGAGCCGAAGAGCTGAATAATCTGATCGGACACCAGTCTTACACGGCTGTCGTTGCCATCCCAATCGGTGGAATGCAGAATATGGCTGTCGGTTATAGCTCCGGGATATATCTCATCCTTAGGAATAAATTTCTCAAGCGAAGCTATCGAATTGCATCCGTGATATCCCGTCTCGCTGACAAAATGCGCCTTGCTCTCGGAATAAAACCTGCTCTTGTAGTAATCTCTCGGGCCC
>JAZORO010000058.1:0-146714 GCA_045656605.1 Eubacteriales bacterium
TCACTGATTTTAATTTTTCTTAATATCGGTGCTGTTACGAGCATATTATATGATTCAAATCTGCTTTTGTTAACAGACATTTCGTTTTGTTATTTGCAAATTTCATAACAAAACAATTAAACCTATTTGTTGAAATGGCGCATTATTTCTATACGTACAAGGGAGCTGTGCCATCTTGCACAGCGCCCTTTTTTTATCTTTTTGCCTTTTTATTTAAACCTTTGATAAATCGAGTACCGATGTAACTATACCGTTTCCGCCTTCATAAGGGCGGCGAGAAGCTCGTCCTTTCCACAAGAAGTGGTTATATACCTTTTTTTACCTACGGGTAAAATAAATCCGCCGCTTGTGCGCTCCGGCTCTAAGCATTCCGAGCCCAATTCATCATATAAGGAGACGTCCTCGAGCGGTAAAAGGATTCTGCACTCGCCAATATTGCTCCATATCGTAGCGCAAGCGCCCTGCTCTCTTTCAAGCAAGAATGCACTGATTTCGGCGTTCTTTAACTGCTCGGACTCAACCCTTTCAATCTGACAGAGCTCATACTCGCCCATTTCGTTTATTATGAGCGTATGTTCTTTTTCGGTTTTACGAAGCTCGCTCTTAATCTCATCTGTGATAATCCCCTTGCGCCGTGCGTCCTCCCACGTGCGGATAACGTCAAGCATATCAAGCACTCTAGGCAGCTCTCCGAACGCGGCGAGGTCTCCTCTTAACGCTCCCGGGCAATCCCAAGCTGCGGCAAGAGCCGTACCGTATTCAATCGTATCGGGTGTGTGCCCCTTACAGAGCGACCACCAGCCGAAGTTTACTCTCGTAAAGTCGTCCTGCATTCTTTCCGCTTCGGCAAACGGATGCTTCACCATCATTTCCTTAAATACCGAGGGAGCGAAAATGTCATAAGCATTGCCGCCGGAGACGATGTGCCAGGAGAAATGCGACTTTGCGGCAGCCTCGCAGAATATAGGCTTTTTCTCAAGCCTGTCGTATATCTTCTTCTGCGCCAAAGCCACGTTGACGTCAAAGGGCGGATTAACCCCCTCTGCGCCGTCAAAATATAAAAACTCGAAGCCGGCGCTGTAAAGCTCTGCAATTCCGTCCGCAATCTCATCGATAAGATCGGTTTTCAAATTCACGTATGCGCTGTTTGCGCAGTACTCACTGAGGTCAAGGATTCCGAGAGCCGTGCCCGTCTTATACTCAGCCGCAGTTGTACCGTTATAGCCTCGCTCGCATCCGAGGAAGCGATACGGACGCTCGGTGGTAAAGGATTCATACTTTACAAGCTCGCCCATAATTCTTATCATTCTCGTTTTTTCATACGTGGGGGCGAGGTTAGGACGTTCATCGACGAATATTACATCGTCGTCAAAGGATAGGTCCTTCGAAAGAGTGTATACTTCCTTCAGATTCAGCCTTCTGTCTGCTACGGGGGTAAGATACTTACTGTGCAGACCGATGTGAGTGGGTAAAACGTGCAATCCCGGCTTAATTCCCGCCGCCTTTATCTTATCGAGCATCTCGACAAGATCTTCTTTTCCTCTCGGATATTCGGAGCGGTAGGAATCATATTCTCCTACGCTGATAAACCCGCCCTCTTCCTTAAGAATCGAGGTGTAGTACAGAGACATAAGCTCAAAGCCGCCTCTTTTACAGTATTCGATATGCTCGTCTACGTTAAGAGGATTTACGTCGGCGCACCAGTAGTAAGAACGGTTTATAAGTTCGTTTCTTCTTGCCTGAACGCCGAGCGGCAGGTCATAATCACGCTCGAAGTTGTCTATAACGTCGAGAAGTCCTTCTGTCTCGGCAGCTAAAAGACATATCGGCTCGTCATACAGACGCTCAGAGCACAACAGCTCTCCGTAGAGCCTGACACGGTCCTTTGCGAGGTGTGAAGCAGCTCTGCCGTAAGGCGAAGAAGATAGTACTCCGACCGAGCAATCCCCGTCGTAGCTCACGTTCAGCCACCTTCCGAAGCCATCTTTTGCATTAAGCTCCAGGCGTACAATCTCAAAGCTCTCTACCGGCGGACTCATAGGAATAACGCCGAGGCCAAAGGAATCCTCATCCGTCAGAAACTCACTTAGCGAGAAGGTCATATACGTCGGAGCGATATTAACCTCAACCACGGCACGGAACTCCAAGAGCTCAAAGCCGACGATAAGCCTATTTCCGTACATTTCTATTTTGTCAGCATTAAAGCTCATCGCCGCAGTGGGATAAGCGAGCTTTATTTCATTGTGATACGGGCGCAGCTCGTTTATACGGAAAAACGGGATTCCTTCACCCGTTATCATTTCTCTGCCCGTGCTCTTGACAACGAGGCTCGTCGCCCTTGCGGAAGGGTCGAGAGTCAGTATGAATTTATCATTTTCAAGTTTTATATTTCTTTCTATTTTTCCCCCTAACGGTTCATCGATGCTTTACGTGTCTAGTATACAATACCCGCTTGTTTTTTTCAATACTAAAAAGGATTTTTTATTTTTAGGATAAATGTAGTCTTTTCTTACCATCAACCGTTAAAAAAATGCTTTAAGAAGCGTATCTTTTCAACAAAAGAGCAATATCGTTACACAAACAAGCAATTTTTTAAATAACTTGTTAAAGATTTTATGCTATAATTTACTCAAAGAATAATAAAACGCTTTTTCATCAAGATTAAACTGTAAAAAAGATAAATTTTAGGAACGTGAATATGGAACAAATAAAAAAATTGATATCCACGCACACGCCACCGCCTTCCCGAATCTGGTACCCCAATACCCCGGTGGAAACAGAATGGTTAGCGCTGAGGAGCTAATAGATTTTTATGACAGGCTGAATATTGAGAAAGGGGTTTTGCTCCCGGTTTTCTCTCCCGAGAAGCGTGTCGATTATATGTCTAACGAGGCTATGAAGTCACTCGCAGACAGCCACCCGGAAAGACTCCTGTGGTTCTGTAACGTTGACCCGAGAGCTGCTGAAAACAGTGCGGATGCAAATTTATCCTACCTTATCGAGCACTATAAAAGACTCGGGGCTAAGGGTGTTGGCGAGATAACGGCATCTCTGTACGCAGACGACCCCAAGATGGACAATCTCTTCTGCCACTGTGCCTTGATGAATATGCCCGTAACAATACATATTGCGCCCGAGCCGTCCTGATATTACGGAACAGTAGACAAGCCCGGACTTCCGAGACTCGAAAAAATGCTGAAAAAGCATTCTTCCCTCACAGTCCTCGGACATTCTCAGCCCTTCTGGGCTGAGCTCGGTGAATATGCACCCGACGAGCGGAACACATACCCTAAAGGAAAAATAAAGGAAGGAAGACTGCCGAAGCTCTTACGTGAATACGGCAACCTATGCTGCGACCTGTCTGCGGGGAGCGCCGCAAACGCATTAATGAGAGACCGAGAGTATGCGGCGAGATTTATCGAGGAATTTGCCGACAGAATGTACTACGGATGCGACGTGTGCTCAACTTTAAATCAGTTCCCATACCACTTCGACGCCTTTCTCTCCGATATGCGTGAAAAGGGAGAAATCAGCGAGGAAAACTACCGCAAAATAGTTCGTGAAAATGCTGTAAAATTGCTTAAACTTGAGGAGAAATAATGGAAAATATACGTTTCGGTATAGTAGGCTGCGGAATGATATCTAGGGCCCACGTGCAAGCGCTCGCCGAGGTTGACGGAGCTCTAGCCGTAGGTGTTTACGACCCGAATCTCGAGCGTGCAAATGCGTTCGGAGAAAAATGGAGGCTTAAGGTATACCCTGCCTATGAAGATATGCTTTTGGACAGTGATATTGATGCCGTATGCATCTGCACACCGAGCGGTCTACACAAGGAAGGAGCGTTAGCCGCTCTCAAAAAAGGCAAGCACGTCGTTCTTGAAAAGCCGATGGCGCTGAACACTCACGATTGCGAACAGATATGTCTCGAGGTCGAATCCTCAGGTAAATATCTGACCGTTATTTCTCAGAACAGATTCTGCGAGGACGTCCAAAGGGTAAAGAAGCTTATATCCGAGAGCGCATTCGGCACTCTGGTTATGTGCGACCTGTATATGAAATACTGGAGAGACCCGTCTTACTATGCAGGCAGCCCCTGGCGAGGCACCTGGAATATGGATGGCGGCGGCGCACTTATGAATCAAGGAATACACGGAATCGACCTTATGAATTTCATCGTAGGTAAGTCGAAGCTTCTCAAAGGACGCACAAAGACTCTCGTACATAATATCGAGGTTGAGGATACCTCGGCGGCGCTCGTCGAATATGAGTGCGGAGCTCTCGGGGTTATCGAAGGTACTACGTCATCCTACCCCGGATTTTCTTGCAGAATCGAGATTCACGGCTCAAACGGCTATGCAAAGCTCGTAGAAGGAAAAATAGAAGAGCTGTGCGTAAGAGGAAAGATGGTTGTGGAAAAGACCGCAATAGCTAAGAGCGGAACCGAGAGCGACCCGTCGAAGCTCAGCTACATATGTCATGTTATGCAGCTGACAAACTTCGTGAAGGCTGTAAGAGGTAAAGAAGAGCTAATCAGCACCGCCCGAGACGGCTACGAGGCTGTACGCTTGATAAACGAAATTTATTTATCGTCCGAAAAAGATATTTAATTTTTTACATAAAAGGAGCTAAAAAAATGTCTGAACTTGCATACTTTGGCGGCACACCCGCAATAAAAAAGGAAGAAACACCGGAAAAGCATCTCTTCGGCTGGCCTATCATTACGGAAGAGGATGAAGCAGCCGCACTCGACGTAATCAGAAACAATAAGTATTCGGGAACGGATATAACTGAAAAATTCCAGGATGAGTTTGCAGAATATCAGGGTAGAAAATATGCCCTCGCCTTCTGCAACGGCACAGCGGCCCTTCTCGCCTCTTACTTTGCTCTCGGACTTGGTATGGGAGACGAGGTTATAGTTCCTACAAAGACATATTGGGCAACGGCGTCTATTGCTCAGAATCTCGGCATTTCCGTAGTATTTGCAAACGTAGACGAGAATCTATCCATAGACCCGGACGACATCGAGCACCGTATCACCGAAAGAACGAAGGCTATAATGGTTGTCCACTACTTTGGCTACCCCTGCGATATGGATAGAATTATGGCTATTGCGAAGAAGCACAATCTTCTGGTAATGGAAGACTGCTCTCACGCACAGGGCGGTATGTACAAGGGCAAGAGAGTAGGCACGTTCGGAGATATAGCCGCAATGAGTATGATGAGCTTTAAGTCCTTTGCCGCAGGCGAGCTCGGAATGCTTGTTACAGACAACCGTAGGTATTATGAAAGAGCCATAGCCTTCGGTCACTATGAAAGAAACAATCCCGCATACATAAAGGAATGCAAGGAGCTTGCGCCCTATGCGATGATAGCGCTCGGCGGTATGAAGGGGCGAGCAAATCAGCTCTGCTCCGCTATGGCTCGAGTTCAGCTCAAGTACTACGACGAGAGATGCAGTGAAATCAGACGTTCAATGAATTACTTCTGGGATCTGATGGAAGAGATTCCGGGTCTTCACGCAATACGCGTAGATGAGTCCACAGGCTCGAATATGGCAGGCTGGTACTGTCCGCACGGCATATATCACCCCGAGGAGCTCGGCGGCCTTTCGGTAAAGAGATTTTGCGAGGCGGTTAGAGCCGAGGGCGTTGATTGCTGCTGGGAAGGCGGAAACTACTGTCTTCATACGCACGCATTCTTTAAGTATTTCGACCTATTCAATGCAGGAAAGCCTACCAGAATTGCATTCAACGATAGCGACGTGAGAGAGGGAGACGTCTCCTGCCGTAAATCCGAAGAGATTCTGTGCTTCCAGGTGCCCTGGTTTAAGCACTATGAGCCCGAATGGATCGAGCGTTACGTCGAAGCCTTCCGTAAGGTCGCACGAAACTATAAGGAGCTGCTCGAGGGTGATGACGATAAATCTCAGGGCGGTCGCTGGTTCGGCGTAGCAAACTAAACCAAACAACAAAAAAAGAGCTGATTTATTTACAAATTCAGCTCTTTTTTGTATTTTATACAAATAATTATTTACATTATTGAGTTTTTGCTCTTTCTTTTGCCCGCAGGTCGAGAGAACTTTTTCTTATAAATTCTTGAAAAATATCCTGCGTCCTCAAACCCGCACATCCACGCTACCTCTCCTACCGACTTATCGGTATTCTTTAACAAAGTGTCGGCAATATTGAGTCTGTAATCGTTCACATACTGCATTACGGTAACACCTGTGACCGCCTTGAAAACACGGCAAAAATGGTATTTACTCACAGAGCAAAGACCAGCTAACTCCTCGACCGTCATCCTCTCTCTGTAACCGTCTCGTATGCGTCTGAGCGCCGGCTCGACAAGCGCATAATGCCGTACGCTGTATTCACGTACCCCGGGCTCGGATTCTGCATCGTCCGCATCACGCAGAAGGAGCGCCAAGAGCTCGTACACAAGTCCCCTTTGTGCAAGCCGAGAATGCTTTTCTCCCTCTTTTGCTTCCTTTGCAATTTCAATTAGTATCTCCCTCATACGACTCGTGCATTCAGGCTTAGTCGGGAAGGAGAGCCTGCCTGTCAGTAATTTATGCTTTACGTCGGGAATATCATCAACGAACTCGGAGAAAAATTCCGGCGAGACCATAATCAGATGATATCTTCCCTTCTGCGCCCCATAATTTACCGTAGCGTGAAATTCATACGGATTAATTACAATCAGCTCACCGCCACAGACCGTGACGGATTTTCTGCCGACAAGCAGCGTCGACGTACCCTCGTAAAAATATTTTATTTCAACAGCCTCGTGTATCGCCCTTCTCGCCCCCTCTAGTGTATCGATTCCCGACTCGCGCTCAGGGTCTACACGCAAAAGGAAGCTCTCATCCTTAAATATTAAACTGTTATCCTGCGGCATAAATCAACCTCTATTGCTCATTTTTATCAATTATATCCTATCAAAAGCAATATTGCAACAATTTCAAAAAATAAAAAGGGACTGTCAAAGCGACAGTCCCAAAAAATTTCTTTTACGCCATCAAATAATACAGTGCTGTTGCAAACGCAACCGAAAACAGACAGGAGAGCAGGTTTACAACGTCATTGTCGATAAAAGGTAAGCCCGAATGCCTTTGGGTACGCTCAGAGCAATGTATATGCCTCTCAGTAATCTTACCGCAAACGCCACACCTGTATTTCACCTGTGCCAAAGAGCCCAAGAAGCTGTCGAAAATCGAGCCGAGGAATCCTGCCGCCGTGGTTATCAACAAAGCCTTAAACGAAACCCTTCCGAAGGCATAGGCAATCACACCGATAGTGAAGCTGCCGACCAATGCCGCAAAGGTACCGAGAACCGACATACCGCCGCTGATACCGCCCTCTGTGGGCTTAAACCTGAAGGGGTCGAACGTCCTTTTAGCAAGAGCACCGAAGCCCGAGGCAACTGTATCCGCAAGAGCCTCGGAAAGCGCTGCAACAAAGCCGACTGTAAAGAAAATTCCGCTTTTGAATATAAAGCCGAGTGCGCAAAGGGCCGCAACTACGCTGTTTGCAAACACCTGGACGGCGTCACGGCACTCCCCTTTTTTCCCTTCGTCAACAAAATCGGATCTGATCTTTTTCTTTATCTTATCGACAACAACGCCCAGCGCGAAGAAGGAAAGAAGAAGTATGAAGCCAAAATTCTTATACCCGATGCTGATAACGACATCGACAATAATTGCGGCAACTATACCGCTGCGTGTGAGCGCCTTATGTGACAGAGTGAGCCAGATAACGACAGGCGTCAAAAGTATCGGGGCAGCATAATCCCACCCGACTCCCAGCGTGAAAAGATATCCGAATGCGGCAACGCACCAAGTGATTACTATATTATCAAGACCGAACTCGGTAATGAGCTCAAGAAGCGCCGAAAGAAGGGCGAGAGCAAAGCACGGAAAAACTCCCAGACCGGCACCGTAAATTCTGTCGATTAGGAAAACACCTATAAAGGAAAAAACAAAATTCGAAATAGTGCCGAAAAGCGACTTGTTTTTATAAATCTTCGGATTATGATTTTTCACAGCCTGTCCTACAACACCCGCCATACCGTCACCGAGCGAGGTGCAGGCTATCGCCATTCCGAACGGTATCATCACGTCTTCGAAGAACATAGCGCAAATCGCAACACCCGTCATCGCCACAGCGTAATATACCGTGCCGAGGGCATTGTCCGAGTCCGATGAAATCATTGGGAAAAGATTCGTAAAATAGGCTACAAGAAGCAAAGCAAGAAAGGCGAGACAAACAATAAGGAAATGAAGCCCCGCTCCCATAAAGTGATACAGTATAACCCACTCAAAGCCTACGAGAATATGCACTATCTTCCTGGTATACTTCTTAGGAACTCCGCACTTATAGACGACAAGAGCAAGCAAAAGACACATAAGTCCGTACCCTATACCGAAAACATAACCGTATAAAACCATATCGAAGCCTCCTTCCTGCAAAATTTGACTCCTTATTTCAGCCGTTTTCTTACCGCTAATATTATAGCTTAACAAGGATTAAAAGTCAACATAGTCAAAAGAAGAATCGTAAAACAGTTTTATTGCACATACAAGAGCATATATTTTAATTCATTATACACAAACATTCCTCTACCTTATTGCATAAGAAACAAGTGTGTGTTAAAATTAAGTGAATTAATTTTTTTGGGGGAGATTTATATGAAACTCTCAACTAAGATTGGATTCCTACTCAGCTTTATAATTACGTTTGCCGCAGTTATATTTGCGGGCGCCCTCGGTTTAACATATATACTCGAGCCCGAGATTTTACCCGACACCGACGGTATCGAGGTCGGAAATCAGAGCGTAACGATAAAGCTTTCCGCAGATATTAATATCAACGTCTCCGGTGATACGTCGAAAGTAGTAAGAAGAGGCGAGGATGCCGTTTTCAATATCTCCTTCAAGAATGACTATATATTCGCAAGCGCAGACGAAGGAGTTGAATATTCCGACGGAGTTATAACCATACGCAACTGCACTAAGAGTAAATCGTATTCCGTCTCATCTAAATATAAGTATGATTTTTACGACTTCAGCTTTGCGAACGCAGACCCGGACTACGGCGTAGTATACACTAACACCTTCTCCGGTCTCGTATCGGAAAACAAGCTTATCACACTCACAGCTGTGCCCACTGAGGGAAACCGTTTTCTCGGCTGGAGCATCGGCGCATCAATCACAGACGGCGGACAGGTAGTATCCTACGCATCGGAATACTCCTTCAAGCTAAAGGGTGATGCGAAGTATTACCCGAACTTCCTCCAAGAGGGATACGCCATTATAAAGTATAACCTCAACGGCGGTAAGCTCGCCGACGGTGTGAGCGAAACCCTGATAACTCAGTTTGATACCTCTACTAAGCGCTGCCCCAACCTTCTTGCCGAAACAGGCATTATGCATAGAGATGGATATACTCTTCTGGAGTATACCACCAACCCCGACGGTACGGGCACGGCTATCAACCCCGGCGGACTCGCTGTATTGAACGATGCGGGATATCTTGAGGTATGGGCGCAGTGGGCCGAATGGACGGATGCAGAAAACTTTACGTACATCATCGACTCAGGCAAGGTAACCATAACAGGCTATACAGCAAACGCCGATAAGCTCGTAATCCCCGGTAAGATAGACGGAAAACCCGTTACGAAAATCGCCGCAGGAGCTGTTAAGAATAAGTCGTTCTCCTCTCTTATCCTTCCGAAATCCATAGATGAAATGGATATCATGGCGTTTGAAAACTGCCAGTACTTCAACACTCTTTACGTATATGATACCTTCAACTATATACCCGACGAAGCGTTCTACAATTGCAGAAAGTTCTCAAATATGCGTTTGAACGCAGGCAGGCTCCCCGTACACATCGTTAACTCCGAGAATATGGCTACCAGAATGTCATACGTTATGACAAGAGACGAAAATAAGCCCTTGATTCTTATTGTCGGAGGCTCCAGCGTATTGTACGGAGTAAAGGCAAAGCAGATGGACACTGCCTTGAACAACAAGTACACTGTAATAAACTGCGGTACTAATGCAAACAACATCGGTATGCTCTTTATGGAATCGCTAAGCACTTTTATGAAGGAAGGCGACATAATTATCAACGCACCTGAGTACGGAAACACTCAGCTAGGTAGCCACGATATGTTCTGGCGTATGCTCCGTGCTACCGAGTGCTGCTACAATATGTACAGATACGTTGATTTCTCCGTTTACAATAAGTTCTTCTCGGCTATGAGCGAATTCAACTTGACGATAAGAAAGACGGACGCCGGCCGCTCCTATGATACGAAAAACACTGCGCTCACTGAAGGTTACTGTGACCTTCCAAACAGCGGAAATACAGGTGTGAACTCGGGAAATCAAACAATTAACGCCTCTACACCGTTCGATGAGAACCGTATAAACAATCTCAATAGAATCCACTCTCTGCTCAGCGCTAAGGGAATTAAGTATTACTTCTCCTGCGCACCTATATTTGGACCCGGCTTGACGGCAAGCAGTAATCTTACCGCATATTACGAAAAGGCCTGTCTGAGGCTCTCGGCGCCTGTAATTTCCGACCCCAACGACTACGTATTCGAGGCAGAGCACTTCTCGAACTCCATAGCGCATCTGACAGAAGAAGGTGCGCAACTCAGAACTCAGCAGCTGCTCGATGACCTGGAAGCTCAATTTGAAAAGGAAGCCTTAACTCCTTAAGTTTGCTATAAAATAAGATACAGAAAGGATACGATATGAATAAATGTAAATTTGTATTTCTCTTCTTTGCTTTGCTTGTTCTTTGTATCCTCTTCGTCTCCTGCTCCGGCGATACACCGAGGGATGAATACGTAAGCATAACGCTATGCCCGGACGAGCATTGTACTGTCATCGGAGACACGACGCTCAGAATTAAGGTCGGTGAGGACGCCGTCTTCGAGCTCGACTTCGATAAGCACTACGTATTCGATACTGCGGACGAAGGTATAGAGTATTCCGACGGCGTAATTACCGTTAAGAATTGCAGAGCGGATTCAACCTTCTCCTTCACGTCGAAGCTCGACGGAGTCTACCACACCGTCGGATACGAGGACGTAGAGCTTTTAGTCGGTAAGATTGAGTCAAATATCGAGCTCGGTATGGTAAAAGAAAATTCCGAGGTAACTCTAGAAGCAAAAACACGCTTTGAATCCAAGTTCATCGGCTGGAGCGTCGACGGTTTTATACTCGACGGGGGACGTACGGTATCAACCGAAAACACCATAAGCTTCACCGTCACCGAGGATATAAAATACTACCCTAATTTCATCAAGAAGAATCAAGCTCTCGTAAGATATCATCTCAACGGTGCCACCGATGCGACAGGCGATGACGGCATCCACTATGTCCTTACCCTAAAAAACAAGCTTAAATGTATTAATCTTCTCGCAGACAGCGGAAACTTCTACTACGAAGGACACACCCTCTTAGAGTACACCACAGAGCATGGCGGTGGGATTGCTATAAATCCCGGCGGTCTCGCCGTCCTGCCCGACACAGACATTCTTGACGTTTATCTCGTCTGGTCGAAGTGGTCGGATGCATCCGATTTTGAGTACAGGACGGAAGGCTCACTCATAACCATAACCGACTATCTCGGAGACGACGAAACCGTTGTAATACCGGCCAAGATATCGGGAAGAAGCGTTTCTAAAATTGCCTCTGGCGCCTTTACCGATAAGAGCTTTAAAACGCTCGTTATGCCTAAATTTTTACGTGAGATTGAAACGGGCGGATTTTTCGGCTGTAGGAATTTCGATACTCTTTATATAACCGACTATTTCACCAACATTACCGACGACGCCTTTGTTGAATGCCGTAGCTTTAGAAATCTGAGGCTCAATGCCGTAAACAAGCCCTGCTTCGTAAAGAGCACTGAGAGCGTAGCTACGAGAATGAGCTATATTCTCACCCGTGACCCGAATAAGCCGATTATGCTGCTCGTCGGCGGCTCGAACGTACTTTACGGTGTCGATTCACCTACTCTGTCCGCCGCCCTGAACGAAGAATACTACGTTTTAAACTGCGGCACTAACGCAAGCGCTCCCGGAATTCTGTTTATAGAAGCGTTCAGTAACCTTTTACAGCCCGGAGACGTTATTATAAACGCACCGGAATACGGCAACGTTCAGCTCGGGGGAACAACGCTGTACTGGCGTGCTTTCAGAGCCATGGAATGCTGTTATAATATCTTCAGATACGTTGACTTCTCTAACTATACAAACTTCTTCGGCGCTATGAGTGACTTCAATATGCTTCCGGAAGCAAGAGGCGGCAGCGAGGGCGGCTCATACAACGTAGAAAACACTCTGTTGAAGGAAGGCAGCTGCGACCTTGCGAAGAATTTAAAGCATTCCGAATTCACAGGCTCCGTGACGGTTAACGGCGACGTTTTGACCAATGATAAAGCGGAAGTAATAAATTACATCTATAATCTTGTCGAGTCAAGAGGCATTACATACTTGTTCAGCTGCTGTCCGATATACGAGCAAGGGCTTGTCGACAGAGACGGTGTCCCCGAATACTACGCTAAATGCCAACAGAAGCTCGATTGCCCTGTTATATCGAATCCCGAAGACTATATTATGGATTATCAGTACTTCTCCGGCGCTGCCGCTCACCTCTCACGTGATGGAGCGCGTTTACGCTCGGAGATACTCGCAGAGGATATAATAGAATATCTCAGTACGAGCGAATAATATAAAAAAGGACAAAGACCTTTGCTAAGATTGCCGAGATTTAGGCTATTGCAAAGCAGGTCTTTGTCTTTTTTATATATAAACGAGAATCAAAAAGAGCCGAAAAGAAGAGTAATCGGGCTCCCCGTGACATTAATGCAACCGACTTAATCATTTTTTATAACAAAAAGAGCGAAAAAGCAATAGCCGAATACGTGTCGACAGCCTGCTTTTTTCGCTCTTTGCGGCTTCAGGTAGCTTATAATCAGTTCTAGTCAGTATCGTTATGCTTATACGAGCCCTCATCCTCGTCGGGGTCGTTGACAACCTCTTTTCCGGGGATAACGATACCGTGAGTCATAGAATGTACGTTCTCCTGATGCTTCTTATCAATAATCTGCTGCTTTTCAGCCTTAGATGCTACTATGTCAGCGATTATCTCGGAAGATACACTACCGTCAGACAGTGTCAAATGCTTCTCAAAAGCATCGGGATACACGAACTTCTTCGTAACAGACTCAAACTTAACAGTGATATATTTACCATCCTTTTGCGTTACAGTTCCTCGGCCGAATATGCTATGAATAACCTCAAGTCCTTCAAAAATCATATTAACCTCCTCAAGCGCTTTATATTACATATTACCTATATGCAAAGCGTGGGTAATTATACCAAATAATTGTTACCAAACAATGAACAAATGAAGGTTTTTTTCTTAAGTACTTTATTTTGTTAAATCCCAACAATTACCATTGTATTATTTTGTATACTTTTTAAATTTGTATAGCAAAAAAAGGCGAAAAAACAACCGCAATTAACCACTCGCATCCTTTAAAGAGCTCTTGCTGTAATAATCACGGTTGCTTTTTTATTCAGATATTAAAATTATTTTGCTTCAATAAGCGACTCATCCCATATCTCGGGAGCTTCATAGCCGAGCATATTGACGGTGGTAGCTGCGACGGAAGAAAGACCTAGGTTGCGTCTGTCACACTTTACGGAATAAGTGTCAGCGCCAAAGTTATCGTATACAATGAAGGGCACGGGATTGAGCGTGTGGCTTGTCTTCGCCTTAGGAGTTCCGTCCTTATTCAGCTTGACCTTTCCCGTCTTCTTATCTATCTCGCACATCTCGTCGGCGTTTCCGTGGTCAGCGGTTATGAGAGCGGCGCCGTGAAGCTCGTCTACAACCGCAAGAATTCTTGCAAGCTGGAGGTCGAGAGCTTCCATAGAACACTCGGTAGCTAAGAACGAGCCTGTGTGACCTACCATATCTCCGTTAGGGAAGTTAACTCTCAAATACTTGTATTTACCCGAACGAAGGCACTTGATAAGCTCGTCGGTTATCTCTGCGCACTTCATCCAGGGTCTCTGCTCGAAAGGTACGACGTCAGAGGGAATCTCGATATAAGTCTCAAGCTCCTCGGAGAATTTTCCCGACTTGTTTCCGTTCCAGAAATAGGTTACGTGTCCGTACTTCTGAGTCTCCGAAATAGCAAGCTCGGGTATACCCGCACTGACAAGGTATTCGGTCATAGTGCCGGTTATCTCGGGGGGATTTACAAGGAAGCGGGAAGGTATATGAAGGTCTCCGTCATACTCGAGCATACCGGCGTAAAGAACTGCGGGTACTCTCTTTCTGTCGAACTTATCAAAATCATCTCCGGACTCAAAAGCCTTGGAAATCTCGATAGAACGGTCGCCTCTGAAGTTAAAGAACACGACGCTGTCGCCATCCTCAATTTTACCTACGGGCTTACCGTCCTTTGCGATAACGAAAGGCGGGATATCCTGGTCGATAGCCTTTGTCTCTGTTCTGTACGTGGTTATAGCTTCTTCAGCAGATGCAAACTGTCTGCCCTCTCCGAGAACGTGAGTCTTCCAGCCGAGCTCAACCATAGCCCAGTTCGCTTCATATCTGTCCATAGTTATCTGCATTCTTCCGCCACCCGAGGCAATAGCGATGTCGAAGCTGTCGGAGCGAAGTCCGTCTATATACTCCTCGAAGGGTAAAACGTAGTCGAGAGCGCTCGTCTCACCGACGTCACGTCCGTCAAGAAGAATATGAACTCTGACACGTCCCACACCCTCGTCTTTAGCGTTCTCGATAAGAGCCTTGAGGTGGTCTATGTGCGAATGCACGTTTCCGTCGGAGAAAAGGCCTAAGAAGTGTAAAGTAGATGCGTTCGATTTAACGCCGCCGACAATCTCGAGCCACGCATCGGACTTAAAGAGCTTCCCTGTCTCGATGGACTGTGATACCAGCTTTGCACCCTGTGCGAAAACCTGTCCCGAGCCGAGAGCATTGTGTCCTACCTCGGAGTTACCCATATCGTCATCGCTCGGAAGACCGACGGCAGTTCCGTGAGCTCTGATTGCTACGGTAGGATATTTAGCCATAAGCATATCGAGAGTCGGTGTATGCGCACGAGCCACAGCATTTGCGCCGTTGTCGGGAGCAAGTCCGACGCCGTCCATAACTATCGTGAGAAGAGGGCCCTCTACGCCTTTGAATTTTGCGGATTTTTCAAGCTTTACCATTTTTGTATCCTCGCTGTATTTAGTTAAAAAATAATCAGTTAATATCTGCATCTTTAATATAAAGATGACCGAACTCGGTAATAAAACGCTTTCTCTCCTGCAGAGAGTCTCCGAGAAGAACGTCGAACATATGCGCAGTCTCTTCGGCATCGGCAGGCGAAACGGCAATAAGTCTGCGTGTCTGAGGACACATAGTAGTTCGCCACATCATATCAGCCGCATTCTCGCCAAGACCCTTGGAGCGCTGTATAGTATACTTCTTAGAGCCTATCTTGGACAGTATATCAGCCTTCTCAGCCTCGTTATATGCAAAGTACGTCTCGCCACCGCACGTAATCTCATAGAGCGGAGACTCTGCTATAAACACCTTGCCTCTCTCGATGAGAGTCGGAAGGAGTCTGTAGAACAACGTAAGGAGCAGAGCCCTTATCTGATATCCGTCCTCATCGGCATCGGTGCATATGATAATCTTACTCCACTTGAGCTGATTATAATCAAAGCTGTTCAAGGAGCCTCTCTTCTTATTCTCGACCTCGACTCCGCACCCGATAACCTTGAGCAGGTCCATAATGATATCCGATGCCAAAATCTTTTCATAGCTCGACTTCATACAGTTGAGCGTCTTACCTCTGACGGGCATAATAGCCTGGAACTCAGCGCTTCTGCCAAGCTTACAGCTCGCAGCCGCAGAATCTCCCTCTACTATATAGACCTCACGTAGCTCGGGGTCCTTGGACGAGCACGGTATAAACTTCTCTACTCTGTTCGATATATCCATAGTACCGGTAAGCTTCGTCTTTATCATACTTCTCTGCTTATCGGTTTCTTCTCTCGAGCGCTTGTTGATGAGAACCTGGTTCACTATCTGATTCGCCGCAGAGGCATTCTCTGTAAGATAAATCTCAAGGTTCTGCTTGATAAACTCGGTGAGAGCCTTCGCAATAAAGGCGTTCGTGATAGCCTTCTTCGTCTGATTCTCGTACGAGGTTCTCGTAGATGCGGAGTTCACTATAATAGCGAGATTGTCCGCAATGTCGGCGAAGGATATCCTCGCCTCGGTCTTGTTGTATTTTCCGTTCGCCTTGATGTACTTATCGATAGCGTAGAAGAAAGCATTTCTTACCGCTTTGTCAGGCGCTCCGCCGTACTCGAGATAGGAAGAATTGTGATAATACTCGGTCATACCCGACTTGGTAAAGCAGAAGGTAATCTCCGCCTTGAGCTTATACTCGGGCATATCCTCTCTGTCACGTCCCTTCGTCTCCATCTTCCAAAGCACAGGCTGAGTAATAGCGATTCCTTCCGTAGCTTCGGCTATATAATCGGAAACACCGTTCTCATAGTAGAACTCGCTCCTCTCGAATTTTCCCTTTTCTCCCTCAACCTCGAGTATGAAGCGTATACCGGCATTGACAAACGCCTGCCTCCTCATAGTTACGGCGAGAAACTCTGCTGGTATATCAATCTCCTTAAACACCTTGATATCAGGACGCCACCTGATGATAGTACCGTGACGCTTACCGCCCGTAATATCACTGACACGAAGCTCTCCCTTAGGATTTCCTTCCTTAAAATCCATTTCCGACAGGGTCTTGCCGTTAAAGGATTTTACCGTCATATACTCACTGGAATACTGGGTCGAGGTAGCACCGAGACCGTTGGTACCGAGCGAGAACTCGTATGCGGCATCGCCGTCGTTATTATCATACTTACCACCTGCGTAAAGCTCGCAGAAGACAAGCTCCCAGTTCCATCTACCCTCTTTATCATTATATCCGAGAGGAACGCCTCTTCCGAAGTCTTCAACCTCAATAGACAGATCCCTATATTTTTTTACTATTATCTTATCGCCGTAGCCCTCACGAGCTTCATCAACCGAGTTAGCGAGTATTTCAATAAACGAATGCTGACATCCCTCAAGATCATCAGAGCCGAATATAACGGCAGGACGAAGTCTGACTCTGTCCGCACCCTTTAAGCTCTTTATACTCTGGTCGTCATAGGATTTTTTACTTCCCTTCTTAATAGCCATAAGCTCCTCACTGCATTTTATTACCATTATAGTATAACATAGCACAATTAGCTTGTCAAGTTTAGTTTATATATCTTTGAAAACTAAAATAGCCTTCTTTCATTTATTCTCACTATTGACAAAAGCGCAAAAAGGGGTTAAAATACAGTTTGAAAAGCAAAGAATTCAAAGCGGTGAAGGAGAAGAACAAAATGAAGCTTTTGATTGCATCAGACATACACGGAGATATAAAAGCGGCAAGGAAAATCATAGAGGTCTTTGAATCCAAGGGCTGCACAAAAATACTCCTGCTCGGAGACGTACTCTATCACGGTCCGAGAAACGATTTGCCAAAGGACTATAGCCCGAAGGAGGTAATAGAGCTTCTAAACGGTTATTCGGACAAGATTTTGGCTGTAAGAGGCAACTGTGACACAGAGGTCGACCAGATGGTTTTGAACTTTCCCGTGCTCGCCGACTATGCCGTCGTTTCTGTCGACGATATCACGTTTTATGCCTCTCACGGTCATAAATACAATATGCAGACACCCCCGCCTTTAGCTAAGTGGGACGTGCTCTTAAACGGGCACACTCACATCTATGAAATCAACTGTTTCGGCAACGAGAATCTATACATAAACGTCGGCTCTATTGCACTTCCGAAGGGCGGAAATCCCAAGACCTACGCAATATATCAAAATCACGCATTCTCTATTTTCTCAGACGATGACGAATGCTTGGTTACAACTATGATTTGATGATTTTATAGGTTTATTTTAAAGCAGAATTGATGCTTTAGAGCAGGAGATAATCCTGCTCTTTTTTAATTTTGTTCTTAAAATCTATCCTTTCCCGCACTTCTTTTTTTCTTTGAGAACGCATAGAATATAGGTGTAAAAAAACTGCGGAGGATGAGAATGATAACACCTGCATATTACTGCGGAGAGTACTCCGAATTCAATAAAATCAGAGTTCCTCTCTTCGACAGATCTATATTTTTTGCCGATGCCGTATACGACGTAGCGATAGGAATGAACGGAAGAATATATCAGCTTGACGAGCATATGGAAAGGCTGAAAAACAGCGCTGAGGCTCTGAGAATAAATTTGCCGTCTGAATTTAAAATGATACGGGAAATAGCCGAAAATCTTCTCTCGAGCTTCTCCGGGAATGCATTTTTATTCTACGTCCAGCTCTCTCGGTGCAGTCCGAAAAGAGAGCACTACGTCGAAGAAAAGCACAAAACCGCCCTTCTTGCTTTCGTCGATGCTATTGACGAATTCAGCAGGGATAAGATTCGCCTATCTTTAGCCGATGACTTAAGATACAAGCTCTGTAACGTAAAAACTATAAATCTCTTGCCTGCCGTACTCTCCTCGATAAACGCTCCTTTTGGAGTTGCGGAAACGGTGTATCTGCGCAACGGTAATATCACGGAGTGCTCGCACTCAAACATTTTCATTTATAAAAACGGAGTGCTTTGCACACCGCCCGTAGGCGAAGGTGTTCTCGGGGGTATAACGAGAATGAATATTCTGAGGATTGCGGATAAGACGGGGATACCTACCGAGCAGAAGTCATTCACTTCCGATGAGCTTTACTCTGCGGACGGCGCATACGTTTCCAGCACCACAAAATTCCTTCGTATGGCCGAATCGATAGACAATGTAAAGCTGAGTTGCAACGATAAGGGCGTTTATGCTATATTATACGACAAATTGTTTAGCGATTTTGAACAGTTTGTCTATGGATAAAGGTATATGTTTACCTCTTTTCGACAAAATTGATATTTTTTTATCAAATTTTTGAAAAAGATTGAAAAATATATTTCATTATGTTATAATATACAAGAATGTAACGTGCGTACTCTCGCGCGGACATAAAACCAAGGAGGATTTTTAACTATGCTCAAAAAGCTTTCCAGCATTCCCTTTAACGGAACTGCAGAACAGGAAGCTCGACTGAAGGAAGTTATTGCCGCTCATAAGCACGATAAGAGCCTGCTTATGGCTGTTATGCAAGAGGCACAGGCAATCTACGACTACCTTCCCATCGAGGTTCAGAACATGATAGCTGAAGGAATGGATATTCCGCTTGAAAAGGTTTACGGCGTATCTACCTTCTATGCTCAGTTTGCTCTTACACCCAAGGGCTCTTGCCACATCTCCGTATGTCTCGGCACAGCCTGCTACGTTAAGGGCTCAGGCGACCTTTACAACAAACTGCAGGAGGTTCTCGGTATCGGTGGAGACGAATGTACCCCCGACCGTAAATTCTCTCTCGCTGCTTGCCGCTGCATCGGTGCATGCGGTCTTGCTCCCGTCCTTACCGTAAACGAAGAGGTCTATGGCAGACTTGTTGTTGACGATATCGAGGGCATAGTTGCTAAGTACAGATAAATTTAATTCGAGCAAGGAATCAAGTTTATGAAAATCAGTACAATGCAAGAGCTTCTCGAGGCAAAGGTTCTTTGCTGCGAGGACAAGCTTGGCGGACACGTTTACTCTGCCTGCGGATGCGACCTTATGAGCGACGTGCTTGCGTACGTCAAGGACCAGGCAGTTCTCTTGACCGGTCTTGTAAATCCCCAGGTTATACGTACTGCCGTTATGATGGACATGGTCTGCATAGTCTTTGTTCGCTCTAAGGCTCCGACAGAGGAGATGCTGACTCTTGCTAAAGAAAGCGGTATTGTCGTGCTCAGCACCGATAAGACGCTCTACAACGCCTGCGGCCTGCTATACAGCAACGGCCTTGTCGGCGGTAAGAGGAACGCATAATGAGCGAGCCGTTGATTTTCACCTTTGACGTCGACGGTGAGGACTTCACTTCTGCAGGTCAGGCATCCGTGCAGATAAAAAAGAATCTAAGACAGCTCGGCATCGACGCCGAAACAATCAGGCGTGTTTCGATCGCTATGTACGAGGGCGAGATAAATATGGTTATACACGCAGGCGGAGGTGTAGCTACCGTCAGCGTCTTTGACAACTGTGTTGAGATCGTTCTCGAGGATAAGGGCCCCGGAATCAAGGATATTAACCTCGCTATGCAGGAGGGATTCTCTACTGCTACCGATACGGTTCGTTCTCTCGGCTTCGGCGCAGGAATGGGGCTTCCGAATATGAAGCGCTATACCGATTCTATGGTGATTGATTCTACGGTCGGAGTTGGCACAAAGATTACGATGCGAGTTGATTATTAGGAGTAAAAATGCATAACTACGAACACTCTGTTCTGCTTGATGAAGACAAGTGTACAGGCTGTACAACCTGTCTTAGGCACTGCCCTACGGAAGCTATCCGTATCAAGGACGGTCGCGCATTCATCAACAATGAGAGGTGTATCGACTGCGGTGAATGTATCAGAGTCTGCCCGCACAAGGCGAAGAAAGCGGTATGCGGCAGTCTTGATAATATGAAGCGTTTCAAATGGAAAATTGCTTTGCCCGCTCCTACCCTCTACGGACAGTTTGACAACCTTGACGATGTCGACTATGTTCTTAACGGTCTTTTGAAGATTGGTTTCGATGACGTTTACGAGGTTTCAAAGGCTGCGGAGCTTGTTTCCGGTTATACAAGACAGTACCTGAAGCTAGAGGGCGTAATAAAGCCCGCTATCAGCTCTGCCTGTCCCGTTGTACTCAGACTCATCAGTCTGAGATTTCCTTCACTTGATGAGCATATTATACATATGCTGCCACCTATGGAAATTGCCGCTAAGCTGGCTAAGGAAAAAGCACTCGCCGAGCACCCCGAGCTTAAGCCCGAGGATGTCGGAGTCTGCTTCATCTCCCCCTGCCCTGCTAAGGCGAGCTACGTCAAAAACGGTTTTGCAGAATATGCTAGCGCCGTTGACGAAGTTGTTTCCATAAAAGACATTTATTTTCAGCTTATTGCGGTAATGAAGAAGGACGACGATATAAAGTCGCTTTCCGAATCCGGTATGATAGGGCTCGGCTGGGCTCGCTCGGGCGGAGAAGCTACGGCTATCTTCAACGAGGGTTATCTTGCCGCAGACGGTATTGACAACGTGATACACGTGCTCGATCAGATTGAGAACGGTAATATACCGCCGCTTGAGTTCATTGAGCTCAACGCCTGCACGGGCGGATGCGTCGGCGGAGTACTCACTATTCAGAATCCCTTCATTGCTAAAGCCCGCCTTCAATCGCTGAGAAGATATCTCCCCGTTTCGATGAATCTTCTCACAAAGGAAGAGCTTCAATATATTCCCAATTTATATTTATTCGACGATCTTCCTGAGTATCATCCCATTTCAAGGCTTGCCGACAGTGTAGGCGAAAGTATGAGAATGATGGCTGATATTCACAAATTCAAAGAGACATTGCCCGGTATAGACTGCGGCTCCTGCGGAGCTCCGACGTGCAGGGCGTTTGCCGAGGACGTTATTAAGGGACTTATGTCGAAGGACGACTGCCCTATTCTTTCTTACAGAAAAGCTAAGGAGGAAAAAAATGACGGTAAATGAGCTTATCGGCAAAATGAACTTAAGGGTTATTACACTCGCTTCACCCGAAACCGAGGTTACGGGCGGATACGTTGGAGACCTACTCAGCTGGGTTATGGGCAGAGTGGGCGACAATGAGGCTTGGATCACAATTATGACAAACGTAAATGTCGTAGCGGTGGCGTCTCTCAGAGACGTATCCTGCGTTATCCTTGCCGAAGGTGTTACACCCGATAAGAGCGTTGTGAACCTAGCCGAGGAAAAGGGTGTTACACTTCTATCGACCAACCTATCCTCATACGAGGTAGCTGTAAGCCTCTCTGAATTATTAAAATGAGAAGATATTATTATGACCTTCATATCCACTCCTGTCTCTCTCCCTGCGGCTCGGATGAGGCGACCCCCTCAAGCATTGCGGGAATGGCTAAGCTCGGCGGACTTGATATAGCCGCCCTGACCGACCATAATACAGCGAAGAACTGTCCTGCATTTTTCGAAGCGGCGAGAGAATACGGTATCGTACCGGTCGCAGGTATGGAATTCACTACTTCCGAGGACATACACGCCGTCTGCCTTTTCGAGGATCTTGACTCTGCTCTGCGCTTTGACGCCTTTGTCGACACGGTGAGAACAAGGTTTAAGAACAAGCCCGAAATATTCGGCGAGCAATTGATTATGGATTCGGATGATAACGTCATAGGAAAAGACGAGTACCTGCTCCCCGTAGCTACGTCTGTTTCAATAGAGGATTTACCCTCTCTTGTCGCAGAATACGGCGGAATATGCTACCCTGCTCACATTGACAGAGAGTCAGGCGGCATTATCGCAATACTAGGAACCTTCCCCGACGGCGCACCGTTCACTTGCTACGAGCTTCGCTCTATGGATAGCTATGCGAGCTTATCCGTGAAGCATCCGCTCGGCGACAGAGTAATTGTCGTAAGCTCAGACTCGCATCTGCTTACAGATATCAGCGAGGGGGATAATTACTTTGAGCTAAAAGAGTGCGATAGTGAAGAAGAGCTCAGAAAGGAGCTGTTTAGGCATCTCAGACGACTATGAAGGAGTTATCTTTAAATATACTGGACATTACAGAAAATTCGGTTAAAGCAGGGGCTTCTCTCACAGAGATCACCATTACGGAGAAGGATCGTATTCTCACCCTTGAGATCAAGGACAACGGATGCGGTATGAGCAAGGAAGTGCTCGAATCTGTGACAAACCCTTTTTATACAACGAGAAGGACCAGAAAGGTCGGTCTCGGAATTCCGCTTCTTAAGCTTGCCGCCGAGCAGACAGGCGGTCAAGTCGTGATTAAATCCTATGCTAAGGAAGAATATCCCGATTCGCACGGAACGACGGTCAGCGCTGTATTCCATACGGATCACATCGACTTTACCCCTCTTGGCGACATTATATCAACCGTTACAACTCTTATACAAGGGCATCCGGAAAGAGATTTCCTGTTCAGGCATAAGACGGAAGACGGAGAGGTGTATCTTGACACAAGAGAAATCAGAGCCGTACTTGAGGACGTACCTCTCGACAGCTACGAGGTAATCCTGTGGATAAAAGACTCGCTTACGGAGCAATATGCAATGATTTGAATTAAAAAATCAAATAAATTTCACTTACTTTGAAAGGAAGGATATCCAAATGAAATCTTTGGCTGAATTACAGGCAATCAAAGAGAGAATGAAGAACAAGGTTGTTCTTCGTGAGGGTACGAACGAGGTTCGTGTCGTAGTAGGTATGGCTACCTGCGGTATTGCGGCAGGTGCGCGCCCCGTGCTCAACGCCTTCGTCGAGCAGATCAACGAAGGAGGACTTGCTGACAAGGTTACCGTAACCCAGACCGGTTGTATCGGTTTCTGCCAGCTCGAGCCTATCGTAGAGATCTACGAAGCAGGCAACGTAAAGACCACTTATGTAAAGATGACTCCCGAGAAGGCTGTCACCGTAGTGGAAAAGCATCTCAAAGGCGGCAACGTAGTTTCCGAGTTCACCGTTGCAGAAGCTAATATATAATTTTGGAGGTAAGTTATGATTCGTGCACACGTATTGGTTTGTGGCGGAACCGGCTGTACCTCGTCAGGTAGTAAGGCAGTTCAGGAGGCTTTTGCCGAGAATATCGAGGCATACGGCCTTACCGATGAAGTAAAGCTCGTTCAGACCGGATGCTTCGGTCTTTGCGCTCTCGGTCCTGTCGTTATTGTCTACCCCGACGGTACATTCTACAGCAGAGTTGAGCCTAAGGACGTAAAGGAGATCGTAGAGGAGCACCTTCTCAAGGGTCGTCCCGTAGAGCGTCTTATCTATGCCGACACCGGCAACGAGGCAGTTGAGGCTGCTAAATCCAAGGCTGAGGTTTCTCTCGGCGACACCGCTTTCTACAAGTCTCAGCGCAGAATAGTTCTCCGTAACTGCGGTGTTATCGATCCCGATAACATTGATGAGTACATAGCTATGGACGGTTACGCTGCTCTCGGTAAGGTTCTGACCGAGATGACTCCCGAGGACGTTATCAAGGTTGTTTCCGATTCCGGTCTTCGCGGAAGAGGAGGCGGAGGATTCCCCACCGGTCGTAAGTGGGCTCTCTGCGCACCCAACAAGGCTCCCCAGAAGTACGTCGTATGTAATGCGGACGAGGGCGACCCCGGAGCATTTATGGACCGTTCTATACTCGAGGGTGACCCCCACTCTGTTATCGAGGCTATGGCCATATGCGGATATGCAATCGGCGCAACTCAGGGTTACGTTTACGTAAGAGCTGAGTATCCCATTGCTGTTAAGCGTCTTCAGAACGCTATCGACCAGGCTCGTGAATATGGTCTTCTCGGTAAAAATATCTTCAACTCCGGATTTGACTTCGTGCTTGACATCAGACTTGGCGCAGGTGCGTTCGTCTGCGGTGAGGAGACTGCACTTATGACCTCTATCGAGGGCAACAGAGGCGAGCCTCGTCCCCGTCCTCCGTATCCTGCCGTTAAGGGTCTTTACAACTCTCCAACAGTTGAGAACAACGTAGAAACCTTCGCTAACATACCTCAGATTATACTCAACGGCGTTGAGTGGTTCACCTCTATGGGTACCGAGAAGTCCAAGGGTACTAAGGTATTCGCACTCGGCGGTAAGATCGAGCACACCGGACTTGTTGAGATTCCTATGGGTACTACCCTTCGTGAGATCATATATGACATCGGCGGCGGTATCCCCGACGGTAAGAAGTTCAAGGCGGCTCAGACCGGCGGTCCTTCCGGCGGATGTATCCCTGCTGAGCTTATCGACACCGAGGTTGATTACGACAACCTTGTTTCCATCGGCTGTATGATGGGTTCGGGCGGACTTATCGTTATGGATGAGGACACCTGTATGGTCGATATGGCTAAGTTCTTCCTTGAGTTCACCGTTGACGAGTCCTGCGGTAAGTGTACTCCCTGCCGTGTTGGTACAAGAAGACTTCTTGAGATTCTTGAGAAGATTACCGACGGTAAGGGCACTCTCGAGGACATTGACAGACTCGAAGAGCTTTGTAACTACATCAAGCAGAATTCGCTCTGCGGTCTCGGACAGACAGCTCCCAACCCCGTACTTGCTACACTTAAGTTCTTCCGTGACGAGTATATAGCTCACGTTGTTGATAAGAAGTGCCCTGCAGGCGTATGTAAGAGCCTTCTTTCCTTCGACATCGATAAGGACAAGTGTATCGGCTGCGGCAAGTGCGCTAAGAACTGCCCTGTTGATGCTATTTCCAAGACCGATTACGTAGCTCCCGGACACAAGCTTCCTTCCTACGCTATCGACACCGCTAAGTGTATCAAGTGCGGCGCTTGTATGGCTGGATGCAAGTTCGGTGCTATTTCCAAGAAGTAATGAAAGGAGTGCGCTGAAATGGAAATGTTGAACGTAAAAGTTAACGGTATTGCTGTAAGCGTACCCAAGGGCGCTACTATTCTTGAAGCTGCCCGCAAGGCAGGCGTGGAAATCCCCACCCTCTGCTTTATGAAGGAAAAGAACGAGATAGGCGCTTGCCGCATCTGCGTTGTTGTGGCTACCGGCGCTCGCGGACTTGTTACCGCCTGCGTATATCCTGTAACCGAGGGTATGGAGATTTCTACCAACACCCCCAAGGTCAGAGCCGCTCCCAAGACCACACTCGAGCTTATTCTTTCCACCCACGATAAAAATTGTCTTTCCTGCTCCCGTTCCACCAACTGCGAGCTTCAGAAGCTCTGCCTTGAGTACGGTGTTGATTCGGCAGCATTCGACGGCTTCAAGCCCGTATACGAGCTTGACTACTCTACCCCCCATCTTGTAAGAGATAACAACAAGTGTATCCTCTGCCGTAGATGCGTAGCGGCTTGCGAGGAGCAGCACGTTGCAGTAATCGGAGCAAACAACAGAGGTATCGACACATGCATCGGTCAGCCCTTCAATATGACCCTCGGTGAGACACCCTGTATCTCCTGCGGTCAGTGTACCGCTGTCTGCCCCACCGGCGCTCTTGTTGAGAAGGATGATACCGATAAGGTTTGGGCTGCTCTTGCAGACAAGTCTAAGCACGTAGTTGTACAGACCGCTCCCTCCATCAGAGCTACTCTCGGCGAGTGCTTCGATATGCCTATCGGAACCAACGTTGAGGGCAAGATGGTTGCAGCTCTCAGAAGACTCGGCTTCGAGAAGGTATTCGATACCAACACTGCTGCCGACTTCACCATCGTTGAAGAGGCTACCGAGCTTCTCGACCGTGTTAAGAACGGCGGCACGCTTCCTATGATCACCTCTTGCTCGCCCGGATGGGTTAAGTTCTGCGAGCTTTATTATCCCGATTTCGTATCTCATCTATCCTCCTGCAAGTCTCCTCAGCAGATGGGCGGAGCTCTCATCAAGACCTACTGGGCTGACAAGATGGGTATCGATCCTAAGGATATCTTCGTAGTATCTATTATGCCCTGTACCGCTAAGAAGTTCGAGGTAGGTAGAGATGATATGTCTGCGGCAGGCGAGGGTATCGCTGACGTTGACGTAGCTCTTACCACCCGTGAGCTTGCGAGAATGATATCCAGAGCAGGTATCAAGTTCACTGCCCTTCCCGATGAGGAATTCGATAATCCTCTCGGCATCGACACCGGTGCGGCTGTTATCTTCGGTGCTACCGGCGGCGTTATGGAAGCAGCTCTCAGAACTGCAAACGACGTTCTCACAGGTAAGGATAACGCTGAGATCGAGTTCCACGAGGTAAGAGGAACCGAGGGTCTCAAGGAAGCTACCTATAACATCGCAGGTCTTGAGATCAAGGTTTGCGTTGCTTCCGGCGCAGCAAATGCTAAGAAGGTAATGGACAAGATTGCTTCCGGCGAGGCAGATTGGACCTTCGTTGAGATTATGGGATGCCCCGGCGGTTGTGTAAACGGCGGCGGTCAGCCTATCCAGCCTCAGTATGTACGTGATACCGTAGACCTCAAGGCTGTAAGAGCTAAGGCTCTCTACGACCAGGATACTAAGATGGAGATGCGTAAGTCGCACCTTAATCCTATTATCAAGGAAGTTTACGACAACTACTTCAAGGGCGGTTACGGATGCCACAAGGCTCACCACACTCTCCACACCTCTTACGTTGCTCGTAAGAAGTTCGACATCTGATAAGAATACTCTTTTCAGAACGTTACCTAAAAAGGCAGAGGTATTGTTTTATACAGTACCTCTGCTTTTTCTATCCATTTATATACAAAAAAGGGACAGAGAACAAAAATTCTCTATCCCTTTCTCGCTTTCCCGAGCTTTATATTCTATCGTAAACACCTTTTTTCAGAAAAATATTTTCATATAGATAGGTAATAAAAGATACCTTTAATGTCCATACATCAAAGCTCAAAAACAATTTCAGCCTTATCAGTAAGCATCGGGTCAATAAAGTCAAGGTCTATATAGCTGTGCGAGACGTGCAATCCCGAAGAATTAATTCTCTCGAGCTTTCCGCGTTTTGCTCTGAATTTGCTCTCGTCGTAGAGAATTCTGCACTTCTCTTCCCCGACAGTGACGGTAATACACCCTTTTGCGAACTCGGCTTCTCCACCGATTATAAATCTCTCAGTGACAGACTCAGGCTTCTCGGAAAAGATAAACGTATCGGTTAGATAAATTTTCGACTCCCCTTTATCAAACCTAAGCTCTCTTTTGAGAGAAGTAAGAGTAGTTAAATCATACGCTCTCGAAATGTCCGACGATATGCCATCCTCGGTTATAACAGTATCACGGGCGGCAAATTGCGTGCCCTGGTGCTGATAAACACCGTTTACAATAGGCACGGAGTGCCCTCTCGAGCAGCAGCAATAATGCTCTTCGTATCTCTTGCGCGAGAAGTAGCTGCCGCTGTAATCTCCGGCACCGATATCCATTAAGAGCTGCTCTCCGTTCTTGAAAATCTGGAACGAGCCGACGTCATTATGATTATGGCTCTCATCATTAAATCCTGCCTTTGCCGCAAGGCTCACAAGCGAATCGGACGTAGATACATACCACTCTGCATTGGGTAAAATATGCGTGCCATACTGAGTCTTGACAGTACTGATATCCCGTTCTGTGCAATATATAAAATGCCTCAGGTGTGCGCAGAAATCGAACGTACCGCTCTTGGGGACAGGGGGAACGACACAGCCCGAATCAATGGAAACAAGACCCGGATATATCGTATCGAGCTTTGAAAGTATAGAAAGGCTCTTAATCGTTTTTGAGCTACCGTCCGAGAAGCTGACAGATCTGCCGCCGGGTAGCGAGCATTTTGATATAAAGGTCGCAATACTCTTGACCTTCTCTTCTTTGTACAGATCTATTTTTCCGCCTGTGCATTTCTTAAGGGCGTCGGCAAGAAGGATAAAGCCCGAGAAGCCGTAATTCCAATAGTTCACGCCCTCAAGACAGGCTCCGTCGTCCTTAAATGCGCCAAGATAATTCCTCGCCGAGGAAAGACAGGTCATAATTATTTCGGCGAGCCTTTCGTCATCCTCAACGAGGTAGGATGAGGCGAGAAGCACGTTTCCCGAGCAAACCGTCGCCCAATTGTTGGTCATCGAAGTATTCCAGCCGAAGGGCTCCGTCGCTCTTGATATAATACGCCTATCAAGCTCATACATTGCCCTTTTTTTGATAAGCGGCGATATTTTATCCCCCAGCAAAGTTATAATCTCTGATACGGCAGATGCAGTTTCTGCGGCGAAAAGGTCAATAGTGTACTGACCACACTCGAGCCTTTCGAGCGATTTACCGTGAGGAAGATGGGCAGGAAGACACCAGGTGTACTCATCCAGAACGGAAAAAATCGCATCTTCGAGCTTTGCGATATACCTTTCTTCACCGTAGAGCCAGGACAATACGCCAAATATGCACATTTGCTTTCTGTGCGCATAATATCCTGTCGTATGCTGCGACTCGTATACGCTTCTATCCCCGTTCTTAGCAAAAAGCTTAAAGGACGAGAAGGGTATGGAGTACATCGCCTCGTCGATAATCTCATCGCCGAAGGCTATAAAGCCCTCGAGTCTGTCCTTAAGATTAGCGTTATTAAGTACTCTTTGTCTGTCGGCATCGGTAAACGAAGAGATGCGCTTTTCATATGTAACGAGGCTCGAGAGAACCTCGTCCTTTGTAAGATTGATCATAACTTACTCCCTTGTTTTTTTCGTTTATCACTCTCGACGTAATACGTCGCTTCGCTATCTGCGACAGAAAGCGCAAACGCAAGAGGAAACATCTCAAATGCGCTCGATACGTTCCTCGGGTCCTCTGTGGACGAGTAACCCATATGGTACCTGATAGCAAAAGCTTCTTCACGTGTGAGGCGCATATAGCCGGAAGCGATATATACGCTCTTCTCACCGTGTCCGTACGGAAGCGGGTCGTCGTACTCGAAGGTGTCCACCCTCTGCCATACGCCCTTCTCATCCTTTACGTTACGGAATCCCTTCTTATAAACTCCCACCTTGCATAAATCGTGCAATAGCGCAACGATAGCAATGCTCTCGTCGGAATACTCAAAGCCGAACGACTTAGCTCTGTCGGTAGAAAGGTAAGAAACCAAACAGTCGTACACGTTCAAGGTATGATCGAGGAGTCCGCCCTCGTACGATGAATGATATCTTGCGCTTGCAGGCGCTGTAAAGAAGTCGGAAGACGGAGAGAGCAGGAATTCAAGTAGCTTATCTGCGCCTTCTCTCATTATATTCTTCTTAAATATCTCGATAAATCTCTCTTTATTGGTCATCGTTTACTCCTCATATACCCTTTGGAAATCAAATATTTAACACTCTCTTCAAGCCCCGCCACGTTCTTAACCTCAACAAGGCAGGTAGCCTCAGCGGGAAGAAGACTTAACATAGCTCCGATATCCACGCCTGCCGTACCGAGAGGCAGATGAGCGTGCTTTCCGTCGCTGTCGTGCAGATGCATATGCTTTAGCTTTTCCGGGTATTTTTTGAAGATATGAAAATCCTTTTCCATAAGGCAGGCAAGATGTCCGACATCAAGCGTCAGAGCAAACACAGAGCTCTGCATAAACAAGCCGAGAGCATCTATCTGCGAGGGTGTAAAGGGATTTGTATCTACGTTTTCTATGGCGATCTTAAGTCGGTTGTTCCCTATTTCTTCTTCACACATAAGTATAAAGTCACGCACTCTTCTTATGTACTCTTCCCTGTATTCATCATTCAAGAATACTACTCTATCGGGTAGAGTTGCGTAAACACCCTTTTGTAGGTGCAAGTTTATTATGGGCATATCGAGAAGGAGAGCAAAACGTATAGTTCTCCTCATAACCTCGAAATAGCACTCTGAAACGTCGGTATTAAAATCAAAGGGGCTCAGCATTTCGTCAGCGTGTATGGTGAAGAAAACACCGTATTTTTCCTTTAGTTCCTTTAAATGCTCCGAGCTGAGATTATTATAGTTATACTGAGGAAAGCTCATATTTATTTCAACAAAATCAATACCGAATGACTTAGCGAGCATAACACATTCATCGATATCCTTGCATTCAATCATTGTGGGCAAACCAAACTTCATATCAATACCTCACTTTCTTACATTGATTATACAATAATATCGAGAAAAAAACAATACGCGTTTTATTATTTTATATCTTTTGGATAGAATTTTAAACAATTGTTGACTCGCCGAGAACTATGTGATAAAATCTATTCTATAAGCAGCAAGAGGTGTAAAATGCAAAGATGCGTAAATATCAAGGTAGAGGATATCGACTCTCCGAAGAATATTAAAAACTATCTTATACAAAACCTGGGATTTTCAAACTCTCTCATAAGACGGGTTAAATGGGGCGGAGTCTTTATAAACGGCGAAGAGGTCCATATGAGAGCCACAGTCAAACCGGGAGATAGGCTTGAAATATTCAATCCGAAGGAATCGAGCGAAGGAATATTACCCGTTTATAAAAAGATTGAAATTTTATACGAGGACGAGTGGATACTCGCAGTAAATAAACCGCAGGATATGCCGGTGCATCCATCAAGAGGAAATAGCCTTGTCACTCTCGCAAATTGCGTAATGGCATATATGGGCGATGAATTTGTATTCAGAGCAGCATCGAGGCTCGACAGAGATACGTCAGGCATAGTCCTTATCGCTAAAAATCAGCTCGCATCCGCAAATCTAAACAGGGCAATAAAAAAAGGCGAATACAAAAAAACCTACTACGCCATAGTCGACGGTATAATAGATGCTCCCGGAGTGATTGACGCTCCGATAGACAGAGAGGCGGAAGGGTCGATAAAAAGGATTGTTTGCGATAAAGGAAAAAGCGCAATAACTCACTATGAACCTATAAGAAGGCTGTGCGGTGAAAGGACCATCTGCAAAATCACGCCACTTACCGGCAGGACGCATCAGATAAGAGTACATATGGCGTACATCGGGCATCCCTTGAGCTGTGACTTCCTTTACGGTCGCTCAGTTTATGACGGACAGACGAAGCTAAAGTACAAGCTTCATTGCGGTAAGGTTTCTTTTCCTCATCCAAAAAACGGAGAAACAATTGAAATAGTTTGCCCTTGCGATTTCATATAAAACGCATAGTATGTAAACTCTTCTTTACTTTATACCCTAAAAACCGAGGATTGTATTACCAATCCTCGGTTTCATTATTTCTAATTAACGCCTTACATAGATAAGAGTCACAAGTCAAGCATACGAAGGAATTCGTTTTCATCAATTACACTAACGCCGAGCTCACGAGCTTTAGTTAGCTTTGAGCCGGCTTCTTCTCCGGCAAGAACAAAGGACGTTTTCTTCGACACACTGCCGGAAACCTTACCGCCGTTTTTCTTGATAAGCTCGCTCGCTTCATCACGGGTCATGGTCGGAAGCGTGCCGGTCAGAACGAACGTAAGCCCTGCCAGAGTATCCTTCTTTTCTTCGGATACGCTCTCAAGCTTAACTCCGCACTCACGCAATCTCTCGCACAGCTCTCTTACGTCTTCGTCCGAGAAGAACTCAACGAGCGCTCTTGCCGTTATCTCACCGATATCCTCAACCGACACATAATCGTCAACCGTTGCACTAAACAGATTGTCGATAGTTCTGAATCGTGCGGCAATAGACTCGGCTGCTACGGCTCCGACCTGTCTGATTCCAAGAGCAAAGAGAAGTCTTTCGAGCCCCTGCCCTTTCGATTTTTCAATAGCATTCACAAGGTTCTCGGCGCTCTTTTTTCCCATTCTGTCGAGCCCCTCGATATCCTCTGCCCTCAAGGTGTAAAGGTCTGCTATATCTGATATTTTCCCCTCGTTCAAGAGAAGGAGAACGACCTGTGGTCCGAGTCCGTCGATATTCATAGCACTCTTCGATGCAAAATGAACTATACGCCTTGATATCTGAGCCGGACAGGAAGGATTTGGACACCTCGTTGCCGCACCGTCACCGCACTCATCTCTGAAAACAGGGCCGCCGCAGGATGGGCAAACGGAAGGCATCTCAAAGGGGGTCTCGGAGCCGTCTCGCTCTTCCTTAACAGCGCCGAGAATCTCAGGTATGATTTCTCCTGCTTTTCTGACAATAACCGTGTCTCCGAGTCTGATATCGAGCTCCTTAACGTAATTGGCATTATGAAGCGTAGCTCTGGAAACAACAGTACCCGCAAGTCTTACCGGCGCAAGGTTTGCAGTGGGGGTCAAAACACCCGTCCTGCCAACCTGTATATCTATGGATAGAAGCTTAGTTTTTTTCTCCTCGGGCGGATACTTATAGGCTACTGCCCACTTAGGCGTCCTCGTACCCTCGCCAAGAGTTCTTCTCGATTCAAGATTATCGACCTTGACTACCGCTCCGTCCATATCGAATGCTAGCTCCTCACGCATATCTCCGAGCTTCTCGACCCTTGACGCCACGCTCTCATATCCCGTGACAACACACCACTCGGGCAAAACCGTGAAGCCAAGCTCCGAAAGTCTATGCAGAGTCTCACTGTGTGTAAGCGATATTCTTCCATCCGTATATAGCTCGCCCTCTTGCAGATTGAATACGAAAATAGCAAGCTTACGTGATGCGCAGACCTTTGAATCCAACTGACGAAGAGAGCCTGCCGCAGCGTTTCTCGGGTTTGCAAATAAGGGCTGACCCTCGATTTCTCGCTCCGCATTAAGCTCTTGAAAAACCTTCTTAGGCATATAAACCTCGCCTCTTACGCAGAGGTAGGATATAGGCTCGTTAAGCTCAAGAGGTATAGTTTTAATTGTCCTGAGGTTCTCAGTTACATCCTCGCCCTTGAAACCGTCTCCTCGAGTTGCGCCCTGCACGAATTTACCGTCTCTGTAGGTCAGGGATACCGAGAGTCCGTCTATCTTAGGCTCTACGGAATACGCAACGTCACCGCCGAGAGAGGAATCGCACCTATCGGTAAACTCACGTAATTCGTCATACGAAAAAACGTCAGACAGGCTGCCCATCTGTACGGTATGGGTGTACTCCTCAAACTTATCAAGAGCGGCGCCACCAACACGCTTAGTCGGAGACGTAGGAGAATCAAGCTCGGGAAATTCTCTCTCAAGATCCTCGAGCTCTCTGAACATCGCATCGTATTCAAAGTCGGATATTACAGGCGCATCCATCTCGTAATACAGCTTAGAGTTTCTGGTTATTTCTTCTCTTAGAAAATCTATTCTATTTTTTGCAATATCTCTATCCATAACAAAAAAACCTCAAAGTCTTTATATAGATATTTTACCATTTTTATAAGAAAAAGTCAAATATTTTTAAAGAAAAAACCGCCGAGATTATACCCGACGGTTTTAAATTATCCGTTAATCAATTTTTCAATTGCCGCTAGTCTAACCGCAACGATAAGTATCTTTGTAGCAACAGACAGCTCGTCATCGCTCGGATAAGTGGGGGCGATTCTGAGTACGCTGTCAGATTCATCAACTCCATAGGGATGTGTCGCACCCGCAGGAGTCAGATTTACTCCCGCCCCCTTCATAAGCTCGTATACCCTGGATGCTTTACCGACTTTCATTTCAAGCGTGATAAAATATCCGCCCCGAGGCTCCGTCCACTCCGCAATACCAAGTCCCGAAAGACTCGACAATTCGGATAAAACAATGTCGAACTTACTTCCTATCACCTTTCCAAGCTTCTTCATATGAAGCCGAGCATTGTCAACCGTTCCGAAGAACTTAAGGTGCCTTAACTGATTTATTTTATCAAAGCCTATGGTCTGAGCACCGAGATAAGGGGCTATTTGACGTCTGTTATTCTCGCTTGCCGCCATTATGGCAACACCGCCGCCCGGGAACGTAATCTTTGACGTCGATGCGAAATAGAAAATTCTGTCCTCGTTTCCGTAAGTGCGTGCTGTCTCGAATATATCAAGAAGACTATCTCCGTCATCCGAGAAATCGTGCACGCCGTATGCGTTATCCCACATTATGCGGAAATCGGGCGCAGCACACTCCATAGAAGCAAGGCGTCTTACGACGTCGTCGGAATAGGTATTTCCCGTAGGATTCGAGTATTTGGGCACGCACCAGATGCCTTTAACATTCGGGTCCTTCACAAGGCTCTCAACCATATCCATATCGGGCCCGTCAGCACGCATAGGTACACTGATAAGCTCAAAGCCGAGAAGCTCGGTAATTCTGAAATGCCTGTCATAACCGGGAGTTATGCATATCCACTTCAAGCCTTCTTCTTTTGCCCAGGGCTTATTCGACCCGTATAATCCGAAAACCATTGCCCTTGCCAGAGTGTCGTACATAAGCTGCAAGGACGAGTTTCCGCCCACGATAATGTCATCCGCACGCAAGCCGTAAAGCTCGGCAAAAAACTTCTTTGCCGCAGGTATACCGTCAAGTATACCGTAGTTTCTGTAATCAATACCGCCGACGAGTAAATCTTCTCTCTCAAGACCCGTACCGAGCAAACCCATAGATACGTCGAGAGTCTCTGCATTTGGCTTACCCCTTGACAAGTCAAGCTTCAATCCTTTGCTGCAATAATCCCGATACACCTCAAGAAGACGCTTATATTCATTTTTTATTTCAATTTCTGAAAGAGACGAATATTCTTTCATTTCAACAGCCTTTCCTACGCAATATGAATTTTATTAAAATCAAAAATTCATTTTCAGCGCTTATATTAGCAAAATTTATATATATTATAAACCATTTTGAAATATTTTGCAACTGTTTTTGCAAAACTAACAAAAATCGTCAAAATACATATATTTCATTTAATTGACGAAGCTTTATTATATATTTTTACTTTTTATTGACTTTTACACAGTATTATTATATAATAAAATACGGCTTAACGTTATTTTGAAGTGGCAAACCGGAATAATAAATGCGTACTGAGAAAGGAGAGCACTATGGAAAATATTGTATCTATAAGAGAATCCGACGGCAATATTGTAAAGATGGAAGTGCATAATGCGCTCATCAACAGTGCTGAGCTTGCAAGAGAGTATGCAGAAAAAGGATACCCCGACAGATATGCCGTTTTCTCATCGAGAAAGCTGAAGCCCAAGGGCACCGAAAAAAGTGAATCGGAGATAGAAAGTGATTACGGTGTTTTCCTTTCCATCATTCTCCGCCCCTCGCTATTCCCCTCGCAGGCATCGCTTCTTGGCGCTATGTCTGCTACTTCCCTTACCCTTGCTCTCGAAGAGCACACTAAAAAAAGAATAGGTATAGGCTGGCTTAGCGAAATATACTGCGAGGGTGTGCGAATCGGCTCCACGTCCGTCGAAGGAAAGCTCGACAGCTTCGGCTCATACGAATATATTATCGTCTCCTTCAGTGCGGTGCTGTCAAAGCGCAACTTCCCCCCAAGACTTACGGATATGATAAGAAAAGTCTTTGAGAGCGAGAATATATCTATCTCTATGATTGTTGCAAGAACAGTGCTTACAAAGTTTTTCTCATTCTATACAAAAATCAAGAATTCATCGAAATTTATGAACGTCTATGCGCAAAAGTTTATACTCAGAGGCGTCAGAGTCAAATATGAGCACGAGCAAAAAAAGAGAATATGCAAGGTTCTCGGAGTAGATAAAAAGACAGGCACGCTGATTCTTACCGACAGACGAGGGAACGTAATCGAGGTGTTCTCCCATAAGTCGGTAATCATTCCAAAAAAAATCAAGCTGAAGAGCATTAAGGAATGATTTTTCCTCATACGGCTCGTGAGTTTATTTTCTGCCTTTAGTATTCATAATAAAAGAGCGTACTCGGTCCTTTATTTGCCGAAATACGCTCTTTTTCACTTTTATTGCGGCTTTCAAGCGAGGGATAACGCCGACGTTCATAACAAATAATTTGAGAATTCACTATTAAGCGCAAGCTTGCTTTTGACCTGTAAAACGCAAGCAGACTAATCCTAAAACTCATATAACGAGAGAAAGAGCAAACACACAGGACGAAAATCTTGTATGTCTGCTCTTTTTTTGTTTACGATGTTAATAATACTTCTGCCTTCTAGGTCAAATCGGGATCGGATCCAACAGCCGGCCACACAACGATTGTAACACCGTCGGTGTCATAGTGCCACCAGTTACCCTCCGTTGTGGGAGCGTTCTTCGAGTACAGGTAAAGCTCGAACTCGGGAATCTTATCAAGTGCGCCGGAGTTCCTATCCTTGAATGAATTGTAAGCGCTCATATCTCCGTCGTAATAAGCCCTCTGAATTCCCGTAAGCCCCTGTAAGCCTGTGGAATAGATGCCTATAACGTCCTTTGAGATGAAGAGGTCTGTAATATTTGAGCAACTCTTGAAGGCTTCTTCCGCAATGGATACCGTTCCTCTCCTTATCGCAAAGATACTTCCGCACTTCGTCGGGTCAACCTTGATAAGGTGCTTGGATATATAAAGGCCGCCGCCTATCCAGTTATTATCATCCTCATAATAAGCAGTTCCGACGAATGCAGAGCCGGAAATTCTGTTTACAGTATCGGGAAGCTCAATATCGACAAGCCCACTAATGCCGGAGAAGCTGTTGTGACCTACCGTGGTTATTCCGTCTCTGACGACAACCTTCGTTATAGTCGAAGCGTTGCTATACCAGGGAGTATCCGCAAAGCTCGGGAAATTGATAATAACGTCGTCATCCGTACCGACGGTAAGCACACCGTTTTTAAGTGTCCAGGAAACGGTATACGTGGTGTCACCGAAGGTCATCTCCCTGAAGAAGCTGCCCTCGCCCTCTGCCGATGTGCTGTTTGAATAAAGAACAGCAAGATTAGCCTCCTCAAACTCGCCGATACCCGTAGCCTCGGAAAGCTCGGTAGCAGTACCGAGATAGAATATATATTTGAGGCCGGTGCAACCGCTGAATGCGAGCGAGTTAATCTCGGTCACGCTGTTCGGAATAAATATTTTCTTCAAGGTCGACATCATACCAAAGGCGTTCTTACCTATATAACTGATGTCTCCGCTGAATTTAACCTCGAGAATATTTCTGCCGTTCCAGGGGGCATCCTGTGAGCCGCTAAAGTCCCACATTCTGCCGCTACCCGAAATAGTAAGGGTAGTTCCGCTCACAGAGAAGGTCAAATTGTCTCCGCAAATGTTTCCTCTGTTTCCGTAAAGAACAACATCAGAGGTGAGAACCTTTCCGAGAGTGATTTTGGTACCGCTCCAGCTGCTGAACTTATAGCCTCTGTAAACGATATCTGCAATAAAGTCAAGGTTATCCTGAGAAACACCGGTATTTACATCTACGTAATCCTTGACAAAAGGCTTTTTCGCTTCTCGAGATGCGTAGAAGCCTATAGTATAATACCACTGCTTTATCTCGCCGTCATCATTTCTATACCAATAAGGACCTCTCTCAGACGGTTGTGTACTGCTCATGAAATAGGTATTTGTAAGAACGTCTATCCAGAAGTTATCAAGACGCTTTGTAACGCTGTCGTACTGCGTCTTCGTTCCGACGTAATATGCAGACTTGATTCCGAAGCATTCAAAGAAGGCGCTGTTACCGAGCTCGATAATCTTATCCGTAAGCACTACGTACTCGACGTTTGCGCACTTATAAAACGCTCCGTCCTCGATAAGCACTAAGCCTTCGTTAAACTCAAGTCCGGTAAGCCCGTAACACTCGTTAAACGCATATCTGCCGATAGAACGAAGTGAATCCGGGAAATTTATGTTAGTAACCGAGCTACGGTAGAAGGACGTGTTTCCTATTCTTTCAATTCCGTCAGGGAGATGAACCTCGCTGATCTTGTTGAAATCATAGAAGGAGTTACTTCCGATAGACGTAATGCCCTCTTCTATATCAATGGTAGTAATTACAGAGGCGTAAAGTATCCAGGGAGCGTCGTCATTGTACTTAAAGTCGTACATAGCCCCGCTTCCGGAAAGCTTAAGTGTTTCGGTATCACTGTCATACTCCCAGACGACATTCTCGCCGGCAAGATTTCCTCTGTCACCGTATACCTTAATATTCTCATCAAGATTAGCGGTAGTATCCATAGCGTTCGTACAGAATGCATCCAGATACCATCCCGCAAAGCCGTAGCCGTTATAAAGAATAGCATTCTGCTCTGCAAGCTGCTCCTCAGTCATAGCGGTGCCCTTCTCGACACTTATCGAGTAGACGGTCTCATCCTCATATACGTACGAAATTTTTACGTACTCCTTTTCGGGTGGCTGTTCAGCGCCGCCGCCTTCTCCGCCTTCTCCACCTTCTCCACCTTCGCCGCCTTCCCCACCGGGAAGAAACATATCCAAATTCTCACAAGCCGTAAAGCACGCAAGCATCAAAGCGATAAGGAGAAAAAACAAAGCAAATTTCTTCATATATGTGCTCCTATGATAATAATGTTCTATGTAACTGCGAAAGAAAACGCAAATTATAGTCGACCAATTGTAACACATATTTTTTAACAAAGTAAGAACAACCGTACACTTTTTAATTTTTCGGCGTTTTTACTATAAATATGAGGTTTGAATTATGCATAATAACAAAAAAAGATTTATTAATATTTTACTAAGAGAGTTCATATTCTCTTTTCTTCCTCGGGTATTGACCTTAGCTTTTCTGATACTTACTATGTTCGGCTTTGATAAACCGTACCTTGCTATTCTTTCGCTGATTGCTGCGGCAATCCACGAGCTTGGGCATATTTTTTGCTCTGTGCTTTTAGGTCTTGGTGGCAAAATACCAACGCCGTTTCTTAAAGGAATGCGTATTAAGTACAACAAGCCCGTACCGTACAAAAGCTCAATTCTGATTATCCTCTTCGGCCCGCTAGCAAACCTCATCGCTTTCTTCACTTCGCTCCCCTTCTTTAATTCCCTCGCAGGGTACGTCTACGCCTTTGGGTTTATAAATCTATTCTGCGCTTTATCAAACCTCGCTCCCATCGACGGAAACGACGGATACGGTGCAATAAAGCTCGTGCTGTCATACTTCAACTGCTCCCGAGGATTTATAATACTCGACTACGTCTCTCTTGCACTTACCTCAACTCTTACGCTCCTCTGTATCTATACCGTTTACAGAGCTGATACAGGATATTGGGCGCTCTGTGTTTTCCTTGCCGCAACGGTTGTAAAATGCGGCAAAATGTCAGAATATGGGAATTTGTAGCATTATCGAGAAAATAAGAGCTTTTTTAAGCATTTGAGAGCTTTTTGCATTTTTTGCTAAGAATAACTACGATTAATATCGGCTAATCAAGAATAAATCAAAAAAATAGCATAAAAATTTATTAAAAACTATTGCAAAATAATATTCTTTTTGCTATAATGACGCTATGCTACACTGTGACAATTTTCGTCATATTCTCAGCGGATTTCACTGTGGCTATCTTTGACGTAAAGAAAGGGTTGGGAAATTATAATGGCAAAGCTCATTGAACTCAAGGGAATTTCAAAGTCCTATGACGGAGAGAAGGTTCTCGACAACATAAATCTTTATATAAGAGATAAGGAGTTTATCACGCTCCTCGGTCCTTCCGGATGCGGAAAAACCACGACGCTCAGAATAATCGGCGGATTTGAGACAGCGGACGAGGGAGAGCTCTTCTTTGACGGAGCGGAGATCAGCGACGTTCCGGCTTATAAACGTAACGTTAACACGGTATTTCAGAAATACGCTCTGTTCCCTCACCTTAACGTATACGAGAACATCGCCTTTCCTTTACGGCTTAAGAAGATGAAGGAAAGCGAGATTGTCGAGAAGGTTACCGAGATGCTGAAAATGGTTGCGCTTGTCGGCTTTGAGAATAAGAGTGTCAGCACCCTCTCCGGCGGTCAGCAGCAGCGAGTAGCTATCGCAAGAGCGCTTGTCTCGCATCCCAGAGTTTTGCTCCTCGACGAGCCGCTCGGTGCGCTTGATCTTAAGCTAAGGAAGGATATGCAGAACGAGCTTAAAACCATTCAGCAGGCTATCGGCATCACCTTCATATACGTTACTCACGATCAGGAAGAGGCGCTCTCTATGTCCGACACCATCGTGGTAATGGCAGACGGCGAAATCCAGCAGATAGGTACGCCTACCGACATATATAACGAGCCTAAGAACGCTTTTGTTGCCGACTTTATCGGCGAGAGTAACATCATCGACGGCGTTATGCTCGAGGATAACAGAGTTAAGCTTGCGGGACACGTTTTCGACTGTGTGGACGGCGGATATGATAAGAATGAGGCTGTCGACGTTGTTATACGCCCCGAGGACGTTGACGTCGTTAAGCCTGAGGACGGTATGCTTACAGGCGTTGTTACCGCCGTTACGTTCAAGGGTGTGCATTACGAGATTATAGTCGATATTAAAGGCTTCAAGTGGATGATTCAGTCTACTGACTACGTCGCACCCGAGGCGACAATCGGCGTTTATATCGAGCCTGATGCAATCCATATTATGAAAAAATCCAAGTATTCGGGTATGTTCGGAGACTACTCCTCCTTCTCGGATGAAATCGATCAGCTCTCGGACGCTGATGCTGCCGAGGAATTTTGATTTACTTCTGTTAAATTTCGTGGGCTAAGCCCCAAAAAAAGGATACGTGGAATGAAAAAGAAAAGGTCTCTTATGCAGTCGATAGCTGCGGCACCCCATATTTTTTGGGCTATACTTTTCATAATTTTGCCGCTTGTCATCGTTGTATTCTATGCTTTTACCGACGAGGACGGTGCGTTCACACTCGCCAATCTCGCCTCTCTGAAAAATTATTCTAAGCTCTTTGGGCTTTCTCTCGAGCTGTCCGTTATCGCTACGCTTATATGCTTTGCGATCGGATATCCTCTCGCATATATCATAGCTAAGGCCAGCCCAAAAAATCAGAAGTTCTTAATTATGCTGCTTATGCTCCCAATGTGGACAAACCTGCTTATAAGAACCTACTCGATTATGGCTATTCTCGACGACGGCGGTTTTTTGAACCAGCTTTTAAACACGGAGCTCCATATCGTCGGTACGAAGGGTGCCGTCATATTCGGAATGGTGTACGACTTCCTTCCCTATATGGTGTTGCCTATCTACACCTGTATATCTAAAATTGATAAGAATATGTGGGAAGCGGCGAGCGACCTCGGATGCAATTCGATTAAGGTCATAACAAAGGTTATCTTCCCTCTGTCGCTCTCGGGAGTTGTATCGGGAATTACTATGGTATTCGTACCCTCGATTAGCACCTTCTACATCTCGCAGAAGCTCGGCGGCGGCACGTTTGAGCTTATAGGTGATACTATCGAGCGTCAGTTTGTTTCCGGCGCTCTTAACACCGGTGCGGCTATTTCCCTTGTAATGATGGTGCTCATCCTTATCTCGCTTGGTATTATGAATAAATTCAGCGATGCTGATGAGGGGGGTATAATTGTATGAAGCATATATCCCGAGCATACCTCATCCTTATATTCGGAATACTCTATATTCCGATTCTTACGCTTATATTCTTCTCCTTCAACTCTGAAAACAGCACGGCTGTATTCGGTGAATTCAGTCTGAGGTGGTATAAGGAGCTCTTTAACTCTCCCGAAACCTTCACGGCACTAAGAAACACGCTCATCCTTGCTATATCCAGCGCCTTAATTGCTACGGTTATCGGTACGGCGGCGGCAGAGGGAATATACAAGATGAAGAATAAATTCATAAAAACCGCTATCAACTCTGTTACAAACATCCCTATGATGAATCCGGATATTGTTACCGGTATGTCGATGATGCTCTTCTTTGTTGCGGTTGCAGGAATACTGCGTATTTCCTACGACGATATGGGCTTTGCCGCTATGCTTATAGCTCACATCACCTTCTCTCTTCCCTACGTTATATTGTCCGTGCTCCCGAGAATCAACGAGTTTGGAGATTCTCTGTCGGAGGCTGCGCTCGACCTCGGATGTCCGCCCTTTATGTCGTTCTTCAAGGTGAAGCTGCCCAACATTATGCACGGAGTTGTATCGGGCTTTCTTATGGCGTTTACGCTTTCGCTCGACGATTTTGTAATATCCTATTTCGTCGGCTCGTCGAAGTTCCAGACCCTTCCCCTTCTCATCTACTCCATGACTAAGAAGAAGGTCACTCCCGATATGTATGCGCTGTCTACGCTCATCATAATTACTATCTTCGCACTTCTGATTTTCTCTAACGTAAGGAGCGGCAAGGAAGACGAAAGACGCAAGAGAAAGGCGGCGAAGAAACTATGAAAAAATTTCTCATTCTGCTGGTTGTACTTTGTCTTTCCGTGCTCTTACTTGCATCCTGCAAGGAAAACGATGGCGAGATTACCGACGTTGTTGTTCTTAACGTATACAACTGGGGTGAATATATCTCTGACGGCTTCGAGGGCGCTCCAGATACAAACGCTATGTTCGAGGAGTATTTCAACACGAACCTCAGTGAAAAGTACGGCTACAAAATAAAGGTCAATTACACCAACTATGCGACAAACGAGGATATGTACTCGAAGCTCTCAAGCGGAGCCGGCGTAGGTGTATACGACGTAATCTTTCCTTCCGACTATATGCTGCAGCGTATGGCAGACGAAGGATTGCTGCACAGCTTCGACGTAGCGAAGGAGATTCCTAACTATCAGTATATTTCATCTGACTTCAAGGGGCTCTACTATGATACCGAGGAACAGTATTCGGTACCCTACACCTACGGTACTGTCGGAATAATTTACAACCCCACTCTTATGGACCCCGCCGACCTTGATGAGAACGGCGAGATTATTAACAAGAGCTGGGAGATGCTCTGGAATCCAAAATATGCGGGAAAGATATTGCAGTTTAACAATCCGCGCGATGCCTTTGCTACGGCTATGTTCCTTAACAACTACAACATAAACACCGAAGACAGAGACGTCTGGCGCTTGGCTCTCGAGGCTCTTAAAATGCAGAAGCCCTTGCTTCAGGCATACGTTAACGACGAAATATTCAACAAGATGACCTCGGCTTCGGCTGTTTTTGCACCCTACTACGCAGGCGACTACGTTACTATGTCGTATGATAACGAGGACCTTCTCTTCTACTATCCCGACGAGGGAACAAATGCATTTGTCGACGCTATGTGCATCCCTGAGTCGTCCACAAAGAAGGAAGCTGCAAAGGAGTACATCAACTTTATGCTCTCCGAGGAAGCGGCTATTGCAAACGCTCTCTATATCGGCTACGCATCGCCGAACTCTCTCGTATACGAGAATGAGGATTACATCGCCGAGATGGAAGACGCATACGACATTCTTTATGCCTGCTCTGTTGATGAGTTAAATGCAGATTACGACTTTGACCCATACTACCACAGCTTCACCGACGTTGATAAGTACGGTCCCGATATGCAGTACTTTGTCAACGGTCTATGGGAGCAGTTAAAGACAGAAACAGAGGTCGAGCTCTGGGTACACGTTTTCAGCATAACAACAGTCGTTGTTGTTCTCCTGATGGCGAGCTACTCGGTTTATATCAAGAAAAAGCGTTCTCGATTCTACCGTTACAGAGATAAAGTCACACTAAGCAAGCATAAAAAGGCTTAAATTAATCTCCATTTTTGCAAATAATTATTTGCAAATAACAAAGGCGAGGCAAAATCACCCTCGCCTTTTCTCTTTTTTAATTACTAAAATCGGGTGTAAATGAGCTGCCAACAGAGCTATGCTCCTGTGTAAATGCGTTAACAACGCCAAGCTTTTCCGCATATGAAACAAGCTCGGAATATTCCTGTCTTGTTACCGCTCTGTTTAATGGAGAGGGCATTCCTTCTATTGGAGTATACTGACTCATAAGACTTATGTATACCGAGTCTCCATAGGCCTCATACAGATAATTCAAGCTGAGCTTGCACTCTGCGAGCTTCATCGGCAGAAGAAGAAGTCTCACTATAACCCCTTTTTTCATAAGCCCGGATTCTATAACAGGCTTCGGCTGCTGACGCACCATCTCATATAATGCGGCTTTGGCAACCTCAGGATAATCACCCGCATCCGAGAGCTCTTTAGCTGTTTTTTCTTTATAATACTTCATATCTGCCAGGTATATATTAACCCTTCCGCAAAGACTTCTCAGTGTTTCTTGAGAGTCGTACGAACCGGTGTTATATACTATCGGTATTTTTAATCCGTCAGCCCGTGCCTTATCAATCGACTCGACTATGCCGGGAGCAAAGTGCGTAGGTGTGACAAGATTTATATTATGTACCCCGCTGTTTTGGAGCTCGAGCATAATCCTTGATAACTCCTCGGTAGAAACCTCCCTGCCCTGAATTTGTCCTTTTGAAATCTTATAATTCTGACAGTATATGCATCCGAGCGAGCATCCGACGAAGAATATCGTACCCGAGCCGTGCTCACCCGATATTATCGGCTCTTCAAAATAGTGAGGAGCTGCTCTTGCTATTCGCATTTTATCGCTCTGCGCACAATAGCCGAGCTCGCCACGTGTTCTATCTATATGACACTGTCTTGCACAGAGAGTGCAATCGGAATACAGATAGCTAAGCTTATCCATCATATTTACCCTCTTTTTTCTGTCGGACATTGACAAATCTTATCGCTTATGATATACTAAAACAAAAAACTCTGGAGAGAGAAATGTCTGATAAAAGAACCGATTACATAAGCTGGAACGAATACTTTATGGGAGTTGCGCTCCTTGCCGCAATGCGTTCGAAGGACCCCAATACTCAGGTTGGAGCCTGCATTGTCGATGCAGATAACAGAATTATGTCTACCGGTTACAACGGATTTCCTCAAGGGTGCTCCGACGACGATTTCCCGTGGAATAGAGATGAGAAGCTCGGAGAGACTAAGTATCAGTTCGTGGTTCACGCAGAGCTTAACGCCATACTCAACGCAAGAGGAAAGAACCTCGCAGGCTCTGTTATATACGTAGGGCTGTTCCCCTGTAACGAATGCGCTAAGGCAATCATACAGTCGGGAGTAAAAGAGGTTGTATATCTTTCGAACAAATACGACGGCACGCCCTCTGTCGAAGCGTCAAAGCGTATGCTCACCGCCGCAGGAGTAAAGCTTACCGCCCTGAAGCCGACAAAATCTCAGCTTCTTCTTGATTTCAGTATAAAATAAGTTTTTACATAAGGACTTCTTATATCGGAGTCCTTTTTTTATTCAAAATATTCCTTAATCCTCTCAAGCGTAGCTAAGAACGTGCCCTGTATATATCCGCCCTTGCCGCCCCCCTTGCCTGTGAGGAGCGAGTTGATATTCACAGCCTCTTTGCCGAGGTCAACGCTCTCGGATACTATAACGTAGCTATACCCTTCCTTCCTCGGAGACAGCGCAACCACCACTCCCGAAACCTTCTTAACGGCTGCCTGTGCAAACGCTCTCAAAGCCGCATTATCAGCATCGTTAAGCACGTATACTATATTTTTTTGTCCCTCAGGCAGGATAGCCGCTTCCAGCTCGCAGCATTTTTCCATCAAGCGCTTATATCTTAGTTTTGCACTCTCGTAATCGCATAAGAGTTTCTCTGTCGCAGAGCAAAGCTCATTTTGCGGAGCACTCAGAAGCGAGGATATTTTGTAAGTCTCTTTATACCTTTTACGGTAATCCGAGAGCGCACGTCTTCCTGCAAGGATATTTATCCTTACTCCGCCCTTATGCTTGACGAAATCAAGAATTTTTATTATTCCTATCTCACCGGTCAGAGCTACGTGAGGAGCGCAGCAGGCGCAAACGTCGACGCCTTCGATTTCGACGAGCCTGACGTTTTCCTTTATATCAAGCTTAGAACGGTATTCGATTTTAGAAAGCTCATCGGGCTCGGGAAAATAGGCGCTTACAGCCCTGTTTTGATAAACAACGTCGTTAGCCCTTATTTCCACAAGGTCGAGAATTTCCCTCGTTACAACACCGTCGAGGTCCATCGTAACCTCGTACTCACCGAGGTGAAAGCCCACGTTATTGAGTCCGTATTCGCTATGGAATATGCCCGAGAGAATATGCTCTGCAGTGTGGCACTGCATTTTTTCATATCTGTCGGAAAAATCAAGCGTGCATTCGACCGAGCATCCGACCTCGAGCGGCGAGTCCGTATAATGTATTATTCTCCCATTCGTCTCTTTAACAAGAAGGACGTTAGCATCCTGTATCCTTCCCTTATCAGAGTACTGACCGCCTTCCTCGGGGAAGAAGGCTGTTTTATCAAGCTCGACCTCATACCCCTTGTCCAACTTGGCACAGGACGTTACCAAAGCGTTAAATTTACTTATATACGCATCCTTATAATAAAGCTTCTCAGTCATATCTTATCCGTCTCCAACTCATTCATATCAAAAAGGCTCCAAGGGTATGCGTTAACATCCGGCAGGGCAAATACGGTGCGCATCTCTGCCCCGTCATAGAAGGACAGCCTGTATGCGAAGAGCCCAATACCCGATAAAGATCTATCCCTTCCGCCATATTTCTTATCTCCCGAGAGCGGCGCACCTCTGTGCGAGAGCTGTGCTCTTATCTGATGAAATCTGCCGGTCATAAGCTGAACGGATACAAGGCTTCTCTCCCCTTTTGACGTTGAGACTGTCTTGATAAGGCTTGCTAAAAGCACGGCTCTTTTCGCTCCGCTTCTATTTGCGTCCGTAATGAACGAGCGGCCGAGTCTCGAATCCTTGTATACGTAGTCGACGAGCTCGCCACAGGGGCAGACACCCTCTGTGACGGCAAGATAGCATTTCTTCATCCTGTCCGACTGTATATCCGCCGAGAGTCTTGCAGAGGCGGTCTTAGTCCTTGCAAAAGCGAGAAGCCCCCCAACAACTCTGTCGAGCCTGTGCACAAGCCACAGGTCCGTGGGCTCTGATATCTCACGGAGCCTTTGCTTTGTCGCCGTGAGTGCGTCGAGGCTGCCCGTCGGATCGCTCTCGGACGGCATACCCGAAGGCTTATTAACTACTACTATATCCTTGCTGATATATACGATATCTATCATATTACTCAAATCACATAAGCCGTTGCAGATTATGCAACGGCTTATGCTTTATGCTTTCTTTTTGATTTTGATTATCCTCATAATCGTGGGGGACAAAACAATATTCGTACCGAGCTCTATAAGGAAGTTTATACCCACGAACGAAACAATGATATAGGGAAGAATGTTCTCAGACCCTGCGAGGCTAACGATATCATCATAGAAGAACGCATAGCATCCGAGGACAAATACGCCTGTATTCACGATAGGAGCGGTTATAGCTGCGGCGAGAACGGCTACGAAGCTGTCCTTCTTATGCGCACTATATACAAGCCCTGAAAGAAGACCGGCCAGAATACCCTTAAGCATTACCGTAACAATAGTGCCGAAAACGTCGAATCCGAGGAAGAATGCTGCGTCATTCGTAATAAACACCGCAAGGCCAAAAACAAATCCGAGCCAAGCGCCCGACCACTTACCGCAAATTGCCGAGCCTATTACGATAGGCACGAGCACGAAGGTAAGAGAAAACGTAGCAAAGCGCATATAGAGCGCAATAAACTGCAAAAGAAAAACGATAGCCGTCAAAACAGCAAGGTAAACCATTTTTCTGATATTGATGTCACTTCTTCTGAGAGCAGCCACAGTAATACCTCTTATAAAAATATTTTAGTTTATTTTAGCACAAAGCTCTGCTTATTTCAAGCCCTTTCACGACTTTATTTTCTTATACCGTGGGTGTACACCGTTTTAATTACCTCTCCGCCCGCTAGGACTATCATCTTTACGGCTGATAAGCTGAATCGATTCGCATATATCTTCAGCGGCTTATCTATATATCCGTATGAAAGTACCTTTACGAATACGGCGTCGGATGGAATCAATCCCTTTTCCTTAAGCGCAGCAATATTAACTATATCTCCTTCGTTAAAGCTCCTGCTTATATCGCCTATATTTACAACCGCACGCCTGTGACCGGGTATTCTTTCCCTGCTTGTTCTTTTTACGAGAAGTCTTGCCTGGCTGTCCGTGAGAAGCTCCTCTGCCTTTTTTGCATCCAAAGCACCTTCGGGGCATACGACAGCTTCTGCTACCGCACATCCGGTTTCGCATTCGCTAGGTCTTATTCTATGCTTATTCTTATATGCCATAGCGAAGGAAAGAAGAGCGTCACGCCTTTTTAAAATTATATAGATAAGCATAAGAATAAGGATAACGCCGATAAATCCGATAAGTATCAGCTGAGCGTGGTCGGGAGAAAAGCCGTTTACTCTTATTACCCTTGCGTTGTTATAATCGGCTAGGTAATTCGTGTTATCGGTTTTAGCTAATATTTTATCGCCGTCAATGTAGCATTCCAACCTGACGACGTCACCGGGAAGCACGTTTTCCCAATTTACCGAATACTCAACACTTCCGTCACAAAGCCAAAAGAGGTATAAATCCTCTATATCAACATCTATTTTTCTCGGCAAAATCTTAAAGGTCAGAGTACCGTCCCCGGAAAACGTGTAGTTCTCAGGGTCTGAGAGCTCAAGCTCAACGGTATATTCTCCGGCATCGGTATATTTGTTGTTGCCCTTCACATAATATCCCTCTCCCGATATGCTCGGAAAATGCGCTTGCCCGTCATATACCGTATCACAGCTTACGTACGGTACTATCACCTTCTTTTTTATTACCATAGTGCTGACAAGCTCCTCGAGCATAACGTAGTTATCCTCATCGTACTCAAGAACCGCACAGACGCTATATTCACCTGCTTTTACTTTGCCCACGCCACGGTATTCAAGAACGCTTACTCCGTCCGGCAGGCCTGTGACGGTAGCATATTTTGCCACCCCGTCGTATACCGTATTCAAGCCGTGCCAAACCACGCTCGAAAGGTTTAAAACCGCTTTTTTTACATTAAGCTTTATCTCGAAGGAGAACTCTCCGTGCGTAAACGTAACAGTATTCTGCCCTGCGCGCAATGAATCTGTTCCGGAATAGCTTATAGATACCGACGAGCCGGACAGAGGTATATGCGAGCCGTCGTTGTTAACCGCATATGCAGTAAAATCTCTCGTGCTTATGCGCTCGAATGCGAAGTAATCTCTCGGGCTAAGCGTTATCTCTATCCCCGTCTTCACTATCGGTATAACCGAGAATTTTATCAACTCGGAGCTTAAGGGCTCGTAGTTTTCCGCACCGGGAACTCTTACCAAAAGATAATATTCTCCGAGCTCCTTCGGCATAGATACAGAATTCTGCATTTTATCATCCGTGAAGTACAGATATTCAGGCGTACCGTACAGAACCTTGACGCCGGGAGACGGGCTTCCGCCGTAAAATACGTCGTCTATAACAGGTAAAGAGAGAAACACGTTTACAGCGCGCCTTACGGTGAGCACCGCCTCATTATTTATAGGATAATAATTATCATCCTGAGAAACGGCTGTGACCTTATATTCTCCTGCATTCACACCGCCACCCTTCAAGGTAAGCGAGAAGCTCGGGTGTGTCGCCGATGGGAGCTTATAGTCTCCGTCATAGCTCTGCAAAAGGTCTGACCAAGCTATCTCTTCTCCCCTCGGCAGAATTCTTACAGTTCTGTATATAGGCTCCGGAGTGTTATAGTTCTTACTGTCGGTAAGAAAGGTTATTTTGACCGTTATGCTCCCATCCTTTACGTTCTTTGCGCCGCCGGAGAACTCATAGCCAAGAAGGAGATTGTCCTTTCCCCTAGGCATCTCACCCGAAAGAATGGGATAGTGTATATTCCCGTCATATTCAAACTCCGAATCAAGGAAGGAATATGTCGAGCTGTCGTAATCCGCCTTAAGAATCCGCCAGTTATAGGGTGGAACGTACGGCTTGTTGTAATTTCTCTCATCATACGAGAGTGTTACGGTTGCGCTGTATTCTCCGACATCCGTTGCGGCGCTGTTTGTATAGCCGAGCACCCCCACCCCCTTTGGCAAACCTGATATCTCTACCCTTTTCGTCTCTGCGTCGTAATAATCTTCTCCGCCCTTCCAAGAGACTCCCGACATATCATAATCTGCTTTAAGTATCGCGTATCCTACCGTCTCACCGCTTAGCACATAGTTGCCGCCGTCATAAACCGCCGTAGCCGAATAGCCCTCTCCCGCCTCTATAGCTCCGCCTATAACGGAAAGAGGAATTCTCTCGGAGAAAACAGATATAAATTCCGCCCGAGGCTTATTCATCTGCCCGTTATATACGAACTCGAGCTCGCTCCATATTACGTCAACGCTCTTCGGTAAAACGTTAAGCGTAATTATTTTCGAAGAAGGCAAACTGTAGTTACGGCTGTCGGTCTCGAATACTACACGTATTTCATATACACCGGCATTCGTACCCCCGCCTATTACCTTGAGTTTTAACGGTATTCCGTCAAGACCTGTTACAGAGAACGAGTCGGGCTCATAGGTGTGATACGCACCGTCGTATGTCAGTGTGAGATCATCCGGTAAAGAATCTATCGTATAGCTTAGCTTCTTTACGCTGACCGGCGCAAGAGTATATAGGCCGCAGTATTCAATTATCACTCCGCTATCCGAGTATCTCAGGTTGCTCGCCTGCTGATAAGTAACAGACACCTCGCTGCTATCAACAGTACCTATTCTTCCGCTAAGATACTCTACTCCGAGCACAAGTCCGCTCGGGTCAAAGCTATCAAAAGCAAAATATTCAGTCCTATCAGGTGCTGTGTCAAGCCATATGTGAACAGGCTTATCGGCAAGAATACTGAATTTCTGCGGTTCTGAACGAAGCCCGTTATAATTTGCGTCCTCCCTAACCTCTGCACGGAAATAGTAAATACCCGAGAGGGTTGGCTTACGCATTGTATACTCACCGTCTATACTATCGGCAAAAAAGAATAAAACACTTCCGTAAAGAGGCTTTGCAAGAGGACTCGGCTCGACCCCCTCGTACACGCTCTCGAGGAAAGGCTCTTCTATCCAGCTGTTAACTGCCTTTAAAATCTCGAAGGTGACCTCGCACGCTTCACCGTCGGTAGTGCTCCACGTATAGTTTTCAGAGTCTTTAAGAACCAGGGTGAGCGTATATACGCCTGCATTTAAATACTCAGTCTCATCGAAGCTAAATAAATTGCCTCCTTCAATTTCGGGTTTAATACTCTTACCTGTATAATAAACCGATGGAATTGCGGGCGGTGTAATTTCTCTTTTATATACGGTAAAGTCAACGTACTCCGTTTCCGAAACGACCGTTTTGTTCCCTACGGTGAGAGTAAATCGGCACTTGTATCTTCCGCTGTCGGACACGTCGGTTAACTTCACCAGAGAGCCTTTTGAGACCGTCTCGCCCCCTTCGTTAAGCCACTCGTAGGTATACAAGCCTTCATCCTCTAAAGGATGCGACAGCTCATAGAAGCCCACGGTATGTGCTTGTCCGTCATATTCAAAGGAAAAGCTGTTAAGAATATACTTCGGACAAGACAGCTCCGTATTTATATATACGGTCATACTCTCATATACAGGCATACCGAACTCAAAGGGGATGCTCTTACCCTCGTCGAGGTAGTAGCCCGATATTGTATAACCGCACTCGGCATCGAGACTCGGGTGCTCTGCCAACTCTGCATAAAGATACTCACGTATATGGATCAGCTCACCGTCAGACTCATACCTTACCAGCAAGGGCTTATATACCGCAAGCGTATTTTTTACTCCGACCCTTTCGTCGTCCGCAAGGTAAGTCAGATACTCACGCATTCCGTTTTCGTCAAACAGATTTATTCTCTCGGCTTGCGATTCGGTCGCCGAGTAACAAATGGGATTCATACTTCCTTCGGTAAAGGAGCTGACATATTTAACGTCAAGATACCCTCTGTACTCATTTCCCATATAGCTGAGGGATATTGGATTATAGGTTTCTACGTCATATTTGGCAGAGGATAGCGATGCCGAGCCGGAGAAGGTCAGGGTGTCCTTGTTTTTTACGCATACCTCAGCGCCCGACTCCAATGCTCCGCCAAGAAGAACACAATACCCTCGCCTTATATCCACAGCTGCCGCTCCGGAAGCAACCCTGCCGGACTTAAACATCAACCCCGACATCGCCGAAGAATCAATAGTAAAGGCAGTATAATCCGAGAAAATATAAGAATCAAGGACTCTAATGCATCCACCGAGAACCTTTATGCCGGACTCTCCTCGATGAGTCAAGGTAAGAGAAGAGAACTCAACTTCAACGCCTTCTCCCACAACAAAATCATCAGCAAGGGACAAATCACCCGAGAAGATAAAGCTGCCCGTATACAGCTGGATGCCCCCTTGGGAGCTAATCGAATCGAAACGAACTTTTCCGCCCGAGCATAGCGCTACCGCATCGGACAAGCTTTCGCTCTTCCATACAACTCCCCCTTCTCCTGTTACAATATAAGTATCTTTTTCTATGCTGATAACGTATTCCGCCGTTTCTTCCGCCGCCGACACTGTGAATGACAAGGCGCAAAGCAGCCCTATCACCATAATAACGGCGAATATAATCCTTTTGAATTTCATAACAACCTCCGCATTTTTTTAAGATTATAACATCTAGAAAAAGCGGCTTCAAGACTCTTAGCACCTTAAGATATCGTATAATATTGACACACTTTCACACCTATAGACAGATAAAAACGCAATGGAATAAAAAGACCTCTTTTTGCACATTTTTCTCACTCGATGTTGACCTTTGTATTTTTTTAATGTATGATATAAACAGTAAAGAAAGGAAGAAAAAAGCTATGAAATATACAAAAGACCTGGTTGTGGATATACACGACGTAGACTTTAACGGAGTATGCCGTCTTTCGTCTTTGATGAAATATATACAGTCCGCCGCCGAAGCTCAGCTATGCGAAAACGGGATGTCATACGACAACCTGAGAGCGATGAACAGAGCTTTCGTGCTTACAAGAATAACAATGCAGGTAAAATCTGCTGTGCGAGCAAATCAGCGCCTTAGGGCAACGACTTATCCCTGCGAGAGCCGCGGCTTCAGCTTTCTGCGTTGCTATAGCCTTGAGCGAGACGGAGAGTCTGTCGCAAAAGCCGCATCGGTCTGGGCTCTGATTGATACCGAGGCAAAGAGCCTCGTCCGTGTAAACAACTTTGAGCTCGGGCTCGAAACGTATGCTCCGAACGACGTCAGCTTTAATCGTTTTACAATGCCGAAAGGTATGGAAAAGGTAGGAATATACCCTGTCAACTATGATGATACGGACCAGAATATGCATATGAACAATACAAGATATCCCGACGTATACTCTAACTTCTTAGATCTTTTCGGCAAGAGAATCTCTCTCATTACGATTAATTATTCAAACGAAGCTAAGGCAGGAGAGGTTCTTACCGTATATCACGGAGTTGCCAATGGCGGATTGCATTATTTACGCACCGTTAAAGAGGATGGAAGCATAAACAGCGAGGCGGAAATTGTTCTCGAGGAAATTCAATTGTAAATCTTGCTTTCTGACTGTCATTATGTCATAATTTGCGTTTTTTTAGACCAAATTTCGATTTTTTAATTCGTTTTACTTCGACACCATTCATTTTTTTGGCATCAAACACTGCTCTATATATCCATAGTTTTAGTATATATACCAAGATAAGTCAAGTTTTGCAATATTTGCAGAATTTGACTTTCTTTGTTTAGTTTCGACTCGACAATTTTTAACGACACGGATAATTTATTTATGTTAAAATATATATAAAAAATTCAGGAGAGTTATATATGAAGCTTAGCGATAAGACATACACGCAGACAGTAAGGTCGAACAACGTCGAAACAGAAAGTGAAAAATACCACTATGAGCTAATAATGAAGAAAAGCAAGCGTGTAACCAGCTACCGCCTGCCTCTCTATTCTATTAAAATACATATGACGGACAGTCTCGGAAACGTAACAGAAGCCGAAGCGCAGGACCTGTTCTCCGATATTGGAAAGGCAATTGTCTTTTATCAGATGCTGGTCGACAACCTCGTCACACCTATCGACCTTCCATACGTTGTTGACGACACACTTTACGTCTAAATAAAATAAAAAATATTTATAAATAATATCAAAACATCTTGAAAAAATCTTCAGCCTATGATATAATATGCGAGTAAGAAATGTATATAGTATGCATCGTATAGAGGTATTTCGCCTTTGGCGAATATATCCCACCCTGCGTCTGACAAGCGAGCTTGGTCTCGTTGCGACTCGGTCACGCTCGAGGGAAAACAATTCTCAATTGTTTTCTAACACTCTCGCGCCGCTTCGCTACGATCTTCGGGTGGGATATGCGAAGCGGTCATAACGGGGCTGACTCGAAAGAAACTCGCCCTCGTCACTATTTCGGCTCTAGAGTTTCTTGTAAACTCTCACTTTTTCGGAATTTTAAGTGAGGATTTTTTGAAGGCTGGTAGACAGTTTTCTATCAAAATTCCGTAAAATGTTTCCGCATTTTTAGAGGTATTTCACCTGCGGTGAATATATCCGCACCTTGCGTTTACAAGCAAGCTTGTTCTCGTTGCTACTCGGTCACGTTCGGGGGAAAACAATTATCAATTGTTTTCTAACACCCTCACGCCGCTGCGCTACACGCTTCGGTGGGATATGCGAAGCGGATTCGCCTATTTTAGCTTTTCACACGATTTTAATATGTGTTTTTCATTGTGCGTCGCTCTTTGCCTTGTGCTTCGGCGAGCCTCTTCGATTCTCGCATATTAAATTGTGAAAATTTAATATGCAGAGGTATCGAAGAGGTCATAACGGGGCTGACTCGAAATCAGTTTGTGCCAAAAGCACACGAGGGTTCGAATCCCTCCCTCTGCGCCAAAAAGTCTTAATCAAGCTCTTGCGGTTTGGTTAAGGCTTTTTTTTATTTTGCCGGATTTGATGGAGAAATCTTATCTTTAAAGAAAAAGACGGCGCTCACCTCTCGGTAAGAGCCATCCGTCTTTATAAGCATCTTTATTTTGGATTTTGAAGTCTATACGAGATAATCACGGCTAATCCGAATAAATCACTCTTTTATAAGGATACCGTCGACTGTAACACCCCACACGTCTGCTACAACTGTGGTAGGTGCTGCCTGAATTCCCGCAGTAAGAATCTCTACCGAGAGCTTATAGCCCTCCGGCGCCTCTGACAACCGGGCCAAGCTCGTAATGAGGGATTCGGAAGTAGCGCCTGCACCTACGGGAGTTCTATGATACCAGTAGCCGTCGCTTCTCAGAAGCCAAGCGCCCGTATCATCATACTCAATTTCAAAATCTAAGCCTTCCTTCGGAGAAGAAGAATGATAATGCCCCGTAGAGTTTCCGTCGCCGTCGACGGCTACCCAATTAACAACGACGGTCGCACGCAGATATGCCGGAATATCACCGGTATTCATAACGGAGACGCCCTCCGCATTGTTAGCCGGTGAGCTTCCTACGTATACGGGCACAAACGTGTTATTGCTCTCTTCCGTTTTCTCTGCAATGTATGCAACAGTAACACCCGCTGCAATTGTAATAACCAAAAGGAAGGCAATTACAGCCGTGTATTTCTTATTAATGCTGAGTTTTACAGGCACGCTCTTGCCTCCTTTTGCTTGGATTTTTATGTAATAATTATCTGAGAGTAACCGTTTCCATCGAGCCAGTTACCGTTTGTTCTCGACTGGTCAAAGGTGATGCTGACTCCGGATACGCCAAAGACACGAAGCTCCTTGGATAGCGAACCGTCTACGTCATATCTCCACGACCATTCTGAAATCTCGGTGACACGATACGTGCCCACGTGAAGCTCGTCGATAGTGACAGAGCTGTTACCGCAGACGACAACCGTAGTCTTGAAGCCCACAGCGCCGCCGTCAACACCCTCTACAGTAAAGATGAAGGTCTGATCGGCATCTGTTGCTCCCTGTGTCTTGATAGTAAGGCCTGTGAAATTATAGTTGTATTTTGCGTAATATCTGGCTCCCTCATAAAGCTTGCTGCCATCTCCATCGTAATCAGACTTAAGCGGAGTGAGCTTGTTATTTTCGCCGATTTCAACAGGATGCAAGGACGGATCGAGAGGAATAGTGCAATCCCGGTCTGCAAACCATCCGACGAACGTATAGTCGGAAAGAATGAGGGGCTCGCATCCTGCGGGAGTTCCGGTCATTGCAGGAACTCGCTCTGAGAAATAGGATTCGTTAACAACGTCACCCATAATCGCAATATACCTATAATTTACCTCGTTCTCCTGATAGTAGAAGTATATGTGATTCGAACCGTTTTCTTTTAAAGTAATTGTCTGCGTTGCGTCACTGACTCGAGAGTAACCCATATATGTTAAATCGATAGCTCTCTCTTCTGTAACAGCACCGTAAAGACCCTGCTTTGTAACTGTTTCGACAAGGAAGTTGCTCGTATTTCCGTATTCTACGTAGCTGACAGTATAATCTACCGTCTTTCTGTCATAGTAGAATGCTATAAGCATACCCTTGGTGGTTAGAGTTTCTCGAACGTAGCCATGTGAATCAAGCGGAGCAACATTGTCATCAATCCTCGCCTCTACAAAATCAAATCCTGTAATAGAGATAGGACCTGCAACGCAAACCGAGCCTACGACTGCCTTTATATCCGTGTAAGAATACTCAACGTACTGTCCATCGAGGTTCTTTTGATAGTGAACGACACGGTAATATGCGTGGGTCTCATCCTTGGTATATACGAAGATAATAACGTTCTCCGACTCATCGGCAGAAATAACAAGTCTCTGCTGATAATGGTTAGGAACATAGCCCTGCTTCGGAATAAAGGTCTCGGTGACAACGGAATATTTATTATCGGTTACAACCTTATCGAGAGGGTTACCGTTATCATCCAAAATCGGATCTCCCTGCTCATCGACGTATTTTACGGTATAGGGAGCTATCTCTTTCTTCACATAGTAGAAGGTATGTACATTCTCAAACTCGGCGCTCATAACTATACTATGGCTTCTCGACTCGGGGAAATATCCGATTCGGTATTCCTCATATAGGTCAAGTCCACCCTTGGCGTCAAAGGTTCTGTTCTGTCCGGCAAGAGTACTTCCGACCGTAGGCGAAGCTATCTCTGTCTCCGAGCCATCTTCATTCACAACCTTGTAGTATACGGTATACTTTACCGCAACTCGAGATCCCCACTTAGCATAGATGTTAATGCTATCCTTTACCGGAATGGCATTGAAGACGAACGCCTTCTCTACTCCGTTGTCATCCCTGTAAAACCAGCCGGAAAATACGTACTGTCCGTTAACGGGATGAGTGGGCTCTGAAATAAGAGAGCCGTGCTCGACAACGAGGTCGTCGCCGATCTGCTCGTCAAGAGACGCATCCTTGAACACCTTGACAGTATGCTTTACAGGAACCCAGTGCGCATACAAGGTCAACGCTCCGTCGGGCATAGTGATGGTATCCCAGTCAACCTCGGTACCCGGGAAGCACTCGGGAGTCGTATACCACTTATCGAAGCTATATGCGTTTTTCTCATAGATAGCGGGATACGGCGGAACGAAAGGCTCTCCGTCGTCACCATACTGATATTCTGCGAGCGGATGCCCGTACATTACGTTACCACCCGTGTATGATTTAACCACAGTGTTAACGTTCTGGAACTGTAAAACAACGTAACCGCCACTTGCTCGCGAATAGTAGAAATAGACGTCTCCGCCATTCTTATTTATCTGTCCATTGCTTCCAAATGAAGGATCAGACCCGTACTGCGTGAAGCCCTTGATATTGAAGAAGTCCTCATCGCGTGTGATATAGTTGTAATTAGCGTTTACAACGAATTCTTCCTTAAAGTTCTTTCCGTTGAAGCTTCTGTCAAACTCTTCTCCGGGCAAAACCTCAAGCATATAGTGCATATGATACGTATTGTAATTAGAATTATTTACAGTCAGTGTGAAGTCGTCCGCAGGCATATCCGAAATATATACAAGAACTGCGCTATAATACGACGAATTGCTGGGAGACCATCTTTCGCCCGAGTCATAACAAACGCCGTTGTCATCTACAATCGGCCAGATATCGGCGAGAGACTGCTGATACTTACGTTTTACAAGCTTTACCGTACTATCACGGTCAGAATTGTTACAAGAGTTTGTATGCGTATGTCCCGTAGGAATAGCGCAGGTCAAGAGCAGACACGCATCCTCGTGTATATGCGCCTCGCATCCGATATACTCATAGCAATCCACGCCGTGAATATGAATAGAATCCTTGTAGCAGCTGTCGGTGTGCGTATGCACTGCGTGTAAGCAGGGCTCACACGTCTGACTGTGAGTATGCTCTTCAAGGCTACAGTAAACGCAGTTACCGCTGCTGTGCGAGTGCTCATCGAGTCCGCACGACATATTAACTATCGAGCCGTTATCCGCTGTTCCCGAATAATTATACCATTTTCCATCTATATAGATATAATGATATACCCTTCCGCCCATCCAGCTCTGCTGCTGGAATCTGGCAATATATCCGTTCCGGTTTACATTCGGGAAGGAATCGTTATTAGGCCAGCCCGAGGTAGCCGGAGAGGTTACAGACGTGCCGACGTTGGGATAACAGCTTATGGAATGTGAGTGCTCAGTTAAGGTACAGCAAGCAACGCTGTGCGTATGATTAACCTTACCGCAGCTATATTCTCCGGGGCAATGAACTCCGTGAATATGCTCGGCAGAGCCGCAGATCACACACTCGTCAGTGTGCTCGGTGTGCTCTGGGCTCGTACAAATAAGATTCTTTACACACTCGTCGTTATGAACGTGCTCTTTTCCGCACACTGCTCTATAACACTCCGCTGTGTGCACGTGATTCTGCTCAATACTACACTCTCCCTTCGCAACGAAGGTTATAGTATATCGGTTTCTCACGTAATAGACGTTCACTATAGTCGAGCCGTCGCCCTTAAGCACCTTGTTATAATCAGAGCGCTGGGCGTTGAAGGTGAAATTCGCCTCATCCTCGATGCTGGAAACCTTGGATACCCAGTCCTTTGCCCCAACTACGTCGCCAACAGTAAGATTTCCGCCCTTATCGTCCTTATCTACGGTCATCGAGCCCCAATAGCTGTAGCCGTCGTCATTTGCATTCTCCTGCCAGAAGACCATAGTATAGGTAGTATTTCCCTCTACCCAGTTTGCAGTATAAGAAAGCGCTGTATCAACGACAACAGATGTTTTACTGTCGGTAAAGAGGTATTCGTTTACTTCATCGGGTGTAGGAGTTCTTCCGCCGACAGAGGTAAGAGTCCAGCCGGTGAAAACGTAACCGGGGCGCACAGGTGTATTAACACCTATCTCCGACTCAAAGCGTGTATAAATGGGGTCGACGCCAAAGCCGCCGTTTAAGTTGAAGTTTACAAGGAAGTAATCTCTGTCATAAAAGATTTTTACCTGAGTACTACCGTCTGCGGCTACCTCCATACGCTCATAATACAGCGCGTGGTAGCCCTCTATATCGAGGTGAGAGTCGGGTATCGGCTCGCCCGTTAATCCCTTTCTTGTCTCGGTAATATACGGCTCATTCTCATAATTATCATCAAGAAGATTCTGCCTGTAATGATACACCTTGAAGTCAAGCTCTATGGGCATAAACACGACGTTTATATTCTCGGGCTCAAGAAGCGCCTCATAGCTTAAGCGGATAGAATAGCTGCCGTTTTCCTCTATAATATCCACGTTCGGATAGTCGTCAATAAATGTCGGCTCGTATCCTACGACATTTGGAATGACCTTAGAAAGGTTTACAGCTGTACCCTGCGCAATACTAAGAACGTCGGACTCACGGGCAATAGAGCCGTCCTTGTAAAGATAATTGATTGTGATATTTAATAATTGCTTGATGCCGTCATCAGCAGTAGATACTCCGCTCGACAAAGCACGAGAGCTAAGCCTCATACGCAAGGACTTAGACGAGTAGGTCGTATTCTCGTGAATCACCTTGATTGTGACGTGGTCTGAAACGTGAGTTTCATCGCCGTTCGAAAGCACACACCTGAGCATCGTCTCTTGCTCATCGTCAAGAAGGTTTGCAACAAGAGCGTAGGAAACGTCGCAGGTATCAGAATTCATACCGTTAATATCAACCCAATCCGAGGTAGGCGTATTTGAAAGTATCTGCCACTGATAGCTCACATCCTTATCAAGCGACGATTGTGCCTTGAGAGTTTTTTTATCATCCCTGTTCAAAAGCAGGATTGAGACCTTCTCGCCCTCATACGATATATAAACCCTCGATTTATCCAATGCAAAAATGACGAAAGTCGATGCAATGGATAAGAGCACAACGGCAATGATGATAAAGGAAATAATTTTTGTTCTTCTGTTTCTCATCATTACCTCCTATCACTTTACCGAGGGCCAAGTACTTACGTCGAAGACAGACTCAGCCTCTGCGGGTATCTGTGTAGCGTACGCTCTGAGAGTAAATGTAATTCTACTGTTTGTATATTTATTATCCATTTTCGATGAGAAGGTGACATTTGTAAATATAGGCTCTGTCGTCTCGCCCGACAAAAGCACCTTCTTGTAATAATAGAATCCGTCTCGAAGTTCCCAATACTCATCATTAAGATTAACCGCGACGAGTTCCGGGTCAGTAGGCTTCCCCTCATTCTCCGGTGAGAGAATAAACGTACGGTCAACCGTCATCCTCAAGTACATAGCCATTGTTCCGGTATTCTTGACAGAGACGGTTTTTTCCACAGTTTTACCGGGAATTATCCTTATGTCAGTCGGGCCCTGAACCGGTGGCTTTCCGTCTTCTGTCACGGTCATTTCGATTATTTCACCGGACAGCCTTGCACCGTCAACGGTAATGACAAGTCGATCATTCTCTCCGTCGGTGAAATACGCTATTGTTCCTGCAGTAAACGTCGCAACAAGCACGGCGAGCAAAGCAATAGTGCCGATAAGCATCTTTTTCATTCCGGGCCCTCCTTTCCTGATTTTTCACTCAAAACAGATATTTTTATAGTAATAGAAAATTAATATTAAGCCGACAGTTAATATGGCAATCCAAAATCACTGTCAAATGCGGTTGTAATAGCCTCTTCACAGGATGTAAATCCTGCGGCCTGTGCAGCAAAAACTCGTACGCTGATACGAAGGTCGGAGCACTGGAGCATCTCGTCGTTACCCCACGTCACAGGGAAGGTGAATCCATCCCAAAGCTTAAGTGAGCTACCGCTGGATATTCCTTCTTTCACGAAGATATTCATCCAAAAGCCCTCAGGCATACGCGTGTCGTACTGAATAAGAAAATGCTCGCTCTCCCACTCTATGAAATGAGCGGCAGAGGGTGTCGCAACCATTTCGTACGACTCGTCAAAAAGTCCGCCGACAAAGAACTGATCGATAGGAGTAATACCGCTCGACGTACCGGGAATCGATAGAGCCGAGGAAATATCGTGTGCGCCGTCAAGAACAACTATCTCAGCGGCAAGATAAGCAAACTCCGAGCCTGTATTGGTTACAGTTGTGTTCTTCACTATTTTACGTCCGGGATAAGCGTGCCCGTAGTCCATCTGAATAAAGTGATTCGTTATATTGATAAGCTCACCCTCAGGGTTCATTTCGGTCAGACTTATTGTTACGTCACCGGCAGTAAATATGTTTGTCGACTCCTTCATATCGGTAAACCACGCTATGGTGACTCCAACTGTTATCAGAGATACGATACACAGAGCGGCAACCGCGATTAATATTAACTTTTTCACAGCATCACGCTCCGTTTCCTTATAGATTCTTTGCAATCTCCCACGCCTCATCTACACTGCTTATGCCCGACTTCTGTACAGCGTAAGCCGTAAATGATAGGGTCGGAAAAGCTCCGGACGCACTAAGCTCGGCGAGCCGTTCTTCGGTAAGTGTGTCGATAACGGTAATAGAGTCACCCTTAAGTATTCTGTAAGGGGTATCGTAAAGAGTGGCGGGACATTCAAGATAATAAACACCTTCCGAAAGCTCTGTCCACTCATCTGCAATGGTATACCGAATATATTCGTCAAGATTATTCCCTTTTGTTATCTTTACAAACAGCCATGATGCCTCGCTGCCCGTCTCTACAACAATCGTAGGATTCTTTGCAATCTCTGCGCCGGGAATAAGCTTATAATCCGTTCCTGTCGTCTCTGTCAGAGTCATAGATATGTCGCCGGCTATAAACGTATTGGTTACAGAGGTAATATCTCCGAGCCAAGCAACAGTGCCACCAATTACACAAGCTAAGCAAACTATTATTGCCACAAGCGTAAGTAACACTCTTCTATTCATAAGAGACTTTTCTTAATATTAGGGATTTACGGTAGGAATGGCGCTTGCGAACTCGTTGTTGAATACCTCTGCAGCGTCGTGATAATCCTGGATACCCTCACCGGAGCTCTGAATAGCGAACGCTGTTACAACTACGGACGCGTTATTGTTTACGTACGCTGTCATAGTATCCTCGGTTGCGTTAGAGGGGCTGACTGTAAAGATGTTGAAGGTAGCGATATCCACAGCCTTCTCAACGCCTGCGGTGGGGGTAATCTTGTTACCGCAGACAACCTTAGGCTCTACCTCGGAAGGATCTGCGCCAACGCTGAGGTAGTAAACGGTAGAGGTAGAGGTGAGATTTGCACCGTGAGCATTTGTGTGAATAGTATTCTTATACTCGACAGGCGAAGTATCATCAGTAGCGTAAACCTTCCAGCCATTTGAAAGAAGCTGCTCGTGAATAGTCTTAGGAACCTCGTATTCGGGATCTCCGGCATTATCCTGCGCAAGCTTATCCAAATCCTCTTGGGTAAGGGCGAGTCCGGAAATACCGTTGTCAACCTTGAGGAACAGGAACATCGCCTGGCTCTCTTCGCCAACGTGAATTATGGGGTCCTTAATATAGGACTTACCGGGCATAAGCAGGTACCTGTTTGCGTAACCGCGGTTAGTGTTGTCGGTCACAGGAGTACCGTCATCATTAACAAGAGTCTCGGTCATACTGATAGCAACCTTACCAAAGGTAAAGGTGTTAGTAACGGAAACGAAAACTCTCAGATAAGCGATAGTTCCCGCTACGCTTCCAATGATAAGTGCAACTGCACATACCAAAATGGAAATGGTGAGTAAAAGTTTTTTCTTCATTTTGTTTTCCTCCAAAATATATTTTAAATTGATACACTAATTAATAGGCATTTGTACCGAAAAAGCGATAAAAGAGCTAATCGTCTTTCACGATAGCCTTTATCACTCCCCTCACGGCGTCGGGAAGTACAAATGCAACTATGAGCCCAACGCAGGCGATAAGAGCCGCCTTACGCCCCTGCGGCTGCTGAAGATAACTGGATAGAAAGCCGAGATACGGAACACTGAACAAAGGCTTTCCAATTATTTTGCTGTGGTGAGTAGGATCAGAGTCGGGAGTATCATTCGCATCACCCTGAGTCCTTACATACTTTTCATTAGGATTCTCATCATCGACAACAATCTCAACAATCCTATGTGTTGCGACGGTCCTATCGTTAAGATAAAAGGTTACGGGATCACCTACCTTAAGCTCATCGAACTCAACCGGCTTTACGTAAATCATTGCGCCAACACGGTACGTAGGCTCCATGGAGCCCGAAAGTACAATATACGGCTGAAGTCCAACGAATCTGACTCCTACAAGAAGGACAGCGAGTGCGACGAATACACATATCAAAAACCACGTGAAAACGTTCCACGCCTTTCTTAAAACCTCTGCCACTCTTATCGCTCCTTTTTTATCTCGCAAATTTGTTTTTTTATGATTTTCCGAGCAGATTTATTCTTCATACGTCGACTGAGTAGCAATAATTCTAACACCCATCTTAAGCTGAGGCGTCGGTGCTCCTTCAGCAGGATTTAGACTGTTCCCTACGTTTTCCGGGATATATATAACAAGAGTTACAACGCTCTCGCTTTCTTCAGCGCTATCGACCTCATCGGACGGAAGAAGCAGGGTCGGCTGTGAGTTATATGGAATTTTTAGCGTTTTTGAGCTGTCACGCACTGCCTCGAGCGCCTCGTCAGCAGACAAAACGCTCTCTCCGTCGATGAATCCGTACATTATGTAGTCGGAAAGATAAAACTCATCTCCGTCCACGTTAAAAGATCCGACCTCGTGCGTTACGTTTATTCCTATCTCATAATTGAATGCGAGGTTACCCTCGTTTACAATCTTGAGCCATATAAGCTCGACGTGTCCGGGCCCCCAGATTGCATTCTGCATAAATAGGTTCGTGTCACTCTTCACCTGCTTCCACTCATTTGCGGTGTTGAGGCGGTAATAGAGCTCGACATCGAGGCTTCCCGTCTGAATGACGTTATTCGTGCTGGTTACAGAATCGGTAAACCAGGCATAGGTTGTACCGACAAGGAGAGACATAGTCAGAATAATAGCCAATAAGCTGAATATTAAAGCTTTTTCCAATGGAATTTTTCTATTCACTTTTCTCTCCTTTCTCTTTTTTATGAATAAACCGTTTTTATCTAAATCATCTAAAATTCTCGGCAAACCGGAAAGAGAAGAAAACCCTTATGTCCCCGGGTTGCCGCCTACCCCGAAGGGATAGGTCGTACTTTAATAGAGCCTTGCTTGTACTTCCATCCGGATTTACTTATAAGCCGTCATATATACGTCTTTGCCCCACAGGCTGAACGAACAAAGAGACACACTCTTCGCTGTACGTAGATCCGACACATCGAAATCTACGTAAGCCTTCTGTGAGAATACGCAACCCCTGATAGCAGTACTTCTCTTTTGATCTGTACTTGCGGGAGATCGAAAAGAAATTAACTTAACCGGAATTAATACTCGATAATGTTCTCTCCGGCAAGACCAACGTTCTTACTGATGAGCTCCGCCTTGAAACCGGCAGAAGAGTTGCGTCATCAACTACGGGAAACACAATCCGATTGCATCGCTGTTGTCGCCGTTTATAAACATAGTATCTGCATCAGTGCTTATAGACTGCTTCTCTATTACCTTTACAGAGCTTTCATCGTCATAGTTGAAGTATGCATAGGTTGTTACGCCTGCGCCTACGTAAGGATGAGAATCAACTACGGGAAGAGTATCCATAGATACATCCTCTACGTGAGAGTTCTTAAGGTTTACAACGGTTTTTGTACCGGGATAGAACCGACCATCTTCATAGTAGGTTACGTTATCAAGAATAATATCGGCCCATACGGTATTCTTTACGGTTACGTTCTCAAGGTTAAGAGTTACGTTGTACTTAACGTTGAAGCCGTGCTTACCGCGATTCTTACCGTTAACGTTGATGTTCTTGATGGTTACGTTCATCTTCGACGTAGGATCCTTAGAATCCTGAATTGTGAACATATGTTCATCCTGAGCATTGTTGAAGTTAACTACACCAAGACCGATGATATTGAGAGACTTCTCCTCGAGCACGAGCATACTGTCTACGTTATAATCACCCGCCTGAAGGAAGATGGTGGTAGTGTCAATAGCCTCGGCAACAGCCTGCTTGAGCTCTGCATAATCCTTTACGGTTACGAATGCTGCCGCATCGTAGTTCTCGTCAAAGCTGTCGGACTCGTGAGTAACCTGAGTTGCTACGAGCTGTACGGAGAAGTCAGAACCGATAGAAAGATCCTGATACTCGTTTCCTGCCTCGCTTCTCATCTTAAAAACGATGGTGGAGTCATAGGACTCGCCTTCAGTAAGCTTACCCTGTGCGATGCCCTTATTGATGAGCTCTCTGAGAGTGCCCACGTAATCAAGGCCTGTAAGATTATCGCGGTCGGTAACCTGAGTTGCTCCGTTTGCAGAGTAATAAACGTCTATAACGTCAGCAAGAACGGAAACCTCGCCGTGAGGAATCATTGCAAGCTTATAGTTAAGTGCAAGAGTTCCCTTGTTCTTAATCTTAAGGTGTCTAGCCTCGGAATAACCGGGACCCCATTTTGTCTGTGCGAAAATTGCGCCCTTAGATGCATCGATCCACTGCGCATCCAGAGGTGCCTCTGTGCCCTTCGCCCAATACATCTCTACGTCGAGCGTACCGGTCTTAATTACGTTTCCACCGGAAGTTACACTGTCAGTGAACCACGCAAACGTAGTACCGATAAGAGACGCAAAGCAAAGGCAAAGAACAATAAGGCTCGCAATTAATGACTTTTTAGTAGAATTCATTTGCTTTTTATCCTATAATTTACTGATAAAAATCGGCTATACAAAAGTTAAAAAATAACTAATCAATTTTTTCAGACTCATCGGACTGTTCCGTAGGAATATCCGTGTCCTGGGAAAGCGACGTACCGCTACCCTGCTGCTTGGCCAGCTGTGCTTTGAGAGCAAGAAGCTCACGCATCATCTGCGCCGACTCCTCACGTTCCTTAGCCATCTGCTCACGCTCAGCAGTAATATCAGCCATCTGTTCTTTTCTATACTGCTTGAACAGCGAGATTGTATTAGCTCCCTGCCAACCTATAAGAAGCAGAAAAGGAATGAGAATACAAATTATGTATCCGGGAGTCGTCTTTAAGAACGAGAAGAAGTGCCCCACACCGCGAAGCCTTGCGGTATACTTACCCAGTACATACTTCGGCTCGACGATAGCCTCGTCTACATCGCCGGTGTTAGTACCGTAGGTAACGTAACCCATGACACTGCCCGAATCGGATTTTATAACAGACTTAATCTGGTGCGTTACTGTTTCACCCCAGTTTGAGGTGCTCTGTGATATAAACGATATTACGTCACCGGGCTCAAACGAGTCCGGAGCATCAACCATTTTTATTACTACGATATCACCCGCATCGAAGTGAACCTTCTGCTCTTTGTTGTTTTCCGACAGACTCATCGAATCCGACAGAACAACATAGAATCTCAAGCCGAAGATATTACGGTCATTTCTGTCAAACGTAAGTGTCGAGAAAAGCGTGAACACCATCATAACAACCGTTATGGCGATGATAATCCACGATAGAATTTTAGAAAGTACACCGAACACTTTTTTTAATACCACGATTGACACGATCTGCCTCCTAATCTACAATTGCATTTCCCTGTACGGCACACACTGTGATACCTACGCCGACAAAGGTTTCATTCTGGTATTCGTTGCCCGCAGTCGATTTCATACGGAAAACAAGATAATGAATGCTACTGCTTTCTCCTACAGCAAGTTTTCCTGAGAATTTATCAATCCTTCTCATCGCTTCTCTATCAGACGGATTATCTGTAATCCATACTTCAAAAGCGTCGTAGAAATTGTCTGAAAAATTCTCATCCTCGCTCATATAAACGATGTAGTTCAGCGGTATTTCTCCGCTATTCACAACTCTGAAGCCCTCTGTATAATACAGAGCGCCGGGTTCAAAGAGAATATCCGTCTCAGGTGAAACGAGACCCTCTGCCGAGTCTGTGAATTTAAGAACGCCACCGATTAACGACGCAGGGCTGTCGGAGGCATCGACTATATCAACCTCAAGATTACCCGAGGTCGTATTAATGCCAATCGTTCCGTCATTCCTTGATGTAAACAAAGCAAGCGTTGCGCCGGTTATTGAAATTAGGCAAAGAAGAATAACCGATGCCGCTAATATTAATGTATTACGTTGTTTCCTATAATCGGTCACACTACCTCCTTGCCGAAAATTTATAACGGTCTAACCTACGTGAGAAGACTTATAATTCTTCTCACTTTTCTTATACAGTCCTATGTAGTCCCGGTGCTTTTTAACCCGCCCTTTCGCTGCCGTTGCCAAAAAGAGCTTTTACTCTCGGATATCCAAGTGCCAAAATCGGCAAAAGACACCCTTAAATATTTATTATATAACAGGCGTAAGCTCCGAGGAGCTAACGCTCTCAGAGATAACTCCAAGTAAAAACCATCTGAAAGCATCGAAAAGAAAGCATCAAGCACTACTATTTTGTTGCGCTTTTAAAATGAATCCAAGATATACGGATACACTGCAGAGCGCAGCGCTATCACGCAAAATCAAATTTCAGTCTACTGTATTCAGTGGACTAAAACAGAGTAACGTTCGACTCGTCAACAGTAACTGCATTACCCTGAACTGCCTCGACGGTTATGGTATACGTAACTTTCTGCAAGCCTGCGGGTCTGCCGTCCGGCTGAGCCTCGGTCTCGCTCTGATAATCGTCATTGGCATACACGGGGAGTTCTATTGAGATAGTCTTCACAGGAATAGACTCAGGAGTTCCTTCGGGAGCAGATATAACGGGATACCAAACTGACGTCCACGCAGAAAGTCCTTCATAGCTAACGCCGTCGATCGTAACTACCATACCTCTTGCGAGATTGGTATCCTCTGCTTTCAGCGTATAGCGGTAAGCTATTGCTACGTTGCTCTTATTTGTAACCTTGATATCAACGTCCACTCTGTCGCCTGGAGTAATTCTGTTTATCACAAGGCTCGCTCCGTCCATAACAGACTCTCCGCCGTTAGTGAAGAAGTAGCGTCCGTTTATAGGATCACGCCTTTCGTGAACGTAGAAGTGATTGTACTCATCGATGAGATATTCATCCTCAGCCTGAGTTACACCCTCACCGTACGCAGAATAAACAGAGTTAATACTTGCAGTCGCATCGATTTCAACATCACCGGAAGTAACCGAGATATCAAACGAAGACTCATCAGTGAACAGCGCAAAGGTTGCTCCTGTGATAATGCTGATGCAAAGAATGATAGTTGTTATCGAAGTAATCAGAATTCTCTTTTTCATTTAAGATTTTCGCTTCCTTTCTTAGAAGTATTTAGGCATTTGCGAATTTTAGTAAAGTGAGATTTGAATCCGAGCGAAATCGAATCCTCTCCCACGTGGGTTAACGAATTAAGGATTTGCCGTCTCGTCAGTAACCTGTACTGCCTTGACAACGAGGTCAAAGTCGAGCTTCTCTCCCTTGGCACTGTTATTGTGCTCGATATCGTACTCGGGAATATCGCTGTCGAGGAATTCAATGCATACAGTAAAAGTATCCATACCGGGAGTAGGTAAAACTTTAATATACTTACTGTTATTTCCCCTTACAATCAAGCCCTCACCAACAAACACACCGTCGGCATTATTGACGCTGATCTGCAGCTGTTTTGCAAGATTCTGTCCGTCCTTCTTGTCTTCGTCTGTGCAGAGGATTTCAATCCAATAGCCAAAGGCTACGTCGCTGTTGTTCGAAATCTCGAAGGTCGCTTCAACCTTGTAGCCGGGGACTATCTTATCGCCGGACTCTATCCCAAATGCATTCTCGGGTATGCTGTTTGTAAAATCTACACGTCTTGTATCCGGATTATCCTCATTCGAAACAAGAAAGCCCCTACTGTCAAGCTCGGTAGTCACAAGCTTCGTCCTCACAAGAGTAATATCAAGAGTTCCCGCCTGCAGATGTTGATCAAAGTCAACCGAATCGCTGAACAGCGCATACGTACCGCTCGCAACTGCAGCTACGCACAACAGTAGCATCAGAACAGAAACGAGCAAGCTCCTTTTAGTTTTTGTCACGCTTTACCTCCTTCAATAAGATTTTACGAAAGGTGACGTTACGTCACGAGTCATAACTTATTTTTCTTCGGTAGCGGTCTCCAGAGCCTTAGCCGTTCTTGCAGCCTTACGCCTCTCTCTTGCAAGCTGCTTCTTGTACTCCTTCTCCTCTGCGATAACCGCAACTACGATGTCGATACTGTTCTTTACAGCCGCAACGGTCGCTGCGGTTTCTACAAGCATAGTGGTAGCAGACTGCTTAACTGCAATTTTATTCTCGTTAACGTAGTTCTTGAAATCACTGTTGTGAAGCATGAACTCACAGTTGATTACGCCGCGCTTAATCAAAAGACGTACAATACGGTTCTTACCGACCTTATACTCCTCGTAGCGAGCGTTCTTAACACGCTTACTTCCTTCAACCGCAGATGCATACTTGATAATTGCATCGTACCAGCCTCTCTGCTCAGCAGAAAGAGCGAGGTACTTCTCATCAAGTGTCTGCTGCTGACCGAGCGCAAAGCTGATCTTACCCTCGTCGCTCTCGTCCTCAGCCTCATCGTCAGACTCAGCCTTCTTAGCCGCAGTTTCATCAACCTCAGGCTCTTCGGGAACGACGGGAGCTGCCACAGGCTCCGCTACTGCCGCAGGCGCTTCGACAACCATCGTGGGGATAGCTCTGGACGCATCCTCCTTGACAGGCTCTGCCTCTGCCTTCGCTTTTGCCTCAGCTGCTTTAGCCTCCGCCTCCGCAATAATTCTCTCTGCGTGCTGGATTATGCTCCTATCTGCTCTCTCTCTTTCTCTGCGGGAAACGAGAACTTCACTTACGACGTCTCTGAATACTACCATAACAGCGAAAAGCGCCATAATGGACACGACGACCATAAATACCATAAACAAGATTTCCATAGTAATGCCTCCTTTTTGAATTTTATATAATAAATTTTACTTATCCAAAATAAAAACCAACTTAACGAGTAGCGAAAGGTTTATTTTCTTAAGTACCCTAGCTTTTTATATCCCTGTCGGAAGTCGGAAGAGAATCCGATGATGTCTTCGTCTCAAGCTCGGCAATACGGCGTCTGAGTTCATTAAGCTCGTCTTCCTTCTTCTTTCTTTCTTCGGCTTCCTTCTCTCTTCTCTCAAGCCCCATAACGCTCGTGATTCTGAAAATTTCAAAAATAAGTATTGCGGAGCAAGGCAATATAACCGCAAGGATAAGTCCGACGGGCGAGCTTAGTATCTTAACCAAGAAGCCGAGCACTCGGGAAACTCCGACGACCCTTCCTATCACGTAGTTATATCCGTTCTCGACAGAGGTATCAATCACCTGCGTCAGTGCGCCGGATTCGGACGATTTATTATCCCCCTCGAGATATATCATAAACCCGGACTTATCATCCTTCTCGTATATATCCACGATACGGTGGGTTATAGTCTCCTGCGTTGTATAAACGTATCTGAAGGTCAGAACGTCTCCGACCTCAAGAGAATCATACCACTCATACTCTAAATCAGGCTCGGTCGGTACTACACGAACGAGAACGACAGAGCTTTGGGGAATATCTTTAATAACAAAATCGTCCGTATTCGTATACTCGCTCTTCTCCATCGATGGCGAGAGCACGTATCGAAGCTGAATACCGAGCACCGTCGCCGTACCGTCCTTCCCTTGCTTTGCGGTAAGAGTCAAAAGAACGCCGATAATACTAACCGCAACAAAGGCGTATAAAATTATGTTACTGACGACCGTAACAACCTTTTTTAGGGTATGTCCTTCTCCCATAGGGCACCTCTACAAGTTTATTTGACAATCCGATAAAAAGCTCAATCTGAAATCAAGCTATATTTTCTCAACAGTCAATTTTACATTAAAATCCGCTGACGTTCCTTGCGCCTCATTACCTACGTCGTAGGGCATCATATAACAAACGCTGACCGGCAAAGGCACGTCGTCTTCAAGCGTACCCTCAAACTCAATCCTTTCTCCGCCGTCGAGCAGCTCGGCAAGCGAGCCTTCATAAACTACATCCGCTCCAAGCTTTACGGTAACGTCGACAAAGTTTTTCATTCCGCCGTCTATTTTCTCGATAAACTCAAGGGCGATAGCGTATTTTCCGGTCGCCTCGCAGACAAGATTAACCGAATATTCCTTCGACTCGGTCGGATTAAGCATCAAGTCCTTAACCTCTTTTATACTCTCGGTAACCCCATCGCTACTGACCGCTATATTCTCTCCGAACTTCCGGTGCACATCTTCCACAAACACTATAAGCACGACCGCCATACAGGCAAGGAGCAAAAGCGCAACAATAAGTATGTTCAGACTTCTGTTCTTCATTATTTCCCCCAGGTGGTTATGATGCCACGGCAGTCTTCTTAAGATAGGTGGCTATCATACAGTACAAAACGTTAAATATGTGAGTTCTGTTCTCCTCACTGTCCTCAAGGTCTCCGTTATATACTCTGATTCCAAAATCCAAAAGGCTGACAAAAACGCTATGCATTATAGAGAAAACATCAGCCTCAGCCTTGAAAATAGGCGCCATTACCGAAACAATCTTGTTAAAATGCTCATTGTGTGCGTCGAGCGTATGACCCTTGAAGTAGATGGAGTAATAGTATCTGACGTAGCAGCGACAACGCCTTTCGTTATGCAAAACAAACTTCCACGCCCTTGTGAAAAACTCATACAGCTTTTCTCTCGGATCGGCGCCAAAGCCGCCGATAGCTTCAATACCGTTCTTAAAAGAATAGTACAGCTCATTGTTAAGGCTCAGGAAGGCTGCCTCATACAGGCTCTCCTTACTGCCGAAAATACGATATATGTAGACATCGTTCATCTTAAAGCCCGGAAGGTCGCCGCCATATCTGACAAGCTCCTTTACGGTAGCGCCCTCGAATCCACCGTCGGCAATCAGGTTTATGGCGTTATTTATAAGAAGCTGTTTAATTTCCGCTTCGCGCTTCACCTTTCCATACCTCCGCAAATTCAAGCGAAATAAAGAGAATCGTAAAAGGTGTAGTAAACACTACAAAAGAGCCCTAAAAAAACGTCTGTTTTCACAGGCACAGATTTCGACTTATACTTTACTTTTAATAATTATAGCATACACGTTATTTTATATCAATAAATATTTAAAAAATTTTTACCGAATTTTCGAGCTGCAAATTGCCGAGTTTTGTTGTATATGCATAAATGTAAATTTTTTGTGAATTAAATGTTTTTTTGCATTTTTAAGCATTTTTCACGAGGTTTTCTTTATTCACTGTTTTTTTACCATTGCCGAAACTGATTTATAAAGCTTGTAAAAAAGCTTACATTTTCAATAAAAAAAAGGATATACCAGCTAAATTTCAGCCTGTATATCCTCGCTTTTATTTTTAAAGAATGCGGTAAATATTACTCCTCAGAGAACATATCCTTGCCTACTCCGCAAAGAGGGCACTCAAAGTCATCGGGCAGGTCCTCAAACTTAGTTCCGGGAGCGATTCCGTGCTCCTCGTCGCCGAGAGCCTCGTCATATACCCATCCGCAAGCGTCACATACGTATTTTTTCATACTAATTATCTCCTTCTGTTATTTAGTTTTGTTTATTTTTTAAAAGATATTCTTCTGCAAAATGCACGGCTACCGCACCGTCTGCGATTGCCGTAACTACCTGTCTCAAAGCCTTTGCTCTGACGTCGCCTACCGCATATACGCCCTCTATATTCGTCCTCGTCGTCTCATCGGCAGCTATATAGCCGTACTCGTCGAGCTCGAGCTGATCGGAGACCGCATCAGTAACGGGAACTCTGCCTATACTGACAAACAAAGCGTCCGACTCTATATCCCGCTCCTTTTGCGTTTCCACGTCACGGAGTCTTACTCCCGTAAGCTTATTATCACCTAATATCTCGGATACAACGCTGTTTGGGACAAACTCCATATTTTCAAGCGCCATCAAGGGCTCGTGATATATCCTTGTAGCTCTGAGTGTATCGCGCCTGTGGATTAAGTATAGTTTTTTTACAAGTCTTGACAGATACACGGCATCCGATGCGGCTGAATTGCCGCCGCCGACGAGCGCAACCGTCTTATCCTTATAGAATCTTCCGTCACAGTGAGCGCAGTAGTGCACCCCCCTGCCGGTAAATAGCTCTTCCCTCTCAAGCCCCAAGAGCCGTGGCGATGCACCGGTTGAGATAACGACTGTACGCGCCAGATATTCTCCGCTATCGGTGACAATTTTCTTAATCTTCGGAACTAGGTCGAGCGAGACAACCTCCTCGTATCGGGTCAATGCTCCGAAGCGCTCAGCTCCCATCTGCATCTTCATACCGAGGAGATACCCTTCTATACCCTCGTCAAAGCCCGGATAATTATCGATAACGTCAGTAAGAGTCATCTGTCCGCCGACAGAAAGCTTCTCAAACAAGAGAGTGTCAAGCCCCGCTCTCGATGCGTAAAGCGCCGCTGTATAGCCGGCAGGTCCACCGCCAACTATAACCATATCGTATATATGCTCCATACGAATCACTTTTCAAGCATAGCAAGGATCTGAGCCTTAGGCTTCGCTCCCGCAGACTGAGATACTACCTCTCCGCCCTTCATAACAACAAGCGTGGGTATACTGAAAACGCCAAACTGCGCCGCAAGCTCCGGCTCATCGTCAACGTTTATTTTACCGACAGTGTACTGAGGGTTCTCCTCAGCGATCTGATCCACTATGGGAGAGACCATACGGCAAGGGCCGCACCAATCTGCATAAAAATCGAGAAGCACCGGCTTCTCAGAGCCTTTAATCTCATCAAAATTATCCTTAGTAACCTTTAAAACCGACATTTTCTTTCTCCTTTGTTTTTAATATTTTATCCAAGAAGCACGCTTGTAACCAACATAAGGCAAAAACCTATTAAAAGTGCATACGTAGCGCCTCGCTGATGTCCGTGAGCGTGGGTCTCGGGAATCATCTCATCACTGATGACGTACAACATCGTACCGCCTGCGAAAGCAAGAGCAAACGGAAGTATAGCCCCCGAAAAGCTGACGGCAAAATAACCTATAAACGTGCCTATAATCTCTATCGCCCCGGTAGCAGACGCCAGCAAAAGCGTACGTCTGCGTGAAATTCCCGATGCAAGCATAGGCCCTATAATCACCATACCCTCGGGGATATTCTGCAGGGCAATACCGCCCGCAATCATTATGGCTGTGTCCATCATATCACCCGAACCAAAGCCTACGCCCGCCGCAATTCCTTCAGGCAGGTTATGTATGGCTATCGCCATAACGAAAAGAAGTACCTTGGAGAGCTTATCCTTCTTCTCCCCTTCAGCCTCCACTCCCGCAAGCTTATGAAGGTGGGGCACAAGCTTATCCAGAAGGTTGATAAACGCCGCACCGACAAAAATCCCGGATACGGTGGCGATAATTCCGAACCTGCCGCCGTATTCCAACGACGGAATAATAAGTCCGAGCACTGCCGCCGCAAGCATAACACCGGCAGCAAACGATAGTACAATATCAGAAAATTTGTGCGAAATATTCTTGAATACAAGGCCAATCAGAGCGCCTATTACAGTAGCGCCGCCGACTCCAAGAGCTGTAATTAAAACAATATCCATATCAACCGTTATTTATCGTCGACTCAACCGCTGAAGCAAGAGCATTTAACGCTTCTGTCGACTCAGAATTAAGCGCCGACGTGATTTTAACCGTCTCGGGAAGAATTGTCAGATTCTTGCACTGTGCGAGAGCGGCTGTCATAACCTTAACAGCCATAGGCGCCCAGCTTCCGTTCTCTATAAGTCCTACCGTACGGTTCTGATAATTTCTCTCGGTAAGATGAGAGATAAATTCCTTCATATGGGGGAATATATCAGCATTGTAAGTAGTTGTAGCAAGAACGAGCGTCGAATATCTGAAGGCGTCCTCCACCGCCTCTGCCATATCTGTCCTAGCAAGGTCGTGTACCGCAACGGTAATACCCCTCTCGACCAACTTCTCTGCGAGCATAAGAGCCGCACGCTCTGTGTTACCGTATACCGAGGTATAGGCAATCGTCACGCCCTGCTCTTCAGGTCTATAGGACGACCAGGTATCATAAAGAGATACGTAGTATCCTATATTTTCGGACAGAACAGGGCCGTGAAGAGGACAGATAACGGACACCCTCACGTCTGAGAGCTTCTTCAAAAGATTCTGTACCTGCGGTCCGTACTTTCCTACAATACCGAAATAGTATCTGCGAGCCTCGCAAGCCCATTCCGCATCCGTGCCTATCGCACCGAATTTTCCAAACGCATCCGCCGAGAAAAGAATCTGCCCCTCAGCATCATACGAAAGAATCACCTCGGGCCAGTGCACCATCGGTGCGGTTACAAAGGTGAGATTATGCGAGCCGAGAGAAAGCGTATCCCCATCCCCCACGACGATGCGACGCTCCGAATAATCAGTACCGAAGAAGCCCTTCATCATAGCGAACGCCTTCTGAGAAGCAACAATCCTCGCATCAGGATAAAGAGATGCAAAACGAGCGATGTTTGCCGAATGGTCGGGCTCCATATGATGAATAACAAGATAATCGGGCAATCTTCCATCCAACGCTGAGACAAGCTTATCGAGCCACTCCTCGCCGAATTTACGGTCAACCGTATCCATAACAGCAACCTTGTCGTCGAAAATAACGTATGAATTATACGCCATACCGTCCGGAACAAGATACTGTCCCTCGAATAAATCGGTCTCGAAATCATTTACGCCGATATATTTAACGTCTTTTGTTACAAACATATTCCCCTCACAATATTTTATACAATTCCCTCGAAAAAGATAATTTTTATATAGCCTTGATTTTACGCTTCCAGTATAGTATAATGTTGACATAATGTATGTTGAATTTTCAACAAAAGGAGAAAAAATGCAAAATTTTCCTGTTTATTTAAAGGAATGCCCGCTTTTTGACAATCTGAGCGATGCGGAAATCTCGGCAGTAATGGGGTGTCTGAGCGCTACGGTCAAGCATTATGAAAAAAAAGAAACGGTGTTTGAAGAGGGTTCGCCCGCAGATAGCATAGGTATAGTTATATCCGGCTCGGTTGTTCTGACACGTACCGACTATTATGGGAACAGGAGCATTGTCTCTGTGGCAGGACCGTCAGAGGTGTTTTCAGAGGCTTTTGCTTGCGCAAACGTCGACTCGCTCCCACTCTCCGTCGTAGCAAGCGAAGCATCCGACGTGATGCTGATAAAGTCGCATAGATTATTGTATACCTGCGATAAGGGATGCAGGCACCACCAAAAACTAATCTTTAATCTTATGAAAGGGCTTGCGACTAAAAGCATATCCGATAACAGAAAAATAGAGATAACATCTAAGAGAACGACCCGAGAAAAGCTCCTGACATATCTTACCCTCGAATCAAAGAGACTCGGCAAAAAGACCTTCTCCATTCCATACTCCCGCCAGGAGCTCGCAGACTATCTCGAGGTTGAGCGTAGCGGTCTTTCGGTTGAAATAGGAAAGCTCGTTAAGGAAGGTATTATAAATGCCGATAAAAAAGTCTTTACTATTTTCTGACATTTTATTCCCTTAATACAAATAATACAAAGAGTGAGGCAGATTAATCTCTGCCCCACTCTTTTTCGTACTTAAAATATCCGTTGTCAAAAAGCGATTATAATTCGACCGTTTTACGAATTCGGAACGAAATTCACTTATCCTCAGAGATAACTATCTCATCCTTCTTCTTTGTATCGAAGTCGAGCAGATCGAACGGAACCAGGTCACGGTGAGTCTTTGCTATATCGTCCTTTGATGCTCCGCCGACATATCCCTCCGCACGCATAAATGCATTCCAACGCTTATGCTCGCACTCGGTAATCTGTGCATCAAATCTTCCGTCCTCCATTCCAAGCACAATTCCCAGCTCCTTCATAAAGATGTAGTGCAGGGCTTCTGCCATAGATGAACGTCTGTAATACTCGTATCTCTCGTACAGACGCTTGGACTCCTCGATATCGGCAGCGGTCTTCGCCCAGCGTAGATGGCACTTAAGACCCGCCTCCTCAAGCTCCAGCTGTTCGACCGCTTTTATGGAATATATCGACCTAAGGTCGCCTACAAGCGTGATGCCGTAATCAACGCCCTTGAAGCTCTTCAAGCCGCAGGACTTTATAGTATCATTCTTGAGGTTGCTGTATACGGCGGCAAGAATAGGCGGTATCTTGCTGCCTCTGGATATGTTATCTCTGCCGAACTGCATACGCATACGCATTGCAATCTCGATATTAAGCTCATCGTCGCCGAGCGTGACGAACGCTGTGGTTACCTCACCGATAAGGCTCAGTTCCTGTAAGAATTCAGGCCCGCTGACATCCACCTTATCGTGGAAAACAACGTTATAATAGGGCTCGCCATCCAAGCGTAAGCCGTTATATGCAACGAGCTCGGGCGCAACCGAGCTTACCAGAGCCGCAGTATCCTCTGCCATATCGTACACGTGGATATTAAGCTCATAGCCGTGCATCTGTCCGCACCAGCAGAGGGTCTTAAGAAGTTCTGCGCCGTTCATACCGAGACCGACGATAACGATGTTCATAACCTTACCGTTTTCGGTCTGTATCGCATCATCGAACACAGAGTGCTCACGGAGAGTATTTACCGCAAAGCTGCGTGATTCGCATATGCGTCTGACCTTCATATCACCGTTGTCAACCGAGTTAAGCAACACCTCTGCCTCGACGTTGTTCGAGAAAACGTAGAACTCAATACCGCCGTTTGCGAAAGCTCTTTTATCCTTCGAGGCTGTGATTACAGAGAGCGCCTGATTGACGTTCTCATCCTCATCCATACCGATAAAGTAAACCTTTCTCTTTATGAACGGGGTGTAGGGCTTAAGCCTTATTTCCGTCACATCCTTGCTGAAGCAGATAGCTCCGATACGCTTCGCTCTCGCATACAATTCGGAATCCTCTTCCTCGTTCTTGTTATATACGTCTGCGAAAACTATGGCATTACGCTTAAATATACCCGACGTAGTCATTATATCCTCGGCAAGAGCTATCGAGCGTTCATTGAGCTCGGACATAACGTAAATATCCGTGAAGAACAAGAAGAAATAAGCAATATGAGCCTTAGCGTTCTTTACAAAGGCAAGCACAATACCTGCGGAAACAACAGGAGCAATTACGAAGATAAGCGAGCTGTATAGGCAAAACAGATTATCAAGCCCCTCACTGACCGCAAATCCGCCCGGAGCAAACGATGATGCGATAAGATCGTAATCTATATCCACAACAAACAGCTTCATTGTGCTGTGAAGAGAAAGCAAAAGAGTCTTCATCTCCCTTATTCCGGATGCATCGGCAGTCAAGGTCAGCCTATGATGTATCGGAATAAAAAGAGCTATGCCCGAGAGAAACAGCCCCACGAGAAAAACGTGAAACGGAGTAAACTGGTATTTCTTCTTAGGTCCGAACCTTCTTATAGCGTTTCTCTGAATCTGAGCTATTACTATTGCAAAAGCGACAGATGAGAAGAACAGCACCATCGAGACCGTCAGCCACAGAGTGACAAAAGTCGTATCATTCATTACTTTTCTCCTGCTATTTTATCATTTTTACTATTTTAACACATAATTTCGGAAAAGGCAAGTTCGTTTGCCTTTTCCTTTAATATTATTTTCTGCTGCCTGAGCGTGCTTTAAAGTTGTATAGCGGTCTGACTATCGATAAGGGCGTGACCGTATCAACCACGCTCGAGAGGATTGATTCAGCGGGCTTATATGCCATCGGAGACTCGTCGATAGTCTCCCTCTCGACCGACCAGGATTTTATCCCAGCCATAGCGAGCTTAAACTCCTCAAGGGTAAGCCTCGACTTTGCCTCCGACCTGGAATACAGCCTGCCCGCTCCGTGAGGAGCAGAAGAATTCCACTCGGTGTTTCCGAGTCCTCTGGCTATCAAGACACCGTCCCGCATATTCAGAGGAATAGCGAGCCTTTCCCCTTCTTTAGCCGAGACAGCGCCCTTTCTGACGGTTATATATCCGTCTCTGTGCGTCTCAATATAGTTATGAACCGTATCAAACGAGTCACAGGGACATACGCTCAGAAAGTCGGTAATATCCTTCGCTATCAGTCTGCGGTTCTCCTCAGCCATAGCCTGCGCCCTTTTCATCTGCGCTAAATACAGGTCGTATCCTTCATCCTCGAGGTATGGCATATTACGGTTTATTCCCGTAATATTTTTTGCTCTGACATACTCCTTCGCTCTGTCGGAGAAGTACTCAGCCACGCACTTTCCGAGCCCTCGCGAGCCCGTATGCACCGAAAGAGCGTACGTACCGTCTTCGGCCCGTCCTATCTCGATATAATGATTTCCGCCTCCGAGCGAGCCGCAGGAGCGTATGAAAGCCTGCTCGGAGTCATACATTCCCAGCTCATAGCAGAGTTCTCTTATATCGTCCTTGACTTTTTTCGACAGAAGAGGATGAGTATTCCTACGTATCGACATTCCGGAAGGAATCTCTGTAATAATAAAATCGTCAAGCGCCTTAAAGTCTATGTCTCCACTTTTTTCAAACGTAACCGTCAATACACCGCATCCGATATCTGCGCCCACAATAGAAGGTATTACCGCCTTCCTTTGCATTGTGACCGTAGTTCCTACGGTGCATCCGCTGCCTGCGTGTACGTCCGGCATTATTCTGATTTTTGCGCCGGCGTAGACGGGATGGTTGCAAAGGTCGTATATCTGAGATATAGCGTCACCCTCGCATATATCAGCATAGACGATGGCACTTGTATATTTACCGTATAATTCAAACATAGTGTCATCTCCTTTTAATTTTGTTTTCGTTTACTGTTTTTTGATTGCGAATTACATTTTTCTCACTCCCTTCGTTATATTAACTTTAAAATAATTTCATTTCGCAGTTTACAAATAAATAATGCGGAGATTTTCACCTCTCCGCACTACTGTAAGCCGATTATGTTTTTTTATCAGTTATGGAACAGCTTCTTCGTCTGATACTTAGGCTCGCAGGACAGATTAACACCGAGCTTTCTGAACGTGTTAACGTCAACCTGCGAAAGTATAACTGTAGAGTGTACCTCTGAATACCTAAGCGCAGGCAAGGCATCGAGTGCCCTCTTTGAGTCCGGGTTGTTCGCTGCGGAAATCGCAAGAGCAATCAACACCTCGTCAGTATGGAGTCTCGGATTGTGATTGCCGAGATTTTCGGTTTTCAGCGTCTGTATCGGCGCAAGAATTTCAGGAGAGATGACCTCGATAGCGTCATCTATACCTGCAAGAGCCTTAAGCGCATTAAGAAGAGCTGCCGAGGATGCCCCGAGAAGCGCCGAGGTCTTTCCTGTCACTACTCTGCCGTCATTAAGCTCGATTGCAACGCCGGGCTGTCCTGTCTCTTCCGCCCTTTTTATAGCGGCTGTTACTGCAGGTCTGTCGGTAACGGGGTCGCAGGAAATCTTACGCATAAGTAATCCTATCTTCTCGACCTCAACCTCACTGCCTGAGCCTTTTCTGATATTGCATAAAGCGTTATAATATCTACGGATAATTTCCTGCTTTGCGGCAAGGCTCACCGCCTCGTCATCGTAGATGCAGAAGCCTGCCATATTTACTCCCATATCAGTCGGAGACTTATACGGGCACTCGCCGTGAATTTCCTTAAACATAGAGCGCAGGACCGGGAAAACCTCTACGTCACGGTTATAATTTACTGCCATCTGGCCGTATGCCTCAAGATGGAAGGGGTCTATCATATTTACGTCAGCAAGGTCGGCTGTAGCCGCCTCGTAAGCTATATTAACCGGGTGAGAAAGCGGTATATTCCATATCGGGAAGGTCTCAAACTTCGCATATCCGGACTTCTTACCCATCCTGCTATCCATATACATCTGGGACAAGCAAGTAGCCATCTTGCCCGAGCCGGGTCCGGGAGCAGTAACTACAACGACGGGACGTGTGGTCTCAACGTACTCATTCTTTCCAAATCCATCATCCGAGAATATCTTCTCGACATTATGGGGATAACCGTCTATCGGATAATGCTTATATACTTTAATTCCGAGGGATTCGAGCTTCTGCTTAAACGTATCGGCAACGGGAGTATTCTTATACCTCGTCATAACGACGGAGCCCACGAAAAGACCGTAGCCGCGGAAAGCGTCTATCAGCCTGAGAACGTCAAGGTCGTAGGTGATACCGAGGTCTCCTCTAACCTTATTCTTCTCTATGTCAGCGGTATTGATAGCAATTATCACCTCGGCATCATCCTTAAGCTCGCTGAGCATACGAATCTTACTGTCCGGGGCAAAGCCCGGCAAAACTCTCGATGCGTGGAAATCATCAAAAAGCTTTCCGCCGAACTCCAAATAGAGCTTTCCGCCGAAGAGTGAAATTCTCTCCTTTATCTTCCCTGACTGGAGCTTCAGATATTTGTCATTATCAAAGCCTTTTACAAACATAGACGCAACTCCCGAATGTTTTAATGCTAATATTTTAACACACGATACCTACAAATTCAAGGGAAATTTGAAATTTTGTTTTTAATCTTGAATTTGAACTAATATAATGATAAAATAGAATAAATCCACCAGAAGGAGATATTATGTTCAACGACGAATCCGGTCGCAACGACTTTAACGATAGCGGCGACGTAAACTTTACACCACCGATAGATTTTAATTTAATGAATGAGGGAGAAAAAACGGCAAAGAAAATCATCAGCCGCTCCTTCTTTGCAGCATTCGTATATCTTATCGTATGCCAGCTCGGAATAACACTGATACAATACGTTATTATAGCTATTGTCGGTACAGACCGTGCCGCAGCGCTTTTCTCGGACTACGTATTCTCGCTTACGCTCTCTTCTATAATTCAGTACTTCGTAGGCTTCCCTCTCTTTTTCCTCACTATCCGCACGGTTAAAAAGGCGGATGGCTTTGAAAAAAGCAATATGAAGCCCTCTCATATTTTTTACGCATTCCTTGTGTGCCAGACCGTAGTTTTCTTCGGTAATCTAATAGGCAACTGGCTGAACTCCGTTATAGGAAGCTATGCCGGAGCTATGCCCGAGAACTCCATCGACACCATCATCAACGAGGTGCCCTTATACGTCCTTATTCCCACTGTTGTTATACTGGCGCCCATCTTTGAGGAGCTTATGTTCAGAAAGCTGCTGATTGACAGGCTCTCATACGTCGGAGACGTCGGCGCCGTTATAATGAGCGCAGTTGCATTCGGACTTTTTCATATGAATCTGTACCAGTTCTTCTACGCTACGTTCGCAGGTCTTGTCTTTGGATACGTTTATGCAAAAACGAGAAAAATCACATATACTATTATCCTGCATATGCTCGTCAATTTCTTCGGCTCGGTTATTCCTCTCGGGCTGGTAGACTGCGCAGAAAAGGTCGAGGAGCTTCTATCCTTCCTTGAGAGTGGGGCAAGCTTTGCACCTGAAGAGTATTTATTGCCCGTTATCGTCTACGCACTCTACGTTATGTTCGTATACTCTATGTCTATTGCCGGTGCGGTCATTCTTGCTCTTTATATTGCGAAGGGCGGGCTGAAGGGCTTCGGCAAAAAGAAAGAGATATATCTGCCGTCGGGCAAGCTTGCGCTCATCAGCGTATGTAACGTCAGTGCTATACTCTTCTGCGTAAGTGCCCTGGCGCTCACCTTCATAAATCTTATTGCATCATTTATTCCCGTAGCATAGGAGACAAAATGAAAAACAAGCTGACAACTGTATTTTCGGAAAGCCTTGACAAGGAAAATCCGCACTCATACTATCCTCGTCCGATGATGAAAAGAGACTCCTTCTTTTCCCTTAACGGAAAATGGGAGCTGGGTATCTCGGAGTCGGAAGGCAACTTTGAATACGAGTACGAAATACTTGTTCCTTTCCCTCCCGAGTCGACACTGTCCGGCATAGAAAGAATCATAAAAAAGGATGAGTATCTCCATTACAGGAAGACCTTCACATTGCCTGAGGGCTTCGTAAACAAAAGGACAATTCTGCACTTCGGCGCTGTAGACACCGTATGCCGTGTATATCTTAACGGTAAATTTGCAGGCGAAAACGAGGGTGGATATATCCCCTTCTCCTTTGACGTGAGCGAGCTTCTCTCCGAATCGGAAAACGTGCTGACCCTTACGGTTAAGGACGGCATAGACAAAAACTATCCCTACGGAAAGCAAAGGTATGACAGAGGCGGTATGTGGTATACGCCCGTCAGCGGAATATGGCAATCTGTCTGGCTCGAGAGCCTGCCGGATGATGCTATCGAAAGCATCAGAATCACCCCGACTCCTTATAGCGCCAGAATCGAAGTAAAGGGCGGAAAGGAAACTAAGAGGATAACTCTTACAGGAAGCAATGAGGCGTTCGAGTTCAGCGGAGACGAGTTCACCGTAAGACCGACGGAGATTCGCAAGTGGACTCCCGAGACGCCGTACCTATATCATTTTATTCTAGAATCCGGAGAGGATAAAATCGAGAGCTATTTTGCTCTGAGGCGAATCGATATCATAGAAGAAAAAAACGGTGTGCAAAGAGTACTTCTGAACGATAAGCCATATGTGTTTAACGGTCTGTTGGATCAGGGCTATTACCCCGACGGAATATTCCTGCCCGCTACCGAAGAAGGGTATCTGTACGACATCAGAACGGCAAAGGAGCTCGGCTTCAATATGCTGCGTAAGCATATCAAAATCGAGCCCGAAATATTCTATTATCTGTGTGACAGAGAAGGTATAGCCGTCTTTCAGGATATGGTGAACAACTCCGACTATTCTTTTCTGAGAGACACTGCGCTGCCTACCGTAGGTATACAGAAGCTCAGCGACAAAAGCTTGCACAAAAGTGCTGTATCGAGAAGAATATTTATCTCGGAGATGAAGAAAACCATAGAGCATCTCTATAACCACCCGTCGATACTGTACTGGACGATATTCAACGAGGGATGGGGTCAGTTTGACTCCGACAGCGTATATCTTATGCTAAAGTCTCTCGATGGCACGAGGATAATCGACTCAACGTCCGGATGGTTCAGACGGAGCAGAAGCGACGTTGATTCAAGGCATATATATTTCAAGCCTCTGAAGGTCAGAGGGAGAAACAAAAGGCCTCTGTGTATAAGCGAGTTCGGCGGTTATTCGCTGCGTATCGACGGTCACGTGTTCGGCAAGGACAACTACGGATACAAGACATATAAAACGACAGCCGATTTTGAGGACGCCTTTATAAATCTATATAAAAACGAAGTAAAGCCGATTATCAAAAAGGGTGCGTTTGCATTCGTATACACTCAGCTCTCCGACGTAGAGGATGAGACAAACGGCATTATGACGTACGACAGAAGAGTCGTGAAGCTATCCCCCGCTGCGGTGCGACCCGTTTTTGATGAAATCTTCAAGTGCGAGGAGCTAACAAAAGCTTAATACGTTCTCGTCTGAAATTAAGTATTTCGGCGGCAAATCAAAGAGAGTGAAGGCTCCGTACCTTTGCTCTCTGTTTATTTTTACAGCCGCCCTCGACGTGGCGATAAGGATAGCGGCGGTAAAGTCGGGATTGCATCCCATTTCTACGTACAGCTCCATAAGACTCCCCGAGGCGTTACTGCCGGACGCTATCACCCTGCCCTTGTGAAACAGCTTTTTGCGCTTATCCTCTATTACGTCCTCATCAACAAAGTGAATCTCAGTGTCGTAGCCCTTAAAATACCCCTCTAGCGAGAGCACGTTGTCTATGATATCGTTTCGCTTTTTTTCCTCGGCGGATATATAACAAACACGCAGGTGTCCTGCCTTTGCGTCGATATATTCTCCTTTTCTTGCCCTTTCAAGCGCACTGAGCTTGGGGACGGTAAACTCTATCGCATCCTTTACACCCGGCACACGCTTAAGAGCCTCGGTGTGACCCTGGCTTATTCCCTCTCCCCAGAAGGTCGACACCGAGCAACGAGGTATAAACGCATTACCCAAAAGTCGAGCGAGCGACAGTAGCCCGGGATCCCATCCGGAAGATATGACCGCCGTTGTTTTCGCATTTTTTGCTGTCTTATCGGCTATTTTCAGATGACTCTCAATTTCAGAATGATTATCAAAGCTGTCGACCGTGTTGAAGTGAGGAAGATACCTCAAAATCTCGTTTTTCAAGCTTCCGCTTGCTCCGTAGCATAGTATCATACAGTCGATTTTACCCTTATATTTGCCGAGCGCATTACAGCTCTCTGTGCGGACGGGACAATCGACGAGTGAAGTCTTATCCCTCGTTGTAAATACCGCCGCAATTTCCACGTCCTCCTCAAGCATCGCTAGCTTAACGACACTTCTGCCAAGATTTCCGTATCCTGCGACTCCGATTACCATATTAATTCAGAAGCGTAATACCGAGATTAAGATATCCGGCAAAGCAAACCCAGAGTATATACGGAATAAACAGTATTCCGCTTATCGGTTTTATTCTGTAAAAGAGCAGTGCGTTTACAATTATAATTGCGAGAAGCGCCAGAAGCCACAGGAATGAGAAAAGATACAAGCCGAGATTGAAGAAAAAGATTGACCAAAGGAAATTAAATCCCAGACCGAGAAAATAGTATTTCAGCGCCCTTACCTTGTCGTCAAACAAGGCTCCGCTTTCAAAGACCAGATACGAGGATATACCCATAAGGACATAGAGCACGCCCCATACAATACCGAAAAGGAAGCCCGGGGGCGACAAGGGCGGCTGATTCAATGCTGCGAAATCGTCCATAGCATTCATAGTCAGAAGAGCGGCAAGCCCGCCTACTGCTAACGGTATAGCGATAAAAATCAAAAGAGATTTCCACTTGATATTTTTCATTATAACACTCCTTCTGTCGCACTCATTGTTTAGCGGTGCGACACGCTGCGTCCGATATTAGTATAGTGCCGAGAATCTTTTTTTATGCCGAAGTGGAAATTCGGTGTATAAATTCTTTATTTTCGTCAAATAATCGGTGTAAAGAAAAAAGGAGACTACAAAATGAAGAAGACAAAAAGCATTTTCGCCCCTGTTCTGGCTCTGTTGATTATTACTCTTGTTCTGGCGGCTTTTCCCACTGAGGCAGAGGCGGCAATTTATGAAGATACCGTGAGATTACATATTCTCGCAAACTCAGACTCAGAGGAAGACCAAAGGATAAAGCTATGCGTAAGAGACGGACTCTTAGAGAAATATGGAGAGGTATTATCCGTCTATGAGGACGCCGCCGAGGCAGAAAGAAGGATAGAGGAGCTTTTGCCCGAAATTGAAAATGAAGCAAATCGGATACTCGCCGAGCTCGGCTCTGTACACGTGGCAAAGGCACACTTCTCCGACGAATGGTTCGATACCAGAGACTACGAAGAATTCACGCTCCCGAAGGGTGTATATAAGTCACTGATAATCGAAATCGGAGAGGCTGCCGGAAAGAACTGGTGGTGCGTAATGTTCCCGCCTATGTGCCTTGAAATATCCTCATCCAATGCATATGAAAGCTATTCGGACAGCGAAATCAGGCTCATCAAGGGCGAGAAGTACGGTATAAGATTTAAGACACTGGAATTGTTAAGCGAGCTTTTCACAAAGAATAGGTAAAATTTTCTATTTTCCTTGATTTCTACAGAAAGTTATGGTAAGATGTTCTACAAAGAGAATTTTGCACCGTATGACAAGAAAGAGGGGAGATAGCGAAGCTATGGCGGAAAAGAAAAACGATTCGAGAATTATAGCGGAAAACAGAAAAGCAAGGCACGACTACTTCGTTACCGAGGTGTATGAGGCGGGTATCGAGCTCTTCGGCACAGAGGTAAAATCGCTCAGAGCCGGCGGAGTAAACCTCAAAGACTCATACTGTGAGATAGACGGCGGAGAGATGTTTGCTCTCGGCGTGCATATCAGCCCCTACGAGCAGGGCAATATTTTCAACCGTGACCCTTTGAGACCGAAAAAGCTCCTTTTGCACAAGGGCGAGATTATGAAGCTTACGGGTCTTGTCTCTCGAGAGGGCTATACCCTCGTACCGCTCTCTCTGTACTTCAAGGGCTCGAGAGTTAAAATGGCGCTGGGGCTATGTAAGGGTAAAAAGAACTACGATAAGCGAGACGATATAGCAAGGCGTGATGCAGACAGAGATATCGAGAGGGCGATGAAGGAAAGATTCTGAACCTCACGCTAAAACCGGATAAAAAAGCTAAGCGGAGTCGACTAGTGCGACTCCGCTCTTTTTATACGTATAAATAACGAACGACCTAATGAAATTTATACAAATAGAGAAAGACCTAATAAAACTATCTCCTTTTTGCGATAGAAAGTACTCGCATAGCGTTAAGTATCGCTATTACGGCAACGCCCACGTCGGCAAAGACGGCGAGCCACATCCCCGCAAAATTAAAGGCTACGAGGGCAATTACCGCAAGCTTCACCGAAATAGAGAAGACAATATTCTCTTTTGCTATACGCAGGGTATCCCTCGAAATTCGAATTGAGGTATGTAACGCCGAAAGATTGTCCGACATTATAACAAGGTCAGCGGCCTCGATAGCGCTGTCCTGTCCGAGCATACCCATCGCAACTCCGACGTCGGCTCTTGCGAGGCAAGGTGCATCGTTAATTCCGTCGCCGACGTACATCGTGACTCCGCCATCCTTCATAATAGCTTCGAGCGCCGTATATTTCCCTTCCGGCATAAGCTCGCCGAGCGCAAGGTCAGCACCGATTTCGCCAGCCGCCGCCTCGACAGCCTCTTTCCTGTCTCCGGAAAGTATAGATACTCTCTCGACTCCGAGGGTGCGCATCTGTGCGATAGATTCTCCCGCCCCTTCCTTGACCGAATCGGTAAGAGCTATATAACCGAGATACACGCCGTCCTCTGCAACGTGAATTATCCCCTTCCCGTCCTTTACATCGATATTCTCGTCGCTCATCAGCCTTCCGTTTCCTACGGCTATGCGTCTTCCCTCTACCGTAGCCACAACACCCTTACCGACTATCTCACGAAAATCCTCCGCAGGCAGCAGTGTGTCTGCCGCTTCAACCACAGAGCGTGCAATCGGATGATTCGAATATTGCTCGCAGGATGCGGCGAGGGCGAGAAGCCTATCTTTCGTAACCGCAGTCGGGTATACTCCGCACACAGAAAATCTTCCGACGGTGATGGTACCCGTCTTATCCAGAACAAGATTTTTAGTCCTTGCTACGGCAGAAAAAACGTTTCCGCCCTTAAAAAGGACGCCTCTGGATGCGGCTCCGCCGATACCGCCGAAGAAAGCCATAGGAACGGAAATCACAAGGGCGCACGGGCAGGAGACAACGAGGAAGGATAAAGCCCTGTAAATCGACTCTGACGGAGTCAAAAGTCTGAAAACAGGCGCAAAAATTGCAAAAAGGAGTGAAAAAGCTATAACAGAAGGCGTGTAGTATCTCGAAAACCGAGTGATAAGGGCTTCCTCACGAGATTTGTTATCCGAAGCATTCTCAACAAGCTCTAGAATCCTACCCGCACAGGACGAGTCAGCCGTAGAGAGAGCAATACACCTCAAGGCTCCGCCGGAAACCACGCCTCCGCTCTGAAGCTCGCACCCCGGATAGACCCCCACCGGTATCGCCTCTCCTGTTATAGCCGACGTATCAACCTCAGCCTCTCCGTCCAATACTCTGCAATCCACGGGAATACGCTCGCCGGGACGGATAATAAGCGTTTGCCCAACCTCGACGTCCTCGGCATCAACCTCAATCTCCTCCGAGTCTTCAAGAATCCTCGCCGTATCGGGTCTTATCTGCATCAAAGACTTTATAGAAGCTCTGGAGCGTCTGACAGCTCTGTGCTCAAAGAACTCACCGACAAGGAAGAAGAGCATAACCGCCACAGCCTCGGCGTGCTCGCCTATAATCATAGCGCCTACGGATGCTAAGGACATAAGAATCTTCTCTCCGAAGAAATCCTTACGTAAAACGGCTCTGGCAGCCGAAATAAATACAGAATACCCGGACCCGACAAGAGCTAGGATGTAGAAAACTAACGAAAGCGTACCAAGCGCCGTAATATCAAAGATAACGGCAGGCAAGAAAAGGACTGCACCGAGTATTATCCCGGCGTAATCCTTTTTCAAAAAACGTAATATTCTGCTCATTTCTCGACGGTTATATCGGGGTCAAACTTTTTTGCCGCCAAAGCAACGATATCGTAAGCCTCCTCAAGGTCAAGGTCACTGACAACGGTAACACGCTCTGATAAAAAGTTTATCTTTGCTTCATCTATACCGTCCTTTTCACCTATTATAGCCGCAAGCTTTGCAGCGCAGTTAGGGCAATCAAGCCCTGAAATTTTAAACTTGTATTTCATAATAAAATCCCTTATTTTTTTGTTATAATGCGGTTATTCCGTGCGTAGTCCGTTTAACTCAAGGAACTCTACAACCCTCGAAACAGGGACGTAAAGGCCTGCGACAAAGTTACCGTCATTATCTGTTGCCGCAGCGTAATTAATGCCGATAATCTCAAAGCTGTAATTGAAAACAACTCCTCCGCTCGACCCGTGCTCCACGGGTGCTGTATGCCAGCCGACGTCAAACACAACGTCGGTCTGCTCGTCGAAGTTGTTGTTATTAACAGCCGCATATTTTACAAGCTCACCATAGGTGATGGAGTTCACGAGTCCCTTCGGATATCCGATAGAAATAATCTCGGTGCCTACCCTGGCGTCAGAGTCTGAAAAATCCGCAACGGTTAATTCCTTATCGCCCTTCTCAAACCGAAGCACGGCAAGGTCATATGACGCAGAAGAGAAAAGCAGTTCTGCTACGTGCTCCTTGTCATAGGCGTCTGAGACGGTGTAGCTGATTTTGGAATACTCCTCCATCGGAGCTATCACGTGGTTGTTCGTAAGTATGTAGTAGTGTGTAGTATCCGACTTAAATATAACGCCGCTGCCGCTGGTCGAATAGCTGTCCGTAATACCGCCTATGAAATTCGTATTATATCTTGTGACGTACACGCCTACTGTCGATTTAAGTATCTCGCTCGCCTTATTTCCGACAAGCTCGATATCCGCAATAAAGCTCGGATAGAGGGTCATATTTTCGCATAGATGCTCATTTGGCATAATTGCGTTGGTGAGCTCAATATCCGAATACCAGCCGATAAAAATACATCCTTCCCTCGTCGGCTTTTCAACCGAGCTTACAAGGTCTGCCGTTCCGACGGTAACCGTATCGTACCCGGCGCCGTTAAACACTCTTATATCGAACGTCTCCCCACCTGAGTCACGCCACGCAGCATATAGAGTTATATCCGCTGCGACGTAAGCGAAATCATATTTTTTCGTCAGCTCTCTGTCCTTATACCACCCGTCGAAGACAAGTCCTTCCTGCGACTTCGGCTCGCCGAGCTCGGTATACTGATTTACCGTCAAGGAAATCGAGTTGCCCTCAGAATCGAGCACAAGAGTCACGTTACACTTCGATGACAAGCCACAGGACACAAAAAGAAATACGGTTAAGACAAGTACAAAAAACAGAAACAGTAATCTCTTCGTTTTATTCATTGAAACCTCTTTGTGTATGCATAATTTTTGAAAGGCTTATTTATTTTTCACCTTTCCTACGGCACGTACCTCTCGCGCCATCCTTCCGTTAAACAATCCTCTGAAAAGACGCATAACGTAGGCAATAGGTAAAAGGTACGGCGCTTTTTTCAACCATTTGTATACGTTTTTCATAGTTTTCACAGGTGGGAAAATGCGTGAAAAGACGTATGCGAGCTTACCTTTTTTTCGTATGCCGTGCTTTACCCTGTTTTCTACCACGCCGTAAGCGCCGCCGGTGGATATAAAATATTCTGCCTCATGCAGAGTATCCGTCGGCTTACCGTCCGAAATATAGTCGTCGGGCGGTGTGAACGACTCGCTCTCCCCAAACCAAAGGGCTGCAAGGCTCCTCAAAAGCAGGTAGAAATCGTAAAGCCCCTTTTGCGAGAGCTTCTCAGAAAGAATCGTATGATCCACTCTGTCGCCCTCTTTCTCGAAATAGAGGTGAAGATCGAAGACCGAGCGCACACCGCATCCACCGGATACAAAATGCTTATACATATGAGCAATGTTAAATACGGTGAAGTCCTCGGGACTCATAACGTGCCAAAAAGCATTTTCGTCCACGGTGCCAAAGTCGGAAAAATCAATCTGCCAGCCGTCTATAAGCGTTTTATGTATCTCGACGTGGACGTACGGCGGCTTATCAAAGGTGTCGTGTACAAGTCCTTCCTTCGGCTCGACGTAGCCGTGAGAAAGAAGCAAATCAGCGACCTTCCCTATATCGCATTCTTCTACGAGGAAGTCCATATCCGCCATAGTTCTGTATTCGGGCTTGCTCCACAGGCGCTTAAACAAAAAGCCCTTCATAGGAAGAAATTTTATTTCGTTTTCTGCAAAAAGAGTAGTAAGAGACTCAAATTCCTTGGTCTGAACAAGGTTCTTTGCAAAATCGAGCGCCGCATCGTTCTGCCACTGCAAGCAGAGCTTATCGTCACCGCTCTGCTTTACCGCATCGCCGAGTATATAGAACAAGGCAGAGGCTACCGTATGATGCTTTGCGACAGCGTATACCTGTCTATACGTAACCCCATCGGGAAGCTCTGGAGCTTTCTCTCCGGACTCAAGAGAGGAAAGAGATGCCGCAATATATCTTATAATTTTTGACGATGCAAAATTCTTATCCGGCAAAAACCTAGCCCCCCTTTCTTTTGAATAAAAGCCTATAAATCTTCCTGAGAATACGCTTGAAAATCCAAATCAAATACCTTATCGGGTAAATAAAATTCCATAATACGGAGTAAATCCTATATCCTCTGTCGGTGACTCTCACGTGCTTACCCTCTCGGTTGAACTCGACGAGCACACCTATCACAGAGGACTTGTCGACTCTCTCGATTTCAAAGGTATTATCGCCTCTGATGAGATAGACGTCGTTCTTAATACCGACGACTCTGTGGAGAATATACTTGCCGCTCTTATTCCCTCTGTACAGAGCAACGTCGTATTTTTTAAGCTCGCCCTCGAGCTTGGAGATGATTACTACGTCTCTGTGCGTTCTGAACAGAGGCTCCATACTGGTCCCACGTGTCGTAGATGCGTACAAGCCGTGCAATTCAAGATCATTTTCAACCGAGCCTTCCAGCATACTATATTCCACAGAATCACCCCCCTTTTCCGTATATTTTAGCACAGTTAAATTTTCTTTGCAATAAATTTTTCTATTATTAATAATTAATTTGCATTTGAAACAGCGTAAATCAATCGAGAGGTTATCATATTGACGCTTATTTCATAAAATGAGTAAAGAGGTAAACGATATGATAATACACAATGCAAAAAAAGGCGAACAGCTGCCCGAGATAGCAGAGCAGTACGGGATCTCTCCATACAGGCTTGCGGCCATAAACGGGCTTGACGTATATGCAAGGCTATACGAGGGAGAGAAGATTCTCGTTACAATACCAACTAAAACCTACAACGTAAAAATCGGCGACTCACTGGAGAGCATCTCGCTAAGATTTGGAGAAAAGAAGGAAAGAATACTTGAAATAAATCCGGAAAATTGCGGAAAGGAGAGATTGTACCGAGGACAGTGTATCGCAGTTAGATGCGAGGACCCGAAATACGGCGCAATCGCCACGAACGGGTACTTGTATCCGGGCTATACAAAAAACAGACTTATCAGCTGTATGCCGTATCTGAGCGTGATAACGGCAGCGTCGATAAAGATAAGCGGCGGAAAGCTCTGCTTTATTATGGACGACCGAGAAATATGTGAAATATGCTCCCTTTACAATAAGCCGCTAATAGCAAGGATATACATAGACTCCCTGCCGCAAAAGGAAGAGGTGCAGAGTCTTGCCAAGGGTATAGCAATTGCGGCAAAAAGCAAGGGTTATATGGGGGTAACTCTCTGCGCTCCTTACGGCAAATACGATAGCGAAGCCTATAACGATCTGTTAATCCACGCACGTGAGGAGCTCGCAAACTGTGAGTTGGTGATATACACAGAGGCAGATGCCGAGCTGCTTCGGCAGGAAGAAAGCGATACGGGCGGTAGGATAATATTCTACGATAAGCTACACAAAAAGCCGATACCGAAATTTAACGATGCAGAGGCGAATATTCTCGAAAAATACGCAGGGTGCTTCGAAGCCTCACGCACGTTTGTTGACTTATCCCCATACGCCTTCTACAAAGGAAAATATATCGAAAAAGAAAAGGCAAGGAAAATTCTTCTCTCTCACAGGACACAGGTATCCTACTCCGACGAGGAAAGAATTATCGAGGGAGAAATTGCACACAGTGAGGAGAAAATCTATATGGAATCCCTTTCGGGAGTAAAATCAAGACTGGAGCTTATTTCCTCTCTCGGATACTTAGGCGCAGCTATCGACATTATGCGCACGCCGCAATGCGAGCTTGTCCTGCTTTCAGATATGTTTTCAGTATTAAAGATGCAAAACGTCGGCAAATCCTAACAACACAAAAGCTCCTGCTTTGGCAACAAAGTGCGCCAAAACGGGAGCTTTTGTATACTATCATTTGCATTTCAAAGGGTTTTACCCCTTCTTCAACATTTTCTAATCAAAAGAAAATTCAAACTTTTATAATTCGTTTTGCATTTTCCTCGGTAAGACGAGAGACCTCTTCAATGCTGATATTAAGTATATCGGCAAGCGTCTGCGCTGTGAGATATAGATTCCCCGAATGATTGAGCGTTCCTCTTTTCGGATGAGGCGCAAGGTACGGTGCATCCGTTTCAATGAGAATCCTATCCTTCGGTACGGATGCGGCGACCTGCTTAGGTTTTTTCGCATTTGTGAAGGTTAACGTTCCCGAGAATGAAATATAATAGCCGAGCTTTACAAGCTCTTTTGCCATCTCTACACTGCCCGAGTAGCTGTGTAATATTCCCTTCACCTTGCCCTCATATTCCTTCAAGACGGTCAACACATCCTCGTGCGCTTCTCTGTCGTGCACCGATATCGGAATATCGAGCTCATACGCTAAATCCATCTGCGCACGGAAATACTGCATTTGCTTTTCCTTATCAGTTTCGGGATAGTGGTAATCAAGCCCTATCTCGCCAAGAAGCACGCACTTCGACGACTTATCGAGTATCATCTCCTTTGTGAGCGCAAGCTCTGCCTCAATATCCGAGAGAAATCTTGTGTCAGAGGGATGTATACCTATCGCCGTATACATATTTGGATATTTTTTCGCCTGCTCTATGGCGGCGCAGGAAGTCAGCGGTGACGTACCGACATTAACTATATACGACACATTATCCAGCAAGAGGGCGTCGAGCAATTTATCGACACCCTCCTCGCATTCGGATACAAATCGCTCGTCGTAATAGTGAGCGTGTGTATCAAAAAATTTCATCAGTGTATTCTGTCCCCGTTCTTTGCCGCAGGATCAAGGAATACAACCTTAACATCCTCCTCGCCAGACGCAAGTATCATACCGTAGCTATCGGTACCGCACAGCTTACAGGGCTTAAGATTCGTTATAACACAAACCTTCTTACCGATAAGCTCGTCGGGAGAATAGAACTTAGCTATACCCGAAACGACCTGTCTCTTCTCATATCCGAGGTCGAGCTGAAGCTTAAGGAGCTTTTTCGCCTTCGGAATAGGCTCGCAAGCAATAACCTCTGCCACACGGAGCTCAATCGCACCGAAAGCATCTATGGTAATTTCAGGCTCGTGCTCAGGCTCCTCGACAGCCTTCGCCGCCTCCTCAGCCGCCTTAGCCTTCGCCTCGACGTCCGCCAAGAACTTCTTCTCATCGATTCTTGCAAAGAGAGTATGCGCTTCTCCGAGAGGCTTACCGCTCTTTAACATACCGAACTCCTTAACAGTTTCGAACTCGCTAAGATCAGTACCCAGCTGAGCGAAAATATCAGAAGCAGTCGCAGGAATGTACGGAGCTAAGAGAACCGCCGCTACTCTTATAACCTCGAGAAGGTTATAGATTACCGTAGCAAGCCTCGGCTTGGTAGCTTCGTCCTTCGCAAGTACCCAGGGCATAGTCTCGTCAATATACTTGTTCGCACGTCTGAGCATTACGAAAATTGCCTCGAGAGAGTCTGCGACTCTGTAAGAATCCATAAGCTTCACAGACGAATCAATGCTTTCTCTAACCTGCGCATAAAGCTCGTCGTCGATAGGCTCTTTTATACCGGGTGTGGGAACTATGCCATCGAAATACTTCTTTGTCATAGCGTGAGTTCTGCTGACAAGGTTACCGAGATTGTTCGCAAGATCGTTATTGTATCTCGTAATTACGCTTTCATAGGTAATAGAGCCATCCGAGCCGTAGGGCATCTCGGAAAGAGCGTAATAACGTACGCCGTCAACGCCGAATACCTCGGCAAGCTCGTCCGCATACACTACGTTACCCTTCGATTTACTCATCTTATCGTTACCGAAGTTAAACCAGGGGTGACCGAAGACCTTCTTAGGCAGAGGAAGATCGAGCGCCATAAGGAATATCGGCCAGTAAATCGTGTGGAATCTGAGAATATCCTTACCTATAATATGGACGTCCGCAGGCCAGTAATGCTTGAACTTCTCATTCTGCTCATCGAAGCTCTTATCCGGGTCGTAGCCGAGTGCGGTAATATAGTTGGTGAGCGCATCAAGCCATACATAAACAACGTGCTTATCATCAAAGTCAACGGGTATACCCCATTTAAATGATGTACGGGAAACGCAGAGATCCTGTAGTCCGGCGTTCAAAAAGTTATTGACCATCTCACGCTTTCTGCTCTCGGGCTCGATAAATCCGGGGTTTTCCTCGATATGCTTTATCAGCCTATCGGCATACTTCGACATCTTGAAGAAATAAGCCTCTTCTCTTGCGGACGTAACGTCCTTACCGCAGTCGGGACACTTTCCTCCCTGAGCCTGCGTTGCGGTAAAGAAAGACTCGCAGGGCGTGCAATACCAGCCCTCATAGTATCCCTTATATATGTCACCCTTGTCGTAAAACTTCTTAAATATCTTTGCTACGGTTTTAACGTGATAGTCGTCGGTGGTGCGGATAAAGTAGTCGTAGTCGACGTTCATAAGATTCCAAATACCCTTTATCTGTCCTGCCACGTCGTCGACGTACTCCTGCGGAGTAACGCCTGCCTCGTTAGCATAATTCTCTATCTTCTGTCCGTGCTCGTCAGTACCCGTGCACATAAAGACATCCTTACCCATACGCCTCTGGAATCTGGCAAAAGCATCCGCCATAATAATCTCGTAGGTATTACCGAAATGCGGCTTTCTGGATGCGTATGCGATAGCTGTGGTTAAATAAAACTTGTCCATATTTCCTCCTATGCCCAAAAAGAGGCGCAGCAGATGAGCGGCGCATAGATGAGCGGTTTATTCTATTTCATTATTTTACCATACGAATTTAGAAATTACAATAATTTTCACGAAAGTTCGCAACTTATTTTTCAAATTATTGACTTTCTTTCTGTTTAGTGATAAAATATATGTGTATTATTGCTTGACAAACGGTGGGTATGGAGTATGAGGGAGTATTTTAAGACGCTATTCGGTAACGAAGCGACAAAAAGCAGACTCGGTGAGCTTATAGTAAGCGGCAGAGTCCCTCACGCATTTCTCATCGACGGACCGAGAGGTTCGGGCAAATACACTTTTGCGCTATCCGTAGCCGCCGCTCTCAACTGTGAGAAAGTCCTGTCAGACTCGCATCCTCTGCCATGCCTTGAATGCAACGTTTGCAAAAGGATTTATTCAGGCGAGTTCACCGACGTTAAGGTGCTCGAAAAGGATAAAGGCAGAGCCACTCTCGGTGTCGATGCGGTAAAGGAATTCAAGGCTGATATGTTTCTCTCGGCTACCGAGGCAGAAAAAAAGGTCTATATCATCAAAGATGCGGAGTCGATGACAACAGAGGCACAGAACTCACTTTTAACCGTGCTTGAGGAGCCACCGAAAAACGTTGTGACGTTGTTGCTTGCAAACGGATCTGACAGAATCATCAACACAATTAAGAGCCGTGCGCAGTACGTTCCTATGTCAAGGTTTTCCTCATCCGAGCTCGACTCTGCGCTGACGTCTCTCTCGGATGAATACAGAAGACTTAAAAGAATCGAGCCCGAGGCTATCGGACGGCTCTTCGTTCTCTCCGATGGAGTTATCGGTCGAGCTCTCGAGCTATTAGACCCCAAGATGAAGGAAGAGGCCGATGAAATCTACTCTGACGTAGAGGCTCTTACTTCCTGTATTGTAAAATCGTCTCCGTATAAAGACCTCTATGCCGCTATCGAAAATCTCGGTACGGCAAGGCAAGAGATCGTTTATAAGCTCGAGCTGACACTCACGGCATTGAGAGACCTTATGATAGTCAAGAATACGCAAAGCTTCACGCCGCTGTTCTACCCTTCGGCAGAATATGCGCAGGCTCTGTCAGCCAAAGCGAGTGTGTCAAAGCTCGGAGCAGTATATGAACTTATAACCGAGACGATCGACGCTCTATCCAAGAATGCAAACTCCACGTCTCTCTTGCGTGCTCTCGGAGCAAAACTAAAAAACCTATAAGAAACGGAAAGAAAATATGTCTGAAAACAAAGATACAAGGAATACACCCGATGAAATAAACTCCGCCCCTTCCTCTTCTGAGCCCTCTTTTACTGAGATTGTCGGAATCAACTTCCGCGAGGCGGGAAAAATATATTATTTCGCTCCCGGAAATCTAAAGCTCGAGGTAGGCGAGCGTGTGATAGTCGAGACCTCTCGCGGCGTTGAGATGGGCACGGTAAAGGTTGGAAACAAGGATATCCCATCCACTGAAATTACCCCGCCCCTAAAGCAGGTTACGAGAGTAGCGACAAAGGAAGACCTCGCAAAGAGCGAGAAAAACCGTGAGCTCGAGCTCGAAGCGGCACTCATATGCAAAAAGAAGATAGCCAACCACTCGCTGGAAATGAGCCTTGTTGCCGTCGAATATACCTTCGACCGCTCTAAGCTTATATTCTACTTCACCTGCGAGAGCAGAGTTGACTTCAGAGAGCTGGTCAAGGATCTGGCATCCACCTTCCATACCAGAATCGAGCTGCGTCAGATAGGTATCAGAGACGAGGCGAAAATGATGGGTGGTCTTGCTATCTGCGGAAGAAAATACTGCTGCTCCGGTTTTCTGTCCGATTTTGTACAGGTCTCCATAAAAATGGCAAAGGAGCAGAATTTCTCTCTGAACTCCGCTAAGGTCTCCGGCGCTTGCGGCAGACTTATGTGCTGTCTCAGATACGAGCACGAGGTATACGAGGAAGCCATTCGTCGTACACCCACGGTGAATTCCGTGGTATCTACTCCGGACGGCGAGGGTACAATCGTAGAGACTAAGCCTCTTGCGGAAGAAGTAAAGGTAAAGCACGACGGCGGAACAAAAGAAACTGTCAAAACATATAAAATAAAAGACATCAAAGTAATCAAAGCGGGCTCACGCAAGCCGCAGGATGATGATGAAGAAGAAAAATAAACGGGGAAAAAAGGATTTTCGTGTTTTTTGTAATTTTCTATTGATTTTTCAAAAAGTTATGATACAATATAATTGTACTTTTGATGGAGGTATTCACAATGGCTTACAAGATTTCTGATGAGTGCATCGCTTGCGGCGCGTGCGCTGATGCCTGCCCCACCGGTTGTATTTCCGAGGGTGACGGCAAGTATGTAATCAACGCTGACGAGTGCATTAGTTGCGGTTCTTGCGCAGACGCTTGCCCCGTTGCAGCTCCCGCTGAGGAGTAATACTTAGCCTTTTGGCAATTCACCGCGTTTTCGAATATGGTAAGCTCCATAGCTCGAAGGCGCGGTAATTTTTTTAACCATCAAGTTATTAAGTAAAGGATGCGTATCTAGCGCAGGATATATGAAGTTATTTGATGACGAAAGAATAGATTACGTCAATGACAGACTCAGCCTGATACAGAAGGAAGGCGGCTTGACCTTTGGAACTGACGCATTATTGCTCGCAGGATATGCGGACGGTAAATACAAATCCGGGCTTGAGCTCGGTGCGGGAAGCGGTATAATATCTATGCTTTTGCTAACAAGGGATAAGCTCTTAAAAGCGACTCTCGTGGAAGTGCAGAAGGAGTATGCGGAGCTCTCAGCACGCAATGCGGAATTAAACAAGCTAAACGACAGAATTACCGTGTATTCAACCGACCTAAGAGAATTTGCCGGCTCGGGTGAATACGATCTGATCTATACCAACCCACCCTATATGACTACGAAGTCAGGCAAGCTGAACGAAAGCGCAAAAAAGAATATTGCAAGGCACGAGGTATTCGGGGATATTTATGATTTCTGCTCATCGGGCGCAAGGCTGTTGCGCTACGGCGGTACTTTTCTCGCCGTATACAGGACGGACAGACTCGTCGACCTTCTTGACGCTATGAGAAAATCGGCAATTGAGCCTAAGCGACTCACGTTTGTACACGCAAATCAAGAGAGCGTGCCGTCAATGGTACTGGTAGAAGGTAAAAGAGGCGGTAAAAGCGGGCTCAGAGTAACAAAGCCTTTGTTCATTTACAGTGACTGCGATAACAACAGATATTCTTCGGATATGGAATATATTATGGAAAACGGGTCATTCCCAAACAAATTCCGTGTGAGGTGACGGTATGAACGCTGAAAAGAACAAAATAGAGGGCTCTACACTTTATCTTGTCGGCACTCCTATAGGAAATCTTTCCGACATTTCACAAAGGGCAAAAAAGGTGCTCTCAGAAGTCGACTTTATCGCCGCAGAGGACACGAGAAACTCATCAAAGCTCCTCTCCGTCTTCGAAATACGCAAAGAGCTCGTCAGCTATCACGAGCACAACAAAAAGGAGAGCGGCGAGAGGATAATATCAAGACTTTCTTCGGGTGAAAGCTGCGCTTTGATCACGGATGCCGGAATGCCGGCTATAAGCGATCCGGGCGAGAACCTCGTTGCGCTTGCGCACGCATCGGGAATAGCAGTCCGAGTCGTGCCGGGCCCGTCTGCCGTTGTAAGCGCTCTTGCTCTGTCGGGTTTACCCACAGGTAAATTCGCATTTGAGGGGTTCCTCTCTGCCAAAAAAACAGAGAGAGTAGCAAGGCTTAAGGAAGTATCGGGAGAAGAACGAACTCTTGTTTTTTACGAAGCGCCGCACAAGCTTAAGGCGACACTCGCAGACATGAAGGAAATCCTCGGGTATGACAGGCGTATATCCATCTGCCGAGAGCTAACGAAAATAAATGAAGAAATTCTGGTAACCACGCTCTCGTCTGCCTGCGAGTATTACGATAAAAACGAACCGAGAGGCGAATTTGTCCTCGTATTAGAGGGGGGCAAAAAAGAAGATGCGAGTGAAAATCCTCTTTCTTCACTCTCCGCACACGAGCACGTAGAATATTACGAAAAGAGCGGAATGGACAGGCGTGAAGCGATCAAAGCCGCCGCAAAGGACAGAGGTATGCCTAAGTCGGTCTTCTACAAGCTGCTGATTAACGAATAAAAAGAATCCTGTCAGAGCAATACCAGCTCTGACAGGATTCTTGTTTTAAAATAAAATAAATATTACTTAACTATCTTATCCTTGATCCTCTCGAAGAACGCCTCGGCGTTATTGGTATGAGCAACAACGGTAATCGGAGAAAGAGTATCAAGAGCAAAAATGCCCATAATAGACTTCGCATCTACGGTATATCTGCCCTGAATAAGGTCAACCTCGTAATCGAGAAGAACGACCTCGGCTACAAAATCTCTGACGGCACGGATATCCTTCAGTGTAATCTTAGTTTCCTGCATTTTAACAAACCTCCTTGGTTTTCTTTGATATTATTATATCAATCAAAAAATGATTTGTCAACGGGAATGGATGTTTTTCTATCTGAGATAAGATGTTTTTATTTAAAATACTAATAAAGGTGTTGACAAGCAAGCTCTTTTGTGTTAAAATTGCGCTAGTGGGACACGTCCTTACAGAACTCTAAGCGAAGAGACCTGCCGGTCGGTGCGAGGCAGGGTTAGAACTTAAGGGTACCACCCGCCGCAGATATTACTGCATAACACAATAGCTTAATGAGTTAATCGCTCGGGTGGAACCGTGCGGACTTTTCGTCCTCACCCCGAAGACAGGTGTCTTTTGGGTTAGGATTTTTTTATTTTGGTTAGTAATTTTTTTGTTATATAAGGAGAAATGAAAATGGCAAAAATCAAATTTGCCCACGGCGAGGTATACGAAAACGAAGCCCCGATTTCCGTCTACGAGGCGGCAAAGGAGCTCGGTATAATTTCCCGAGAGGTAATATGCGCAAAGATAGGCGACGAGCTTAAGGAGCTCTCCACCGTTATTGAAGGGGAAGCCGACGTCACTCTCTTGACATACAAGGATAACGAAGGAGCTAAGGTGTTCAGGCATACCGCCGCTCACATAATGGCTCAGGCTGTAAAGCGCCTGTATCCCGAGACGAAGCAGACTATCGGTCCCGCTACCGACACAGGCTTCTTCCAGGATTTCGACTCTGATATTCCCTTCACGCCCGAGGTGCTCGGTAAGATTGAGGGCGAGATGAAGAGGATAGTTAAGGAAAATCTCGTTATCGAAAGATTCGTGCTCTCGAAGAGCGAGGCTATAAAGCTTATGACCGAGCTTAACGAGCCGTACAAGGTTGAAAGAATAGAGGAGCTCGGTGACGATGCTACTCTCTCCTTCTACCGCCAGGGCGAGTACGTTGACCTCTGCTCCGGTCCTCACCTTCACTCGACCGGTATGGTAAAGGCCTTCAAGCTGACTCAGTGCACCGGCGCTTACTACAAGGGTGACCAGAACAACAAGATGCTCAAAAGAGTATACGGTATTGCATTCCCCTCAAAGGATGAGCTCAACGAGTACGTGACAAGACAGGAAGAAGCTCTCAAGAGAGACCACAACAAGATAGGCAGAGAGCTCGAGTACTTCACAACAGTCGACGTTATCGGACAGGGTCTTCCCATACTTCTGCCCAAGGGCGCCAGAACCATTCAGCTTATGCAGCGATGGGTAGAGGATGAGGAGATGAAGAGGGGTTATCTTCTTACAAAAACTCCTCTTATGGCAAAGAGAGAGCTGTTCAAGATTTCCGGTCACTGGGATCACTATCTTGACGGTATGTTCGTTATGGGTGACCCCGACGACTATACGAAGGAATGCTTTGCCCTTCGTCCTATGACCTGCCCCTTCCAGTATCAGGTATATCTCAACAGGATGCGCTCATACCGCGATCTTCCTATGAGACTCGGTGAGACCTCTACGCTCTTCAGAAACGAGGATTCCGGAGAGATGCACGGTCTTATCAGAGTACGTCAGTTCACTATTTCCGAGGGTCACCTCGTACTCCGCCCCGACCAACTCGCAGAGGAGTTCAAGGGGTGTCTCGACCTCGCAAAGTACTGTCTCGAGACTATCGGTCTTTGGGAAGATTGCTCATTCAGATTCTCTCAGTGGGATCCCAAGCGCACAGATAAGTACGAGGGTACTCCCGAGCAGTGGAACGAGGCGCAGGCTATAATGGGCGAGCTGCTCGATGAGTATCTCGGCGAAGGCAACTATGCGATAGGAATAGACGAAGCGGCATTCTACGGACCGAAGCTCGATATACAGTGCAAGAACGTATTCGGCAAAGAGGACACCATCGTAACCATACAGATAGATATGCTCCTGGCTAAGAAGTTCGGTATGGAATACGTAGACAGAGATAACAGCACAAAGACCCCCTACATCATCCACCGCACGTCTCTCGGATGCTACGAAAGAACGCTCGCTCTTATACTCGAGAAGTATGCGGGAGCTCTTCCCGTATGGCTCTCTCCCACACAGGTCACCGTTATACCTGTAATAGGCGAGTTTGCCGACTATGCCGAAGAGGTTACAAGAAAGCTGCGTGATGCCGGTGTGCGTGTCGAGCTCGACGACAGAAACGAGAAGCTCGGATACAGAATCAGAGAGGCTCAGCTCTCGAAGGTTCCCTATATGCTCGTCGTCGGCGGTGACGAAAGAGATACAGGCACGGTAACAGCCAGAGCAAGAGTCGAGGGCGAGGGCGGTAAGTTCACGGTTGACGAGTTTATCGCAAAGATTCTCGAAGAAATCAGAACAAAAAAGCACTGATAACTGATAAAGGAAATATGCTTGCCGACCGCTGCGTCGGCAAGCATTACTAAAATATGATTTACACCATTAAGAATTCGAAATACACGGTTAACGTAAGCACGCTCGGCGCAGAGGTTATATCAATAAAGGACGCCACGGGATATGAGTATATGTGGCAGGGCGACACCTGGCCCGAGCACGCTCCCGTGCTCTTCCCCATTTGCGGACAGCTGAACGATGCGAAATACATCTACGGCGGTAAAGAATACGCTATGAAGGGACACGGCTTCGCACCTAAAAAAGAATTTAAGCTTATAAAGCACACGGACGAGAGCGTAATAATGGAGCTCGCCGAGGACATCGAGACCCTATCGAGCTACCCCTTTCGTTTCTCGCTTACGGCAGAATACAAGCTTTGCTCCGATAAATTAGAGGCGAGCTTTACCGTTGAAAACAGAGACGATACGACTCTGCCATATATGTTCGGATGGCACCCCGCTTTCGCACTCGGCGGAGACGAGCCTATCGAAGATTTCAGTCTGAGATTCGATAACGCAGAAGACGTGACGATGCACCTGCTCACTCTCGGCACAGCGTTTATGTCAGGTGAAACTATTCCCTTCCCGCTTGTCGACAAGGAATATCGCCTTAATGAAAAGCAGATATATACGAACGATACTCTTATACTGACGGGTACGGGCGGAAAAGCTATTCTCAAAGGCAAAAAGGATCCTCACGAGGTCACAATAACGTACTCGGAGAATCTGTCCTACTTCTGTGTTTGGAAGTGGGATACGTCGGATACCAGATTCCTCTGCCTTGAGCCGTGGAGCGGCACTCCGAACAAATGCGGTGATAAGGAAGTTTTCGAGACACGAAAGATGGAAAGACTCGCTCCCGGATGCAAGGAAACCTATTATTACACGGTGAAATGTAACTAATTGTTTATATTTTGCGCATTATTACATCAGAAATATAAAAAGCAGCGGCGCTACACACCCCGGGCGGGATAATGTAAATCCGTTGCTTTTTTTGTTTGTTTTTTATCTATAAACCGTGAAGAATGCAAATGAATAAGGTGTGATATCCTCATTCAGTATTACTCTGTTACCCTCTACCCTGCCGGAGCAATTGTAGAAGTCGGCTCTCATATACTCTCCGTCGAGCTCGATAACGGGATCTATAACAGAATCAGCAAACAAATTCCAAAGTCCGACCGCCATGGATGACTCGTCCTTCTTCGCAAGTATATAGAGATCGGGATTCTTGTAGCACATAGCAGGCAGGCCGACTCCGTCAAGCCACTTAATGCAATCAGCAAGCTGACGCTGACGCATATAGCTGCGGAAGATACCCGGGCGCCATTCGTTTATCGTCACTGCCGTCTCGGGGATGAATGAATAGACTACAAAACGCATCCCATCCTTATTTTCATAGCGGTAGCAGGCAGGATAGCGCTTACAATCCTCAATGCCCTGAGCCTGGATTACTCCGAGTCCGCTGTTTGATACGATAAATTCAGAGGAAATCTCAGCTCCCTCTTTGAGAGTCATCTCATAGAATACAGCACCCTCTTCGAGGCTGGCAAGTCCGTAATCTGCTTCTGTACGGAAGTACTCGGCAAACGGCATCGGTGCTCTCTTAATTTCACTGAATCCGACATCCACGCCCATATCGAACAGTCTCTTCGCACCCTTTCCGTCAAGGATAACTCCCCGCTTCATCTGCTCAGGCGTAAGACGAGCGGCGTTTTCTCCGAAGGCGAGCAACGCTCCCGTATCAGAGCCGTAGGTGGTAGGTATGGAGTTATCGGACAGGAACCACTGAGATCCCTTCGGCATATACGAATACATACCCGTCTTTGAACCGTAGTTGTTTATACTGTAGTCATCATCAAATACGACGTCGGAAAACAGCATCTGATCCTCAAAAACGTTGAGTCCTACCGCCTTCTTCCCTGCGAAGCGGCGAGCTATCTCTTCGTAGTGACATTCGTTCTTTATATGTCTGTCTATATATCCCGTCTCATAGGTTGCCGACGAGTTGTAATCCACCATATACTTGAGTATAGTCTCGCTCTCCCCATCAGCACGCAAAATCATATCGTATGCCTCAAGGAGCGCAGAAGGAACCCAATATCTCGGACGAGGATAGGTGTCTCCCTCGGTGACTCTCTCTATATCATACTTATCTGCCCAGCGCGATTGAAGTCTTATTGCCTCGACTGGGGGTGCGAGAGTCAACGTCTGCTTCCAATACGGCGCTCCCGTCATCCTTAGGAACGGCCTATTCTCACCTGCTACAATTTTTGCAAGCTCTACGACCGAAACTCCCTCCATATCGTAAGAGGATCCGTTCCCACTGAGTCCGACCCTGACCTCGGGAGCGATAGTATGCACCGTCCTCTCGATATGCTCGGTAAACCCTATAAGAGTCTCCCTCTGTATCTCGCCCCAAGCTGTGCGATACTTATTTCTTCCACCCGAGAGTATTTTCTCACGCGCCTCGCTGCGTGTAAGCTTCTCTCCTACTCTCTCGCAGAATATCTGCATATGCCTTTCACAGGCGCAGCCTACGTCGTGCATAAATTTTCCGCCGGAGAAGGTATAGTCATCCTCAAGCATAATAGTTTTTACACCGGTAGAAACTATCGCCTTAAGGCACTCTGCAAAATCAGCTCGGAAATCTTCGTAAAGAGGACAGTATGCGCCGGGCACGTCGTCACCCGAAAGCTTTTTTTATATGAGTGAAGTCGTATTTTGCGCTGTTATCTCCGTAAAAATCAGAGCCATATCCGATAGTAGGAACGAGCCACGCTCCAACATTAATACCCTCTTTACGAAAAAGCTCGGCATTCTCAAGAAACATCTCAGTTTCATTCTTAAGCATCTCTCTGTCTCTGAGAATTCTGCCGAAGGTGATAAGAGCAAGGTCCGTCTTCGCTCTCTTGATTTCGTTCAAAAGTCTCGCTCTGTTTTCTTCAGTCAGCTTTCTGTTGTATATAGGAATCCAAAGCTTATATTTACCCATAGATGCGCTCCCATTTTAATTATTGCTTTTACTGAATTATACCATTTTGTAGGTTTCGTGTCAATATTATCTGCCTATTGATTCTGATTTTGATAAATTATTTTTATTTATATGCTCATACGTACTTTATTTTTTCTTATCTTTGTGGTAAAATTATTTTATCAGCTTTTACGGAGGCAAAATTGAAAGGTCTTTTTAAATACATAAAGGGGTATAGAACCGAAGCTGTTCTCGGTCCGCTCTTAAAGCTCTTCGAAGCGTCGCTGGAGCTTATAGTTCCCCTTATTATAGCTAAAATCGTAGATTACGGCATACTGCAGAGCAACTCGAGCTACGCTGTGAAGATGGCGCTCGTGCTCGTCCTGATAGGAGTAGTCGGTCTCTTATTCTCCGTCACGGCTCAGTACTTTTCCGCTAAGGCAGCCGTAGGATTCTCGTCGAAGCTCAGAAGAGCCATCTTCTCTAAGGTTCAGACTATGTCTTATACCGACCTTGACGAAATCGGAGTATCGACTCTCATCACAAGAATGAGCACCGACACATCAAAGGTGCAGAACGGCTTGAATCTCGCATTGCGTCTTCTTCTGCGTTCGCCCTTCATAGTATTCGGCGCAATGATAATGGCGTTTACTGTCGATGCGAAATCCGCAGGGGTCTTTGCGGCTACTATTCCTCTGCTCGCCATTGTTGTTTTCGGCATTTTGCTTATTTCAATGCCTCTTTATAAAAAGGTGCAAAGGGGCACAGACTCGGTAACGGAAAAGACGAGAGAAAATCTCAGCGGCGTGCGTGTTATACGGGCGTTCTCTATGGAGAAATCCGAAATAGAAGAGTTCAAAAGGCGCAACAATGTACTTGCCGATGCCGAAAAAAGAGTAGGAAAATTCTCTGCGCTTCTGAACCCCCTAACGTACGTAATCATCAACCTTGCTATCCTGTATCTCGTATACGTCGGAGCTATCCGAGTAGATGCAGGTGACATTACGCAAGGAGAGGTGCTCGCTCTTTACAACTATATGTCGCAGATACTCGTTGAGCTCGTTAAGCTTGCTAATCTTATAATCAGTATAACTAGAGCGCTGGCATCCGCTTCAAGAATATCCGACGTTTTAAGCATTGAGACAACCGATATCAGCGGAAAAGCAGAAGTCGGCTCAGCTTCACCCTACTCTGTTGAATTCAGCAACGTATGTATGCGCTACAGCGGCTCATCCGAGGATTCTGTGCGCAACCTCACACTCAAGGTAAAAAAAGGCGAAACAATAGGAATAATCGGCGGCACCGGCTCGGGAAAGACAACGCTCGTTAACCTTATCCCCGGCTTTTACCTGCCGAGGTGCGGAACCGTCTCGATAGACGGCTTACCCGTATCGGAATACGCTCCCGAGGCTCTGCGAGAAATTGTCGGCGTTGTACCGCAAAAAGCCGTACTCTTCCGAGGCACCGTAAGAGAAAACCTGCTCTGGGGCAAGCCTGATGCAACCGACGAGCAGCTGTACGAGGCGCTCAGGGCGGCGCATGCACTCGGCGTAGTAAACAACAAAGGCGGGCTGGACGCAATCGTGGAGGAAGGCGGTCAGAACTTCTCCGGCGGTCAGCGTCAGAGGCTGACCATAGCAAGAGCGCTTGTAAAGAAGCCCGAAATACTCATACTTGACGACTCGGCATCAGCGCTCGATTATGCTACGGATGCGGCTCTGAGGGCTTCACTGAGAGAGCTCGACGGCAATATTACGACATTTATAGTATCTCAAAGAGCGTCTTCTATAATGCACGCAGACACGATAGTGGTGCTCGAGGATGGCGACGTTGTCGGAATCGGAACACACGACGAGCTGATATCCTCCTCGCCTGTGTACAAGGAAATATACAACTCGCAGTTTGAGAGCAAGGGAGGTGAAGACAATGGCAGATAAAAAGGCTTCACCCGGCACCCTGCGTAAGGTGCTGAAATATATAGGTAGGTATAGGCTTCTTTTGCCGATATCCATACTGCTTACCCTTCTTTCGGTCGGACTGACGCTCTATTTACCCATACTTGTCGGTAAGGTTATTGACCTTATCGGTGTCACACCCATTGACTTCAAGGCTATTCTTTCAATTATTATCAACGGCGTTGTAATTATCGGCGCAACTGCTGTTATGCAGTGGTTCATATCGGCAATAAATAACAAGATAGCTTACGGTGTAGTCAGAGATATAAGAAGGGACGCTTTTGTAAAGCTCGAGTCTCTGCCTCTGTCCTACCTCGACAGGGTGGCGAGGGGAGATCTTGTCAACCGTGTTATAAACGACGCCGACAGATTCTCTGAAGGCTTGCTCCTCGGGTTTACTCAGCTTTTCTCGGGAATTTTAACGATTCTCGGCACACTCGCATTTATGATAAGCCTCAACCCTCTCGTTACTGTTATCGTGGTGGTGCTGACACCGCTCTCTCTGTTCATAGCCAGGTTTATAGCGAACAGAACGTACGGAATGTTCCGTTTGCGCTCGGAATCCGAGGCTATGGAAACCGCATTTGTCGAGGAAATAGTAACCAATCAGAAAATAGTCAAGGCATTCTCGCACGAGGATGAGGCTATGACAACCTTCGATGAGCTTAACGACAATCTATCAAAGCACACTCTTTCGGCTATATTCTTCTCCTCTCTCTCAAACCCGATGACGAGATTCGTAAACAGTGTGGTCTACGCCGCCGTTGCGCTCTCGGGCGCATTAATTGCGATATACTCCCCCTTCGGTTTTGCGCTGACAATCGGTCAGCTGGGGTGCATACTCTCATATGCAAACCAGTACACAAAGCCCTTCAACGAAATCTCCGGCGTTATCGCCGAGTTTCAGGGTGCGCTCGCTTCTGCGTCAAGAGTATTCGAGCTTATCGAGGAAGAATCGGAAAAGCCCGACTCTCCCGATGCGCATATAATTACGGATGCCGAGGGCGCCGTAGAGCTGAAGGACGTATGCTTCTCATACACGAAGGATAAGCCTCTGCTCGAAGGCATATCCCTCTCTGTTAATCCCGGCAGCCGCATAGCTATCGTAGGTCCTACCGGATGCGGAAAAACCACTCTCATAAACCTCTTGATGCGCTTCTACGACGTTGACTCGGGAGCAATTATGCTCGACGGAATCAATATAAAAGAAATCACGAGAGAGAGCCTCAGACGCAGCTACGGTATGGTGCTCCAGGATACGAAGATGCTCGTAGGCACGGTAAGGGATAATATCCGCTTAGGAAAGCCGGACGCAACCGAAAAGGAGATAATCTCAGCCGCAAAAGCCGCTCACGCTCACAGCTTTATTAAAAGGCTGAAAAACGGCTACGATACTCTGATCGGTGAAGGCGGAGAGGATCTGTCGCAGGGACAGATGCAGCTCATTGCGATATCCAGGATTATGCTCTGTCTGCCGCCTGTACTCATCCTCGATGAAGCGACATCATCTATCGATACAAGAACAGAGATGAAGATACAGAATGCCTTTGCAACCCTGATGAAGGGACGCACGAGCTTTATCGTTGCACACAGGCTGTCTACCGTTAAGGAAGCAGATCTGATACTCGTTATGAAGGACGGAAACATTATCGAAAAAGGCACTCACGACGAGCTGATAGAGCTCGGCGGATTTTACTCGACGCTTTACAAGAGTCAGTTTGTCTGACCTTAATAAACAAGCTTATACGGGGCAAGAGAATTCTATTCTCCTGCCCTTTTTTTGTAAAATACCTTTTGGCTCCATAGTCGATTCTGCGTAAATTAAAAATATTACTATATTTTTTAGCTTACGGTTGAAAATACAAAAAAAGTATGGTAGAATGAATACAGAAACGCTGCGGAGGTGAGTATGACAAATCACAAGAAGATATTCACAACCATAATAAGGCTTCTGGATAAGGAACCGCTGAGAGCCGACGCTCTGATATCGTCCGTCGTGTCATCGATAAGCAACATTGCCGCAAAAAAGGGCGTGAGCATCATCTCGAGCTCCGAGCTCAGAGCAACCGTTTCATCCGTGCTCAGCGATATGCTATCCGACGGCGCAGTAGCTCTTGAAGGCGGCTTATACAGGGTCGCTATATCAAAGCCTGTGATAATAAGAGCCGAGGCGTGCGAGCGTGAGATACTCTCCGTGCTCGGCAGCGGCGCTTCATCAAAGCACGGTTTAAGAGCAGCTCTTGAAGAAAAGCTCGGAACAAAGAACACGCCAACACTCAAGGATGACGATATACTTTACAGTTATATCGGAAGAATCCTTAAAAGGCTGGAGAACAAGGGCGCTGTATTGCAGAAGGACGGAGTATATTCAATAGCTCCTACGACAGCCGCAAGATTGAATGATATAGACCGAATGCTCGCATTAAAGGGTGAGTTTCTCTCTCGCCTACACTCTAAGGGCGGTGAATTTTTTGAGCATTACTTTATGACCCTTGTAGGAAAATATCTTGCCAAGCACGGAAAAACAATTATTGAAAACTACACGACCGGCGGAGCAAACGACGGGGGCATAGATGGAATTCTGAAGACCGAAGACGTCCTCGGATTTAAAGAGACGATAATGGTTCAGACAAAGAACCGTCTCGAAGCAACGAACGAGACCGTCGTCAGAGGATTCTGGGGTGCGGTATGCGCCAAAGGCGGCTCAAGAGGAATTTTTGCTACCTCATCAGACTTTCACGAGGGTGCGCGTGAGTTTATGGACAGTATAGACAACTGCATAGGTGTCGACGGCGATCAAATCTTCAAGATGGCTATCGAGTGTCTTTACGGTATAAAGCAAAGAGACGGCCGTTACATTATTGATTCAAAGATTTTTTAAGGAGAAAAACAATGAATGCATCAGATGCAAAAATAAAAATCGAGGAAGTACTGGACTCTGCAAAGGCGGCGCTCGCAGAATTCGGAGTTGAAGCCGACATAATAATCGAAAAAATTTGCGAAGAGGACGAGGATGCGGAATTCTTCTACGGTATTCTCCGCGTCGGTAAAAATCTCGTAGGCGATTTCGACACTCTGCTCTTCACTCTCGACGCGGATATAGATAATAGCGGAGAGGTTAGCGACATAGAGCTTGAAGAAAGCATAACTGAGTTCAACATGGAAATTGCAAAGCTCGTAGCTGCACTCGGGGCAAACGAAGACAAAAAGGCTGTGATCGAGAGCTTCTCCGAGATGCTGGATAAGGAATTCGACCTCGAATTTAAAAAAGAGGTAGAACGCATAAACGAAAAGACAACGGCTAATCTGAAGATCGCTGTCTTTGCGGCGGCAGCAATGCTTATCGTTGCCGTCATCACAATAGTTTTAAATAAACTGCTCGGTTGATTTCGGTTTATATTATGGCTTTGGATTTTTCTAAGTACGGTCATCATCACGAGGCTAACTGTGAAAGCTGTGAATTTTACAGCTACGACGAGTATACAGACTCCTACGGATGCGACTTAAATCTCGACGAGGACGAGATGCTCGATTTTTCCGAAAGGAACACGGGCGGTTGCCACTACTACAGATACTACGACGAATATAAGAGCGTACACAAGCAAATTTGATTTTTGGGGGACTTATGAGCTCTAACAACTCTTTTATTAATAACGGATACAGAGAGGTGAACAAGAAAAAGGGCGGTATCGGATTCGCCTTGTTCTTTAATCCGCTGGTTGCGCTGATTCTCGCCGTCGCTATAATTGCCGTTCCTCTTTTCGTTCTATATGGCGGAACGCTCGGCGCTGATTCTGTATACGATAACGTATTTGTAGCCGCACTCAACGATAAGGTTGAGCTGCTCGCAAATACGGATGAGGAAAAAATAGCCGTAATCGGCGGTTCTTCCGTCGCATTCGGTCTGGATAGCGAGCTACTCGAGGAATATACCGAAAAAAAGGTCGTCAACTTCGGCTTATACTCGACCCTCGGCTCAAAGGTTATGCTCGATCTGTCCCGTGAGCATATGAATGAAGGAGATACGGTCATATTTGCGCCGGAGCTTGACTCAGAGACTCTAAGCCTCTATTTCGGAGCAAAATCGGTATGGCAGGCGATAGACGTCAATCACGACTTGCTCTCTCTCGTTGCGAAAAGCGACAGAAAGGCGCTTCTCAATACCTTTATGGACTATTATAATGATAAGTCCGAAATTCTGAAGGACGGTCAGATTCCCGACCCCAGCGGAATTTACAACAGAAAGAATTTCAATGATTACGGAGATATAAGCTATCCGAGACCTTATAACACTATGGCTCTCGGATATGACCCGAACACCGTATTTTCACCCGACACGTCCATTATTTCCGACGAATTTATTGATTACTTCAATATTTACTGTGAGGAAATGAAGGACAAAGGCGTAACAGTTTATCTCTCCTTCTGCCCTATTAACGAGCTGTGCCTTGAGGTAGGAACAAGCGAGGAAGATATTCTCGCCTTTGAAAGCTGCATTGCATCCGCCGTTGCCTGCCCCGTGATTTCATCCCTGTCCGATTACATAATGAACTGGGGTTATTTCTTCGACACAAATCTACACTTAAACGATGCGGGCGTCAAGGCGAGGACAAAGCAGCTTATAAGCGACATATATACGTACAACGGCGATTTTACAAAGCTTGACTCGATTACTCTTCCGGACCCGCCCGGTAAAGAAAGCGGAAACGAGCTTATCGAGGGCGACAACTCCTTCCGTGACTACTTTGTCTTTGAGGAAGTAGCGACAGCGGGGGGTGAGGTTCTCCTCGCTATAGTAGGGCTGACCGACAAGGCTCTCTTAAATACGCACTCGGAAATAGCAATACCGACGTCGGACGGTGCAACTATGGTATACGAGATAAAAGCCGAGGTACTCGCCGATATTCCGAATCTTGAAAAGGTATATTTCTACAAAAACATCAAGGTTATGGAAGACGGTATATTCGCTGGGTGCGATTCTCTAAAAGACGTATATCTCATAGACTTCGGCCCGGCCAACTGCAACGTCTCCTTCCTAGATCCCTCTAACCCTACGTACAGAGGACTTCTGACAGGGGCGAATGACGACATAAGGATACACGTAGAGTCAGAGTACTATGATGCTTTCGTCTCGGATTATTCCTGGGGACACTATGCATCGCATTACGTAAGCGACTAGCCTTTTTTCGAGCACAAACCCGTTTTTCGGTGTTTGTGCTCGTTCTTTATAAAAAATATCCGTTTTTGAAGTTCGAGGAAAACGGAGAAAAAACGAGCTTTCGAGAGAAAAACAGAGCTTTAAAATTGTAAATCATTTTTCTCCAAAAAAGTTTTGAAAAACCATTGACAACGGTATGCTTGTATGATATAATAAACGGGCTTGAAAAAAGACATACGCTTTCGGATAGCGTATAAATCAAAATGGAGGAAACAACAATGTCCACTTACATGGCAAATGCACAGACCATCGAGAGAAGATGGTTTATCATCGACGCTGCAGGCAAGCCCCTCGGTAAGACTGCTGTTGCTGCCGCTAACATTCTCAGAGGTAAGCACAGACCCGAGTTTACCCCCCACGCTGACTGCGGAGAGTTCGTTATCATCATCAACGCTTCTAAGGCTATCCTTACCGGCAAGAAGGCAGAGCAGAAGTTCTACCGTCATCACTCAGGTTACATCGGCGGTCTTAAGGAAGTAAATTACAAGACTCTTATGGCTACTCGTCCCGAGTTCGCTATGGAGCTCGCTGTTAAGGGTATGCTCCCCCACAACTCTCTCGGAGCAAAGGCTCTTACTCGTCTTCGTGTTTACGCAGACGGAAACCACAAGCAGGCAGCTCAGCAGCCTGTTGCAATCGAGTTTTAAGGGAGGTATCTAAGAATGTACACTAGCAAGCCCTATTTCTACGGCACAGGCAGAAGAAAGAAGTCTGTTGCGAGAGTTCGTCTTTATCCCGGAACCGGTGCTATCACCATCAACGGTCGTGACATCGATGATTACTTCGGTCTTGAGACTCTCAAGCTTATCGTAAATCAGCCCTTCGCAGTTACCGAGACAACCGGTACCTTCGATATCGTTGCTAACGTTAGAGGCGGCGGCTTCTCCGGTCAGGCAGGCGCTATCCGTCACGGCGTAGCTCGTGCTCTCCTTACCGCTAAGGACGAGTATAAGCCCCTTCTCAAGAAGGCAGGCCTTCTCACTCGTGACCCCAGAATGAAGGAAAGAAAGAAGTACGGTCTCAAGGCTGCACGTCGTGCACCTCAGTTCTCGAAGAGATAATTTCGACCTTTGGTCGAATTTCAAAAAGCACTTCGCACATGCGGAGTGCTTTTTGTTATCTCTTGGATGAACTGAGGTGCAACGAAATTCGCCTTCGGCGAGTGAAATATAGCTTCGCCATGTGAAATAGCTTTGCTGTGAAATATTTGCTTCGCAAATGTGAAAAAGGCGAATTTCATTTCACATCGAGCAAAGCGAGATATTTCACAATTTCCGCCAGGAAATTATTTCACATTCGGCATAAGCCGAATATTTCACTTTTTCCGAGCACCTCGGACATTGCAACACTGAAATCACCTCTAATATCTACGTTCATATCTTCAAAGAGTATAAAGCCAAAATGGCTGAATCTATCGAACACGATTTGCTATAATCAAAAAGGGCGGTTCAATTTGTAAAGAACCCCGCCGTCCTATTTCAATTTTGGGAATTTTATGATATAATTTATTTAAATCAACACATAACGCAAATCTTGTTGTTCCGTTTTACTCTGTCGGTTGGTATAATAAAGTCACAACAAAACAACCTAAAAGGAGAAACGAAATGAACACAGACAAGATTTACGCAGAATCCATCGCAAAGGAGTACGCTCCCAAGGACAGCTCCAAAATTGTAGCACTTCGCAAGCTCGACAGAAAAGCAAAGATGCCTGCAACTATTTTTACCTACACCTTCGGCATTATTTCATCGCTCGTGTTGGGCACAGGAATGTGTTTTGCAATGCAAGTTCTCGGTAGCGGTATTATCGGTATGGTGATTGGCATTATCGTTGGAGTTATCGGTATGATTGGATGCGGTGTAAACTACCCTATCTACAAAAAGATGCTTGAAAACGGCAAAAAGAAGTATGCTTATGAGATTGTGGAGCTTGCGAGAGAGATTAGCGAGGGCAAATAAGTATTCACGGAGGGCTGTCTTATGAACAAGAATGAAAGCAAATACTTTAATACGGCAATCAGAATGGACGAAGCTCTCATTACGCTACTTGAAAAGAAGGACTTTGAATATATCACCATTAAGGAGATATGTGATACTGCAGGGGTAAACCGTTCCACATTTTACCTGCATTACGATAACGTATCGGATTTATTAAAGGAAACTACGCGCTATATCATTGACAAGCACCTTGCATACTACGAGATAGACAAGCAACGCATATCTCTGCAATTTGAAACTTGCAAGCGAGAGGAGCTTATGTTTATCACAGATGAGTATCTTGTGCCTTATTTGACATTTATCAAGGACAATCAGCGTTTATTTAGGGTGTCTATCAAACAGTTCAACTCATTGAATATGGCTGAGGTGTATAGCAAAATGTTCGAACACATTTTCAACCCCATTCTTGAATGTTTCTATGTTCCCGAAAAGGAGCGTGCCTATGTAATTAAATTCTATCTAACCGGCATATATGCTATTGTTACGGAATGGCTTGATAAGAACTGCTCTGACGATACGGCAACAGTTATCAAGGTCATCATCGATTGCGTGATGGGTGAGAGGAATATCAATGGATAGAACATTGAAGCTTACTCTCGCAAGTCTGTCATTCAACATAGCGTTTGCAACCTACCACATTGTAATGGGATTGCTTACAAGCTCGTGGTGGTTATTAACGCTTGGCTCGTACTATCTTGTTTTAAGCATTGTACGCTTTGTGGTGCTACGCTCCAAATCCAAAGAGCGTTTCATTGCCAAGTTTACGGGGTGGATGCTTATAATATTATCTATCCCCCTTGCCGGAACTGTTATACTTTCGGTGGTGCGAGATAGAGGTCACGAGCTTCATATGATCGTGATGATAGCAATGGCGGCGTATGCTTTTACAAAGATTACGCTTGCGACGATAAAGCTCATAAAAGCTCGCCGCAGTACATCAGCAACTCTTATCACACTACGAAACATATCCTTTGCGGATGCTTTCGTATCGATATTCGCATTGCAACGCTCAATGCTTGTTTCATTCGAGGGAATGACCGAAGTAGAAATTGTAATTATGAACGCTACCCTCGGCTCTGCCGTGTGCGTAATTGTATTTTTGCTTGGCATGAACCTTTTGCGAAGTAAGAAGCTGTTATTTAGGACTTTGAATGCTTGAAAATCTCGGTGTGATTTTGGTGCAAATTTGGTGCAACATTTTATGTTAGCGTACTCACGATGTTCACGAAAACACACGATACTCAAACGAAGCGAGTCGGCAAGCTTGCTTGTCAGCAAGCGAGTGCAGATTGCTCCGCGAGCGTTTTGCGAATAGCAAAACATAGTGCGTAGCACCGCCACGTAGGCGGCGAAGCTCGCAAGGAGTATAATTACACTATTCACGATATCGAACGGTGTTCTTAAAACTCCAAGAGAAAATTACCTTTTTGGGATTATTTCGATATACAAAAAGCTCTGCTATGCAGGGCTTTTTGTTTTGTAACAGATTTGACGTTAAGGCTATTTACGTTTGCTTTAATCAAAAAGGGCGGTTCAATTTGTAAAGAACCCCGCCGTCCTATTTACTTTTGGGGGATTTTATGGTACAATTAGCTTACCAAGCTATATAATCGCTAAGATTAAAATTGAGGTGTCAATCTAAATGTCAAAGCGGCGAGGTGGATAATTTGAAATCCTTCCCTCTTGATGAAATACCGGAAAACATTTCCAAGCCTATTCGCAAGCCGTTATTCCAGTGGATAAAAAATCGTTAAACTTTTATTTTACGGAGCGCATTATGCATAATGTTTTTGGAACGAAGGAAGACGTTGAATACTATGACCGAGAGGGGGCATATCTCATTCCCTTTAATGGTAGGAAAATAGGCGTTGTTTTGACGCCGAAGGGATATTTTTTCCTGGGGGGCGGACTTGAAAACGGAGAAAGCCACCAAGAATGCATTGAAAGGGAGTGCCTCGAAGAGGCAGGCTGTCGCCCTCATATTGAAGCTCGGATATGCTCTGCGGAAACATACACTAAGCATCCGACGCTCGGATATTTTCACCCAATTCAGACGTATTACGTCGGAACACTGCTCGATAAGGAATTTGAGCCTATTGAGTCGGATCATACCCTGTGCTGGATAGAATACGAGCAACTGAAGGGTAAGATGTTCTCAAAAATGCAAAACTGGGCATTAGAGCAATTCTTCGAGTACATAAAGTGAATTATGTTTGGTTTTATTCCAATGCAAAGCAAGCTATGCTCCGAAAAAAGTAAACTAACAGTCGGTTTACATACCCGTTTATTTAAGGTATAATACACTTGAAGGAGGGATGCTTATGGATGCCGAAAAGACAGGTCAGTTTATTGCCGAAAAAAGAAAAGAAAAGAATCTGTCTCAAAAAGAGCTCGCAGAATACTTACACATTACAGATAAAGCCATAAGCAAGTGGGAAAGAGGCTTGTCCTTTCCCGACATTACAATTTTAATTCCTCTCTCTGAGGTGCTGGGTGTGAGTATATATGATTTATTAACGGGAGGGTGTAAGGATGAATAAGGAAAATGATGAAAAAGTCGTAAAAGAAATCATTGAATACGCAAATAACGAAATTAAAAAGAGCAAGAAAAAGCATCTTGTAATTCTACTGTCTATAGTTACGGTTATATTCGTTTTGCCCGTGTTATTGGTTATGGTATTCACTATCGAGGGCGGGCAGGTACTATGGTTGCCATTCGGAATCGTAGCAGTTATTGCATCCATACTCAACGTAATACAGACCATAAGAGGCCGTGATGCTAAGTGGTTCAGATTTATCGGTTTATCCTTTACAGCGCTGACACTGTGCGCATTTTACGAACTGGCTAAGCAGTGGGCACTGAACGGAGCCGCCGACCAGCTGCTCGACGTAATGCCCACCCTGTCGGACGTCTTATGGTTTCTCACCATCGCATCACTATTGCTCAACGGTATATGCCTGTTTTATAAAAACGAAAAATAATCTTTTTCCGTATTTACTAAAACACCGTCTGTGGATGAAATCCGATCTACTCCCCTGCTGTAAGGTGTGAGTTGAATCTACTTAAAAAGAAAATTTGTGCCACGGTGCTTACACGATGCGCAAGAATGCTTTACAAATGAGGGTTATCTGAACAAAAAGAAAATTGTTTTATACAGTATAATTCTGCTAATCAGTTTAGCGTTTTTTATATGTTAGATATTCATATTTCAAAAGCATCCGTTTCTATTGTCTTGTGATGAGCGAAAGATATATTAAAGCGAGCTTCTCGGATATAAAGAGGTATGCCGACGTCATCGAGAAGCGAGTGGATGACCGATATTTTTCTATGGAAGAGGCTATAAAAGACAATGCCGAGGTTTTAAAGAAAGCAATAAGTATGATATAGACTACATACTTATCGATGAAGAATACGGTTTTGATATAGAAATAGAATAGCGTGCGAAAAACGCAGAAAAAGAGGCACCGTCAAAATGTGTTCGTGCTTTTTCAAAGAAACGGCACTTCCCTTGCTCGCTTCTTTTGAGGTTGGATTTAGGCAAAAAAGATTCTTCTATATTTTCTCAATTTAAAGGGTGTTGCGGGCTTATGCCCCGAAAAGGCCGGAGCCGTGCTCGTTTTTATGCGCTGCTCCTTATAATACACCTCTATACTTAAGGAGACCGATTATGAATAAGCTCAAAAGCATCATAAATATTATAATAGCGGCTTTTACAGGCGTTCTTATCGGGCACGGAATCTACGACTTTATCGATTACAGGCTTAACCCCGAGAAGTACGAGTTTAACTCTGCGCCGTGGTACACCTCTATCCTTGTGCACGGAATTTTTACTGTGCTCCTGGTTTCACTCTGTCTTGTAATTAAGTGGGCTGTCGTTGCCGTTTGTAAAAAGCGCACGAAGCTTTGAACGGGGGATTAATATGAAAAAAACAGTTGTCAGCATTATGCTTATTATGCTTTTGTTCTCTCTTTTCGGGTGCGGGAATAAAGACGGTCTTGTTGGAAGTAAGTCAAAGGTAACCGGCAGTATTATAACCTTCGTAAGTGAAGACGGAGAGAATATAGAAAGCTTTTGGTCACAGGCGGTCGGTGAAAAATCAGTAACTCTTGAGCGCTCTCGGGTATACACAATTAAGCTCCGTCCCAGCTTTACGGGAAGTCAGTACGTATCCTATATCGGAGACTGCGCCGAATTTACATATGAAGAAGAAAGCTGTACGATAGCGTTCGTATCGGATGCCGAAAAAGCGCCCGTGTATGAGATTACCGCCAACGACACTGTCGACTTCGACCTTACGATAAAGGTCGGCGGATATACGCAGACTATAAAGATTTGCGTCGATTAATTCCCGAACAGCTTTCGTTTTAATTACGCTATGCTTTGAGGTTTGACGTGGTAGAGATAAAAATAATAGATGAAAAAAGAAAAGAAGACATAAATATTAAAAACGAGCCGTTTGAAATCCGAGGGAGACTTTGCCCGAGCCTTTCAGATGGGGTCTGGAGCTACACCGTCCGCCAATCGGATTCAAGGCGTGAGATGCGCTTCCCTGACGAGAACTACGACTACGACCTGATGAAAAAGAACTGTGTTTTTCTCGGTGCGTACGACGGTGAGGTGTGCGTAGGTCTTGCTGTTTTACAAGAAGGCTTATTCAAGTATATGTACCTGTACGACCTGAAGGTAAATAGAAGCCACAGGCGCTGCGGTATCGGTAAAATGCTGATGAAATATGCCGAAAGGATTGCAATCGAAAGAGGATATGAGGGAATATATACCATAGCTCAGGATGACAATCTTTCCGCCGCTCTTTTCTACCTCAATATAGGTTTTGCGATACGTGGCTTTGACACAGGGGTGTATAAGGGTACAAATCAAGAGGGAAAGTCGGATATAATCTTATACCGTGATATAATGAAGGATGCGACCGAGTAAGCAGACTTCGATAAAAGTCACGTTTTAAACAAAAAGCCTTTGTTCTGTACGTTCGAAGGCAAAAAGCTACTCAAAAGAAGAAACAAGGGCGAAGAATCTCGGTGATTCTTCGCCCTTGTTTTACCCCTCGAAGCATAAAAATTCTATTATAAACCATTATCCGCAACGATAACCTCGGTGACATCCTCCTTGCGGCAAAGAGTGTAGGTCATCTTTTTACCAACCTTTGAGCTTTCACAAAGGAAGATGCTCTTATTTGCATTTTTGAGAATAATTTTTCTTATCATCGTCTGTCTTACGTCAAAGTCGGAAATAACGCCGTCAAGCGAGTATGCCGCAGTAGTGAAAAAGGCAACGTCTATGTTCACTTCCCGAGCATACTGCTCTGCGATAGAACCGACAAGGCACATATCCTGCTCATAATATTCTCCACCGATAAGCAGGCAGGGAATGTGGTAAAGAGCTGCGCTGATCACCACCTGCACAGAGTTTGTAACAATGAGGATATTCTTATATTTCTGAATATGAGTAATAAGATAAAGGCAGGTGGATGAGCTATCAAGATAAACGGTGATACCGTCGCTCAAAAAAGGAACGCAACGCTGGCACAGCGCCTTCTTCTCTTCCTCGTCAAGATATACACGCTCTGTAATAGGCATCTCACGATTATCCGCCTTCAGCACTGCTCCGCCCCTGTAACGCCTGAGATAGCCGCCCTTTTCCATTTCAGAGAGATCTCTGCGTATTGTCATTTCGGAAACAAAAAGGGTCTTCGAAAGCTCAGCAACAGTGACTCTCCCCTTTACGTATAGCATATTCAAAATCTCTTTTTTTCTGTTGTTCAGCTCCATCTTGCACCTCGGATGTTCGGTAGAATTTTTGATTTCAAACATTTCGAACAAATGTTGAATTAAATGTGTTTGTTTGATATAATTATATCAGCAAAAACAAAATCTGTCAACAAAAAGACGAAAAGGAGATTTTTATGCTTGTAACAATGAAAGAAATGCTCAAGGATGCGCAAAAGCATCACTATGCAATTCCCGCTTTCGACGTAAGTAATTATGAAATGATGCGTGCCGTTCTCGACGTATGTGAGGAGGAGAGATCCCCTGCACTTCTTATGGGTCTCGGCGTTGATCTCGGCGGAAAGGGACTTTCGCTCCTTGCATCCATGGTTAAGGGTGCATCCGAGCACTACACCATCCCTGTTTGCTTCCACTTGGACCACGCCACCGACATTGATTTAATAAAAGCTGCTATTGACGCAGGCTTCAGCTCTGTTATGTTTGATGGCTCAGAGCTTCCCTTTGACGTGAATGCAGAAAGGACAGCTGAGGTCGTTGCATACGCCCACGCAAAGGGCGTTACCGTAGAGGCAGAGCTCGGACACGTCGGAAACGCTATGGTAGGAAATGAAAAAGCTACTGTTTTCAATGAAAATGCAGAGGATACCCTGACTCTCCCCGATGAAGTAATCAAGTTCGTTAAAATAACCGACGTCGATGCCCTTGCTGTTGCGATAGGAACAAGCCACGGAGTATACAGAAGCACTCCTACGCTCCGTATCGACAGACTCGACGAGATTGTCGCCGTATGCGACAGACCCCTCGTTCTACACGGCGGAAGCGGCACTCCCAACGATCAGATGAAGACGGCAATCGAGCACGGTGTTACAAAAATTAATATATATTCAGACGTGGTAGGCGCTATGAATTCCGGGCTTAAGGATAAGCTCAACTCAATAACGAATCCGTCCACCTGGCCTGCGTTTGTATTTGAAGAAGCACGAGTCAGAATGAAGGAAGTTATCAGAGAGAAGATACGTACCTTCGGCAGCTGCAAGCGTGTTTAAGAGGTGCAAAATGAAAACAAAAGCAGTAAGACTTTACGGTGCGAACGACGTAAGACTTGAGGAATTTGAGCTTCCGGAGATATCGGAAGACGAGATACTGATTAAAATTGTTTGCGACAGTGCGTGTATGTCGACGTACAAGACAATAAAGCAAGGTGCGGCGCACTTACGTGTTCCGAACAACGTAGGGGAAAAACCTGTTATTGTCGGTCACGAGTTTTGCGCCGAGATTGCAAAGGTCGGAACGAAGTGGAAAAACGACTACGCTGTCGGCGAAAAGGTAATTATGCCCCCCGTGCTCAGCTATCTCGGCGGATATGAGACGGTAGGATATACCTTCCCGCACATCGGCGGTCTTTCTACATATTCCGTCGTCCCCGAGCACGCAATAGCCAGAGGATTCCTCATTAAGCTTGACAGCGATGCGTTCTTCAACGGCTCACTTATCGAGCCTGCATCCTGCGTTCTCAGAGGCTATAAGGCAAACTACCACCTTGACAAAAATGGGGTGCCCTCAATGAATATAAAGCCCGGCGGCAAGGTAGCTATACTTGCCGGATGCGGACCTATGGGACTTGTCGCTATTGATTGCGCTCTTCACGGCGCTGTAAAGCCCGATCTCGTTGTTGTTACAGATCTCAACGCTTCCCGTCTCGAAAGAGCAGAAAGCATTTTTAACCCCGAAAAGGAAGCGAAAAACGGTATACGTATCGTATTTATCAACAGCTCCGATACAAATGAACTTAGATCTCTTACGGGCGGCGAGGGATTCGACGACGTGTTCGTCTATGCTCCCGTCCCTGCGCTAGTCGAGCTTGCGGATTCTCTTCTTGCGTTTGACGGCTGCCTCAACTTCTTTGCAGGTCCTATGGATAAAGCGTTTTCTGCTTGTATGAATTTCTACAACGTACACTATGAGCAGCATCACGTTGCCGGCACAAGCGGCAGTACACCCGAGGATATGAAGGATATCGTAGACCTTATAGGCAAAAGGCGTATCAATCCCTCGACTATGATAACGCACATAGGCGGAATCGACTGTGCAATCGAGACAACCAAAAACCTTCCGAGCATTCCCGGTGGAAAGAAGCTGATATATACGCATATAAATATGCCTCTTGTTGCCCTTGACGATCTCTCTGAGCTCGGTAAAACCGACAAGAGATTTGCGAAGCTCGACGAGATGGTAAAAGCAAACAACGGACTGTGGAACACAGAGGCAGAAAAATATTTGCTTGAAAATTTTTAAGTAATTTGCAGCGGTATAAGTAAATTTCTCAATACCTTATCGTACCTTGGTGATGAAACGCACTCCGAGGAGTGAGAAAATTTAATTAAAGCCGTTACTCAAACAATAAAAGGATAGAGAACATCTGATTTCTCTATCCTTTTTTATTATCCTTCAAAAGTGGGATATATCAACTATGTATAAGAGATATTTCTCGCAATTTCTCCCCAAAAATGCTACAAAAGAAAAGCACGGCTGAGCTCGGAAGAGCTCAGCCGTGCTTCTAAAAGACGTCCTACGTATTACCGGCCGATAACGCAAAAGTCTTTATTACTTCTCGTTCGTATGGTTATGGGTTTTGAACAGCTCACGCCATACGTCGGTATGAGCTTCGCAATCAAGATAGTGCGCAAAATTATGATTTTCCTTCTCAGTGGACTCTTCTCTGCCCGCTTTTGAAAGAACAGCGTAATACAACTCCTTCATCGAAACGCAGAAGTCGTGCCATCCGTCAAGCCACGTACCGTCCTTTAACGACTCATTCCTCGAGCCGAACTCGGACATAATCTTCTCGGCGCTCTCGCCCTTTGCGAGTCTGATACCGCCGACTCCGTCGATCTCAACCGGGATGAACTCTATTCTGTTGGCCTTAGTGTCATATCTAACGGCAAGCGAGTTATTCCAGCAATTATCTTCTACTATCTGAGCAGTAACAAAGTGGAAGTTACCCTGTCCGTACAAAATATGGCAGCCCTCGTACTCCTCGTAACAGCTGATGCAGTGGCTATGCTGTCCAAGTATAACGTCTGCGCCTGCCCTTGCCATTGCGTGTGCTGCCTTATAAAGACGTGGTGAAGGATAGCGGCAATGCTCTTTTCCGCCGTGGTAAACAACTATAACACGGTCGCACTCAGCCTTAGCCTTTCTTATATCCTCAATAGTTTCATACTCGTCATACGGTCTTGACCCCATTCTGTCGGGCAATGCATATGAATACTCGTGCTCACAGACAGCTATAATTGCTATGCGCTCACCGTCTTTCTCATATATGTAATTTTCCCTTGAGTCGGTATAGTCCGATCCGAAGCCGGTGTAATCGATGCCTGACTCGTCGAGCGCACGAACGGTATCACGGTAACCTCGGATACCAAAGTCAAATATATGGTTATTGCTAAGACCTACAACCGTAACCCCAAGCATCGCTAAGACCTCAGCTGTCTCTTTCGGCGCTTTGAGAGCGGGACCAAACTTGGATATATACTTTTCACTGTCGGTTATTGCACACTCAAGATTCGCAAAAACGAGCTCATTATTCTCAAACAAAGTGACGGTGTCACCGAAAAGCGTTTTTACTTCCAGTCTTTCAAACCTCTCTCTGTTAATTTTAACAGGACAGATATCTCCGAGAAAAAGGGTTCTCATCTCTTTCCTCCGTTTGAAATAAATTTATATTGACTTTACAAGACTTTAATATTATAATTATTATACAGTATGCGACTTTCAAAGTCAATAAAAATGCAAAAAAGCGCACCGCTTTATTAAACATTCATTAACGAGGAACGTATGAAAAAATTGTATCTCTTCTGCACGAATCCCCTATACTATTGGGTACTTTTGCCGCTGGCGGTTGTGCTCGGCGTTTCAATATACTATAACGACGGAGCGTCTAATTTACTGAAGCTTTACCCCCTTATAGTGGTAAGTTCAGGAGCTATCATATTTACTTTAATATATTTATTCCGGCTCGTGGAGATCAGGTATGACGAGATAAAGAATATCGGACTCTTCTCAGGAAGGGATAAGGCGGTTATAACTAAGGGAAAAACGCTCTCACTGCTTATTTCACCACACTCAAGAATAAAGGTGCTGCTATATGGAAACGACGGTAAAAACGCTGAGCTTGATTGGATGAGAGGCGAGCCTGTGAGAGATACCTGTCAGTTCAGATGCAAGGTTATAGGCGGAAAAGGCACAATCAAACGCATACTCGGCTTTTTCGGAGCGGACGATAGTGTAATAAAATCTCTAATCAAGGAAGACAGCTTTACAAAAAGGCTCGAAAACGTCACGGTAAGCAATGAGAAAACAGAGGAATATCTGAAAATCAATATTAAAATTGAATTAACGATTTAATTAAATAATTCTCGATATAAATAATCAAGGTCGGTCACCGGAATCGGTGACCGACCTCTTTTTACCTTCGGCTTTACGCCTTACGGTTTAGTCTTCAACCTCGCAAACGCCGCCTGCAAGAGTAACCATCTTGACAGCCTGGAGCGAATACTTGGTTGCAATAATTGTGAGTGCCTTAGTCATTGTACCGCGAGCAAGAACCTTGATTCTGCCTGTGTTCTGACTGATAAGACGCTTTGCCTTAAGAGCCTCGATGTCAACGACGTCGCCTTCCTCGAAGTTCTCGCAGATTACGTCAAGGTTTACCTCAGAAAGCTTGCCGGTTCTCTTTACACCGGTATGAACCACAGCAATGCTCTCAATAGCTTCGCTATCGCTAACAAGCTCATCCGCTTCAATAGCGTCAACGTGAACTATTTCGTGAGGATGCGCCACCTCTGCTGCCTCGGTGACCTCGTCAGCCTCTTTTGCCTCGGTGCTGTTCGACTCATCGGGAGTCTCGGCAGCTTCAATAGGCTTAACGGGCTCGGTTGTCTCTGTTGCGGCAGGAGCTTCTGCTACGTCAGATACGTCCGTAGCATTCTTATCATCCTTCTTACCTGCGCCCTCGATGAGCTCGCTTACGTTCACTCTTACAATATTGGAGTTCTCATCAAGAGTCATTCCGGCAGGAAGAATTACCTTTACAAGCCCGCGCTTTACAAGCTCGTCTGTGCTCTCGTAAGGCATATGATAATCAGCGGTTGCCGCCTTTGCCTCAGGAATCTCAAGCTTAGCCATCATTTCCTTGATAAGCTCAACGACGTACTTCAGAGCTCTGTCACTTCTCACCTTCATCATCATAGGTACCTGCTCGAACTTGGGCTTATCGCCAACGTTCGTGAAGTGATACTTGTTCACGTTATACTCATTAGGATCGAGGTTGAGGTAAACAAGCAGAGTTTTACCCTTAATATTGACCTTAGCGCACTGTACTCTGCCCTTGTTGAAGGACTCGAGATTCCAGCTCGTTCTCGCCTTAACACCCTTATAGGAAAGGAGAGCATTCTTGATTACGGTGTAGTAATCCTGAACCTCGGTCTCAGACTGAATGAGTCTGGACTGGAAGGAGCTTCTGTAACGGACAAGAACTATCTCACCGTCGACAAGAGCACGCTTTACGTTATCCTTATCGTCTCCGGGAAGGAATACGACAGGTTCCATCGTCGTAACAGTAACCTTTTCGGGCTCAGCAGGCTCAGCAGGCTCGGCAGGCTCAGCGGGCTCAACGAACTCAACGGGCTCGGCAGGCTCAGCAGGCTCAGCAGGCTCGGCAGGCTCAGCAGGCTCAGCGGGCTCAGCGGGCTCAGCAGGCTCAGCAGGCTCGGCAGGCTCAGCAGGCTCGGCAGGCTCAGCGGGCTCGGCAGGCTCAGCAGGCTCGGCAGGCTCAGCGGGCTCAACGAGCTCAGCAACCGTGGCGGACGTATCATCCTTGTCGTCCACATTCTCTGCTACAGCATCAGAACCGTCATCGGGCTCGTCGTCCGTGGGAATTACAGCTGCACCATCATCGCCGCCCTTATTGTTCTTCTTACGAAGAATTATAACAAGAATCACAACAAGTACAAGGAGAACAGCTACAACAGCTATAAGAATGTAAAGCCAAGTCAAATCGGTCTCGGGTGCCTCTACGACGGGCTCAGTGATCTCAACTATAGCGTAGATTGAGAAATGATCGGTCTCAAACTCCATATAGTCACCGTTACGGGTGGACTCTATGAATTCGAATTTTCCATCGGAAGAAATGTAAATTACCGAAAGTTCTTCCTTATCACGCAGAGATGCGGGAATAAGAAGCTTTACTCCAAAATCATCGCTTACGCTCGTAACAGCTCCGTTCTTGAAGAAGGAGATATCGAACGCAGCAAGAACCTTAGCATACTGCTCATCATCAATTTCGAATCCGGAGTAGATATGAGTAACATTATTTACGTTGAATACGTGATCGGAGCCGATACCGCTGGGAGCTTCGACGCTTACGACAACCTCATCGTTCTGCTTATATTCGTGAACGTTGTTATAGGTTACTGTGATAGTAAGTGTCGCCTGCATATCCGAGATAGGCTCATAGTTTGCGCTGTCGCCTACAAAGCTTGCAACAATGGTGTACACACCTGCCTGTGAATAGCCGGTGGTGTTGTAGCTTACGGTAACGCCTGCGGGCAGGTTGGTAGCTATGATAGTATGCGACTGACCGTCGTAAAGAACGGTGGCATCCTCAAACTCAACACCCGACATATCGTATACTGCCTTTATGACAGTATAATCAAGCTCAAATGCCGCATTTCCTACAACCGAGTAAAGCTCTACGTCATAGGTGATATTTGCAACTGCTGTGTATGCTCCAACAACTGTCGCTGTATTTCCCTCATAGGTTACAACAAAGCTGTCGGGAAGATCGGATACACCATTAAGTGTTACGGTTTGAGCCGAGCCTGTGTAAACAAGAGGTCCTGTGTAATTCCAGGTGATATCAGAGAGATCGACAACTCTCTTGATAACAGCCCAAGAAAGATCTGCGGGAGCGTTCTCAATCTCGTAACCTGCCTCGGGAGTGAATACTACCCTTGCGGTATACTGACCGACTGCGGTAGCGGTGTTTGTGTAAGTAGAGTCTACAACGTACTCGAAGCTTACACCGTCGGGAACGTCCTCTTCGTTAATCTTTACGGTTATAGCCGAGCCGGTATACTGGATTCCGCCGTTGTATACCCAGTCGATATCGGAAAGGTCAATCTTTACGATGCCGCTTACTATATACCAGGTGTGGCTCTGGGTTGCTCCGGATGCGATAACGTAGTTATCATTTACAGCCTTAAGAACAACGGTTGCAACGTAGCCCTGAGTATTTATTTCGATAGCACTTGCAACACCCTCGTACTTATCAATTTCAACGCCCTCGGGAAGAGTGCTTGTAACAAATACGGTATGAGTCGTGCCCTCAGCGTACGTGAAGCTATCCTCATTCCATTCAAGAGTACCTACGGAAACCGACTTAGGCGTAATTTCAACATTTACGGAAACAGCCTCAAGAGTCTTCTCAACAAGACCGTCCTCAACGGTAACAACACACTTATATACTCCGCTGTCTTTAACCTCGGAGACCTTGAAGTCTGCGGTAGCAACGTCAATGAGTGTATCGTCCTTATACCACTGATACGTGATAACGGCATTATTGGAAGCGCCGGTAACTGTAACGCCTACGGTGTGTTCAACGCCCGGAGCGTATTCCGCACTGACATCTGCCGAAGGAATAACTACAAAGTCCTTATCAACAACAGCGGTGAGAACAATGTCTCTGTCGGGCATCGACGTAACGGTGGCACCGCTCTCATCCGCCCAAGCAATAATCGCCTTGTTACCGACTACGGTATGACCGGAGAAGAACGCTACGTCAGCGCCTGCGGGAAGGAATCCTTCTCTGACAACCTTACCGTCGATAACGTACTCTACGCTATTAATCTTTTCAAGCGAAATGTGAAGATTACCTGCAAGTCTAACGTTCTCTCTGTCGAAGAACGAAGCAATGGTAGGACCGTATTTCGAGCTTATTTTAGTAAGAACATTCTCTATATTAACGGTAACGTCGCCGGAAACCGAGAACTCTCCGTTTCCGTCATAGAGATCCATTACGGTGTTATCCTTAAATCTGTCGGGAATCTTGTTGAAGATCTTCTCAGCGTAAGGAAGAAGCTTATTGAAGTAACCCTCATACTCCTTAACCTTAGCTACGATCTGCTCGTTAGTAAGATCCGAGAGATCTACGTACTGCTTGATAAAATCGCTGTCAAGCACACCCTCGAAGTTTATAGCCTCAAGGAGCTGAATTACGTCGTCGAAGGTGAGACGGTTGTAAAGAGCGTATACATCGTTGAGATCCTTAGAGAAGGCTGCGAATACCTTCTGCTTAAGAGCATCGGAAATCTTATCCGTCTTGCAAGCCTTAAGCACTGCTCTTGAGAACTTCTCGGGAACTCTGATATTTACACTGACCGTGTAATCGGATGCTACGGAAACATCCATATATTCAGCAACCAGACGAGCAAGTGCTCTTACCTTATCGAAGCCACCGCCGATAGCTGCGGTTAGCGTGAAATCACAGTCTGCAAAATCGGTATCAATATATACGTCGTAGGAGAGCTTCATCTCTTCGTTAGAGAAATCAGCTATCTCAGTCGGACGAGGAAGGTCGCGAAGAAGAGAGATAATAGCCTCGGAGTTAAACTCGAGAACACCGTTACCAAACTTACCGTAAACCTTAGTACCGTTAATGCTAACGCCCTTAACGTAGGAGATAAGGTCGGTGAAGGAAAGCTCGGTGTCTATATCCTTAAGCTCAACGAGGGTCGCCGAGTAAGCATTCATAAGCGACTCTACGTACTCTGTCATCGTGTCATCGAACTGCTTGTAGGTTACGCCATCTCCGAGAACAAGCTTAATAAAGCTGTCACGGTCATCGGGGACGGTAGCGGGAGTTGTGAAGTCTACATACTTCTCAAGCTCAAGGTAGATAGAATCCTTTACACTTTCGAGCTGCAACTCGCTAACCCCTGAAATCAGATTACGAAGAGTGCTGATCGCCTCACTGCCTGAAAGAAGATCATCCACGTGATCCTCAAGCGTAGCATCAAATCTGTCATCTGCAAAAACCGTATCCACAACAGAGGAGATTATGGAATCGCACTGAGCCTTAGTAGCAGCATCGAGATTATCGTAGTCGGCAATCTTCTCGAGTGCAATATCTCTGAGCTTCTGCTTATTCTCAGCCTTTGCAAGCTCTGTGGCAATAGCATCTATGTCTGCATAAGCGGAAGCAAAGCTCGAATCATAATTCTCGTTAAGCGCCTCTTCGTATGCCTCCGGGAATTCGGGGTCACTTTCCGAAAGACCCGTATTGAGAAGAACTTCTTCCTTTATCTCATCCTTGACGATCTTTTCAATCTCGGACTTTACATTCTTGTCAATCTCGTCGTACAGAGATGGCTTACTAGCTCCGTCAACACCTCTTCTGTAATCAAGGTAGTCGGAGATGTTCTCCAAGATGATCCTGTCAATCTCCGAAGAAATTATCGCATCATCCTCAGTTTTACCCGTTGTGCCAAGAGCGGCATAATCGATAAGAAGCTTCTTAACGTGCACCTCAAGCTCACCGGCAATGTGGTCGTTAATAAGCTCGAAGATAGTGCCTGAAGAGATATTACCCTCGATGTAGTCGTAAGCGATGTCTCTGACGTACGCAGAAACCTCTCTGTCGATAAACGTCTTAATATCATCATCAAGTTTCTCATCAGGTGTCAAGGAATCGGAGAGAAGCCAGTCAAGATAAAGCTCGACGTACTCGGTCAGAGCCGCCTCAACCGTCTTTCTGATCTCTGTGGCGATAGCGTTCTCAATTCTGGATGACTCATATCCCTCAAGCTCTTCAAGAGTGATAGCGCCCATCTTGACAGCCGTCTTAAGGAGCTTAGTAACATAAGCAACAAGTCCGTCGAAGAGGCTGTCGTCGTCAAGAGACTGACGCAAGAACTCTATGTACCTATCGGTCGAATCCTCTATCCCGGATATCGATCTGTCGAGAGTACCGATGTATCCATCCACAGCCATACTCCAGACAGAATCAATGGTAAGTCCCTGTCCGACGTCAACGCCGTCTCCGTACTGACCGTTTATAATTCCGTTTTTAAGCTCGTCGATAGCGACGGTTTTAGCCGCATCCATAAGTGTCGATAGCATCTTCTTAAGCTCTGCCTTATCGACATCGAGAAGCGACTCAACATCAGGATAAAGTGTTACGGTCACACTGTCCTTGTCATATTCAATCTTACACCATCCGGTGTCAAGAGTTGCTCCGACCTTATCCGCCGGGTCAGAAGCCGGGGGCGGTGCCGTGCCGTTCGAGTTGTCCGCATAGATAACGGTAGGAGCTACCGTCGAGAACAACAGAACAAGGACCAGGAGCACAGTAACAATTGAACGCATTGTCTTTTTCATTCTGTTACCAAACCTTTCGTCAAATATTCGCAGTAATAATATATTTTCTGTTATAAAGATTATAACATTGCGCCCGTATAAAGTCAACCGAAAAATACGTGCGAGCGCTAAGTTCGATATTTTGTACAAAAAGATTTCTCTCAAGTTGTGCAATATCGCATAACAAAACGGGCGCAAAGCCGTTTTAGCCTGCACCCGTGATAAGTTATTTGCATTTTATTCGCTCTCTTTTCCGACGTTTTTCGAAAATATTTTTCTATACTTACGAACCTTGACTGCAGCGATAACAGACGAAGGAACGACAACAAAAAGAAGCATAGCGGCACCGACAATCGCCGCAATTATAAGCCTCAGAATAGAGGCGCTTATCTTAAGGCCGCCACTGTCCTTATTTTTCGGAAGAAGCTCCAGCTTATACACGGCACGGTAGGTTACGTCGCCCGTAACCGCATTTATTTTCGGGCTCCATCTATCAAAAGTATAGCTGAATTTCGAGTCGTTCAATCTCGATGGGGCTGACGGAAGGACGACCTCTTCTCCGTACTTATACTCTCCGATAGAAATGACACGGTCCCCGTCCACAAAGGTGACGGTATAAACATTCTCCTTACAAACGACGCCCAAAGAAACGTCGGATTTTGGCATTCGGAAGGATCCGTCCACGACCTCTATTTCAGAGCCGTCAGACAGTATCAGGTACACCTTCACAAGCTCAGCGCCTTCGTTCACTTCACAATCAACGTATACAATGCTTCCCGGGGTGGTTGTGTCGCCTCTTAACGAAACGCTTGCGTGCTTCGAGGGGAGCACGGTTAATTCATAGTCCAGCTTAAGAATGTAGTCTATACCCGTGCTGAGAATAAAGGAAAGAATCTCACCGTTATACGTATGGTTTACAGGCACTTCATCTTCGCCCGAGGAGTATTTCAGCGTCATATGCCCGTCCTCACCGAGGGAACAAGGCATATCAACGGAAAGCCTGTAGCTGCCTTCTCCACCCGACAAATCGGATACAGAAACTCTGTATCTGTAGCCGGAGTTATCAATCTGCACCGTCTTGACGGTAATGACGGTGTGCCCCGACAAAATCATCGCAAGTGCGTTAGTATAGGAAACGGTCACAGTGCCTCTGGACGTAACGAGCACAAGCCCCTTCCCTTCATTTACCGCTCTTCTAAGAGCGCCATCGGCGTTCAACACGTCTCCGAGATGTCTCGCTTCGGCAAGAATATAGTCTGTGCTATCCGTCACTGTTGCGCCGACATCCGTATCTGAGCCATAGACAAGAAAAACTCTCTTAAACTGCGCTACGTACTCAGTGTCTTCGGTTACTGTGCCGAGTGGCTTATCCCAACCGCTGAACACATAGTCACAGTTTTTCTCGGATTCCTTTTGCGGTACACCTTCAAATATAGCTGCCTGACCATATACGAACTTTTTTTCTATAACGCCGTTCTCTATCCTAAACTTTACGGTATAAGATTTCGGATTTTTACTGAATACGGGATACAAAACCGCATCCTCGTTTATCTCACTGAGATTAAAGAGCTCATCCGAGCCCTGCTCTACCGTCCAACCTGCAAAGATATAGGTTGCGGATGCATCCTCATTCTTCTCGGGTATACCGCCCTCGAAGATTGCAAAGCTACCCTTATCAATCTCGGTACTGTATAGATACCGTCCGTCGGAATCTCGGAAAACAATAGAGATGAGCGAAGAGCCGAACACCTTTTTATTGACCTTAGATGTGATTTTATAATTAATGCCGGAGACTGACTCCTCTCTGCGTTTGATACTGCCTTCCTCATATGCGGCTATCAAGTTAATCGATGCGGTATCGAGCTGGAACTTCACAGGCTCGTCTCCGGGGTCATTCACCTCCGAAGGCAAATCGGGCTTATCGACTGATTCGGGCTCGTCCCCGGGGTGAGAAACCTCCTCGGGATACGCAGGAATCTGAACACGGGTCGGCTTTATCGGCTCATCCATATGCTCGGGGGGCGTGGGCTCAGCCACGTATGACGGGTATCCCGTAGCAAGGGGAGCCGCCGAATCATCATCCGTAAAATACGTCTTATTCTCAAGCAAAGACGCAACACTCTGCCCTTCGATCCTATACGTCGAGTCGAATGCACAAGACGTGTACTTATTATAAACCTTTCCGTCGCTCAGTCCGTTTGTTATCAAAATCAGCTGCGCTACGAGTATGATATACTTACGGTCTCTGCCCTGCCGTCTCAGCTCGGCTCGGATCCTCTTATTGGCATAAAGGGTATCAAGCGCCTCAGCTAGGGACTTAAAGTTATCGCGAAAAGCTTCATAATTTATTGTATAATAAGTATATTTTTCCTGTTCCGATACAAGAGAAAAATAGTATGGGAGAAGAATACGAAGATTTTCTGTGGCTGTCTCTGCGGCTTCTATGACCTTCCTGTCGGCACCGATAAGGTCTGAAACGAGAATGTCCTTGTTTTCCGTAAGAACCTGGGTGACAAGGTTTCCCATAATCGCCGAGTATACCTGACGGCTATCCGTCATATTGATTTTTGCGGCATCTATTACGGCAAGCTGAGCCTTTACCGTCTCCATCCTGTCCAAATATACGTTATAGTTACTAAGCTCGCCTTCGTATTCCAAGAGCTCATCAAGATAATTACGGTAATCGGCGTATGCAAGATTATATTCCGTAAGCTTTTCGTTGTATTCCCTATAATCCTCTACCGCCCGGTCGTACGCCTCGATATCAGCCAAGTACTTATTATACTCCGAAAGAGCATCCTCGTACAGCTTCTTCTCTGTAAGGTACTCGGTGTACTCTATCATATCCGCCTCATACTTTGACAGCTCCTCGAGGTATTCCTCATAGGCGAGCACATTTGAGTCATATTCGGCTTTCAAAAGAGCGTATTTGCGGTTTTCGTCTTCTAGCTTCTCCTTCAATGCGGGAGCGTCGTTAAACGCCTGGTTTATAATCTTATTAATATCTCTTGCGGTAACCTCTACCTCGAGCGCATAGGTGATAGCCGCTGTATCGGCATCGTTCTCGTTTGCGGATGTGAAAACACAAGAGTACCCCTCGGGTGTCTCAACGAGATCCTGCTTTAATCCGTTGTATTCACAAAGCTCGGGCACGAAGCTCACGGTGTTACCCGTAGCTGTTGTATACGTGTACTTGGATGCAAATACGGTGATATTCTCCCCGTCGTACTCAGTGACGATAAGAGAGGTTGATATCCCCTTGTCGTAAAGTATTTTCAGCTCCCCGTGCAATGCAAGATACTCTCTTTCCGCCTCATCAAGGGGTTCTCCGAGCGCTTCTTCAAGTATATCGGCGCTATTTATTGTGCCCGTTATCGACGATCCGGGGCGAGAAAAGTCGTAATCTGTACCTATAGCAGCCCCCGTGACTGCAAAACAGGTCACAAGAGTAGCTATAAGCAAAAGAGACGACAAAATTGAAACAAAAATTTTTCTTGCTCTCAATTCTATCACTTACCGCTTTCTTGTATATTTTAATACATTTTAACATAATATAAAAATTAAGTCAACACATAAAAACAAATGGATATACTTGACAAACTACGAAAAATACTATATAATTGAGTTCCTCTTATGGGTCTGCAATGGTTTCGACAGGGATTTTGAGGTATGATAAGCGTGGCGGGCAGGATAACCCCGTTAAAATGTCCAACTTAAATAATAAACGACAACAATAAAGTTGCTCTTGCAGCGTAAGCTGTGACGCGGCCTTAATGCCGCCCGTACCGTGGGAGAGGACTACGACTACCACCGTGCGTCAAATCAGTAGTGAACATGAACCGAGAGTCTCCCTTGTATCGGTCATGGACTAAAGGGATACCGAGCGAGTAAGCCTGTTATTCGGCGTACACGTGCGGGAAATCTAAAAGAATAACTGCCCACGGAGAAGGTCATATCAAGGGGTCTTTGGACAGGGGTTCAATTCCCCTCAGATCCACCAGCAGGCAGTGCCTGCACCCAATTATTAACGGAGTGCAGTAATATGCCAAACTTCATACCACGATGGCGGTGTTCGGCTTTAAAGTCCACGCCTCCACCAAAAAAACCGCCTAAAATTTGGCGGTTTTTTTACGTATATCCGAGAATTGAACCCCCGCTAGGATAGCCCCACGAACAAGCTGAATTCTACTGAGGGCATGATAGAAGAAACAAATCCTACCCTGTAAAAGCCTTGCGAATGTGGGGCAAAAATTTTTCTCTGCAACAAAAACGCGAACAGCTCCATGTCAAGGATATTTCCGAAACGTTTACTTCAATGGCAAATTCAGTTTTTCTCTGACCTATCGTGCTTTTATTGACATTTGAACAAAAACATTATATAATTTAAAAAAACAAGGAGAGGCACGCTTATGTCACACAGCAAAATGACTAAGAGAGGAAAATCACAATACGTTGACAGCTGGAATCCGTCTGCAAAACGATTTATACGCACTTGCGTACTATGCGGATGCGAGGGGTACGACCCCTCTATCGACGATGACGGCTTTGTTAATCCGTCGGAAAACGTTACAGATCACGAGCACGCCGCAATAAGGAAAAGTCTCAGAAAAATTATGAAGCAACTGCCTCTGGATGAGCTCGGCAGGTGCGAGGACTGTAAAAGAGCGATGGAGAAAAAATGACTCGACTACGGTGTCGAATTTTTCCCTCTTGTATAACTTAAATGGGTAAGGAAATCCGGAAAAATATTCCTTACTTGTTTTATTTAATTGACTTTTTGTCATAGTTTTCAGCACACGTATAGACAAAAAGCGGAAAATTCACCTTTTTAGCGTCTGCTTAAACTCGGATGGAGACATCCCTTCTTTACGCTTAAATACACGTGAAAAATACTGGGGATTGTCAAAGGCGAGCTTGTCAGATATTTCAGCGAGTGTGTAATTGCTCTCACGTATAAGGCTCTTTGCTCTCGATATTTTTATCGTAGTGATATGCTCCACAATGGTCTCTCCGCTTTGCTCCTTAAATATCTTGCTTAAGTAGCTCTTACTGTAGCCGAGGGCGCGGCAAATATCGGATATGCGGATTTTTTTATTTGCATTGGCGTTTATATATTTCTTTGTAGCACGGACAAGCTGGCTCTCGGAATTAGCCTTTGAGGGAAAAACGCTCGCCTCTCTGTGCTTATGCTTTCCTCTCAGGAGTAATATAAGCAGCTGCTCGAGATACGTCTTTATCAATTGCTCTGCTCCAAGGGGCGCATTTTGCTTATGTACAAGTCCTCGAGCCTCCGTATCATTCTTGGGAATTACAAACGCACGCTCAGCTTCCGTTATAATAGAAGAAATAAATGGCTTCAACGGTTTATCGAGTACTGTGCGAAATCCTACGAATTCGTTCATCGCATCGGATGAAATTACAAAGGAAATAACAAAGATGTTCGGAGACGTATTAAAGGCTCTGATTGAATGAAACTCGTTCGGAGCGTGGAAAAGAATCTCTCCCTGTGAAAGGACTCTCTCTACATCGCCTGCCATTACGGCGACGCTCCCCTTATCAACGTAAACCATCTCCCAAAAATCGTGAGCCTCCCCGCAAAACTCAAAGCTGCGGTCAAACTCAAAATAATGCAGAGTGACTATTTTTTTCACGTCAAATATACTGTTAAGTTTCGTTTTTTTAAAAACAGCACTCACGAATTCATCCTCCGTATTTGTAGACAATATTATAAGTTTAGAGTACGAAAATGCCTGTATAGCAACGACTAAAATATATATAATTATTCTAGCATACAACTAAAAAAATTGCAAGGAGTATATTATGAAAAAGGGTATTAACATCTGGTCCTTCCCCACTCAGACCTTGAAAGAGAGCTTTTTAATGGCTAAGGATGCAGGCTTCGACGGTGTCGAGGTAGCGCTCTTCGAGAAGGGTGAGCTGTCTCTCGATACAACTACCGAGGAGCTTCTCGAGATCAAGCGTCAGGCTGAAGAAGCCGGCATCGAGCTCTACAGCGTAGCGAGCGAGCTGCTCTGGTACTACTGGCTCAACGACCTTGACGAAGTACAGAGAGAAAAGGGCAAGGCCATTGTAAGAAAGATGATCGACTGCGCAAGCGTGCTCGGCTGTGACAGTATTCTCGTCGTCCCCGGCGTGGTCGGCGCTGAGTGGGCTACCGGCGATAAGACTATGGACTACGAGCTCTGCTGGGCGAGAAGCCTTGAGGCTATCAAGGAGCTCAGCAAATACGCTGAGGAGAAAAAGGTATACATCTGCATCGAGAACGTAGGAAACAAGTTCCTTCTCGCTCCCACCGAGATGAGAGACTTTATCGATGCTGTCGGAAGCGAGTACGTTAAGGCTTATCTCGACGTAGGAAACCTTCTGCTCTACGGATATCCCGAGCACTGGATCCACACTCTCGGCAAGAGACTCAAGCAGGTTCACTTCAAGGACTTCCGCATGGCTGTAGGAAACGACTTCGGCTTTGTTGATCTTCTTGCGGGCGACGTAAACTTCCCTCTTGTTATGGAAGCTTTCAAGGATGTTGGATATGACAACTGGGTAACCGCTGAGATGATCCCCAATTACAAGCACTATACCGAGGCTATTGTTTACAACACCTCGTTCTCTATGGACAAGATTCTCGGAAGAAAGTAATTTCGAGTTTAAACAAAAAAGCAGATGCACAAACCTTTGTGCATCTGCTTTTTATTTAAACAACAAGCCTATACGCATCACACAACTTAGAAGCATAGTGCTGTTATATTGAATATATTTCTTTTTTCACTTGCATACTATGGTTCTATTCTTTGATTTATACCATTTTTCAACATAAGCCCTTATGCTTGCCGCGCACGCAAAGACGCTCGGTTACGCTGCCTTTTCTTTCCTTCCTTTTGCACCGGGACCGTAGAATTTATATGCTATAGATTTAAGTATTAATGCAATAATCCATCCTAAAGGATAAGCCAAGGCTACAAGCTCAATGCGGTTAACAAAGAAATGCGTCAGGATAAACAGGTATACCTGTCTGAAGGCAACGAATGAGAAGAGGGATAGCGCCATAACAATGAAGCTCTGTCCGTTGCCTATAAGAGCTCTTGATATAACGTCGGAGATGCCCCAGAAGAGGAAGAACGGGAGAAGAGCTCGAATAAACTTTACACCGTAATCAATTACAACACTATCCTTGTTCAGTACATAAACAAGTTCATCTGCAAAGACGTAAAGGATAAAGCTCGTAACAAGAACAACTCCCGAGGTCAAAATAACTCCTACGACTGTGCCTCGCCTAGCTCGTTTAATATCACCTTTTCCGCAGTTTTGACCAACAAAGGTTGTGACCGCTATTCCGATCGCTGACATTGAAAGCGTGATAAACTGATCAAGCTTTGAGTAAGACGTCCAGCCGCCCATAACCTCTTTTCCGAATTCGTTTATATAGCTTTGGAGGAACACGTTGGAAAACGCCGTAATAGACGTCTGAAAAGAGGATGGTACTCCGAGCTTTAGAATCTTTTTCGTAATCGCAATGTCTACCTTCAGATATCTGAAGCTCAGCTTTACCGCCGAATCGCTCGTCGCCAGTGAAGCTATAGTCAAAACAGCGGAGACAAACTGAGATATTATTGTAGCGTACGCAACGCCTGCTACGCCCATATTGAATTTGATAACAAACATCAGGTCAAGCACTACGTTTAAGATTGCGGCGACAATCTGGAAGTAAAACGGACGCTTCGAGTCGCCAACAGCTCTCATAATACCCGAACCCACGTTGTATATAAGCAATCCGGAAATGCCTGAGACCCATATTTTAAAATACACCATCGACTCTTGGTAAACGTCATCCGGCATATTCAAAAATCCGAGAATAACGGGGGCTAACAAAAGGCCCGCTACGGTAAACAAAAGTGAAAGGACAATTGTTAAAACCATAACGGTATGTACCGAATCTCTGACTCGATTATCATCCTGCGAGCCGAAGAAATGAGAGATTACAACGCCTGCTCCGCTCGAAAATCCCATAAACAACCCTATGAATATGTTCATAACCGACCCGAGGTTTCCTACAGCGGAATAAGCCGCCGTGCTTACGTAGTTACCTACAACCCAGGTATCCACGAGGTTATAAAGCAGCTGAAACATACTGCCAAGGCAGACGGGAATAGCAAATCTGACAAGATGACCGACTATACTGCCCTCAGTCATATTTACGTCTAATTTCTTTTTCTTGTTATCCGTTGTAAGCATGGTTATCCCCCGTTATCAGATCCACTATAGCACAGTGACTTTACCTTTATAATATTTCACAAATTACGAGAGTAAATATAAGCACGACTTGCGCCCCGCTCACGTATGAGCAAGCCCAAATCACAAAGCAGGCGAAGGAAGTAATAGCTGTAACGAGAGCGTGAATGTGCAGCCTTTCTGAACTCGTCGGCGCTAAAACGCTCTCCAAGCTCAAGGGGCAGAAGAGCAAGATAATCCTCGGGAGTACGCAAATCAATAATACCGCACAGCTCCTTAGGAATCAAGCAGCCACGCCTTTCTCTCTTTTTCCCACCCTTAAATTCAAGCCTTTCTTCTTCGCAGAATATAGATACAAGTCTGAGAGTAAATCCACTCTTCCCAACAAGCTCTCTTATTTTATATAGCTCAAAGCTAAAGTCAAAGATATTTTTATACTTAATCTCTCTGCCGAACGAGACAACCTCTTTGCTTACTTCGTCCAGTCTGAGAATGCGCTTTTTTGCAACAACAGGCTTAACGAGTGTAACGGGGGTCGAGTCGATTATGCGCTTGATTTTCCCAACCAAGGGCGAGAATCCGCCGGTCTGTATCTCATATACTCCCGACTCGTTCAACACGTCCACGACAGAGCCCAAATACTCGACCTCGTGGCATTCACGCCTCGGCTCAATAAAAAGCTTAACGGTCTTATGGACAAGCTTCTCAGAAAGTGTACCTATACCGCCGTCACTATCCTCGGAAATCGCCCTTAGGCAAGCCTCGCAAAAGGCCTCTCTGTCACTCATACTTGGTAACGTCTACCCACTCTACGCATTCGGAAGCAAGCTCGAGCTCGGAAATCGTAAGCTCAACGGCAGACGCCGCAGTGCCTGCTGCGGGATATACGATATCAAAGCGTTTCAAGGACTCGTCGAGATAAACTCTCACTCCCTCGTTCACTCCGAACGGGCACACTCCGCCAACGCCGTGGCCGACGAGCTCCTCTACGCTCTCGAAGGGAAGCATCTTCGCCTTCGTCGAAAATTTATCCTTAAACTTGCGGTTGTCTACCTTAGCGTCTCCGGCAGCAACAATAAGAATGACTCCGTCCGGAAGCATAAACGAGAGGGTCTTCGCAATTCTTTTCTCCTCTGTTCCGAGCGCCTTCGCCGCAAGCTCCACCGTTGCACTGGATACGGTGAACTCTTTTATTTTATTTTCAAATCCGTAACAGGCAAGATGCGCCCTTGCTTTCTCAATTGCCATTTTTCTCCCTTTCAACAAGCTTTCTGCCCATAAGCACGCCCATAACGGATGCCATCATAAGTCCCCTCGTCCATCCGGATGAGTCGCCAAGGCAATGAAGTCCTTTTATGTTCGTATTAAGTTCTGCGTCCATCTTTACTCTATTAGAGTAAAATTTAAGCTCCGGAGAATAAAGAAGAGTCTCGTAAGAAGCAAATCCGGGGACTACCTCATCAACTGCCTTGATGAAGTTTATAATATTCATCATCGCACGGTAAGGCATAGCCGCAGTAATGTCACCCGCAACCGCATCGGGAAGAGTCGGACGAACGTTAGACTCAGCGAGCTCCTTCGGCCAAGTCCTCTTTCCGTCAAGTATATCGCCGAACCTCTGCACAAGTATATGGCCTGCGCCAAGCATATTCGTAAGCTCGCCGACCTTCTGCGCATACTCTATCGGCTGATTGAAGGGTGTAGAGAAGTTATGCGAGACGAGTATAGAAAGGTTCGTATTATCGCTCTTTAAGTCCTTGTATGAGTGACCGTTTACAACGGCAAGATCATTATCATAATTCTCCTGGCTTACAAATCCGCCGGGATTCTGACAGAAGGTACGAACCTTGTTTTTGAAGGGAGCCGGGTGTCCGACGAGCTTCGACTCATAGAGCACGGTATTGACCTTCTCCATAATCTCATTGCGCACCTCTACTCTAACACCAATATCAACAGTGCCGGGCTGATGCGCAATATTGTGCTCGGCGCAAAGCTTCTCGAGCCAATCCGCACCTCTTCTGCCCGTTGCTACAATTACGTTATTCGCACCAACCTCAACCTGCTCGTTTCCTACGAAAAGAATCACGCCCTTGCAAATTTCGTTCTCATCTCCGTCGATAATAAGGTCACGGCACTCTACACCGAACTCAATTTCAACTCCGTTTTTGAGAAGATACTGCTCGATAGCGTAGTAAATATCCTGCGCCTTCTCGGTGCCGAGATGTCTTATCGGGCAATCGACAAGCTTAAGTCCCGCCTTAATGGCGTTGCGCCTGATCTCCTTCTTCTCTTCCTCGTGGCCGAGTCCTTCTACGTGAGTATCAGCACCGAACTCGAGATATATGCCGTCGGTGTAATCAATAAGGCTCTTCGCAACGTCGGCGCCGATAAGAGTAGGTAGATCTCCGCCCACCTCTTCGCAAAGCGAAAGCTTACCGTCGGAGAATGCGCCTGCGCCCGAGAATCCGGTAGTTATAGCGCACGGCTTGCAATTCATACATTTGCCCGTCTTATGCTTCGGGCAGGTACGCTTCTCTATTGCACGCCCCTTCTCTACTATGAGAATAGACTGTTTAGACCCGAGTCTAAGCATCTCAATTGCCGTGAAAATACCGGCAGGACCTGCTCCAACTATGACAGTATCGTAAAATGACTTCATTTTCCAGCCCACCTATTCGTTATCCGCAACCATTTTTTTGGTTGAGTAATATGACGTTCCCTTAAGCAGTTTACTGCTCACGTCGTTCAATATGAAACCTACTATCTCTCCATCAACAGCGTTAAGGCTCTTTTCAGCCTGACGAACAGTCTTAACGTCGGAAACACCCGAACGCACAACGAGAATGTATCCGTCTACAAGAGCGGAGACTATACCGGCATCGGCAACCTCGCATATGGGGGGCATATCGAGAATGACGATATCATAATTCTGCTTCCCCGTTTCTATAAACCTCTTCATCGCCTCGGAAGCAAGCAAGACGGAAGGATTCGGGGGGATTTTGCCCGCTCTCACAACGGTAAGATTCTCCGTCACGCTGATGAGAACGTCGCCTACGCTATCGACAAGGCCACCGAGGTAATCACTTATTCCCTCACGCTTTTCGAGCGAGAACATTTTTCCGAAAGAGGGGCAACGCATATCACACTCAACAAGAAGAGTTTTCTTGCCGAGAGTTGCGAAGGACAGAGCTAAATTCGCTGAAATAGTGCTCTTTCCCACTCCCGAGAGCGCACTTGTAACTGCTATTACGGGATGCGGCTTGCCCGCCATTGTATAAACAACATTTGTTCTCAACGAGTTGAACGACTCGTTTACGGCAAACGGAGTATTATCATCAAGAAGTCTTCCATCATAATCACGTATAATCTCCTTCTTTCCGAAGCGGCGCTTGGCGCTACCGCTATTGCCCCACTCGGGAATCTTGCCTACGACGGGATAGGCGAAGGAAGACTTGACAATCTCCTCATCGTAAATTACGCTGTCATAGATATAATACAAAAGCAGTACCGCATAGAGCAAAACCAGTGAAGCCATAGCAAATACAGCCATATTTCTCACATATGCCTTGGGGATGAACTGTATCTCCCCATCGCTCTTAACCTCTCCTATGAGTGTGATATATTCGGAGTAAGCGGACTCGCTCACCTCGCCGTTAATCAGAGCGATGGTCTCAAGCATCGCTTTCTGAACAGCGCTAATAACAACGTACGCCTCATCTCTCGAGAGAGTTGTGGCGCTGATAGAAAAGATAAACGAGTCGGTCGAGGACTTCTTCGCCGACAGCATCCCCTTTAGCTTTGCGACAGCCTCCGCCTCAGAGCAACCCCAGTATGCATCAAGGCTCGATCTTCTGACCGCACGCTCCGGGAGCATATTCGTCTTTATCAGCTCCATATAGTTAGCTGCCATCTGCGCAGCTCCCATAGTCGTAGAAGAATTTACGCTGTTATGAGACGAATTAACCCAAAAATAGGCTGTACCCTTGTACTTATCGGTCTCAAAAAGGTGCGTATAGACAAATCCAAACACCGAGAAAAGAAGAGCGCACACAACCAAGAGTATCCAGCTCTTACAAAAAACCTTCCACAGAGTTATTATTTCAAACTCTTTTTCCGTGTTTTTTACTTCGTTTTCCATTTATATATCTCCTTAAATTATCTACTGCGGGAAATCTAAAATCACTCCTCAATAATATTCGAAGCAAGAAGTCGATCCACAAAGGTATCCACATCTCTTTTCGCAATATCCGGGTCAACCTCATACGCACCTATAAGCTCAGCGTAAATATCTTCTCTGTTCAACCCTCGTTCAATCAGGCTCCATATAAATTTGCCAGTACCGTTAAGAGTAATCATACCGTTAAAGCCCTCGCCCGTACCGGTAGATACAATTACGGTCTTACCGCCTATTTCACTTTCCACATACTGCTTTTTAATTTTCATATTTATCCTCCGCTCCTGCAAGCACCCGTCTTGCTACGTATGCCGCAGATATGTCCATATTACACTTTAATTTCACAATTCTTAAAGATGAAAGAAGTCTGTCTGCAAGCATCATTGTTTTTGCTACGGCTAAAGGCTCGTCACACGGTAAATATATCTGCGTCACAAGGCATGTAACAGCGTCCTCAGGCTCAATGAGCTCTGCCGAGTTCGATTCAGAGCGCTCAAGAAACGCAATTCCCGAAAGAGGTACGTCCTCTCTCACCCCGTAGCCTTCTTTTCCTTTATAAGGTGTTCCGCAGGCGTATGGGACTCCGTCCTTAAACCTAATGATAGGTTTATCTCCGTTGAGATAGTGCACCTCATCGCCGAACGCCTCAATCCACAGACGAGTATGAGTCGTCTTACCTACTCCGCTCCTTGCCGCAAACGCATACGCCCTGCCGAACAGATTGAGCACCGCGCTGTGGAAAACAAACGCATCATAGTCGGGCAACCGACGTGCAATCTCTCTATATAAAACTACCGTTTCAAAATACCCCTTCGGGGCTTTTATACCGGATATGCGCTCCTCCTCGTCGATAGCCGAATCACTCGCCGAAACGATAAAATCCGGGGCTCTGTCGGTGATGTACTCGGAAGAGAGTCGCTCCATATGGGGATATTTATTATCCACTCCTATCGCAATTCCGGCAAGCTCAATGGTTATCATATTATACCCTCACTTCTCCGATACGGAGTATGCGTAAATAAAGTACTCGTTACCGTCCTCTACCGATATCAGAGCAAAGCCGGTCTCGGTTCCGCCGTAATCTACAGTTTCAAGAGCGGTACAATTGTTGAATGCATCCTTTCCTACGCTCCTAAGCGTTTTAGGAACGGAAATATACTCGAGTGAAGTACAATAGTAGAAGGCTTCTTTACCAATCTCGGTAACACGCTCTCCGAGTCTAAGGTCACGAAGCTTCTCACACGCATAGAAGGTCTCGTCATAAATCGCAGCGATATTCTCCGACAACTCTACGTAAAGGAGCGCTCCGCAGGATTTGAAGGCGCCGAGTCCAAGATACTTTACACTGTCGCTCATCCTTACAACCTCAAGGCCTGAGCAGGACTCAAATGCGTATTCTCCTATATAGGTGATGCTGTCGGGAATAATTATTTCATCAAATGCGTAGCAGGCGTAAAACGCCTCCTTCATTATCGATTCAATATTCTTATTCCAGCCGATCTCACTAAGAGAGGTGCATCCCATAAACGCCGCTTCCCCAATGACCTTAAGAGATCTCGGCAAATTGATTTTTACAAGCGCGGTATCAGAGGAATACGCCTCGAAGCCTATCTCTGTAATCGTGCTCGCCATACGTACGGACTTCAATGACGTGCAGTAGG